>CAIQVJ010000131.1 GCA_903875225.1 uncultured Pseudomonadota bacterium
CAGCTTCGACGCCTCGACCACTCGCCGTCCGCTGCGCGCTCCGCATCAAATCCGTAGCCGCGAGCCGCGAGTACGCGCGACCGGGGCCCCGTGAACTTCACCACGAGGAAGGCGGGGCGCAGCTTCGACGCCTCGACCACTCGCCGTCCGCTGCGCGCTCCGCATCAAATCCGTAGCCGCGAGCCGCGAGTACGCGCGACCGGGGCCCCGTGAACTTCCGCACCAGGAAGGCGGGGCGCAGCTGCGACGGCTCGACGACTCGCCGTCCGCTGCGCGCTCCGCATCAAATCCGTAGCCGCGAGCCGCGAGTACGCGCGACCTCAGTCGCAGGAGGCGATGCCGAGGATCACCGAGAGCGTGGTGTCCGCCAGCAACTGCCGGTCGCCGTCGGATCGCTGGACGACCACGCCCGAGAGCGCGACCCGCGCGTCGTAGACGTACTGCGGGCCGGCGCAGTAGTCGTCGTATTCGCACACGTAGTCGGCCTCGACGGTCACGGTGCCGGAGACCCCTTGCCAGGGGGTTCCGCTCCCGCCCGAAGCCGCGTCGCCGCAGCCCATCCAGGTGTAGCCCTCGGTGCCGCCGTCTTTGACGAGGTAGACGACGCTGGCGGGGCCGCGCACGTCGAGCGTGTAGGTCCAATCGTGACCCTCATCGACGTGATCACGCGGCAGGTCGAGGCCCAGCATGAGCTTCGCCTGGTCATCCCCCGCCTCGATCCAGGCCCACCCACAGCCGGCGGCGTTGGCCTCGCCCCACACTCCGCACTCCGCGTCGCCGCTCCAGTCCAGCTCGCCGGAGTCGGCGTGGACGTCGACATCGACGGGCCCGGTGTCGACGGGGATGGGGTCGTCCTCCCTGGAGGGCTGTGCACTGACCACGCAGGCAAGCAGAAGCGGGAACATGGGGTCACGTATCGCACGACCCGGCTCACCGGCTCCGCGAGATTGTGGACGGACGCAGGTCGCGCCGCCAACACCGCACCATCGTCAGCCGGGCTGAAGCGCCTCCCAGCGAGCCTGCAGCAGGTCGATCTCGGCGTCCGGCACGGCATCCCCGCCTGGCGCCCCGGGCGTGAACCGTCCCTGCTTGATCTCGCGGCCCACCTCGCGGTACACCTCGCGGAACGGCTGGCCGGACGCCCGCGCCCGCGCGAAGGCCTCGGCCGTGGCGTACAGCTCCGGGTCCTGGGGCTGGGGCCGGGGATGCACTCCCCTCACCATCAGGGACGCCACGTGCAGCGTTTCCAGCCCCACCCTCACGCCGCGGAGCAGCGGTGCCTTGGTGTGCTGCAGATCGCGGTGGTAGCCACCCGGGAGCAGCGTGAGGTCCTCGATCTCCCGCTGGGCCGCCCGTACGCGATGCGCCTGCCCTCGCAGCAGCTCAGCGACGTCCGGGTTGCGCTTCTGCGGCATGATCGAGCTGCCCGTCGTCAGCGCGTCGTCCAGGGTGAGCAACGCGAACTCCGAGGTGGAGTACAGCGACACGTCCCAGGCGAGCCGGCCGACGAGGTGGGCCGAGGCCGCGAAGGCGCCGAGCACGGCAGACTCCACGAGCCCGCGCGTGAGCTGCGCCGCAGTCACGGGCTGCTCGGCGCTCCCAAACCCGAGGTCCCGCGCGATGCTGGCGCGCCCGGCGGCCGTGCCCATGGGCAGCGTGGAGCCGTACCCGGCAGCCGTGCCGAGCGGACACCGATCGGTGAGCGCCGCGGCGGCGTCGTAGAGCGCGGTCGCGTCGAGCAGCGCGCCAGCGTAGCCGGCGGCCCACAGCGCGTAGCTGGACGGCATGGCCCGCTGCAGGTGCGTGTACCCGGTGAGCCGCCCTGGGTGGGATCGGGCGAAGCCAAGCAGGTCGGAGACCAGATCGAGGTGGGCGGCGCGCCCCTCCGACACGCGCGCCCGCATCCAGAGCCGCAGGTCGGTGAGCACCTGGTCGTTGCGCGAGCGGCCCGTGTGCAGCTTCCCGGCCACCGGCCCCAGCCGCTCGGTCAGGAGCACTTCCACGGCGCTGTGCACATCTTCGAGCTCGGCGGGGATCACGAACCGCCCCCCGGCGATCTCCTGCGCGATCGTCCGCAACCCTTCCCGCAGCGTGTCGGCATCCTCCGCCTCGAGCAGCCCAGCGCGCTCCTGAGCACCGACCCAGGCGATGGAGCCCAGCACATCTTCGGCCGCCCACGCCATGTCCGTCTGCGGGTCGTCCCCCACGGTGAACGCAGTGAGCCGGTCCGCCACTGGCGACGCGTGGCCCTCTCCCTTGTCCCACAACCGCCGGGTCACGACAGGACCTCGTCAGCCACGGTCGCATACAGCCCTGCCGCCCGTTCCACCATCGCCGTCTCCACCCACTCGTCGCTCGTGTGCGAAACCTCCGACAACCCCGGCCCCCACTTGATGGCCGCGACGTTTCCGAGGTGTGCCCAATCCGACAGCGTCGGCGAGTGGAACTGGCGGGGCACGGCTCCGGACCTGGCCATCGCGTGCAGCGCGGCCACCAGCACCGCAGCCCCTTCGGGCGTCTGCACCGGCTGGAATCGACCCGATCGCACGGTCACCTCGGCGCGTACGCTCGCACGAACGAGGTGCACGAGCTCGTCGTGGGTGTACGCAGGCGTGGTCCGCAGGTCCACGGTGTACCTCGCCTCCCCGGGGATCACGTTGTGGCGGTCGCCGGCAGAGCACACGGTCACGGCCAGCGTGGTGCGCCCCGCGGTCGCGTGCACGCGGTCGAGCCCCTGCGCCGCCAGGGCTTCCAGCGCCACGATGTCGTGCGCCGCTGTGTACAGCGCGTTGTCCGCGAGGTGTGGCCGTGCAGCGTGCCCGGCGCGGCCATGCGCCGTGGCGTCCAGGATCAGGAGCCCGTTCTGCGCGGTGGCGATGTCGAGCCCCGTGGGTTCGCCGATGATCGCGAAGTCCGGCGCCGGCAGGCTCGGGAGGAACGCCTCCAGCCCCCCGCGCCCGACCTCCTCCTCGCACACGGCCGCAAACACGAGCCGCCCGGCTCGCGGGCGGGCCTCCAGGAATGCGACGGCCATGGCAGCGACGCTGGCCTTCGCGTCATTCGCGCCGAGCCCGTACAGGCGCCCGCCCTCGCGCGTCGGTACCCAGGGATCCCGCGTCCAGGCGGCAGTTGCGGGCACCGTGTCGACGTGCGAGCACAGCAGCAGCGTCGGCCCGGGCGAGCCCGAGTCGCGCACCACCATCAGGTTCCGGTCGGCCCGGGTCGACCGCCACCCGCGATCGGCCATCCACGCCTCCAGCACATCCACGCACGGCCCCTCCTCGCGGGATGGCGACCGCGCGGCGACGAGGGCTTCGAGCAGGGGCAGCGGTGACATGGCGCCGGAGGGTGGACCCCTCAGATCTGCCCGGTGACGTCGATCACGTGGAGCTGGCGCCAGTCGGAGCCCGAGGTCGGGAGCGCGGTGAAGGCCAGGAACAAGCGGCCGCCCGAGGTGCTCACGGCGGCATCCCCGACGGCGGTGAGTCCGGTGTTGATCTGCTTCGTGCCGCTGCCGTCGAGCTTGGTCACGTACACGATGGCATCCGTGTTCGGGGCCATCGAGGTCCAGATCACCGCCGTTCCATCGGGCGTGAGCTGCGGTTGGCTGCGGAGCGGCAGTCGGATGTCCTTGGCCAGGGTGGTGGACGCAGAACCCCCGACGCCCAGCATGACCGCGATGTCCCAGTGGTCGTCCCCACGCTCGTTCGTGAAGTACACCACCTTGTCGCCCGCGTACCGGGGGCGGCTCTGGTCGCCCGCCGCGTTCTTGAGTGGGAGCTGCGAGGCGGCGCCCGTCGTCCACGTGAACAGGTCCTCCGTGCCCTGGCTCTTCCGAGAGAACACCAGGGTCTTGCCGTCCGGAGCGAACCGCGGAGCGTTCTCCGGGAGCGCAGAGGCCATCGAGATCGTGGCTTTCCCGGTCGCCGAGGAGAACACGTAGATGTCCCCGGAGCCCGTCGCGCTCGACGTGTATGCCAGGCTGTTCCCGTCCGGCGAGACCGTGGGCCAGGCGAGGTTGCCGGGCGCCTGGGTGATGTTGATGTACTCCGCAGGCGAGCTCGTCCCGGGGGAGAGGTAGTACAGGCGCGTGAGCCCACCTGAATTTGCAGCCTCGAACAGGACCGGGCCCTTCGGGTGCCAGTTCGGGTTCGCGGCGTAGCTGCCGGTCGCCGAGAAGCTCGACGAGCTGCCCGGGATCACGACCTTCGTCGCGGCGGCGGGGTTGCCGTTCGAGACACGCACGACGTACAGATCAACCTTGTCGGAGTTGTTGTTGACCTCGAAGGCCAGCCAACTGCCGTCAGGGGACCACTCGGGGTTCGAAGCGTGTCCGCCGCCCACCCATGTGACCTCGACCGCGAGGGCGGCTGGGGTGAGCATGGCAGTCAGCAACGTTGCGAGGAACATCCTACCTCCGGAGATTTTCGATAGAATTCAGCGGGGACGCCGTGAGGCGAAAAGTCAATCGGACTTGCTCTGGGGCGCGAGCGTCAACGCGACCTGGCCCCACGGGTAAAGGCGATAGGAATCCGTCTGGGCGCCGCCTTCGAGCGTGGCAGCACCACTGAAGGACCCGGCATCGAACAGCGCGTAGGAGACACTCGCGGCACCACCACCTGCCATGATTCTTCCACTCAAACGCTGGTAAGGGGCGTTCTGTTCCCCGAGGCCCGCAGAATCGACGCAGCTGGCATCGGATGGGTTCGCCACGCAGTACCCGTCCGCGCCGGTGACCGAACCGCCCCCGATCCCCCAGATCGGGCCTGCCGCCGCCCAGAGCTTTCCGAAGCGAAAGCTGGCGGCCAGCCAGCCGTAGCCCATGTGGATCGAATTCCCCTTCACCGCCGTGGAGTCGGCGCTCTCGGTGACCTCGCCGTCGTACCGCGCGGCGCCGAAGAGGTCGTGGTACCCGACCTCCGCGAGCAGGCCGACGTGCCTTGTGAGCCCCATGTCGACGCCGACGCCGAGCCGGGCGCCGAGCCCCCCGAAGCTCGTGGCCTGCAGCCCGGCATCCGCGGAGGAGCCAGCGGAGTTCAGCGCGCCGGCCGTGAGCACGGCGACGCCTACGGTGGCGCGGGGGCCGACCCAGGCGAACTCGAACGCCTTGCTCTCTCCGGAACCCGGAGAAACCGTCACGCTGCCGGTGTCCTTGCCAGCGGCGATGGTGAACTCGTGGGTGCCGACAGAGTAGTCGCCGGTTGGCAGCAGGCCGTCGTAGTCCTGCTCCGCGGCCACGATGTTGTTGGCGATGGCGATGGAGGCGCGCTGATCCGGGGCGAACGGCGGAACCTTCGCGACGATCGTGCGGTCGGCGCCGTACCGTTGGTCGTAGGCGATCTTCACGTGACCGTAGTTGGCGTCGATGTCTGCGAGTTGCTGCACGAACTCGGGAGTCGCATCGATGCGCACGGCCTGGGAGAGGCGTGAGCGGGCTGCGGTGATGTCGCCGAGGTTCTGGGCCGCCTGGATGCCGAGGGTGAGCTCCTGCATCGTGAGCACCTCCCCCGAGCTCTGCAGGACGATCAACTTCTGGAACTGGGCCTCCACCGCGCTCCAGGCATTGCGCTGGGCGAGCTTGCGCATCTCCTCCGACACGCGCACGTGCTCGGCCTTCTCGACCTCGCCCGCGTAGGCGTGCGGAACGAGCGCCGAGGACCCGAGCGCAGTGACGAGGAGCATCAGGACCGGGGTGGCGTAGCGGCTCATGGGGCACCGGGGGAAGGTTCCTGCCAGGGATCCAGCAGGGAGCGGGTGTACGGGTGGGTGGGCGTATCCTTGCGGGGGTCGAAAGTCTCGATCACACGGCCCTCCAGCATGACCACCACGCGGTGGCAGTAGGGGAAGGCGGCATCGAGGTCGTGCGTCACGAGGATACACCCGGCGCGCTCCGGGAGGTTGCCGACGAGGTCCTCCAGTACGGACGCGCGACGCTCTGGATCGAGGCCGGACGTGGGCTCGTCTGCCACGACGAGGCGTGGCTCCAGGGCGAGCACCCGCGCGAGGGTGACCCGGCGTTGCTCGCCGCCCGAGAGCTCTCGAGGAAGCGCATGGTGGCGGTGCGAGAGCCCGAGCCTCGCCAGCATCGCGGCGCCGCGCGCCACGGCGTCTCCCCGGGGGACGCGGGCGAGCACCTTGAGCGTCTCGACCACGTGCTCGAGCACCGTCTGCTGGGGATCCAGCGCAGCGAGCGCGTCCTGTGGCACGTACTGGTACGCGACCCGACGCACCTGCCTCTCCCGCTCGTCGAGGTTGTCCCACCGGCTGCCCTCGATCCAGATCTCGCCCGACGTGGGGCGCTCCAGGCCGAGCACGAGCCGGGAGACCGTGGTCTTCCCGGAGCCCGACTGCCCGACGAGCGCGACGACCTCGCCATCCGCCACCTCCAGATCCACATCCCGCACGGCTTCGACCTCTCTCGAAGCACTCCACGGATAAGCACCTGGAATTCGAAATGTCTTTCCAACCTTGCGGATGGAGATGAGGGGGATCATGGCGCCTGCACCGGGCCGACCAGGCGGACCACGCTGTCCGCGATGCGGGTGACCGTGTCCTCGTGGTGCGAGATGAGCAGGATGCCGCAGCCATGGGCCTTTCCGACCGAGAGCAGCAGCTCGACGACCTGCCGGCGAAGCACGGGATCGAGACCCGTCTCCGGTTCATCAGCGAGCAACACCTGGGGGGCCGATGCCATCGCGATCGCGAGCGCGGCGCGCTGGCACATTCCACCGGAGAGCTCCCCGGGCAATGAGCTGCACACGTGGGGTGCGAGGCCGACCTCGGCGAGCAATTCCACGATCAGCCCGGCGAGGTGGTTTGCCGGGATGGCCTTCTCCCGCCGCCCCACCGCGATCTCCATCTGGCGACCGATGGTCCGCCCCGGATTCAGGGCGCTGGACGCCGCCTGGGGGCTGTACGAGAGGTACCCTCCACGCATCGTCTCGGTCTCACGGGCGAGCCGCACCATGCCGCGCGCCCCGCCGTTGAGGTGGTCCTTGAACCAGTCCCGCTCCGACCTCCCGGGGTACCTGAGGGTACCGCCGATCAGCCCAGGTTGAACATCCACAAGCCCCATGCAGGCGCGGGCGGTCACCGACTTTCCCGCCCCCGAGGGACCGCAGAGGGCGGTCACCTTGCCCGCCTCGACGACAATGCTCACGCCGTCCACGATCACCCGCCCAGGCCCACCGATGCGGAGCCGATCGACCTCGAGCAGCACCTGGGCCATCAGCGGGCCCTCGCTGCGTACGATCCGAGGCGGGCGAAGAGCACCACGCACCCCACCAGGAACAGGCCCGTGACCAGCACGTGCCCGGTACCCAGGTTCGGGACGACGAGCGACGAGTACCCGATGTTGAGCAGGTCCGCCCAGGACCGCAGCGAGTCCGGATGTGTGAAGCTCGAGACCTCCTTCACAACCGAGAGGTAGGAGAGCGCCAGCTCCAGGAAGGTCACCTGGGTCATCGTCTCGCAGGCCTGCCGAACCACCACGGGGCGTAGGTTCAACGCCACGATGTGGTACAGGAAGATCCGGTTCCACGAGAAGCCGTGAGCGCGAAGCGCTTCGACGAAGCGCGCGCCCCCGAGTCGCTCCGACACCGCCGCCGCCTCGTCCATCGCGCCCGGACTGCACAACAGCGCCCACACCAGGGCGAGCGGCAGCAGTCCCCGCGCTGTCGACGGGATCAGCGTCGCCACCACGAGGATCACCACCATCCGGGGCAGCGCTCCGAGCACCTCGCCGAACCCGGCCACGACCGTGTCCACGCGCGCATCGCCCACACAACGCAGAAGTCCGCCGAACACCCCCATCATGCCGACAGCCACGCCGGCGAGCACCGCAGGCAGCACGACCACGCGTGCGCCCTGCATCGCGTACTCCAGCAGCGGTCGACCGCTCCTGTCGGTGCCGAACGGCGGCGCCTCCGACCAGGACAGCAGCTTCCGGCTCATGTCGGAGTCCGAGAGGTGCTCGGGGGCCAGCCAGCCGAGGGCCACGAGCGTCGCGAAGATCGCGAGCGCCGCGAGGGCCGGCACCCACCGGTTCACGCCACACCCGTGGCGGCGACCACGGCCGCCGCCGGCGAGGCTCGAGGAGCCCTGCGGACCCACAGCGCCACGCCCACTTCCACGACGGCCTGCACGCCGAGCAGCACCGCCGAGAGCACGGCGTAGGCCGTGGCCGCCGGGATGACAACCCCGAAGTCCTGGAGGAGCGTGCCGTTCCAGAGCAGATCCCCTACCCCGTCGATCTTGAGCACCACCTCCACCACCACCGTGCCGGAGACGAGCTGCAGCGTGCGCGCGCGCATCTGACCGACCAACGCGGGGGTGATGTTGGGCAGCACGTTGGCGAGCACTCGCTCACCCCGCAGAACGGCAACCTGGACGTAGCGCTGCTTTCGCTCTCCCGAGAACAGGGCGCCGACCCCGGAGAGCGTGTCGGAGAAGGCGCCATCGGCGAGACCGAGCACGAGCGCTCCGGCCAGGAGGCGTACCCGGACGCCGTCGTCGCCGAAGCTGTTGGCGCCGAACTTCAGCTCGACGGCGGCTGCGGCGAGCAACGCGAGCACCACGGCCGGCACGAGCCCGAACGCCGAAAACACCGGCACGACCGCGCGTGGAACCCGCCCGGACGCCCCGAGGATGGCGGCCAGCAGCACCGGGACCATTCCCGCCGCGAGCAGGACAATCGTTGTCGGAACTGCGTTTTCAAGAAGGTCGCGAACCGGCGCCCCCTGGAGGTACCGCCAGGAATTCCCGAAGTCGCCGTGGAACGCAGCGTCCACCCACAGCCTGTAGTAGTTCCACGGCCCCTGGTCGAGGTGCCAGCGCGCCGAGAGCTCGGCCGTGCCTCCACACAGCTCCGGCGGGCAGATGATCTCGGCGGGGTCACCGGGGAGCGCCCAGATCAACGCCGTGATGATGCCCGGCACCGCGAACGGGAGCAGCAGCGCCGCCAGCAGGCGCATCAACGGACGCGTCCACCAGCCGTTCATCGGCTGGTCCCGGCGTGCAGGCGGGTGCTACGGTCCGAAGCGCTCAACTTCCATACTTCCAGGAGTCCACTTCGGTCCAGTAGAAGTACGGCGCGATCGTGTTCCCCCGCACCTCGGTGCGCCACGCCGACTTGGTGTCGAGCTTCCACAGGAACAGGTAGGGAAGGTCGTCCGCGAGCACCTGGTGGAGCTTGTGGTAGGCGTCGTCGGCCGCGGTGTCCGTTCGAGCGGCGTTGTACTCGGCGATGGCGTTGTCCACGTCTGCGTTCGAGTAGTTGAACACGTTCAGGGTGCCCTTCGTGCCAGCGCGGGTCTCGAAGATCGGGTTGACCTCCTCGACCACGCCGAAGCTCCACTTGCCGATCAGCAGATCGAACTCGGTGGCCTTGCCGGTGAGCACGCGGCGGTTCCAGTCGTCCGCACTCACGCGCTGCTCCTGCCGATCGAAGCCCCCTGCCCCGATCTGGTTCGAGATCTGCTGCAGGAGGTCGGGCGCCTCGTTGTCGAGCGGCGCCAGCATTCCGATGTTGAGCGTGACCGGGGCGCCCTTGTACTGCCAACGTCCACCCACGCTGGTCAGGCCCGCGTCGGTGAGGAGCTTGCCAGCAGCGGCCTTGTCGCTCTTCTCGTGGGTGGGGACGGCCCGATTGTAGAACGGCGACGACTGCACGAACGGTCCGGAGATGAACTCGCACGGGCTGTTCTGCTCACCGGGCTTCACACCGATCGAGAGCTGGCGCAGGTCCGTGCGGTCGAGGATCAGATCGAGCGCCTTCCGAACACGCTTGTCACCGAGGGCGCCCTTCTTGGTGTTGACCGCGACGTACCACCAGGACCGCAGGTCGTAGCTCTTGAGCTGGAGGTCGTCCGAATTGCTCACGTCCGCGCGCAAGGGCGGCGGCACCGCGATGATGCCCTGCACACCGTTGTTGCGCAGCGTGGTGACCTGCACGATCGGGTCGCCGCCTTCGGACAGCGACAGGTTCGAGATCGTGGCGGCGTGCTGGGCGTTTGCGTAGGCCTCGAACGTGACGCCGCGCTTGCCACGACTGCCCTTGTACGGCCCGGAGCCCACCGGGTGCACCGAGAAGTCGAGGTCGGGCGCTATCGCGGTCTTGCCGCCCAGGGCGTCGCTCGGCATGAGCGCAAAGCCGAGGCGCTCCTTCGGATTGTGGAAGATCTTGGTGAAGCGCACGAGCGCGACGAGCTGGCTCTCGGCGTCGCAGCCCGCGAGCACCGTACGGTAGCCCTCGGCGATAGGGCTCGTCGTTCCAGGGTCGAGCATCGCTGCCACGGTGAAGCACACGTCCTTCGAGGTGACGGACTTCCCGTCATGCCACTTCAGCCCCGACTTGAGCGTGAGACGGAAGGACTTGCCGCCATCCGCGACCTCGCCCTTCTCCACGATCCGGGAGATCAGCTGGTTGTCGATGGGACTGTGGAAGAAGATCCGGTCGAACACCAGCTCCTGGCTCCGAAAATCGACCATGGACTGCGCATACAGCGGGTTGAGCGTGCTCGGAAGCGACTCCTCGTAGAAGCTCAGCGTCGCGCCGGTCGACGCGAGCGCGGCGACCAGACCGGCGCCGAGCAGGGCGAGTTTTGCTGGGGAGGCGTTTTCGGGGAGGTGGGACATCAAGCGACCTCGTTTGGGGGGGCTCAGTGCATCGGAACGCCGGGGGCGGCGCTCCGGCTGAGGCGGACATGGAGGGCATCGAGCGGGAGGCGGGCGACGTCGAGACCGGGAATCTCGTCGACAAGGGTGTGAACCATCTCTGTAGCCCGGACTGAGTTGCGGTTGCCAGCATCCCAGGCAGCGACCGAGAGCACGAACAGGGGGTCGTACGCCTTGCCGACCGCACGGTCGATGGCGTTCAGGCGCAACCGACCGCCGGAGTCTGCATCGCCAGCGGCGAATGCGGCGTCTGCAGCCACCCGGAGGAGGCCGGCGCGCGCCTGATCGGCGAAGAAACGGTGGAAGGTCTGCTCCCCCCCGGCTGCGGTAGCCATGGCGTCCTGCACGGCGGTCCCGAACACGGCCACCTGGTCGATCACGCAATCCACCGAGACCGCCTGCGCCGGGTTCGCGCCTTCGGGGGGCCTGGCGCCATCGGGCCCCGCTGCGCCCGCACTCGTGCACGACTGGATGATCGCGGCGTAGGGGCTGTCCTGTACGTGCTGGGAGACGGCCACGGGTGCCGTGAGCGGATTTCGCAGCTCGGCGGCGAGGGCGAGGTCCCCCCCCGTGGTGTAGGGCCCCAGGAACAGTGTTGCGTCCTCGATTTTCGGCGTGGGCACGGTCACGGACGCCGGCGTGGGGTCTCCGGGCACCCGGTGTGCACGGATGAGCAGCTGCGCGCCCGGATCGGGCGCGACTCCCCCGACCGCCTGGCTCTCGTGCCACCGCGCCAGAGCCCAGATGGCCATCAGGTCGGCGCTCGCGACAGCGAGCTTCTCCGGCGTCTGCTCGGGCAACGAGTAGGTAGGCACGGGCCCGAGGCCGGGAGCCGAGCCAGCTACCGACGGCGGGACCAGCAGCCCGTCGAGGAGCCCAGCGGTCGATCCGTTGGCTCCAGCGTCCACCCAGGCCTTCCACGCGGCATCGCGTTTCGCGATGAGCGCGTTCGTCGAGCCGGAGCAGCCCCCGAACTTCGCCCTCAGCGCGGAATCCCCGAGGATCACGCCGGCTTCGCCGAGCAGGTACTGGACCTCCACCGGATCGGTCGGTTGGGCGTCCACCCCGTACACCTGCACGACGCTCTGCGCCGCGAGGAGCGCGGCCTCGTCGTACATCGCCGCGAATTCGGCGTGCATGCGGGCCAGCCCCACCGGGTCGTTCTCTCCTGCCATGGCCGTGAGCGCGGCCTGGCGATCACCCTGGAAGTACGCGGTCCAGCTCGGCCGTCCCTCGAACGCGGAGCGTGCCGAGTCCACAGCCAGACGCACCTGCCACGTCTGCGCGAGCAGGCTGGTGGGCACCGCGCTCGTCGTCGCAGCAGGAGCAGCGGGCGCAGGCGCACCCGTCTGCTCTCCGCTGCAGGCGAAGAGGAGCGTGAAGATCACCTACCCCTCACAGAATGCGGTGGTGCCGGCGGCGGACACACAGTACTGCATGGCCGACTTCGTGTCCTGCGCGCTCGCCTTGGCGTAGTCGAGCCACTCCCGGGCGTAGTCCTTGGTCATGCCGCGATATTTCGCGCTCTTGGCCTCGTTCTCGTCGGTGTGCTCGGTCGTGTACGTCGCCTCGGCGTCCTGCCAGAGCTTGTTCGCCGCCTCTGTCTTGAGGCGTTCGAGGGCGAACACCCTCGACTTGTAGGTGTTCCCGGTCCACTTGGACTTGTTCTCGAGCGAGTAGTCCGCCCACCGGATCACGCCAGACGCCCGACCCGCCCCGCCGCGGGAGAGCTGGAGGGAGTACTTGTAGCAGAGATCGGGGTCAGAGCGGTCGATCTCCTCGAGGTGGCGCTTCACGAGCCGCTCCCAGTCCGTCTTGTCGCCCTTGCCTTCTGCATTGTTGATGAGGACCAGGGAGATCTTGGCCTTCGTCGTCTGCTGCGACTCAGAGGAGAGGCGGGCCTCGAGGCACTTCGTCTGCCCGAGCGTGAGCGATCCCATCATCGCCGCCGGCTCGAGCGTGACGAGGTCGGTGCAGTCGTTGCTGACCTGCGAGGTCGCGATGTTCGCCGTGGGCGTGGGCGCAGGCTGCGAGACCGGCGTCGCGACGGGGGTGGCAACGGGCTGGATGTTGGCGACAGGCTGCGTGACGGGCTGCGTCGCCGGCTGGCTCGTCGGCTGCATCGAGACCGGCGTGGCCGAGGGCTGTGACGACGGCTGGGACGAGGGCTGCGTCGGGCGGGTCGCGAGCGTGCTGTTGGGCGTGGCGTTGCCGTTGGGCGGCATCGTCGCGTTCGGGTTCGCCGTGGGGCTCACCGCCACATTGGGGGTCGCCGCGGGGAGCGTGCGGATGGACGCGTCCGGGTTGTTCGAGGCCTGGACGTTGGATGGCTGGGTGGGTTGGGTCGGGTTCGAGGCTGCGACCGGAGTCGGCTGCACAGCAGCGACAGGCGCGGGGCGCGGCACCTCGCCCCCGGCAGCACCGCTGTAGGACGAGAGCCCGACGAACGGTGAGAAGGAGGCGGTAGGCTGCAGATCGAACCAGCCCAGACGACCGTCCGAGGGCAACGGGCGCCCGGCGGTGTCGTGGAGCATGCCCGGGCCGACGGCGCCACCCGAGGTGATGCAGGCCGTCCAGCCGTCCTGACAGGCGTTCGTGGGGAAGGCCGCGGCGAAGGACTGCCAGCCGCCCGCGGTGGCCGGCAAGGCCAGCGCGAGCAGCCCCAGGCCGGCCAGCATCGCTCGTGAAAAGCTGTGCATTCGTTACTCCCTCGGCTCGTCGCGGCCGAAGCTGATGGTGGGCTCCTCGAGCTGGCCGTCGTCGACCTCGATCTTGGGGAGCGTGACGTCGATGAGGTTCCGGCGCTTGCGCACCTGGTAGGTGAGCACCTGCGTGGTGTACCCGGGCGCGGAAATTTCCAGGTTCAGGGTCATGCCCGCGGTGAAGCGCAGCTCGCTGCCGTCCGGCAGGTAGAGCACGCTCGCCTCCCAGGAGCCATCCACGGCGTTCACCCGGTGACGGTCGGCCTCCAGGGGGTGGCGGACCACGGCGGTCGCGATGGGCGCCTTGGCGTCATCGCACACCACGACGCGAACAGGCACGCCGTCATCCGGCGCCTTGTCCTTCGCGTACGCGGGGGCGGTGCTCGCGATCACCGTCTGGAGCATGAAGGAGAGGAGCATGGACATGGTCAGCCTCCGAGCTGCTTCTTGAACACGGGATCCGCGGCAACATTCACGCCATTTGCAGAATCCCCCGATTCCGCCAGTGCACGCGCCACGGCGTCGCCCGAATACCCGTCCAGGAGGGCCTTCGCTGTCGCACCGTCCTTCGGAGCGAGGAGCATCGCAGCTGTCGCCCGTGCGTCCAGGTACCCGTCGGCCGGCGCCACAGGCTTGATGGCGTCGAGCATCTTCGTACAGCTTGCGCCGTCGCCGCTGGCGCACAGGTTGATCGCGCGCGTGGCCTGCACCCGCCACGCCTGCCCGGCTGGCGGGACGGTGATCGCGTCGAGCAGGTTCGTGGAGATGTCGGTCTCTCCGACCGAGGCCGCGCGCCCCGCCCAGAGCAGCAGCTGATCCGAGCCGTCCTCGCGGGTCTCCGCGTAGGCCTTCACCAGATCCTCGACGGAACGCACCGCGATCTTCCGCTGACCGAGCGCCCAGAGCGCCTGCGCCTCGGAGAGCCCCCCGACGAGCGCGTTCGGGTCGTTCATCAGCTCGAGGTACGCCGTGGCGGTCGCCCCGAGATCGCCGGGCGTGCCCTTGATCCCCTCGAGCAGCGCCTTGGCCGCATCGCGGTCCCCATCCGCGAGGTTCACCTCGGCCGCGAGCAGCTTGCCCGCCGGCGTGTTCGAGACGCTCGCGAACTCCTTGACCTTGTCGAGATCGCCCGCCTTCATCGCCACCAGCGCCCGGCGCAGCTTCATCTCGCCGATCCGCTCCTTCGCTCCCGGCTCGGCAGCCGCGAGGATGGCATCCGCCCTGGCGGTGTCGCCCATCAGCATGTGGCCGTAGGCCGCACCGATGGCGAGGTCGGCGTCTGTCGGAGACTTGGCCAGCGCGCCGTCGTACATCGCGGTAGCCCCAGCCAGATCCCCGGCTTTGAGCAGAGCGTCCGCTTCGCTGACGGTCTTCTTGGAATCACCGGCGAGCAGCCCCTGGATGATGGAGCAGCCTGTGAGCAGGAGGAGCGAGGTGAGCAAGGGTTGGGACTCCGAATCGCTGAAGTATCTCGTGGCGGCCGGTAATGCTCGCGTTCTGGTCGGCGCTAGAACGACGCGGACGCGCTCACCCGCGCACCGTTGAACCCCGGAAGGGAGCGGCACTGCCCCCCGGCGCACCGGATGCCCGCACGGTAGGCCCCATAGAAGGCCTTGAGCGTGACGGCGCTGGTCGGCTTCCACTGAAGCTCGGCGGCACCGTAGAGGTCCTCACCCAGGTTGCCGGTCGACCGGACGAGCGGGTTGGACGAGTAGTCGTTGTACAGGATGATCGCCCACGGAGCCCCGATCTTCACCGCGAGCGTCCCTGAGAAGTCGACGTAGTCGGTCTGCTGCTGTGCATTCACCCCCCAGTGGAACGCCTGCGCGGCCGGGGCGACCTCGATCGAGACGGGCCCGGCGATCGGGATGGTCAGGCTCGCGTCGATGTGCTCGAGGCGATCTGCACCGTAGTCCGTGGTCCCGTCCGGCAGCCGCCGATCGAGCCGGAACCCGGCGTTGAGCAGCAGGTGCGCCTCGCCGTGCACCCACGTCACGCCGGCCACCGTGTGCGTGATCGCCTCGGGCGTGGCGTTGAAGTGCAGCCCGCCGATCTCCGCGTCGTAGAAGGCCGCCTCGGAGATGTAGGGCGTGAGCGTGTCCGTTCCCTTGCCGAGGCGCAGGTCCACGCGGGCCCTGCCGCCCGTGAGATCGTTCGAATTCACGGCGGCAGAGCTGTCTTCGGTGATGACCCGCTCGTACTCCAGCGTGGGCCCCGCCGCGATCTCGTAGCCGTCCGGTGAGGCGAAGGTGTTGAGGACCTCGGTGTTCTCCTGACGCTTGCCCTCGATCAGGATGGTGGCGAGGCCCGGATATGCGGAAGCGGAGATGTAGGCTTCGTAGCCGTTCTTCGCCGCGAGATCGTCGGCGACGTAGCTGAAGAAGTCGCCCTCCGCGAACCAGTCGATCCCGCCCACGCCGAGAGCCTCCACAGTGCCGCCGGCGACTGCCGCATCGGGCGCCTTGTCGTAGGCGAGCAGCACGTTCTGGGTGGGATCTGCCTCCCGGGCGAACTGGTAGAGCACGCCGTGCGCGCCGAGGTTGACCGGGCCCAGTCCGTAGACGTCCACCCGCGCGCCGCTCACTGCGTGCTCCCTGCCGATGTGCAGGCCCACGTTTGGGTTCTCGAGCGCGATCTGCTGTGGGTTGGTCACGCCGGTGAACAGCGTGGCGTCGATGTTTCCGAGGTGCGCGATGCCCGAGACCCCACGCACCGAGGTGTCGACATCGATGTCCGTGTTCTTGTTCAGGTTCACGGCGATCCCGCGCCCGAACGAAGCGTAGGAGTCCCCGAAGGTGAGCACCCCCTTCTTGCCGCGCACCACGGCCGAGACCTTCTCGAGCTGGAACAGCGCGTCGTCGAACGGAGATCCGATGTCGGTGTACAGCGCGCGCTCGTGGACCAGCTCCCCGTCGAGGATGTAGCGGTTGCCCCACAGTCCCACAGCATCGCCGCTCAGCGAGACCGTGAACCGCGAGTTCCCGCCGGTGATGTCCAGCCGGTCGACCGCCTCCACGTAGTCCAGGATGCTCCGGTCCTCGAAGCCGGGGAGCTTGTCCTCCACGTGGTAGTAGCGCACCCGCAGGTCCTCGGTGCCGCTCACGCCCCCGCCCGCGAGCGAGGGGCCCTCGGCCTGCGGCACCGTGGGGCTGCTCCCCCCGAGCGGGTCCTCCGCCGGATCGCCGCCAGGGCCCGCCAGCGGGTCCACGGGCGAATCGCCCACGCCGGGGTCGGCAGGAGGATCTTCGGCGAGCGCCACACGACAGAGCCCGATTGCCAGGAACAGCACGCTCACCCGGGCTGACCGAGCAGGGCCACCACAGCGTCCTTCACCTTGACCTCGTCGCCCGGGTTGTAGCCGGAGAAGACGTTCGCGATGTTCCCCGCCCTGTCGACCACCACGTTGTAGGGCAACGTCTTGGAGGGGTTGTACTGGCTCACGACAGCGCTGTCCTTGTCCTGGAGCACCGGGTACTTCAACCCGAGGCTGATCGCCGTGGGCTTCACCGCAGAGGACGACCGCGCGTCGTCGGCAGAGATGCCGAGCACCACGAAGCCCTTGGCCCCGAGCTCCTCGTACATCGCCTCCAGGTGGGGCATCTCCACCTTGCACGGCCCGCACCACGTGGCCCAGAAGTTCACGAGCACCACCTTGCCCTTGTATTGCGAGAGCGTCTGCGTCTGGTTGGTGAGGTCCCGCAACGAGAAGTCCGGGGCCGCCTTGCTGGCGAGCGCATCCGGGGCGAGCATGAGCGCGCCGACGGCGCAGGCGACGAGGAGAACCACGGGGCGAGTGTTCAAGGAACCTCCGGATGGACAGTTGGCAGCGGTGCAAAGCTAACTGCTCTGCTACGTGGTCGGAGCGTGGACATTCACACGCGGCCCGATCTCGGGCAGGGTGAACAGATGCCACCGCTCCCGGGCGGACCGGGTTACCCCCCCGCGATGCGGCCTCGCATTCTCGTAGTTGACGACGAACCCTCGATTCGAAAGGTTCTTCAGGCCCATCTCTCGCGGGATGGGTTCGACGTGGACGCCGCGGCCGATGGCGGCGAGGCCACCGCAGCGCTGACCCACAAGCCCTACGAGCTGGTGATCTCCGACCTGAAGATGCCCGGGATCGGCGGTCTGGAGCTGCTCGCCTGGATCCGGAACGAGCTGCCGGGCCTGCCCGTGATCCTCATCACTGCGCACGGCACCGTCGACGCCGCCGTGGAGGCCCTCAAGCTCGGTGCTGCCGACTTCATCACCAAGCCGTTCGACCTCACCGAGCTTCGGAACGCCGTCGACAAGGCGCTGCGCACCGAGCGGGCCACGCGCAAGTCGCTCGTCGACCCGGGCCCCAAGGGGCGGTTCGAGCTCATCGGGGTGACGCCTTCGATGCAGCGGGTGTACTCGCTGCTGGAGAAGGTGGCTGACTCGCCGACCACGGTGCTCATCGTGGGGGAGAGCGGCACGGGCAAAGAGCTGGTCGCGCGCGCGCTGCACGACCACTCGTCGCGCAAGGACGCCCCGTTCATCACCGTGAACTGCGGCGCGATCCCCGAGAACCTCTTCGAGAGCGAGCTGTTCGGCCACGAGCGCGGCGCGTTCACCGGTGCGGTCACGTCCAAACCCGGGCGGTTCGAGCTCGCAGACGGCGGCACGCTTCTCCTGGACGAGGTCGCCGAGCTCGGCCGCGACATGCAGGTCAAGCTCCTCCGCGCGCTCCAGGAGCGCAAGATCGACCGGGTGGGCGGCACCCGCGCGATCTCGGTGGACACGCGGGTGATCGCGGCGACGAACATCGATCTGCAAGCTGCGGTGGCCTCGGGTCGCTTTCGCGAGGACCTGTACTACCGGCTGAACGTCATCCCGATCCGCCTGCCGGCGCTTCGTGAGCGTCGGGAGGACATCCCCCTGCTCGTGGAGCACTTCCTCACCCGCTTCAACCAGCGGCTCGGCAAGCACGTCTCCCAGGTCGGCGAAGCCGCGATGGCGCGGCTGTGCGCCTGGCACTGGCCGGGCAACATCCGGGAGCTCGAGAACGTCGTGGAGCGCGGGGTGCTGCTGTCGGAGAACGACGTCTTCGCGGACGACGTACTGCCCGGCGTCCTCGACGGGGTCGGCGGCACGGACGCGCCGGGAGAGGTGGGGCTCAAGGAGTACGTGCGCGTGCACACCGCCCGACTCGAGCGCGCGCTGATCCTGCGGTCCCTCGAGGCGGAGAACGGGAACGTGACCCGCGCGGCGAGGCGGCTCGACATCAGCCGCAAGAGCCTGCAGTTGAAGATGAAGGAGTACCAGCTGAGGGAAGATCCGGAGTAGGGGCAGGCGGCCTCGCTCGGCGGGATGCCGAGTCGGTCGGCCTACTTCTTCTTCTCGATCTGCAGCTGCCTGTTGCCCTGGCCCGTGATCGGCCTGTTCAACACGATGTCCCGGCCGGCGGCCTTTCCCTGCTGGTAGTCCGAGTCCCGACGAAAACCCGTGCTCCGCACCGTCCGCACCCGCGGGTGGCGCTGCTCGAACCACTCGTCCACGCGAGCGTCCCCCACCCACACGAGGCCCGTCTCCGCGTGTCGGGTGGCCTGCTCCGTCAACTTCTGGAAGAACGCGTGGTAGGCGCCTGCGCGAAAGCGGGCGAGCGCGGTGCGGGTGTGCCCCACCCCGTGGGTCTCCCACAACCGGAGCGTGGTGTCCTGCAGGAAGGCGTGCACGTAGAGCGCCATCTCGACGTTCTCGCGCGTCCCGCAGATCTCGAGCACGCTGCCCCACTCGCCGCGCAGCGGCAGGTAGACGTTGATCCAGATGCCCCTCACGAAGAAGTGCTTGGTGAGGATGCCCCCGAGCACCTTCTCGTCCTCGGTGTGGCGCAGCGCGGGCTCACCGACGGTCTTCCAGACGACGTCCTCGGCACCGGTGGCCGAACTGTCGAGGTTGTACTTGAGCAGCAACGCCTGTGCGGCGTTCATCGCCGACTCGGCCTCGTGCTGGTTCGCGCTCCGGGCCAGGGCGAAGAGCTTGCGCGCCCGCTCCACGATCCTGTGGGTGGGCGCATCTTCGGCGCGCATGTCGGGCGCTCCGCTTGCCCTCGCGTCGATGCCGAAGCGGGAGCAGACGGTCTGGAAGGTCGGGCCGTGCGGGGTCTCGTCGCGGACCTTGTAGATCTCGTCCACGAACTGGTGCGCCATCTCGTGCAGCATCACCTCCCGGACAGCCGGCCAGGGTGCCACGATGACGAAGTTCCGGTCCAGGTGCAGCGTGCGCCCGCTCGAGGCCCACAGGCCGAGGTTCTGTCCGGTGCCCGGCCCGTGCCCCGAGAGCGCGAACACCGGCGCCTTCAACGCCCCGCGGAACCGCTCCTGGTTGAGCTGGTGCCAGTCCCGCAACAGGGCGGTCAGCAGGGCGCGATCGAGTTCAGGCGAGTACACCGGAGATCCCTGGCATGCGGTTCACGGCACCCACCGGTAGAGCCCGGTCCCGGATCTGTCCAACCCGTACCACTGCCCGCCGACCAGCAGCGGCTCCATCCACCCTCCACACGTCCGGCTCGCTATCGACCACTCGCCCCCCGCGGGCTTGTAGAGGGTCGCCTGCGTGGTGGTGCGGAAGCCGAGGCGTCCGGCGTACGCGATCTCGTCCCCCGCGGCGGAGCCACCCTGGGGGAAGAACCCGCGAGGCAGGTCGGGCTCGCTCCATGCGTCGTCCCATCGTTGCACGGCGTACTCGTCGAACTGCGTGTCACGCACCATCGAGTACAACCCGCCCGCCGCGCTGTACGCGTACGGCGGCCTCGCCTCGCCGTCGTCGAACTGGCCGATCGGCAGGCTCTCCCCGCTGAGCGTGGAGCCCTGGAGGCCGAACCCGTCGCCGTAGTCCTCCCACCACACGTTCCCGCCCTCGAAGCTCACGACGCCAGCATCGCCGAGCACGCGGACGATGCCGGGGAGGTCGAGCGGATCCCACGCGCCGGTCGCAAAGTCCGGTGTCACCAACGAAAGCTCGCCCGAGTCCGCGACAAGCTGGACGACGATCTGCCCGTCTAGGCTCGGGACGAATCGGGCGTCTCCCGCGAAGGTGGAGTAGTCCACCACGCCATCCTCCACGAGGCTCGGGAGCCCGGTGTCCGTCGTGCTCAGGGCCATCCGGTGGAACGAGTAGCGGTAGCCATAGCCCTCGGCGATGTAGCTCGCGCCGATGATCCCGACGGTCCCATCGGCGTCGGCGAACGGCTGCACGTCGTAGATGTCGGCGCTCAAGGTGGCGAGGGGCTCCCAGTGCGCGGAATCGTCGACCCCGATGCCCGAGGGCTCCGAGTAGCGCCGGAACACGAGATCCTGCATCGCCTGATCCCGAAGGTCCATCTCCCCGCAGGCATGCTCCAGGGCGTACAGCAACGCGAACGGCGGCGGACCCTCCTCGCACGCCTCGGCGAAGGCTTCGTCGATGCGTACCTCCGCGCCCGAGTAGTGGTCGTTCACGGACTGGGTCGGGAAGGCGTTCCCGTGGGAGAGCGCGATCTGCTCGACGTCGTCCAGCGCGTGCCCCAGCTCATGCCACACGATCCCCGGGAGCCAGCTGTCCGTGCCGACCTCCACCCGGATGGGCTCGCCCGGACCGTAGTAGGCACCGACTGCATCCTCGTAGACGGCGTCCGCAGAGTTGGTGAGCTCGATCGTGTCCACGCACACGCCATCGCGCCCCGTCCACTCGACGAACGCCGCAGCGGCCTCCGAGACGATGTCGATCTGCGTCGGATCCGCGACGCCGTCGGGATCCTGGACGTTCAACGTGGCGAAGCTAGGGCAACCACACCCGGCGAGCGTGGCGATCCCCAGCAGACCGCCGAAGATCACCCGCCCGTGTCCGGGCTTTCGAGCTTGCCTGCGTAGTCGTAGTCCACCGTGATCGTCGCGCCGCGCGGCGGGATCCCGTTGCCGTGGAACACGATGTACGCGTAGGACTGGTCCTCGGCCTCTTCGTAGGTCCAGCCGTTGGAGACGTCCTGGCCGACGGTGATCTCACTGCCGTCCACGTCGAGCACCGAGACCTCGATCGACTCGGGGTCGGCCAGGTTGGTGAGCGGGAACGTGTCGAGGATGCCCGCCGCGATGAGCCCGAGCGAGTCCATGATGCTGGAGTAGTCGGCGTCGCAGATGTTGGCCCGCACGCCGCCGATCATCTCGATCGCCGTGGCGTAGCGCTTTCCGGGGACGGCATCCGCGCATCCGTCCACGGCGTCGGGCCCGATGATGCCGGAGAAGGTGAACTGGCCGATGGAGCCTGCCTTGATGCTCTTCATGTCGCGGACGAGGTCGGGGATGGGCGTGAGCTTGTCGTAGTCGGCGTAGCAGGACTCGCCGGAGGCCCCCGCCCCGAGGGAGCCTGCGTCCGAACAGTCGTTCTCGTCGCTCATGACGACCACTGCGAGGCTTGCCTCCTCGCGCAGGAAGCCGACATTCTTGGTGTCGGCCAGGGGCGGGAGGAGCGCGGCGGTGACCGCCTGCATGCCTTTCTCCTGGTCGGACCCGTTCGTGCCGACCTGCACGCGCTGGGCGAACTCGGTGACGTAGTTCGGGGTGGCATTGGTCACGTAGCCGTTGAGGATCGCCCCGGCGTTGGGGTTGGTCACGTCGAGATCGGTGGTGACCACGCCGAGGTGGAAGTCCATCCCCGTCGTCTCCAGATGCCCGACGAACTGCGCGGCGCCGTTCGCCACGGCGCTCTGCTCCTGGACCATCGAGACGGAATTGTCGACGACCCACAGGATGTCGACCTCGTTGGAGGGGGCCTGCTCGAAGGTCTCGGTCTTGTGGATGACGGAGACCTTCTGGTCGATGCAGCCGGATTGCGTGTAGAGCGCGAGGCCGCAGAGGAGCGCGGGGATGAGCGGGAGACGGGCAGAGATTGGGGAGTTGAGCACGGAGAGCCCTCCACCGATCAACGTACCGGGAGATCCCGGGTTTCCGCAAGCGTCCGTTGGCATCGGGGTTGTCAAGGTTTGAGCGCAACGGGGGCACCCAGCCCCATGCAGGCCAGGTTGCCATCCTTCGCCAGGGCGCAGGATAGTGTCGCGCCCCCCTCTGGAATCGCCACGCTCGCGCGCTGCGCCGGCTTCCCGACGATCTTGATCGAAAGCGTGTACGTGTCGGGTACGACTTTTCCGGAGAGCGTGTCCTTGCCCTCCGCGGCGCGGATTCCTCCGGACTCGAGCCGGATCCACTGCACCGCTGCGTCCGGCACCGTGACCTGCACGGCGGCAGAGCCCAACAGCGCGGGAGGAGGCGCGATCGCGACGGGCGGCGCCTCCGGGGTGGACGAAAACACGAAGACCCCGGCCGCGATGGTGACAGCGAGCACGACACCCACGACGAAGAGCGAGAACAGCGCCACGCCGACCCAGATCATCGCGGAGGACTTCGGTTCCTCCGGCTCGGGCTCCGCTGCACGGGCGGTCGGGCGAGCGGGCGGTGCCACGGGCGGTGGCAGCTCCGCCAGCGGGTTCGGGCGCTGCACGGTGGCCTCGTCACCCCAGTCTTCGGGCGCAGCGATGTTCTGGTGCGTCGCCGCGGTGGTGGGGCGGTCCTCCTCCAGCGTGGGCGTGGGCCGGAGAGAGGGCTTCGGCCGTACTGGCTTGGGCGCGCCCTCGGGCAGCACGTTCAGCACGAACCGCGTCCCGGAAAGCGCCCCGGCGCCGGTGTCCCCGTGCATCGCGCGCGTGAGCCGGGCGACGTGCTCCTGCGCGAAGGTCTCGAGGGTGGTGCCGCTCGCCTGATCCGCGAACGCGCGCAACAGCTTCTGCACCTCGGCGATCGGCGGGCGATGCGACGCCTCCCCCGCCACCATGCGCAGGATCGCACCCCGCAGCGCATGATCCCACTCGGCGTTGGGCATCCCGAGGTCGGTCAGGCGCGAGACCGCGGTCGCCAGCGCCTCGTCGTGCTCCTGCACATCGAGCGGCAACAGGGGCAGCCAATCGCCCCGCAGCAGCTCCAACATCGTGAGCCCGAGCGCGTACACGTCGCTCGCGATCTCCCCGCGGTCCCCTTCCCTCCGCTCGGGCGACATGTACTTGAGGCTTCCGAACCGCAGGGCGCCCGTCTGGGCGCTGCGCTGCTGCGAGGAGCGCGCCGTGCCGAAATCGAGGACCTTCACCTCGCCCTCGGCGCTCACCATGATGTTCGAAGGCTTGATGTCCCGGTGCACCACGTGCAGGGGCACCTCCAGCCCGTACGGCACGCGGTTGTGTGCAGCATCGAGTGCAGAGGCCGTGGCGGCGCAGACCTCGATGAGGGCGCGCACCGGGGCCCGCAGCTTCTCCTTGGCGAGCGCGTCGAGCAGTTGCTTCAGGTCCAACCCGTCGACGAACTCCATGATGATGGCAAGTTGACCATCGATCTCGGCGAGATCTTCTACCCGGAGAATGTTCTTGTGGCGCAAGCGTGCCAGCAGCCGCGCCTCATCACGCGTCCGGTTGAGGATCTCGACGGACTCGGACCACTGCTCGCGCAGGATCTTGACGGCCACGATGCGCTCGATGCCGCCGGGCGCTCGTGCCTCAGCAAGGTACAACCGCGCGAACGTCCCCGAAGACAGCTCGTGTACGAGCACGATCTCGAGGTTGCGCGCGGCGCCTTGGGACTCCATCTGGAGGTCTGCTCTCTGGGGAAGGGTCGGGGTGCGGCAGTGTAGCACCTCCGGGCGCCGGACTGCGGCGGTGTGGGCACGGTGAGAACAGGTCCCGAACGCGATACACTGCGGAAGGCGGAAGGAAATGCCAATGAAGTTGGACCGCGAATCCGAAGAGCTGGAACGTGCGTACCCCGGGATCCTCGAGCGGCTCGATGCCGAGCCGCTCGACAGGCTCGCCCGGGAATACCGCATCACCAAGAGCGCGCTTTTCCATGCCCGCGAACGCTATCGTCGGCTGCGCGCGGCCGGTCCCGCCCGCGCCGAGGAGCGTCGTGCACGAGCCGAAGAGCCGGCGGCGCGCCTCCCGGACCTGATCCCGCAGGTCGCGCCCCCGGCCCGCCCGGTGGACGTGAAGGACGGCGCGCTCCAGGCTGGCCTCGAGCAGGCCTACCCGGGCATCACGCAGGCCCTGGCCCGCCGGGACGACGTGGAGGTGGCCGTGCAGTTCGGCATCTCCCTCCCCGCGATCGCGCGGATCCGCACCATGCTCGGGGTCAGCCGGGTGGAGGTCAACAGCGCGCCCGCGCCCGCCTCCCCGACCGCTCGCGCGCTGCCCAGCCGGCTGGTGGCCGCCTCGGAGTAGGTCGCACGCCCGACCGACGGCCCGAACTTTCTCGTTGACGTTTCGGCAGTCGTGGATATTTCTGTGCGCGGCAATAGTTCGATCCATCGAACTATCCGTCCACACCGAAACATGTCGACGTCTCCACCCCCTCCCCCAGACATCCGCCGCCTGCCAAAGCTGATGAACCAGCTCCACGCAGAGGTGGGGCGCAGATCCAGCGGGCGCGGCCTGCAGGAGCTCCACGACCTCGGCCTCTCGATGCCCCAGATGATCGCGATGCACGTGCTGATGGGGCATTGCGGGGATCCTTCGCGAAGCGAGGGCATGGGCATGCAGGCGCTGAGCGAGACGCTGCGCCTCTCCCCGAGCGCGGTCACCACACTCGTGGACCGCCTGGTCGATCGCCAGTTGGTGGAACGCTGGGAAAACCCCGCCGACCGCCGGCACAAACAGGTCCGGCTCCGCCCGGAGGGTGTCGATCTCGTGGATCGGATGGCGCAGTCGCACGCGGCAGAGTTTGCTGCCGCGCTCGCACACATCGACCCGACCTTGCAGAACGAGCTGCTCGACGTGCTGCAGCGCGTGATCGACACGCTCCAGGCACCACGCGCGCCCCTGAACCCCCAGAACCCGGAGTCTACGTGAACGCCATCGTCGCCCTCAAGAACGTGGTCAAGGACTACCCCCTCGGTGCAACCACGGTCCGTGCGCTGCGGAAGGTCGACCTCGAAATTGATCGCGGTGAATTCACGGTCATCGCGGGCCCTTCGGGCTCGGGGAAGTCCACGCTCCTCAACCTGATCGGCTGCATCGACGTGGCGACCTCCGGCGAGGTGATCGTTGCCGGACAGAACACCGGCACGCTGAAGGACTCGCAGCTCACGGACCTCCGGCTCCACAAGCTCGGGTTCATCTTCCAGAGCTTCAACCTGATCGCCGTGCTCGACGTCTTCCAGAACATCGAGTTTCCGTTGCTGCTGCAGGGCGGCCTCTCGGCGAGCGAGCGGCAGGCTCGCGTGCTGGACGTCGTCGACAAGGTGGGCTTGCGCCCACAGCTCCACCAGCGCCCGAGCGAGCTCTCCGGCGGGCAACGGCAGCGCGTGGCGATCGCCCGCGCCCTGGTGACGCGCCCCGAGATCGTCCTCGCAGACGAACCCACCGCCAACCTCGACTCCGTCACCGGCGGCAGCATCATCACCCTGATGCGCGACCTGAACCGCGCCGACAACACCACCTTCATCTTCTCCACACACGACCACCACGTGATGAAGCAGGCGGACCGCGTCGTGAACATCCTCGACGGCGTGGTGAGCGCGCAAGGGCTCTCGGCCGGGAACGGGGCCCAGGCATGACACGGCTCGCAGTGCTCGCCGCCATCGCATGGCGGAACGTGCTCGCCCACCGCCTGAAGAGCTCCATCGTGGGCGCGCTGTTGGCCGCCGGCACCTTCATCGTGATCATGGGCACCTCGCTCGTGAGCAGCATCGAGGGCGCCATGGCGCGGTCGATCACCGGATCGCTCGCAGGCGACATCCAGGTGTACGACAAGACCGCGAAGGACCAGCTGGCCCTGTTCGGGTTCGGCGGGGGCGGGGAAGACATCGGGGAGATCCCCGACTTCCCGAAGCTCCGGGACGCGCTGGTCACCGTGCCCGAAGTGCGCGCGGTCGTCCCGATGGGCAGCGTGAACACCATGCTCTATGGAGCGACCGAGCTCGACCAGACCCTGGACAAGCTGCGTGACAACGTGCGCGCCAACGGTCTCGCCGCAGACCCCGACCGGGAACAGCTGCTCGGGCAGGTGAACGCGATCACCCACCAGCTCCAGGACGACCAGAAGGCGGCGTTCGAGATCGTGTCGGACAAGGTCAAGGCGCAGAACGACCTCGACGCGCTGACCCGGGTGCAGACCCCTGAGTTCGCCGCAGAGTTTGCCGCCGATCCAACCGCGAGCCTCGACTGGCTCGACAAGAACATCGCTCCGCTCGCCAGCGACGGAAAGATGATGTACCTGCGCCTCCTCGGCACAGACATGATGTCGTTCACGAGGGAGTTCAGCCGGTTCCGCATCGTCGATGGGCAGAACATCCCGGAGGGGAAGCGCGGCTTCCTCATCGCCAAGTACGGCTATGAGAAGTTCGTCAAGAACAAGGTGGCCCGCGAGCTCGACGACATGCGGAACAAGCGCAACGACGACGGGCTGCGCTTCGCCACCGACAAGGCGCTCTCGGACCAGGCCGGTCGCTGCTCCCGGCAGTACGCGCGCATCCTGTTCATGCTCTCGCCGCACGATGGCGCCGAGCTGCGCCCGATCCTCCAGAAGGAGCTCGGCTCGCAGGAGCCCGATCTCGGAAAGCTGATCCAGACCTTCCTCACGGTGGACGACACGAACTTCGACGCCCGCTACGACTTCTTCTACAAGGAGATCGCAACGCGGATCCGGCTCTACGACGTGGGCATCGGCGACACGATGACGCTCCGCGCGTACACGCGGTCCGGCTACATGCGGTCCGTGAACGTGAAGCTCTGGGGTACCTTCGAGTTCACCGGCCTCGAGAGCTCCCAGCTCGCGGGCGTCTACAACCTCGCGGACCTGGTCACGTTCCGCCAGCTGTACGGCAAGATGTCCGACAGTCAGGTGGCCGAGCTCGATACGGTGCGCAAGGCCGTGGCGGTGAAGGACGTGACCCGGGAGAACGCCGAGGATGCGCTGTTCGGCGGGGGATCGGACGCCCTCGTCACCGAGTCCACCACCACGCAGGCCTTCGACGAGTTCGCGGGCATGGACATGACGGCCGCCACGCGCGCCGCAGCAGCGCTGGACGAGAAGGTCTACACGCAGGCCGACATGGAGAACGGCGTCGTGCTCAACGCCGCGGTGCTGCTCAAGGAAGGAGCTTCGCTCAAGGACGCGATGAAGCACATCGAGGACGCCTCGGCCGCTGCGGGGGAGCCGGTCAAGGCGCTGGACTGGCAGACCGCCTCGGGCATCGTGGGGCAGTTGCTGCTGGTGATCAAGGGCGTGCTGGTGATCGCGATCCTCGTGATCTTCCTCGTCGCGCTGTTCATCATCAACAACTCGATGATGATGGCGACGCTGGAGCGCACCGCGGAGATCGGCACGATGCGGGCCATCGGCGCACAACGCGGCCAGGTGCTCCTCCTGTTCCTCCTGGAGACGCTCGCGCTCGCCGCGGTGGCGAGCTCCCTCGGGGCGGTGACGAGCGTCGGCATGATCACCTGGCTCGGAACCGTCGGCATCAAGGCGCCGTCTGCCCAGGCGATGTTCATCTTCGGCGGACCGAAGCTCTACCCCACCTGGTCGTGGCTCAACGTCGTGCTCGGGATGGGCTCCGTCTCGGTGATCAGCCTCGTCTCCACCTTCTACCCAGCGTTGATGGCCGCCCGCGTGCAGCCCGTCGTCGCGATGAACCCCAAGGAGTAAGCTGATGGGAACCGCTATTCTCCTTCAAATCGCGTTCCGGAACCTGATCCAGGCGCGTCGTCGCACTGGGATCCTCTTCCTCGCTGTCGGGACCGTCACGGCGATGCTCGTGCTGCTGCAGGCGATGAGCCAGGGCATCAATGACAACCTCGTGACCGCCGCCACCACGCTCTCGGCCGGCCAGATCAACGTCGCGGGGTTCTACAAGGTCACCCCCGGCTCCGCCGCGCCGATCGTCACGCACGCTGCCGAGATCCGGAAGATCATCGAGGACAACACCCCGGGCCTCGACTACACGCTGGAGCGCCACCGTTCCTGGGGCAAGGCCGTGAGCGAGACGGGCACCGTGCAGGCCGGGCTGACCGGCATCATCCCGGCGCAGGAGGATCGGTTCTTCAAGACGCTCCAGCTCGCAAAAGAGAGCGACTACGTCGCAGACGGACGCGACGAGATCATCGGCGATCCGCGAAAGCTCTCCGAGCCACACACCGTCGTGTTCTTCGCGAACCAGGCCAAGCGGCTCGGCGTGAGGGTGGGGGACACGATCACCTACAAGACCGAGACGCAGAACGGGCGCGCGAACACGCTGGACTTGAGGGTCGTGGCCGTTGCGAAGGACCTGGGGCTCCTGTCCAGCTTCTCCTGCTTCACGCAGAAGGAGACCGTGCTGGAGCTGGGGGCGATCGATCCCGACACGACCGGTGCGATCTGGGTGTACCTGAAGGACATCGACGACGCCCCCGTGCAGATGGCCCACCTCCGTGAGGTGTTCCTCCAGAAGGGGTACCGCCTGATGGACTACAACCCGAACCCGTTCTTCTTCAAGTTCGAGGATGTGCAGGGTGAGGACTGGACGGGCCAGAAGCTCGACCTCACGCTGTGGAAGGACGAGGTGAGCTTCCTCTCGTGGGTCATCATCGCCTTCGACACGGTCACCTGGTTCCTCACCAGCATCCTCGTGGCCATCATCACGATCGGCATCATGAACGCGATGTGGCAGTCGGTCCGTGAGCGCACACGGGAGATCGGGACGATGCGCGCCGTCGGCATGGGCCGCATGCAGACCCTCCTGCTGTTCATGGCAGAGGCGGTGCTGCTCGGGCTCATCAGCACGCTCGCGGGCGCGGGCGGTGGGGTGCTCGTCGCGCTGGCCGTGGACGCCGCCGACGTGCACGTGCCCATCGAGGCGATGGCGAGCATCCTGCTCTCCGACAGCATCCACCTCTCGGTCAAGCCCCTCACGGTGCTCAAGGCCGTGGTCTTCCTCACCGGCTTCACCGGGCTCTCGGCCCTCTGGCCGGCCATCCAGGCAGCCCTGCTCCAACCCGTGAAAGCGCTCGCCCACATCGAATGATCCCCTGGAGGTAGTCGTGTCCTTCCCCGCGTTCCGTCGCGCCCTGCGAACTCTCTCGCTCACAGCCCTCACCGCTATGGCGCTCCGCATCGCCGTCGAGCCGGGCGTGGCGATGGCGGCCCCAACCTCCGACGAGATGACCCAGATGCTCAAGGTCGTCGACGACCGCCAGGAGAACAACGGCGACTACAAGTCGCTGGTGTACCTCGAGCAGAAGGAGCAGGGCAAGGCCGACCTCGTGTACCAGGTCGCGGTCTATCGACGCGACGCCGAGGACGAGCTGGTGCTCCTGTTCCTGATGCCCAAGGAGCAGGCTGGACAGGGCTACCTGCGCGTGGACAACAACCTGTTCTTCTACGACCCGTCCGTTGGGAAGTGGGAGCGACGGACCGAGCGCGAGCGTATCGGCGGCACGGACTCCAACCGCCAGGACTTCGATCAGTCCCGCCTTCACGAAGAGTACTCACCCACCTTCGTCGCCGAGGAGAAGCTCGGCGCGTACACCGTGAACCACCTCCAGCTCACCGCGAAGACCGAGGCCGACGTCGCCTACCCCGTCGTGCACCTCTGGCTCGACAAGGCCACGGGGAACGTACTCAAGCGCCAGGACCTCGCCCTGTCGGGCAAGCTCATGCGCACGGCGCTCTACCCCAAGTGGGAGAAGGCATTCAGCCCTTCCAAGGGTGCTGACGTGTACTACGCCAAGGAGGTCCGCATCTTCGACGAGATCGAGAAGGGCAACCAGACCACGGTCGTCATCCAGAGCGTGGACCTGAACACCCTGGACAGCAGCATCTTCACCAAGGCCTGGCTCGAGAGCAAGTCGCGGTGAAACCGTCCACGCGTGCAGTCCTCGCGCTCTGCCTGGTGCCCGGTGCCGCCCTCGCCGCGGACCCTGCCCCCGCGCCGGCCACCGACACCGCGACGGCGGTTGGAACGAACCCACCGATCGACGCTGCCACGCCCGCCCCTGCGCCCGTCGACACCCCTCCCCCCTCCAGCTCGGGCATCGACGAGAACGCGCTCTTCGGCGGTGATGCGTCAACCACCGAACCGGCCGTCCCCACACCGACCGAGGACGGCGAGTCCCTGATCGGCGGCCCGCTCACCTCCAACGCCACCATCCAGAGCCTGTTGGGCGCGACATCGGACCGTTTTGCCTTCGGTGGGAAGCTCTACCTGCGCTTCGACTCCACCGAGACGAAGGACTGGGACTGGCCGTCCACCACGCTCGCCTCCCCCGACAGCCTGTACCTCTACGTGGACGGGCGCCCCAACGATCGACTGCGCGCGTTCGTGCAGGCAAAGTTGAAGCATGACTTCACGCTGACGGACGGCGCCGTGAACAGCTACGGCACCACCGTGCACGTCAACACGGTCTCGCTGGACCAGCTCTGGCTGAAGTTCGACGTGGCGCGGAAGGTGTTCATCACGGTCGGGGACCAGAAGGTCAAGTGGGGCTCCGGGCGGTTCTGGAACCCCACGGATTTCCTGAACCAGCAGGTGCTCGACCCGCTGGCGGCCTACGACCTGCGCACCGGCGTCCCGCTGCTCAAGGTGCACGTGCCGGTGCAGGCGATCGGCGCGAACCTCTACGCGCTGGCGAGCCTCGACGGCGCCAGCTCCGCCGACCAGGTGGGCGGCGCCGTGCGTGCCGAGTGGGCGACGGGCAGCACCGAGGTCGCGCTCTCCGGCGCGCTCCGGAAGGACCAGCCCGTGCGCCTCGGTGGGGACATCTCCACCGCGATCTGGCTCTTCGACCTGCATGTCGAAGGCGCCGTCCGCCACGGCGACAAGCAGGACTACTGGAAGGGCAACCTCGACTTCGACACGTTTGAATTCCCGACGTCCTATTCCCGCGAGGACGAGTGGATCCCGCAGGTCACTGCCGGCGCCCAGATCGGGTTCAACTACACCTCCGAGGACGCCGCATATGTTGGAGCCGAATTCTTCTACAACGGGTCCGGGTACGAGAGCGAGAACCTCTACCCCTGGCTCCTCTTCCAGGGACAGTTCCAGCCGTTCTACCTGGGCCAGGAGTACGTGGGGGCCTACGTGTACCTGCCGAGCCCGCTCCGGCTCGACGACCACAGTTTCACCGCCAGCTACCTGACCAACCTGTCGGACCGCTCGATGATCGTCCGTGTGGACTGGTCCGCGACGGTGCTCACCCAGATGTACCTGAACGCCTATGCGCAGTACCACTTCGGCGACGTCGGGGAATTCAATTTCTCCTTCGACATCCCGGCGGTCTCAGGCGTCACGGGCCTCGAGAACGGCTACTCGATCGCGCCCCCGGGCCTCGACGTGGGCGTGGGGTTCACCGTCGCGTTCTGAACGCCCCCTCGCTCAGGGGCAGTAGCCGGTAGGGTCGGGCGTAGACGCGTCCGGGGCGGTGAGCGGCGGATCGTAGTCGATCCAGCCGCTGACCGAGGCGCTGTCGTTCGCGTCCCAGATCATCGAGTCCATGGTGGCGGGATCGGTCGTGTTCCACCAGTTGCCCGACGCGAGCATCGGGTTCGAGTAGTAGTCCGTCAGCATCAACGCCACGCGGTCCGTGCTCAGGAAGCTGTTGGCGTGGACATCCTCGATGCCATCCCCGGGCTCCGCGCTCTGGTCGGTCACGGCCGGACCGTCCTGGTCGCAGAACACGTTGTTCGTCACGCTCACCACGATCCCAGGGCCCACGTCGACCACGAACCCCGGCGAGCTGACGAAGATGTTCCCTTCGATCGAGCAGTAGTCCGAGGGTTGGATCACGTTCACGCTCGCGAGCAGGCCCTCGAAGACGGAGTCGTGGATGTCGAGGCTCCCGGGCACCAGCGGGAGGGAGTGGTACAGCGTCCCGCCGACCATGTGGGTGTACGTCAGGTTGACGTAGGTGTTGACCGCGAGCGCGCCCGGGTTCAGGTTCAGATCCTCGACCGACACCATCGCGTCCGCGGCCCCCCGGAAGTAGATGGCACCCGAATTCTCCATGTCATACCCCAGGCCCTGCACGACTACGCCGGCGGCGACTGTCAGGGTCGCGCCGGAGGCCACCCTGACGGCACCTGTCAGGCAGTAGGGCGATCCGGCGAGGTCCCAGGTCGTGCTGGACGAGATGTCTCCGCTCACACCGGTCGTGTCGCTGTCTGCAGTGTCGACGTCCCCGTCGCAGTCGTTGTCCACGCCGTCGCACACCTCGTTGGCGCCGGGGTTGATCGCCGAAGCGCCATCGTTGCAGTCGTCGCCGGTCGCGACGTGGTTCGGGGGCGCGGAACACGCCCGGATGGAGGGACCGGCGGCGCCGTAGCCGTCACCGTCGGCGTCCGGGTACCACGTGGGTGCGTCTGCAGCGTCGGCCTCGTCGATGACCCCGTCGCAGTTGTCGTCCACGCCGTTGCAAAGCTCCGTGTCAGCCGGGCTCACGGCAGACGACGCGTCGTTGCAGTCATCGGCGTCGTTGGCCTCGGGCGCATCGGCGCAGTCGAGGTCTGCAGAGACGATCACCGGGGTTGAGCCATAGCCGTCGCCGTCGGTGTCGGTGTAGCAGGAGTCGCCGCCGCTGCAGTCCTCGTCCACCCCGTTCGCGACCACCTCTGGCGCGCCGGTGTAGATCGACGGTGCTGCGTCGTTGCAGTCCCCGGAGTCGCCGGACTCGCCGCTGTCCGCGCAATCGAGGTCGACGGAGGCGAGGACAGTCGCGCTGCCATGGCCGTCGCCGTCGGTATCGGTGTAGCAGGAGTCGCCGCCGTTGCAGTTCTCGTCGCGGCCGTTGGCCACGACCTCGGTCGCGCCGGGGTGGACGTCCGCAGCGGCGTCGTTGCAGTCGGTCTCGAGCGCGACGTAGTCCGTGGGCGCTGCGCACTGGACGCTGGTCGTCGAGGATGTGCCGTAGGAGTCGTGGTCGCCGTCGAAGTACCAGGTCGGAGCGTCGATCGCGCCCATGTCGATCGCACCGTCGCAGTCGTCGTCCACACCGTTGCAGAGCTCGGAGGCCGCCGGGTTGACAGCCGCGACCGCGTCGTTGCAGTCGGTGTCATCGAGGACGTACGAGTCGGGCTGCACGCACGACGAGGTCAGGACCTCGGGGTCCCCGTACAGGTCGGCGTCGAGGTCGTAGTACCAGGTCTCTGCGTCGACGGCGTTGTCGTCGACCAGGTGGTTGCAGTCGTTGTCGACGAGGTCGCAGGTCTCGGGAGCCGAGGGGTACGCGTTGGCGTCCGTGTCGTCGCAGTCGGTCGACGTGGTGACGTAGCCTTCGGGCGCGGTGCACGCGGTGACCGAGACCGGGCCGCCAAACGTGTCGTGGTCGAAGTCCTGGTACCAGGCCGCGCGATCGATGGCGTCGGTGTCGACCACGGCATCGCAGTTGTTGTCGACGTGGTCACACACCTCGGGGGCCCCCGGGTGGGTCGTGTCCAGCGCATCGTCGCAGTCTCCCGCGGTCGCGACATAGTGCAGCGGCTGATCGCAGGCGATCTGGCTGACGGAGCTACCGTACGAGTCCCCGTCGAGGTCCTGGTACCAGGCGCCGCGGTCGGTGGCGTCCGTGTCGACGACGCCGTCACAGTTGTCGTCCACCCCGTCGCACACTTCCGCGGCGCCGGGGTTGATGGTGGCGTCAGCCTCGTTGCAGTCGCCAGGAGTCGCCGTGTACCCGAACGGGGTGGAGCAGGCCCGGGTCGTGGCCTCGCCTCCATAGCCGTCGGTGTCCGCATCCCAGTAGTAGGTCCGGAAGTCGGTCGCGCCGTCGTCTGCGAGGCCGTTGCAGTCGTTGTCGAGATCGTCACACACCTCGGTGCCGCCCGGATGAGCGGCATCGTGGGCGTCGTCACAGTCGTCGGCGTTGTCGACGGCGTCGGCGGGCTGCTCGCACGCCAGCACGGGCGAGGCCGGGTCTCCGTACAGGTCCCCATCGGCGTCGGCGTACCAGGTGGACCAGAACGCGACGTCGTCGTCGACGAGGTCGTTGCAGTCGTTGTCGATGCCGTCGCACACGTCGCCGGCGCCCGGGTGGATGGAGTCGTCTGCATCGTTGCAGTCGGTGTCGTCCGCGACGATGCCCCGGCTCACCGAGCACGCGAGCGCCGGAGCCGCCGGGTCGCCGTAACCGTCCCCGTCGGCATCGACGTAGAAGGTCAGGAGCACGCCGTCGTCGACCTGATCGTCGCAGTCGTTGTCCACGCCGTCGCAGGTCTCGGCCGCCCCCGGGTAGGCCGCCGGGTTCGCATCGTTGCAGTCGGTGGCGTCCGCCACGTACTCTGCCGGCGGAGCGCAGGCCGTCACGACGACCGAGGCATCACCGTAGGTGTCGCTGTCCGAGTCGAGGTACCACGGGGTCGCGTCGAGCGCGCCCACGTCCGCAGCCCCGTCACAGTTGTTGTCGTGGTCGTCGCACACCTCGGGAGCCCCCGGGTAGTCCGAGGCCCGCGCATCGTCGCAGTCCGAGCCATCAGCCACGAAGTCCGCGGGCGCCTCGCACGCGTTGACCCGCACGTCCGGGTCGCCCCAGGCGTCGCCGTCGGAGTCGGCGTACCACACGCTGGCGCCGACCGCGTCGGAGCCGTCGATGCTCCCGTTGCAGTCGTTGTCCGCCCCGTCGCACACCTCGGTGCCGCCCGGCAGGGCATCGGGGTTGGTGTCGTCGCAGTCGTCACAGGCGGGGAACCCGTCCCCGTCGCGATCGGCGTAGCCCACGCTGCCGTCGCAGTTGTAGTCGTTGGGGTCGGTGCAGTCGGTCTCCGGGGCGTCCGGGTGGAACGAGGCGAGGGTGTCGTCGCAGTCCAGCCCGTTCGCCACGTAGCTCTCGGGCCGCGAGCAGCTCACGAGGCTCGAGTCCGGGTCCCCGTAGCCGTCTCCGTCGGCGTCTGCATACCAGGTCAGCTCTCCGGATGCGCCCGCCTCGTCGATCGTGCCGTCGCAGTTGTTGTCGATGCCGTCGCACACCTCGGTGGCGCCAGCGTGGACCGCGGGATCGGCGTCGTTGCACTCCGCACATGCCGCGAACCCGTCGCCGTCACGGTCCACGTACCCGATGCTCCCGTCGCAGTTGTAGTCCAGCGCGTCGGTGCAGGTCTCGCTCGCATCGGGATGGAAGAGGGGGTCGGAGTCGTCGCAGTCGTCACCGGTGGCGACGAACCCCGGGACCGGGTCGCACGCCTCGACGACGGCGCTGTTGTCGCCGTGGCCGTCGCTGTCGACGTCGGCGAACCAGGTCGTGGGGTTCGCGGCGTCGTTGTCCACCACGCCGTCGCAGTCGTTGTCCACGTCGTCGCAAAGCTCGACGTTCCCGGGGAACGCCGTGGCGTCCCGGTCGTTGCAGTCCTCACAGGCCGGGGCGCCGTCCCCATCGGCATCGGTGTACTCCACGCTGCCGTCGCAGTTGTAGTCGTTCGTGTCGGAGCAACTCTCGGCTGCGCCCGGGTGCCAGCCGGCCTCCAGATCGTCGCAGTCTCCCCCGATGGAGACGTACCCATCGGGCGCGCTGCACGCCGTCACGGTGTGACCGTCGTCGCCGTACCCATCGCCGTCGAGATCCGCGTAGAAGGTCGTCTCGCCCGCAGCTCCAGCCTCGTCGACCCGCCCATCGCAGTTGTTGTCGACGGAGTCGCAGATCTCGATCGCGCGCGTGTTGATGTCCGGATCCCCGTCGTCGCATTCGGCGCAGGCGACCTCGCCGTCCCCGTCGGCGTCGACGTACCCGGAGCTCCCGTCACAGTTGTAGTCGTTGGGGTCGGTGCAGTCCGCTTCAATCGCAGCAGGCGAATAGGCGGGATCGCTGTCGTTGCAGTCCCCCGCCACGGCCACGTCGCCGGGGGGTGCATCGCACGCGATGACCGCGGTGGATTCGTCGCCGTACCCGTCGCCGTCGGCATCGCCGTACCAGGTGGAGCGGTCGATCGCGTCGGTGTCGACGACCCCGTCACAGTTGTCGTCCTGGGCGTTGCAGAGCTCGGCGGCGTCCGGCCGGACCGCGGCGTTGGAGTCGTTGCACTCCTCACAGGCAAAGTAGCCGTCCCCATCGTGGTCGACCGCGCCGGCGGACCCGTCGCAGTTGTAGTCCGCCGGATCGGTGCAGTCGCTCTCGGTGGCGCCGGGATGGTAGGCCGCGCTGTCGTCGTTGCAGTCCCCGCTCTGGGCCGAGAAGCCATCGGGGAGCGCACAGGCGCCGGTGGTGGAGTCCCCTCGCCCGTATCCGTCGGCATCCTCGTCGAGGTACCAGGTGGTCATCACCCCCTCGTCGATCTCGCTGTTGCAGTTGTTGTCGAGCCCGTCGCACAACTCTGGCGAGCCCGGGAAGATGTCGGGGTTCCCGTCGTTGCAGTCGCCATCCTCTGCTGTCACTCCGTCGCCGTCCAGGTCGCTCGGGGCCTGCGTGTCGGTGTCCGTGTCCGCGTCGGTGTCGGTGTCGGTGTCGGTGTCCGTGTCGGTGTCGGTGTCCGCGTCGCCGGTGCTGTCACTGTCGGGGCTCGAGTCCTTGCCCTTGTCGCAAGCCGGGAGCGCAAGCAGCGCGATGGCGGGAAGGACGAGGGTCAAAAGACGCATGCGGGAGCTCCTGCTTCTACTCGATACCCTGAAAATGCCCGGACCGCCTCAGGGTGCGGCCCACTTCCACCCTTTGGGCACCGCCCCGGCGCCCCCCGCGCGCGCGTGGTTCCTCCGGTTCCGACCCATAAAACCGTCCATGCCCCGCGGGTTCGTTTTCTACGACCGCGAGAGCCACCGGGTGAGGAAGTCCCACAGGCCCGGGGTCGGGCTCCCGGGGGCCATCGTCAGGTCATCGAGCACACCCAGGGCGTCCAGCGCCGCGTCCCTCACCGGCTGGGGCTCAGCATCGTCCGCCAGGGCCTCACACGCCGCACGCGCGGCGTCCGTCGCGTCCGGATGCATCCGCGCCAGTTCGACCCACACGCCGGGCACCTCGCAGCGCGCCGCGCCGTCCACCGCCAGCAGCAGGGCGCTCACCCGCCCCACGGGCAACCGCCCGAGGTGCCCTCGCACGGCACGCAACGCAGCGGTCTTCACTGTGTCAGGCTGGGCGCCACGCGCGAGGCGCGGCAGCAGGTCGAGGGCGATGCCCTCGCCGAACTCCGCGAGGTCCCAGGCCAGGCCGATCCTCACCGCCTCGTCGGGATCCCCCACCGAAGCGGCCAACACATCCAGCGCCTCCCAACTGGCGAGCCGGCGCAGCGCGATCGTGATCCGCCGGCGCCGGAGCTCGCGATGACCGGGCTCGTGACAGGGCACCAGCCCCTGCCGGAGCCGGAACCCCGCGCCGAGCAGGTCCCGCTGCACCAACCAATCCTCGGCACGGGCACGGGTGGCCGGGTCGGCGCGGAGGTCCGCGGCGAGCTGCTGCACGCCACGCTCGTCCGACCAGGACCCGAGCAGCCCGGGACCGGCCGTGCTCACCCGGCACCCCCGCCAATGGGATTGCCGACCGCGAACCCCTCACAAGGGACCGGGCCAGAAAGCACCGCAGGTGAGTCAGATTTGCCGAGAGGGCCCATGTAAGCTCCAGTTCACTTGAGCAGTGGTCGACCGGGGCCGAAACTATCCACAGGATTTCGTCAGGAAACTGTGAGCCGGCGACGACGGACCAGGATGAGCCCGACCACGCCCAGGGCAGCCGGCAGGGTGGCGACGTTTCCGGTCGTGCTCGCGCACCCGCAACCGCCCCCCTTGTAGTCCACGGAGCTGGTGTCGATGGCATCGGTGCTGTCCGTGCCTCCGGAGTCGCCCGTGTCCCCGCTGTCCGCGTCCGAGACGTCGAAGGACCACGGCGTGGCCCAGTCGCTCGCGAGGCCCTGGTCGTCCAGCGCGCGAGCCGACCAGTACCAGGTGCCCTCGGGAAGGGCAGACGTCACGTCCCAGGTCACCACCCCATCTGTCGCGACGAGCGCAGTGCCAGTGGCCACGGGAGCGCTCAGGTCGGCGCTGGCAGAGACCTCGATCTCGTAGGTGATCGCGTCGCCTTCCGGGTCGGTGGACTCGCTGCAGCTCAAGGAGGGCGTGCCACTGGAGGCAACGCTCGCGTCTGCGGGGCTCAGGAGCTCCGGCACGGTCGGAGCGTCATCGGGCCCCCGTACGAACACCTCGATGGTGGCCCAGGCGCTGTCCAATCCGTCGGCGTCCACGCCCCGCACGCGAAGCCAGTTGTCCTGGTTCTCGGCCAGCGTGCCACCGATGGCGCTGAGATCCAGCTGGTTCACGTCGGAGACCCAGGCCGCGGGGTCGGGGAACGCCGAGTCGACATCCGCCTCGATCTCGTAGGTGACCGCGGTGCCCTCGGGGTCCACCGAGACCGACCAGGAGAGCTGCGGGCGCACGCTCTCGAGCACGGCACCCTCGAGCGGGTCGACCCAGGAGACGTCCGAGGGGGCGAGGTTGAGCGTGTCGATCGTGAAGTAGCCGGGCTCGCTCCACAGGCCCTGCACCCCGGACTCCGTCACCGCGCGGACCTCCCAGGCGTAGTGGGTCGCGTCGGCCATCACCGCTGTCGTCAGCCAGCTTGCATAGGAGTCGGTCGCGTCGTCGGTCACCCCGGTGGCCTCGTCGAGCACCGTGGTGAGGCTCTCGTCCATCACGCGCACGTCGTAGGTCACAGCACCCCCCGCAGGATCGGTGGCGATCGTCCACGTGTAGTCGGGCGAGAGCGTGGTGACGACCACGTCGTCGACCGGGCTGAAGGGAACCGGCGTCGACGGCGCGTCGCCGGCGGCGTTCGTGAAGAAGGTCGCGTAGTCGGACCAGGGGCCGTCCACGAGGCCATCGTCGGCCCGGGCGCGCCAGTAGATCAGCGAGCCGTCCGGCAGGTTCACGTTCACCGTCCAGGTCGTCTGATCCGGAGTCTCCACGACGTCGGCAGCGGCGGCGAGCAGCGTGGTGCCGTCGGGGTCTGCGTAGACCTCGTAGTCGTAGGTCAGGTCGAGCCCGCGCGGGCTGTACGCGTCGTCGAGCACCAGATCGGGCGTCAGGATCGCGACCACGGCGTTGCTGATGGGCGAATAGAGCACGGGTGCGTCCGGCCCGTCGAACACGTTCGGATCGGTCCCGGCCAGCGACTCGTCGAGGTTGGAGACGCCGTCGGCATCGGCGTCGGTCAGCGCATCGGCCGCGTTGTAGGGATCGAGACCGTTGAGCAGCTCGTAGCCGTCGGCCATGCCGTCGCCGTCCGTGTCCAGGGCGGTCACCTCGATCGTGTAGTCCTGCGTGTTCGTGCCGCCGTCCCCATCGTCCACCGTCACGCTCACGCTGACGGGCGCGAACGAATCGCTGTACGCAGGGGTCCAGGTGAGGTCACCGGTGCCGGACCCGATCGCCATGCCATCCGGGCCGACCACGGACCAGCTCATGACGTCGGCCGACCCGGGGTCGCTCGCGGTCGCCTGGTAGTCGTACAGGGTGCCCTCGGTGGCGGTGAGCACCGGTGCGCTGGTGATCGTCGGGGCGACGTTGGTGATGGTCACGCTCCCCGTCTCGGTGTCCAGGCCCCCGTCGCCGTCGGTCACGGTGAGGGTCACGAGGTAGTCGCCCTCGTCGGGCCAGGCGTGGGTGGTCGGGTTGCCGGTGCCGGTGGTGCCGTCGCCGAAGTCCCAGCTGTAGGAGAGCACGTCGGCAGTGCCGGGGTCGGTGGCGACCGCGCTCACGGCGAGGCTGGCGCCCTCGTCGCCGTCCGTGGCGGTGACCGAGCTGATCATGGGGTTGGCGTTGGTGACCGTGATCGTCGTGGTCGCGGTCGAGAAGGCCCCACCATTGTCTGTGGCTGTCAGCGTGACGGTGTAGGTGCCGTTGTCGGCGTACACGTGGGTGCTGGTCGCCCCGGTGCCCGTGGTCCCATCCCCGTAGTCCCAGGTGTAGGTGATGGTGTCGGCGGGGACGTCTGTAGCCGCGCCGCTGAACGTGCCCACGTCGCCCTCCACGAGCGGCGTGGTGCCCGAGAGCGAGGTGATGACGGGCGCCACATCGGAGACGACGATGGTGCGGGTCTCGCTGGTGGACCCGCCATCCTTGTCGGTGACCGTGAGTGTGACCGCGTAGCTGCCGTTGTCGGCCCAGGTGTGGGTGGCGGTGTCCCCGCTGGAGGACGTGCCGTCTCCCCAGGTCCAGAGGTAGGTGAGCGTGTCGAGGATGCCGGGGTCGGTCGCTGTGGCGGCGAACGACGCGCTCACGCCCTCGGCGCCGGTCGTGGGCCAGGTGGTGGCGCCGATGGTCGGGTTCACGTTGCTGATGACGCTCACCCCGCTGCTGCTCACCGAGCCCGTGTCGTCCGAGACGGTGACGGTGACCGTGTAGCTGCCGTTGTCGGCGTAGGTGTGGGTCGTGGAGCTTCCGCTGGTCGTGTTGGAGGAGCCGTCGCCCCAGTTCCAGGAGTAGCTGAGGACGTCGGCGGTGCCGGGGTCCGTCACGTTGACCGAGAAGGCGATCGGGGAGCCCTCGCCGCCCGTGCCGAAGCTCGCGGACCAGATGGTCGGCAGGACGTTGGTCACCGTGACGGTGCCGGACGAGGTGGTCGAGCCGCCATCCCCGTCCGTGACTGTCAACGTCCACGTGTAGGTGCCGTCGTCGGCGTAGGTGTGGGAGGAGGATGCGCCCGTGCCCGTGGAACCGTCACCGTAGGACCACGTGTACGTCAGCACGTCGGCGGTGCCGGGGTCGGTCGCCGTGGCCGTGAAGGTGGAGGCGGTCGCCTCGGTGGAGTTGGTGCCCGACGACGATGTGATGGTGGGGGCGACGTTCGTGACGACGAAGACGAGGCCGTAGCCGAGGTAGTTCCAGATGTCGGCGCTCACACCGCCGTCCTCGTCGGTGGCGTAGCTCGTGGGGTCGTAGGTCCCGTCGTCCGCGAAGCTGTGGGAGACGCTGGCACCGCTCGCACCCGTGGAGAGCGTGCCGTCGCCCCAGTCGTAGTGGATGGTGACGGTGTCGGCCGCCACGTCGCTCGCCGAAGCGGTCTGACTGACCGAGGTGCCTTCGTACACGTACACCGTGTAGTAGGTGAGTGAGCCGACCGTGCTGGTCCCGGAGCTGTAGTAGCCCGAGAGCACGTTCGCGGCCGTGGGGACCGGAGCGACGTTGGCCACGGTGACGGTGGCCGTGTCCGTGGACGTCACCCCCGTGCTGTTGGTCACGCGAACGGTCGCCGTGTAGGTCCCGTTGTCCGGATAGGTGCACGAAGCCGAGGCGCTGGTGCCGGACGAGTCGTAGGTGCCATCCGAGGTGCAGTCGAAGGCGTAGTCGGTGATGCTTCCGAAGAGGCCGACCGAGCCGGAGGCGGAGATCGTCGTCGCCACGCCCTCGTTCGCCGTGTAGGGTCCGTTGGCCTCGGCGATGGGCGCGCGGGTCGTACTGAACGCCACCGCAAGCGAATTGGTCAGGTAGGAGTTTGAGTTGTAGGAGAGCTGGGTGTAGTAGCCGCTGGTGGCGCCCTCGTCGATCCCCACCGTCGCGCTCCGCCCGTAGTCGTAGTCGCTCGCGTTGTCCCCGCCGAACACCACGTCCTTGTACTGGTAGACGATCAGGTTCGAGGTCTCGTACAGTTGGACGGCAAAGGTCACGTTCCCCTCACCCAGCCGGTCATGGCGGTCGGCGGCCACGAACGCGATGGTCAGGATGCGGTTCGGGGAAGAGCCGGACGTGTATTCGTACACGAAGCTGGAGCTGCCGCTCATGTCGAGGTCGTCCCAGAACGGCCCCATCATCCCCTGCGTGCTCGAGCTGAAGGTCGTGTTCGAGCTGGTGCACGTGCTGGTCGGGCTCACGTACCCGTTCGCGCACACGTACAACGAGGAGTAGGTCGTCCCGTAGAACGAGAAGTTGAACGGCAGCGTGATCGACTCGGACGAGTTGTTGGACCCACCCGCCGTCGTGAGCGCGATCCCGCTGGCCGCCGCCGTGTCGAAGATGGTGGAGGAGTACGGGATGCCGCCCGTCGCGTTGCTGTCGGCGTAGTAGTACCCGAAGGAGTCCGGCCCTCCAGAGGCAGCGAGCGCTGCGCCAGGGAGGAGGAGCCCCAGGGAGAGGAGCAACGAGGGGGCGAGGTGCAAAGCGCGGCGCGACATGGAGTCTCCAAGGGGTGACTCCTCCGCAATGCACCGATGCAGGAAAAACTATCCGTGATTTCTCGACGGAGTCCAACGCCGACGGATTTCGGCCGGAGCATCCCCGCGCGGCCGAGCCGAAGAGTGTGCGGAGTGGCCGGAAGGCTCTCCCGTGTCCACTCGCGGGGTGCCGGTGTCCATGTCAGCGCCGGTATCCACGCCGCTGTCGGTGTCCGTGTCGGTGTCCGTGTCCGTGTCCGTGTCCGTGTCCGTGTCCGTGTCCGTGTCGGTGTCGGTGTCCGTGTCCGTGTCCGTGTCGGTGTCGGTGTCGGTGTCGGTGTCGGTGTCGGTGTCGGTGTCGGTGTCGGTATCGGTATCGGTATCGGTATCCGTGTCGCTGTCCGCGTCCGTGTCGCTGTCCGTATCCGTGTCGCTGTCCGCGTCCGTGTCGCTATCCGTATCCGTGTCGGCACTCCCGGAGTCCACCCGCGAATCGTGGCTCTGTCCGCCGGTGTCGGGGAACAGGACGAAGTGGGTGCGGCACCCGACGATCAGACCCAGGGCCAACAGCACTCCGGACATCAGCGACCGCCGCTCGAAAGGCGGGCCGAGATGCGGGACCGGTCGTCGTCGGAGACCGCCCTGTCGAGCGCCGCGACCAGAGCACCATGGGCGAGGGCGGGGTCCGAGGTCATGACACAGTCCGAGAGCGCGACCAGCTCGACGCTCGACGCCCGACCGTCTGCGTAGAGCGCACCGAGATCCCCGACCGCGCCGCTGCACCCGTTGGCGGCGAGGCCGTACCGCGCCCGCAGATGGAGCAGGTCTTCGTGCCGGCCCCCTGCGTCTGTCGCCAGGGAGCGGGTCGCGGAGGTCCAGGCCTCGGACCAGCGCCCGTCGGCCGCCAGGGCCTCCATGCGAGCGATGTCGAGCTCCTCGCGCACCGAGTCACCGGGCGTGGCCGCGAGCCCGAGATCGACGGCTTCGAGGACGTCCGAGGGCGCAGCGCCCGCCTCGGAGAGCGCACGGGCACGTCCAAGCAGCGCAGCGGCGGTCGTCGGAAGGCACACCGTGCTCTCCCCCGCCCCGAGCATCGCGCTGGCCCCACCGGTGCACTCCACGCTCACGCGGCCGTGGGTCACCGCCACGGTCGTGCCCAGCGCGCTGCGATCGACCGAGAACCCGGTGCCCACCACGCGTACCAGGGCCTCGCGGGTCCGAACGTCCAGCTTCACTCCCTTGTTCGGTTCGACCTCCACGCGCAGCACGCCCGCCCGCCACTCGATGTCCGGCGCCGACTCGGTCCCGCCGAGGGCGCCCTCACCCTGGAACGAGAGCGCCACCAGCGGGGTGGGCTGCAGGGTGCGCCACTCGGGAGCGCTCAAGGCGCCATTGAGCGGCACCTGCACCGGGCGGACGACCCAGAGCACGACGGCCGCGGCCAGGAGCGTGCCGAGCGTCACGATCCTCGCGGGACTCGAACGGTTGCTCCGATGCGCCAGGCGCTCGAGCACCCGCGCCTCGGCCTCCGGCGTGGCGGTCGGCACGGCGATGAGCCGCGCGCGCACCTCCTCCGGGGGCGCGATCTCCGGGACGAGGCGCCGCTCGATCCGCTGGAGGGCCTCGTCCCGGGCCCGCGTCTGCTCAGCAAAATGACGGAAGACGTGCCTCACGGGGTACCTCCACGGGGCCCGGTCGCCCTCGAGGTCTCGAACACGATCGCGGGCAGGTGATGCCGCTCCGCCGCGACCAGAAAAGCCTTTCGGGAGCGATGGACGCGACTGCGAACGGTCCCGATGGGCAGCTTGAGGAGCTCGCTGACCTCGCGCTCGCTGCGCTCCTCGATGTCGGTGAGGACCAGGATCTCGCGATGCTCGGGCGAGAGGTCCTCCAACGCGACCTGGACGCGGCGCGAGAGGTCGGAGAGCTCCGCGCTGTCGTGCGGATCGGGGCCGGGGTCCGCGGAGTGGAGCCCGGGCACCCACGACTCGAACCAGCGGCGACGCCGGTGCCCGGCGAGCACGCGGCGCGTGATCCCGAACAGCCACGATCCGAACATCTCGGGATCCGTGAGCGTGTACAACCGGGTGAGCACCACGATCATCACGTCATGCGCGGCGTCCTCCGGGTCGACGCGCGGTCCGCCCAGCCGCGTGCACCACTGCAGCACGTGGGGCAGCGCACGGACGCTCAGCGACTGCAGGGCAGCAGAATTTCCCGCGCGAGCTGCGAGTACTTCGTTGGCGTCGGGCGGAAGGAGAGCCATTTGTGCAGCAGTGCTCCGAGGCGGGGAAAGCTATCCCTCAGGGACCGAAGTGAGCGAAGATCGTCACGCCCGCCCGGCCGGTCGCCCCGCCGACCGCGGCCGTCTTCGAGCTGCCCTCCACCTGGAGCTCCACGCGCCCGAGGTCCGCGCTGGCAGAGAGCCAGGGCTCGATCACCACGCCCGGCCGGACCGCCCAACCGAGCGAGGCCTTCACGCCGAGGTTGGGCGTCGGGACCCGATCGACCACGAGGTTTCCCTGGGTGAAGCTTCGAAAGGACACACCAGCCTCCCCCAGCAGCGCCGGACGCACGCGCCCGACCCCGTGCCAGCCGATGTCCCCGGCTAGACGGAGCTCCGAGGTCGCCCGCTCGGCCCCCAGGTCGCTCAGCGCGACGGAGGGCTGCCAGTGTCCGGAGACGCCCACCCGGAGCCAGGTGAGCTCCCCGGCCACGTCCACGGAGAGGGCCGCGGCGACGCCGATGTCCTTCCGGTAGGCAAGATCTCCGCCGATCCCGGCGTAGATCCCTCCCGTCACCGGCTTCCGGGCGACCGTGGCGCTCGGCGAGACGGCGGGGGGCTGGGGTTCGGTCACCGAGGCTGCCGCGGGCGCAGTGGCGGGGTCTGCGGCGGGAGCCAGGGCCGGAACCGCGTCCGGCGCGGGCCCGACGACCGGAACGGCCTTCGCGTACGGCTGGACCGGCAGCGGGGGGGCAGGCGGCGGCCAGACTGCGCCCGCGTCTGCGGGCGCGGGTGACACCGCGGAGCGGGCGACTGGCGCGGCAGCGGCCGGTGCTGGCGGCGTCGGAGCCCGGGGGGCCGGCGGCACGGCGGGGCTCGCGACCCGGGTGGGCTTCGGGGTCGGGGGCTGGGCAGGAGCCGGGGCGGGGGGCGGTGAGCCGGGTGCGGGGCCGAGCGCGGCTGCGGGCGAGGCAACGACCGGCATGGCCCCCCACGCGCTCGTTCCCACCGGTGTGAGCAGGCTCTTCGCCAGCCACACCAGGTCCTCCCGGGCCTGTGCGTCCCGCGGGGCCGGAACCGTGGCCTGCCGGACGACACCGGAAGGGTCCGTCGCTCGCAGGTGCCAGCCGGAGCTGTCGGCGGTCACCACCACCCGCGCGCCGGACCCTGCTGCGCCCACGTAGAAGCCGCCGAGCTCGGCGGGCTCGCTCCATTCCGCAGTCGGCTCACCTGCTGGCAACACGAGGACTGCCGGGGGGGCGGCCTCAGCACGCCCCCCGAGGAGGGCAACGAACAGCGCGACGATCAGGGGGCCACCTCGTCCCATGCGGACCCGCCCGGCGGGTCGCAGCGGAGCAGATCGGGCCTGAGGAAGCTCACCCTTCCAGCGTATCGCGACATCTGGGCCTTGTGGATCACCGTTTCCCGGCGGGCCCCCCGGCACGTGCCACCGCGCCTACGCCGCGCCTTTTTCGCCGCTCTTCTCCGCCGTCTCCACGGCCGCCGGCAACGTGAACCGGACGACCAGTCCCCCGCCTTCGCGCGACCTCACCGCGATCCCCCCACCCTGCGCCTCCACGAGGCGTCTGCACACCGCGAGCCCGAGCCCGGTCCCCTCCTCCCCCTTCGTCAGGGGCCAGTCGATCTGCTGGAAGGGCTGGAACAGGCGCGGCCACATGTCCTCCGGGACGCCCGGCCCGCGGTCGGCGACCTCGAAGGCGATCATCGCGCCATCGTCCGAGGCCGCGAGGTCCACGGTGGTCCCCCCGGGGCTGAACTTGACCGCGTTGGTGAGCAGGTGCAACACGACCTGGTGCAGGCGCCGTGCGTCTGCGAACACCGGGCGGGTCGCGGTGCTCGTGGCGGTGACCGCGATCTTCCTGCGATCCGCCTGGGCCATGATGGCACCGCGCGCCGTGGTGAGCGCGCCTTCGACGGAGAGCGCCGCCCTGGAGAGGTCCAGGCGCCCCGCGTCCATCTCGGACCAGTCGATCAGATCGGTCACGATGGCAAGCTGGCGCCTCGCCGCAGCTGCGATGGCGTCGATGAGCTCGCGCTGCTGGCTCGCGAGCGCGCCCGCGCCAGCGGCGAGCAGCAGGTCGGCGTAGCTGGTCACCGCACGCAGGGGCGCGCGGAGCTTGTGGGAGACCCGGGAGATCAGCTCCGCCTCCTGCCGTCCCGCGGTCTCCATCTCGACATTGCGATGCTCCAGCTCCAGCTTCTGCCGCACCAGCTCCTGGTGCTGCGCCATCAGTTCGTCACGCTGCTCCCGCAGCTCCCTCTCGTGGGCCTCCAGCTCGGTGTTGGCCGAACCCAGCGCCTCGGTGCGCTCGGCCACCTGCGCTTCGAGGTTGGCCTGGGACCTCTGGAGCGCCTCAGCCATCTGGTTGAACCGGGTGCAGACGTGGCCGATCTCGTCCTTCCCGGGGTCGGGGATGCGCGCCTCGAGGTTCCCGTTGGCGATGGCATCGGCCGCAGCGACCATGGCAAGGAGGCGCCGCTGCTGCAACCGTGCGAGCAGGAGTCCGATCCCGATGGCGACCCCGATGGCGCCGACGCCGAGGCTCACCTCGCGGACGAGCAGCGCGCGCGCCGGTCCCAGCACGTCGGTCTCGGCGATGCGGGCAGCGACCGTCCATCGGGCCGTCGTCAGCCGCCTGGCGAGGAGCAGGCTCCGCTTTCCGGTCAGCGGCGACTCTCCCCAGAGTGGCGAATCCGGAACCACGTCGGCGCGCGCCAGTTCGAACAGCTCGGCATCAGCGAGGGGGTTCCCGAGCAACGTGGCGGTCGCGCGGCGGAAACGGCTCTCCTTGACCATCGCGTCCACCTCGTTCACCGGGAGCACTCCGGATGGGCGGCCGACAAGCTCGGGGTGCAGCGGATCGTTCATCCGGACACCGTGCTCATCCAGGAGCGTCACCGCGCTGTTCGCCCGCTGGAACATCTCCCCATCCTTCAGGATGGTGTCAAAATCGGAGGTGTCGGCCAGTACGACGACTACACAGAGGAGGGTGCCGCGCTCGTCCTCCAGCGGCAGCGCGTACCCGACCGACAGTCCGCCACCCAACTGCGCACGCTGGCGGACCGTGTCGGCGGAGCTCGCGCCACCGGAGAGGACCGTGGCCACGAAGCTGCGCGCAGACATGTCGGCGCCCTCCTCCTCTGGGAGCGTGCTCGCCCACACCACGCCGGCGGGGCTGAGAACGCTGAGGGATTCGACGCCGCGGCCGACCTGCGCGAACGTGCCCATCGAGGCCCGGATCCCCGCCTGATGCTCCGCCCTCTCGGGCGCCGTACCGGAGCAGTACTCCCGGGCCACCCGCTGGGAGGCGAGCGTTTGCAGGGCCCGCAGGTTGGCCCGGTTGTCCACGTCGATGCGCTCCCGCATCGAATCGAGCGCCACCCCGAGCGAATCCTCCGCGTTCTGGACCATCCGCTGGTCCATCAGCGCCCAGGTGGCCACGGTGAGGGAGACCAGCGGCACGCTCTCACAGGCCAGCGTGACGAGCACGGTACGGGCGGTCTCGGAGAGGTCCTTCAGGCGGGGGAGGAACATCATGGCCCTCGCGGCTGCGTGCAGATGGTGCGGTTCATGCCCGCCCAGTCGCAAGGCTCGGGCCACCAGGCTGTTCGCCCGGAGCCCGCTCGTACGAGGAGGCCCCCGGGGGGGCCGCCCCCAAGCCGAGCCGCACAGCGAGACGATCGTCGCCGTTCGGGATCGTACCGGGCCCGCGGCTCGCTCACGCCTCCGCTGGGCGCCGGCACACACGGGCTGGGCCGTTCACCCCGGCTCCGTTGACCGCTCCGTCGGGATCGGCTTACCGCAGCGCGTGCCCTCCGTGCTCCCGTGATGCCCCTCCTGGTGAGCCCCTTCGCGCTGCTCGCCCTGCTGGCGCTCGCCCGCTGGCTGGCCCCGTTGCCAGAGCCCACCCGACCCACAGCCTGGTCCCGGTTGGACATCGGGCTCGCCATCGGGGTCGGCGCGCTCTACGCAGGCGGGAGCGTGCTGTGGTTGTCCACCTTCTACCTGAAGGGCGAGCTCCTCGCCTCGGACTTCTCCCAGTACTGCGACTCCGTCGGTGCGGTCCAGTTGGGTGAGTACAGCGGGGGCAGCGGGCAGCGGTCGTTCTTTGCGGCGCTGCTCCCGGGGGTGCTCGCGCGCGCCTATGGGATCATGGGCGGGCTGCAGATCACTGCGCTCGGGTCCACAGCGGCGATCGCCGCCGGGCTCTACGTGTGGGCGCGTGCGCTCGCCGGACGCGAGGCGGGGGTCGCAGCGGTCGGACTGGCCTGCGCCATGGCGCCGCTCGTGCTGCTCTCCCGCACGGTCACCTTCTACCCCGAGGCCACCGCGGCGATGCTCCTGGTCTCGGCGGGGGCTGCGCTCGCGCTCACCGAGCGCAGCCTCGGCGCGCTGTGGATCTGCAGCACCAGCGCGGGCATCGCCCTCTTGATGGACCCCCGCGGGCTCTACTGGGCGGCGGCCGCGCTGCTCGCCGGCGCGATGGTCGTGTTCCTGCGCCCGGGCTCCCCCTCCCGCTGGTGGCGCGCCGCCGGCATCGCCGCGCTGCTGCTCCCGATCGTGCTCTCCTGGGAGATCGCCAGCGCCTTCACCCCGCCCCTGGCGGCGGGGCTCACCCGCCAGACGGCCGCGATGGTCTCCGCCGTGACGGGGCAGTCGATCGCGGTCGCCGGCAACGAAGACTTCATCTGGGGCCGGACGTTCATCCTGAACGTGCCGCGACAGGTGGTGAAGCTCGCTTCGCTCAACGCGGCGCTGCGCGACGCCCTGCCCCGCAGCCCCGAGCACGATTGGGTCATCCCCTGGTTCGGCCCGTTCCTGGCGTGCGGGCTGGCGGCGTCCATCGGGCGGGATCGTTGGGCGCTGGCCGCGCTGTGGATCCCGGCCCTGCCCTCGATCGCCGCGCTGGCCACGGCCGAGCGGGCGTTCGGCTACATCCGGTACGTGGGCACGGGTTTTCCGGTGATCGCCGTGGTGCTGGCGGTCGGCGCGCGCGCATGCGTCACGCGCACGGGGGGCCGGGTGCCCGTCGCGCTGCGCGCGCCGCTCCTGGGGCTCACCCTCCTCGCGCTGATCACCGGGCTCCTCCCCTCCTGGCTCTCTCCCCGAGCACCCTGGCGCGCGGCCCCCATCAGCGACGAGTACCCGGCTGCGCTGCTGGCAACCCCGCCGCGGGCGGGGCCCAGCGACAGGCAGTGCGTCGTGCGCCTTCAGGCCGACCGCGAGGGGTCGCGGACGTACTGACCGTCACGGACGGCTCCGGGCGTGGGAGTTGGGATTTGTTCCGCGCATCCGGTTGACGCCCGACCACCCGCGCGTAGGTTCCAACCATCGGTGACCCGTCATGCCCGGCGCGCGCCGAATTGGAGCTTCCCATGAAAAAGACTGTCCGCGACGTCATGAGCGCAAACCCCATCCGGTTCGACTGCAACGCTTCCATGGCCGACGCTGCCCGCGCCATGCGCCAGCATGACATCGGCGATGTCCTGGTCACCGAGAACGGCAGGCTGCTCGGCATCGTGACCGACCGCGACATCGTCGTCCGGGGGATCGCAGAGGGCAAGCCGCTCAACGCCAAGCTCGGCGACATCTGCTCGGAGAAGCTCGTGACCGTGTCGGTGGACGCTCCTCTGGAGACAGCGGTGGACCTGATGCGCCAGCACGTGGTCCGGCGGCTCCCCGTGATCGAGAACGGAAAGCCGATCGGAGTGGTGAGCCTCGGGGATCTCGCTGGCGTGAAGGCTCCGGAGTCTGCACTCGGACAGATCTCGCAGGCGGCCCCGACCCACTGATCCCCCCCGCGGTTGAGTTGTACCAACCCAACTCAACGGCTGGGCTGACCAAGCACCGTCGCCAGTGCTACCAATGCACGATCCACTTCGGACCCGGTGGTCGCCCAACCCACCGAGATCCGGAGCGCCGACCCTTCGATCCCCATCGCGGCGAGCACGTGGGAGCGTTGGGGGGAGCCAGAGGCGCAGGCCGACCCCGCTGAGACCTGCACGCCCTGCATGTCCAGGGCGATCACCAGGTCTCCGGCATCGTGCTCGCCGAAGCGGACACACACGGTGTTGGAGAGCCGCGGGGTCGATTCCCCGACGATGCTGCCACCCAGTGCGCGGACGCCCCGCTCCAGACGAGCCGTCAACGCCGCGCAGCCAGACCAGTCCGACCAGCGGCTGGCAGCAGCGCCCATGCCCACGATCCCGGCGACGTTGAGCGTGCCGGCACGGCGCCCGCGCTCCTGGGGGCCCCCGCGCAGGAGCGTACCGACCTCGACACCGGGCCCCACCACGAGGGCGCCGACCCCCTGCGGCCCACCGAACTTGTGGGCGGTGAGGGCGACGGTGTCCGCCTCCCAGAGCGCGGCCGGGAGGGGCATGCGCGCGGGGCCCTGCGTCGCGTCGATGTGTACACGCACGCCGAGCCTGCGGGCGACGCGCACCACCTCCCCCACCGGCTGGATGATGCCCGTCTCGTTGTTGGCGAGCATGACCGAGAGCCCCTCGGCACCCTCGGGAAAGTCGCAGACGACGCCGGCCCCGTCCACGGGCAACGTGCGGGAGCCCCACGCGCGCACGGACGGATGTTCCACGGCCGAGACGGCCCAGCCCTTCCCCCCGAACGCGTGGCTGTGGAGCGCCATCGCCAGGGCGTTCGCCTCGGTCGCGCCGCTGGTGTACACGATGCGCTCGGGACGCACCCCCAGGGCCTCTGCAAGCTGCCCACGCGCACGCTCGACAGCCTCGAAGCCCCGCTGCCCGGCCCGGTGCACCGAATGGGGGTTTGCCGGCAGGTCGAGCACCTCGAGCATGGCGGCCCGGGCGTGGGGATGCAGCGGCGCAGAGGCGTTGCAGTCCAGGTAGATCGCGGGAGGCATGGGGTTCACGCGAGCTTGAAGAAGTCGCGGATCCGCCGCACCAGCGCGGGCTGGGTGCTCGCGGGGTCTGCCGTCCCGCCGGCCCGGATCGACGCCTCGTTCAACGACACCGCTCGCGCGGCCAGCACCGCGGTGATCCGCTCCACGACGAGCGGATAGGTCTCGAGCACCTCCTGCATCGAGGGCTTGTTCACCACCACGAGCTCACAGGGCGTGACCGCGCGGATGGTCGCCGAGCGGGGCGCTCCCGTCATCAACGACATCTCCCCGAAGAACGCCCCCGTGGGCAGCCGGGCGACCTCGTTGCCACCGACGAGCACGGCCACCTCGCCGCGACGGATCACGAAGAACTCGTCGCCGGTGGCCCCCTGCTCCAGGATGGTCTCCCCCACCCCATACGGCTTGCGGCGGGCCCCGAGCGCGAGGTCCCGCAGGGCATCGCCGGGCAGATCCGCGAGAAAGTCCACGTGGGAGAGGGCGGTGATCCGCTCGGACACTCGCTCCTCGGCGTCCTCCTGCACCCTGGGGTCGTGCACGGGGTGGATGTACAGATCCTGCGACGGGTATGGGATCTTGATGCTCTCCCGGCGGAAGGCGTACCACAAGCGGTCGCGGACCAGGCTGTCGATCGGGTCCCGGATCCGGAAGTCGGTGATGTAGAAGCGAAGCTGGTACTCGATGCCGCTCTCCCCGAAGAGGCCGGTCACGACGCTGGGTCCGGGGGTAGTCAGCACTCCGGGAACGCCGGCGATCGCGTCGAGCAGCACGGCCTCCACGTGGTGCGGCGGCTCCGAATAGGGCGCCGCCACCTTGACCGTGCGGCGAATGACCGTCGAAGGCCGGGAGTAGTTGATCACCGCACCCTTCGCCAGCATCCCGTTCGGAACGCTCACCTCCACCTCGTCGTTCGTCCAGATGGTGATCGACCGCCAGCCCACGGAGGTGACCTGGCCGATCCGACCGCCCTCCATCTCGATCCAGTCGCCCACCGCGAAGGGCGGCTGGGCCTGCATGGCGAGCCCGGCGATCGTGTTGCCGAGCGTCTCCTGGAGCGAGAGGCCGATCACCGCGGTGATGAGCGCCGAGGTGGCCAGCAGCGAGGAGAGGTCCACGCCCCCCTCCCCCAGCGTGACCAGGCCGGCGAAGATGAACAGCGTGACCTGGACCAGATCCCGGAAGATCTGCGGGACATCGCGGCCCAGACGTCGCTCCACCACCCCATCCACGACAAGCAGGAACCCCGCCCGGGAGAGGCTCGCCAGCAACAGGAACAGCGCCACCAGCCTGGTCCACCGCTGCGACGGGTCACCCAGGAAGGGCGCGGGGATCAGCACGGCCACGTGAAGCAGCAGCAACCCGCCGGCGAGCCGCAGCCGGTGCCGCTCGCGGGGCGGGATGAACGCGTAGGCGACGGCGATCAGGGCGAGGTCGACGACGACGCCAGCGCCCGCGTCCCAGAGCGACGTGCCGGAGACCCATTGGGCGAGGAGGTCGGAGAACGACATCCAGCGCCGTTATCACGTGCTCAGGGCTGCACGAACGGCCGCAGCGCCGCGATCGTGGCCGCGCCGATGCCACGCACGGCGTCGAGGTCGTCGACCCTGCGGTACGGGCGCCCTGCGCGGATCCGCTTCGCCAGCGTGGGCCCCACGCGGGGGAGCGCCTCGAGGTCGGCCAGGGTGGCGGTGTTCAGGTGCAGCTTCGCACCCGTGGCCCGGTAGGCGATCGGCGTGGTGGGCTGCTCCACGATGCCATAGGCCCCGAACACCCTGACCTCGTCCCCATCGTGGGGCTCGCCGACCAGGAAGGCGACCTCCGCACCTGCGCTCCGGAGCGCCTCGCCGGCCGTGGCGCCGGCGTACCAGCCCGGGGTCGCCCCGCCGGAGACGTGGAGCATCAGCGGCGGGACCGGCCCGCATGTCCTCTCCGCGAACCAGCAGTTGCCCAGGACCAGCAGGAGGCCCAGGAACACCGTGCCGACCTGGGCCGGGGAGCGGGCGTGACGCCCGGGGGTGATCGCACCGGTCACGCTGCCCCCAACCCGCGCAGCGCGGCCGCAGAGTGCGGGCCTGTGGCCGCGATCGTGGCCTTGCGGCCATGGCCGTAGGGGGCGAGCGTGATCTGGAGTCGGTCGTCGGGCCACACTGCGGGAAACTGCGACGCCCACTCGATCAGCCACACGCCGGTCTCCACCCCGTCGAGGATGCCGGTCTCCACAAGCTCCGCCTCCGTGCGGATCCGGTACACGTCCGCGTGGGAGATGCCGAGCGCAGGGTAGCTCCGCACGATCGCGTAGGTGGGCGACGCCACCGGTCCAAGCTCTCCCCGACTACGCAGGAACCCGCGCGCGAGCCCGGTCTTTCCCGCCCCCAGGGGCCCATCGAGCAGCAGCACTGCCCGCGCCGTCACAACCCGCGCCAGCGCGGCCCCGAGCGCTTCTGTAGCGGCCTCGTCCGGTAGATGAATCGTGATCATGCCCGCCTCGATCCGGGCATTAGCCCGTGGCAGCGCCGGGGGCAAGGGCCATCCTATCCGGGAAAACCCTCGGCGTAGTCGGCCATCGCAGCGGCGACGACCTCGCGGGCGCGCTCGGCTCCGTAGATCGCGTCGATGCTCACGGGCTGGACACCGGAGCGCGGGTCGAACTTGTAGGTGAGGAAGTAGTGCCGCAGCCTGTCCACGAGCGCGTTGGGCAGCTCCGAGAGCTCCCGCACATCGCCCCAGATCGGATCCCGGTCCAGCACAGCGATGATCTTGTCGTCGGCCTCGCCGTTGTCGACCATCAAGAGGCCACCGACGGCGCGGCACCCGAGCAGGATGTCGGAGCGATCGATCGCCCGTTCGCTCACGACGCAGATGTCGAGCGGGTCGCCGTCACCCCTCGACACCCCCCCGACGTCCCGACCGGCGATACCGGCCACGCGCCCCTTGCACCACGTACGCGGGACGAAGCCATAGGCGTACGGAGGCAGCGAGTTCGAGCGCTGCGGGCGGTCGACCTTCAGGTAGCCGGTCACCTTGTCCACTTCGTACTTGATGGTGGAAAAGGGGGTGATCTCCACGTAGGCGTAGAGGATGTCGGGCACGGCCCCTGCCTCGGCCTGGGGCCCCACGGGCACGCCGTGCCAGGGGTGCGGGCGGTGGACGTCGAAGCGCCTGGGATCCACCAGCTACTCGACCGTCACAGACTTCGCGAGGTTGCGAGGCCGGTCGATGTCGCGGCCGAGCGCGAGCCCCGCGCGGTATGCGAAGAGCTGCAGCGGCAGCACGGTGAGCAGCGGGGTGATCAACGCCGAGGCCTTCGGCACCGGGATCGAGACCTCGGCGAGCCGGGCGGCCTCGTGGTCGCCCTCGGTGTGGATGAGGATGACGCGGGCGCCGCGGGCCCGGACCTCCTGGACGTTGGACAACGTCTTGTCGCGCATCAGGTCGTTCGGCACGATCGCGACGACGGGGGTGTTCGCGTCGATCAGGGCGATCGGGCCGTGCTTCATCTCTGCCGCCGGGTACGACATGCAGGGGATGTAGGCGACCTCCTTGAGCTTGAGCGCGCCCTCCATCGCCACGGCAGCGCTCACGCCCCGCCCGAGGAAAAAGACGAACCGCGCCTTCGTGAGCAGCTCGACGGCGTCGATGATCGGCCCGTGGTGTGCCATTCCGTAGGTGTCCAACCAGCCGGCCATGCGCTCGGGCACAGCGAGCAGGTCATCCCCGAACGCCCGCCCCTCTCCGGGCCCCAGCACCCGGGTGCGCCCGAACATCAGGGCGGCCACCAGCAGGGCGGCCACCTGGGAGGTGAACGCCTTGGTGCTCGCGACCGCGATCTCCGGCCCCGAGTGCACGTACACGCCGCGCCCGCAGGTCCGCGCGATCGAGGAGCCGACCACGTTGACCACCCCCATCACCCGACCACCCTTCGTCTGGGCCTCCTGCACCGCACCCATGGTGTCGGCCGTCTCACCGGACTGGCTCACGGCGAGGAACAGGTCGTCGGCCTGGATCACCGGGTTCCGGTACCGGAACTCGCTGGCGATCTCCGCGAACGCCGGCAGCCGGGCGAGCTGCTCCATCGCCACGGCGCCCACCTGGCCCGCATGGTAGCTGGTTCCACACCCGAGGATGCCCACCCTGCGGATCCCGACGATGTCGCGGGGGCTGAGGTCGAACCCGCCGAGCTTGGCGCCGCCCGTCTCGGGCACGACGCGACCGAGCAGGCACCGGGAGAGGCTCTCCGGCTGCTCGTGGATCTCCTTGAGCATGTAGTGCGGAAAGAGGCCTTTCTCCGACGAGCCGAGCTCGATGCCGAGCTCGTGCAGGACGTGCGACACCGGCCGACCGTCGAGCCGGCTGATCTCCCAGCCCTCGCGCGTGATCTTCACGATCTCGCGGTCTTCGAGGTACACGACCTGCCGCGTGTAGTTGGCGATGGCGTGCGGGTCGGAGGCGAGGAAGGTCTCGCCGTCTCCCTTTCCGACGACCAGCGGCGAGCCGTTTCGGGCGGCGATCATCACGCCCGGGTGGTCGGCGAACACCACCGCGATGCCCCAGGTGCCGTGGACGAGCGCGAGCGCGGAGCGCGCGGCCTCGAGCGGGTCCCCCTTGTAGAACTTCCGGATCAGGTGCGGCAGCACCTCGCTGTCCGTCTCTGAGCGGAACACCACGCCCTCCTCCTGGAGGTGGTCACGCAACGCCGCGAAGTTCTCGATGATCCCGTTGTGGATCACGGCGATGCGCTCAGTGCCGTCCACGTGGGGGTGGGCGTTCGCCTCCGTGACCCCGCCGTGGGTGGCCCAACGGGTGTGCCCGATGCCCGTGCTGCCCGCCTGCGACGCAGGCACGGCCTCCATCAGGGCCGCGACGTGCCCGACGCGGCGGATCACCTCGAGGCCGAAGCCGTCCGACGCGCCCGGTGCGACCATCGCCAGCCCGGCCGAGTCGTACCCGCGGTACTCGAGGCGCCGAAGGCCGTCGAGGAGAAGCTGCGCCGCCTTGCGGCCGCCGACGTACCCTACGATGCCACACATCTAGACCTCCACTGTGATGGTAGTATGGCGCGTTGGCGGATTTTCAAGGGGGAAGAATCTCCCCGGGCGAAACGTCCGCGCACCCGACCCCGGCTGCAGTGTGGCGACACCGCGCGAGAATGGTAGCCTCGGAGCGCCTTGTGACGGACCCGCCGCCCTGGCCGACGGGCCACGACGACGGGCACGATCCCGGCTGGCTGTGCGGACACCTACATCGAGGCGTAGTGCCACTTCACGCCAGCGGCGTCCAGCTCGGTCGCGATCACGGCAGGAGGACCGTTCATGGTGCGCTGCTTCTGCGCCTGCACATCGTCTGCGAACGCCGCGGCGATGGCCGGGTCGGCGTTGAAGTGCTCCCGGATCGTCCCGATGAACAGCCCGCGGTCATAGGCCGGCGCGGCCTGGACCGAGGTGCAGGCCACCTTGCCCACGACCTTCACCCCCACTGCATCCAGCTCGGTCGCGATCACACCGAGGCCGCCAGAGGGCACGCTCATGGTCCGCGAGTTCCCGGCGATGACCGCGTCCACGTACTGGTTGGCCGCGGTGATGTCCTGCGTGACGTAGTCGAGGACGATCGCGAGGAAGCCAGCCCGGTTGTACTGGGCCCTCACGCCGGTGAGAACGATGGTCAGCATTCGTGCTACTCCTGGGGGGGGGGTGCCGTCGTGAGCGACATCGCGTGCGCCAATGCCCGCCACGAGGCTTCCGGAAGATAACGCGCGGCCTGCCCCCCATTCGCCGCGATCTCCTTGATGAGCGAGCTCGAGACGAAGATGTGGCGCGGCTCGGTGAGCAGGAAGACGGTCTCGATCTCGGGCGCCATGTCCATGTTCGCCAGTCCGGTCTGGAACTCGAACTCGAAGTCGGTGACCGCCCGCAGCCCGCGAAGGATCGCCCCTGCGCCCACTCTCTGACAATAGTGGACCAGCAATCCATCGAACTTGTCGATCCGGACGTTCGGGATCGGTGCGCACACCTCCGAGAGGACCGCGAGCCGGGTCGCGAGATCGAGCGTTCGCGACTTGCGGGGGTTGTCCCCCACGGCGACGATCACCTCGTCGAACAGCCGCGCGCCCCGCCGGATCACGTCGAGGTGGCCGAGGGTGATCGGATCAAAACTACCAGCGTAGACCGCTCGCCTCATGCGCGTCTCCATCAGCTTGCGGGGTCGTAGAGCTCGCGCCACGTGCTGTCGAGCCGGCTTGCGGCGTCCGACACGTGGGTGCAGAACCACTGCCAGCGGGCCAGCCTGTCAGCGGGCGGCGGATCGCTCCGCAGCTCGATCGCGTGGGTGGCCGACCGCGTGAACTTGCCACCGAGGAACCGGTAGGTGTGCAGCAGGCTCACCTGCGCCTGGTCCCCCGAAGTGGTGCTCGAGACCGCCCCCAGCGCCCGGCCCAGCCCCACGGCGACAGCGTCTGCAGCGGGGCTCAGCGGGGGCAGGATGCTCGCGCGCGGCAGGTGGGAGAGGTGCACCAGCAGCTCGGCCAGGGCATCCAGCAGCGGAACGGTCTCGGCGTTCGCGCCCACGAACGGGATGAACGCCGCGGCGTGGCGCTGGAAGGAGGGCGAGAAGCGTTCCAGCGTACCGATCGCGTCCACCGTGGTGTCGTCGTCGAGATCACGCACCAGGAACTCCTGGATGGGCAGCCCCCGCGCCCCCGAGAGGGCCCGACCGGCGCGCAGCGCGAGCGAGATGCGATCCAGGGGGTTCACCGGCGCGCCGAACAGCAGGTCGAACACGGGGGTCTCTGCCGCGCAGCCGACGGCCTCCAGCGCGTCCGCCAGCAACGCCGCATGGTGTCTCGCCTCGGGCCGCTTGTCCCGGCGCAGCGCGATCCAGGCGCGCGTGGCGGGGTGAACGCCCTCCCCCGTCCGGTCCACAGTGAACCACGGGCCGACCCCGTCCGCAGAGAGCGAGACGGCGAGCTGCTCCTCGGCTGGACCGGGCACCACGACCAGCGCCCCGTGCCCGAGCTCCCGACCCACCCCGCAACTGGCGACGGGCGCGCTGTGCACGAGCGCGGGACCGGTGACGATCCCGATCTCCTCGGGATCGCCCACGATCTCGACCTGGATCCGCTGCCCGAACGAGCGGGCACGGGAGAGGAGCAACACACCCAACGCCATGGTCGAGGGGCTGCTTCCGCGAAGAGAGACCATCATCGTGTACGCCCTCCAGCGGCGTCCTTTGCCTCGGCCCGGTCCGTTGCCCGTTGCGGGTCATCCGAATGGCGGAACATATGGCGGACAACGTAGAACGGCCCGAGCAAGCCGAAGCCGGAGGAGAACAGGGCAAGGGGCACCAGGTGCGCGTGCACGAACGCGAGGATGGGCAGCATCAGGAGGCCCACTCCCACGATCCAGGGGCCCATCGAGCGCAGCTCGGCTGCTCCGACCCACCCCTTGAGCACGGCCCATGCCGCCGATTCGGGCTCCGAGCCCTCCCGCCAGCGCATGGCCACCACGCCGTGGTTCCACAGCACCACCCCGCTGAGCAGCACGAACGCGGGCAACATCGTGGCCGAAACCAGCACCAGGCGGGCGGTGGTGTTCTCCTCCAGCAGGATGCCGGCGAAGAAGTTCACGACCACCATCGCCCCGATCCAGGGCCACTGCCGGTCCACCGCGAGCGACCACCAGGCGGCCAGGGGTTCGGGGAACACGGCGTTGGGAACGGTCCCGTAGTACTTCTGCTCGCCGCGCACGTACTCCAGGTGCTCCGGCCGGAAGTGCACCGCGACGAAGTCGGCGGGGACCTTCCCATCGGGCAGCCAGTAGGCCATCTGCACCCGGAGCGGCTCGCCGACCACGAGGCGGCCCGGCACTCCCCGCCCGCGGGTCACCACCCGCCACCCGCCCGAATCCGCCCCCTCCGCCATCACTACGCACCGTGGGTCCTTCTCCAGCGCCGCGATCGCGATGCTGTCGACCTGCACGAGCAGGAACAACCCCTCGGGGAGCGGGGCGACGGCAACGTCCAGCACGCGCGCGTCCACACCTTCCCCGAACGAGAGGCGCACGCTCCCGCCGAGCGACAGGAGGTCGAGCACCTCCGACGGGAGCGCGGAGGGTGAGGCGTTCTCAGGCACGACGATGCACCGCCAGTGTCACGTCGACGCCGTCGACGGTGAACGCCTCGGACTCGACGCCCTGGCCGTGTACGAGCACGCTCCGCGTCTCGGCCTGCAGGGTGTCCCCGAACCGCAGGAGCATCCGCGAGACGCGCTCCGCACCCGCAACCGCGATGTCGACCGTCTCGCCGTACCCACAGCCGAGCGCCTTGCGAGCGGCCTGGACGTGGCTCTGCACCTCGCGCAGGAGGCCCTCCTCCAGCAGATCCTCGTCCAGCGCGCAGGTGAGGGCCACCACCGCGGCGGTCGACCCTGCAGCCTGGAACCCCGGGCGCGGGGCCACCTCCACGCGCACGTCACTGTCCGTCAGCGCATGCCCGGCCACGGTCGTCCCCCCCGCCGCGAGCGCAGCACGCAATTGCGAGCCGTCCAGCTGCGTGATCGCCGCAGCCACCGCCTTCATGTCCTTGCCGAGCCGCGCGCCGAGCGCCTTGAAGTCGGGCTTGACCGTGAACGTCACGAACTTGCCGGCATCCGTGGAGAAGTGGATCGCGCGCACGTTGAGCTCGTCGCGGAGCAGCCCGAGCAGCGGCTCGAGCCGGGCGGCGCGCCTCGGATCGGCGAGCACGACCTCTGCGGCTGCCAACGGCTGCCGGACCCGCACGCCTACGCCCTCGCGCGCGGCTCGCCCGAGGTTCGCAAGCTCGCGGATGAGGTCCATGTCCCCGGCCAGGTCGAGGGCGACCCGTGCGTTGTCGGCCGAGGGCCAGTCGCACAGGTGCACGCTCTCGGACCAGCCCGCGGGGGCGCCCGCGGCGATCTTCAAGCTCTGGTACATCGCCTCGGCCTGGAAGGGCACGAAGGGCGCGATGAGCTGCGAAAGCGTCAGGAGCACGTGCTGCAGCGTGTTCCGTGCCTCGACGCCGTCTGTCCCGGCGTCGTCGAAGCGGTCGCGGCTGCGGCGCAACCACCAGTTGGAAAGCCCGTCGACAAAGGCGTTGATCGCCCGCGCCGGCTCGAAGATCTTGTAGGCGTCGAGATCCTGGGTGCAGTCGCGCACAAGCTGGTCCAGCGCGTGAAGCACCCACCGGTCCAGCGGATGGGCCCCGGCGGGGCGGGCGGGCGTGTGCACGCCGCCGCCGGGCAGCGGGCGGTTCAGCAGGTAGAACTGGTGCACGTTCTTGAGCCGGAACAGGAACTCGCGCTGGCCCTCGAGGATGGCCTTGAGCGAGAGCCGCGTGTTGGTCCAGGGCGGGTTCTGGCTGTAGAACAACCATCGGAAGGCGTCGGCGCCCGGCGCCGGGAACGGCGTGGTGAGCACGACTCCGGTGGTGAGCGCCCCCGGGTACCGGGCGGCGTCGTCCGGGTGCAGGTGGGCCGTGTCCTTCCCCCTCACAGCGCGGGCGACCACCTCGAAGGCCACGCCGTCCGGTGCGGTCAGCCGCTCCTTCGGGTCGAGGCCCAGGGACTTCACCTGCGCAGCCTTCAACGCGAGCTGTCCGGGCTTCAGGCTCGGGTCTTCGACGATGCGCAGCCGGGTCTGTCCCTTGAGCACGACGTCCGGAGACGTGTAGTTCCCGTGGCGCTTCGACTCCTTCTTGCCCTCGGCATCGCACACGTGCCCGAGCACGATGCAATTGCGGAACGGGCGCGGAAAGCCGCTCGCAGGAACCCTGTCGAGACCGTACTTTTCGCAGGTCGGCTTGTCGAACAAGAGCGTGGAGATCATCAGCAGCGAGTAGAACCAACCGCGCGTCTGGTCAACCGCCTCGCTGATGAAGTCCGCTGGGTAGGAGCGTGCAAATTCCTCCTTCCCCTGGTGGGGGAAGCCCACCTGCGCGAACGGCATGCACCCGGAGTCGAACCAGCAGTCGATCACCTCGGTCACGCGGTGCATCGTCGACGAGGTCCCGCCGGCCGCACACGTGGGGCACGCGAACGTCACGCCGTCGATCCACGGCTTGTGGACCTGCAGATCGCGGGAGACCCCCTCCCGATCCATCGCGTCGAAGTCCCTGGAGCCGCGCGCCCGGATCTCCTCGGTCGAAGCCGGAGCCTCCATCGCGCCACACACGTCGCACACCCAGATGTTGAGCGGCGTGCCCCAGAACCGCTCCCGCGAGAGCGCCCAGTCCACGTTGTTGCGCAGGAAGTCGCCGAACCGGCCATCGCGGATCGTCTCCGGCAGCCAGTTCACCTGCGCGTTGTTCGCGAGGGCCTGCTCCTTGTTCTGGCGGGTGCGGATGAACCACGCCGGGCGCGCGTACTGGATCAGCGGGTCCGACGGCGCGCGGGGACAGAACGGGTAGTCGTGGCGGACAACCTCCTGCTTGTACAAAAGACCGCGCTCCTTGAGCTCGCGGGCGATGTCCTTGTCGGCCTCCTTGCAGAACCTGCCGGAGTACGGGCCGCAGCCGGGCAGGAAGCATCCATCGGGGCCCACCAGCTGCAGGAAGCCCAGGCCTTCTGTGCGTCGCACGACGAAGTCGTCCTCGCCGAACGCCGGAGCGGTGTGCACGATGCCGGTCTGGCTCACCTCGACGTGTTCGCCGGTCACGACGACGTAGTGGCGCCCGCTCTGCAGCTGCGCGAGCTGATCGGGGATGGCCTCGTGGAACTGGAACAGCGGGACGTAGCTTGCACCGGCGAGGTCACGCCCCGGGCAGGTCCACAGCGTCTCGCCTTCGGGCGCGAGCTCGGCGGCGGTCACGACGATCTCGCCGCTCTCCAGCCGGGTGAATGCGTAGGTCGCCTTCGCGTTCACCGCGAGCGCGATGTTCGAGGGCAGGGTCCACGGGGTGGTCGTCCAGGCGAGGAAATGGACCTCACCGCGCGCGACGGCCTGGGTGATCCCGCTCGGGAACGGCGTTCCCTCCGCTGCCGCCGCCACCTGGAACCGCACGGTCACGGAGGGGTCGTCCACGGTCTGGTACCCCTCGCCCACCTCGCCCGACGAGAGCGCGGTACCACCCTGGGCCCACCACCACACCACCTTGTAGTCCTTGTAGAGGAGGCCCTTCTTGAACAGCTCCGAGAGCGCCCACCACACGCTCTCCACGTAGGTGCGATGGTAGGTCACGTACGCCGTGTCGGTGTTCACCCAGAACCCGACCCGCTCGGTGAGCTCCTCCCATTCGCGCGTGTAGGTGAACACGCTGTCGATGCACTTGCGGGCGAAGGGCTCGAGCCCGAAGGCCTCGATCGCGGCCTTGCCGTGGATGCCGAGCTCCTTCTCCACCTCCACCTCCACGGGGAGGCCGTGCGTGTCCCAGCCTGCGCGCCGGTCGACGCGGTAGCCTCGCATGGTGCGGTAGCGCGGGAAAAGGTCCTTGATCACCCGGGTGAGCACGTGGCCGTTGTGGGGCATGCCGTTGGCGGTGGGGGGGCCCTCGTAGAAGACGAAGTCGCCGTTCGGCGCGGGACGACGCAGCGACTTCTGGAAGATGTCTGCAGACTTCCAGAAGTCGAGCACCGCGGCCTCGAGGGCGGCAGGGGATTCGAGGGACTGGAACGGCGTGGTGAGGGGGTCCGACACGAAAACTCCGATGGCGCGCGGCCTATCATGCAAGTCTGGGGGTGGCTCGCTCCCCCCGGCACAGGCGCCCCGCAGCAGTGGAACGCCACTGGGCACCGGATCCTACGAACAGAGCGCCCCTCGGGCCGGGCAGTCTGCTGATACCACCGGAACCGGGTAGCTGTTGATCGTCGCAGCGAATATTCGTCTCCCTTGCGCGTCCATCCTCGTATGCTCCCCGCACTGCTGCTCCTGCTCCCTCGCGCGTCCGCGGCCGGCGGAACATCCGCCCCGGTAGACGCGCGGTTCGCCCTCGCCCTGTACTGCAACCCGACCTGCGACGACAGCGTGCTGGACGGGTTGGAGGCCGATCTGTCCACCATCCCGGCGGTCGACGGGTTCGACGACCCGGCCACGGCGCCTGGACGCCTGATGGGCCTCGCAGACACCACGGCCAGCCCGTACGGCAAGGACAGCGGGTTCGAGACGCCCGACGCCGACTTTCTCGCGGCCTACGGCGTGGACGTGGATCGGCCGGAGGAGCTGGCAGCATCCCAGTCGGTGGTGCTCGCCTGGTTCGTGGCGCCCCGGGACCAGGCGCTGCAGACCCTGCAGACGGCCCAGTCCGCGTTCGCGAACGCCGCGAAGGCAGGCAACGGGTGGGTGGAGGACCTCGACACGCAGGCCGTGTACGGGCAAGCGGCGTGGGCGGCCAGGCAGCCCAACGGTCCGCTCACAGACTGGTTCATCATCGAGGACAGCCCCGGTGACGACGCGGCGCCCACCGACCTGCGGCTGGTCACCCGCGGCCTGCGGCGCATGGCCGACCGGGAGCTGGTGCTCGACAACGTGCCCGCCGAAAGCGCGGGCGACGCCGCGTACGTCATCGATGCCGTGGCCCTCGCGCTGCACAACCGGGACGATCTCCCCAGCACGCTCCTGCTCGATGGCCCCGAGGCTCGTGGCACCGCGACGCTGGTGGAGGTCCCCGTCCAGTCCGGCGACCCCGAGAGCCCGCTGGTGGCGATCTCGTTCAAGGGGCAGGTGCTGACCGACGCCGAGATCAGCGCGGCGAGACCCGCTCCCGACGCCGCGCCACCCGAGGCTCGCCCCCCGGAACCAGCCCAGGCCGTCGCCGAAGCCCGACCGCCGGAACCTGCTGCTGCCGCGGCGCCGGCAACCCTCGCCGAAGCGCAGTCGGCCGCGCGCTCCCGCCTCGACAGCGTCGTCCGAACGGCGTTCGCGGCGGGGCTCCCGGCAGGCGACAGGATCGCCGTCTCCGTCCCCTTCCCCAACCCCGACGGCACGCGCGAGTACCTCTGGGTGGAGGTGCAGGAGTGGCAGGGTTCGATCCTCCGCGGGATCGTCGCCACGCCGCCGTCGAAGACGCGCGCTGTGCAGAAGGGCCAGGCGGTCACGATCGATCAGGCCCAGGTGTACGACTACGTCTGGAAGAAGGCAGACGGGAGCCGCGAGGGCAACACGACAGCGGCGTTCCTGGCTTCCGGCGGCTGACGGGTCGAGCCGAGGCTCAGACCCCGGGCTCACGCCGCGGCGTCCGCCAGCAGAGCAGCGTCTCGCCGACGAGGATCATCTCCCCGCCGAACAGTTCGCGCTCCACGATCCGCTCGCCGTGCACGAGCGTGCCGTTGAGCGAGCCGAGGTCCTTGACGAACGTGCGCCCGTCGAATCGGAAGACCTCGCAGTGGGCGCGCGATGCCTGTCCGTCGTGCACGAGGTGGAGCGTGTTCTCGCGCCCGCGCCCAACCCGGATGGGCCCGGTGTCGAGCACGCACACCCGCTCCTCGCCGGAGTCCGACCCCATCACCAGGCCCGGGACGCCCTCGGCGATCGGGCCGGCGCCGGGGGCCCGGGTGCCAGCGTTGGTGTGCTCGTCGTCGAGCCACTCCATGTCTGCCGGGCGGGAGTGCAGCGCGGCGGAGACCTGCTTCCAGCCGGTCCCGGGGTCCACGGCGAGCGCGACCGCCACGGTCGCCAGCGCCTCTCGCTCGGGCGCGTTCACCCGTCCGAAGAAGCTGCCCGCGGCCTCGGCGACGGCGCGACACAGGTCCGGCAGGGACATGTCGGCCCGCCCGCCGGCCCGGCGATCGAGCTCCAGGAGCACCGCGCAACCGCGGTCGAGGTAGGCCTCGCTCGGGGGGTGCGCGAGCCAGTTGTCGAGAACGCGCGTGGCGTCTGCAGAGAGCCTCAACCGGTCACGCGCCGTCGTCGAGATGAGCGCATGCTCGGCGGGCTGGATCACCCCATCCGCCCAGGCGACCCACACCAGGGGCAGCAGCGCCAGCACATCGCGAGAACCCTCGTCGATACCGAGGGCATGAAGGGCGGACCGGAGCTCGACGTCGATCATGGGCGAAGCGTATGCGATTCCAACGAGGTGCGTGGCTCAACGGACGTCGCTGCGCCCCAGGGGGCCGCCCTCAACGACGCTTTCCCGGCTTCGGCTTCCGCGCGGGCGCTACCGAACGCGCGTGGCGCGCGCGCTCCACCCAGGCCGCGTCCTGAAAACACGACGGTTCCACCCGCGCGTAGCCCTTCGCTCCCGGGTACGGCTGCTCCACGTTGCCGCACAGCGCCTCGGCATCGGCCTCGGAGAGCCCGGCCAGCTTCAGGTAGAGCTTGCTCCAGCCCACGATGGCCGCGGGCGCGTCATCCACGTACACCATCCACTCGCCGAACATCGGGCGGATCCGCACGGTTCCGAAGACCGCGAGGTTCGCGGCCAGGCTCTCGACGACGGGGCGCTCGGTCACGGCCTACCCGGCCTGGGCGATCTTGCCTTGACGCTCGGCCAGCAGGCGCTCGACGTCCGGGTGCACCTGGTACATCGTGATCACCGTGCCGAAGGTGTTCTTCCACTGCCGAACCCGCTCCCGGCTGACGCCGAACTCGTCAGCGACGACCTGGCCGCTCTCGGACTGGGCGAGGGCCTCGAGCAGGCGACGGAACCGGGCGCGACCGTAGGTTTTCATGAAGTTGCGGGCCACGCGCTCGCGGCTGCGGTTGTTGGCGATGGGCATGAATACCTCCGGGGCGTTTCCGATGTGAACCTGTTCGAGAAGGCGGGGTTTCAACCTCGCCGTGAAGGAAGCATACCCACGGTCCGTTGACGTGTCAACGATCTGGACAGCGAAAGAAATGACCTTGAACCTACCTTACTTGCACTACTTGAGCTATTTGGCGCTAAGTGACCACAATTCCACATGAATCCCGTTTTCCACCAGGACGTCGAGCCAGATTCGCTGGTCATCCCTGAGCGTGTCGGTGGGACCCTTGATCTCCACGAGAAACGCCGATTCTGACAGCCTCGCCGGGAGCGCCGCGAGCCCGGCGAATGCCTCGTCCAGCCGGGCCCCGGGCCCCGCCGCCACGAACAAATCCGGAAGCCCGGCAGCGACAGCCCACCCCTCCCGCACCAGCCTGCCCAGTACGCACGCCGCCATCGCGGGAGGAGCGTGCCTCGCGAGAAAAGCCGACGTGGTCACGCTCGACAGCCCCGAGAGTCGGGAACCGTCGTACTTTGAAACGTAATCTTCCATACCGAATTTCGATACCAGCGCGAGACGAGCATCCACGGCCTCCCGACGCCTCCGGTAGAAGTCGGGCGTGCCCACGTCTACCGGTCCGCTTCGGAACGCGGTGGGGAGCATGTTCTCGATGGGCAGGAAGTAGAGGTCCGCGAACACCAGCGCGTAGAGCCCCACCCAGGGAGACTGCTCCGCGTGGAGGGCAGGACGGCCCAGCGCGCCGAGCCATTCGATCACCGCCGCCTCGATCGGCGCGAGCGCGCCGCCCGTCGTCGGCCAGAGCGGGCGCGGGCCGGCCCGGGCGACAGCCCCCCCGGGCACCTCGATGGTGCGGGTCCGGGCCTCCCGCAGGGGCTGGATCGGCGCGAGTCGCACCCCGAGCGCTCGGGCGAGACGCCGGCTGGTGCGGTCACACGCGAGCCCCTCGCCTGTGTCCTTTCCACGGCCCTCCAGCACGCGCTGCAACGCGCGCGCGGGTTCACCCGCCTGCTCCCAGGCCCGGGAGAGCAGCACACGCACGGGTGCGCCCTGCCCGAGCAGCGCCTCCAGGCCCGCGGCGCGCTCCAGCGGCGCGGCCGTCGCCAGCTCCGCAATCCTCGCCTCCACGGCGTACCTCCAGGGGTCGAGCCCCGCGCCGCTCGGGCCGCGCGCCAGCAGCCCCTCGACATCTCCCGGGCTCCACTCCCGCCGCCGCGCGCGCTCCCACAACGTCATCGCCCCGCGCCGTGCAAAGAGGCCCGGTCCCCCTGTGGGCGTGTACTTCGCCCACGCCAGCGCGCCGAGGCGGTCGAGCACGAGGTCCTGGCGAGAGAGATGGGGGGTCTGGAAGAAGAGCACCTCGACACGGCGGAGGAGCGCTGCGTGTCCGATCAGGATCACCGGCTCACGCACCCAGCGCTGCCCCAGCAGCCGGGCTTCCAGGGCGGGCCGCGAACCGCGCGCGTCGAGCCCCAGCGCCCGGCAGGCAACGCGGAGCTCCTCGGCCGAAAATGCAGGCAGACAGAGGTCATCCGGGACATTCCGATGACAGAGTCCGGCAGAGCGGAGCTCCTCTACCTGGGCATCCACGTCGCCAGCGTAGGCAAGCTCGGACACGCGAAAGGGCCGCGGCTGGCGGAGGCTCAGCCGCGCGTACAGCTCCAAGGCCCCCTCGGAGAGCCCGAGGATCCGCTGCAGCACCACGCACTCCCCCGCGGTGAGCAGGGTTCCCTCCGCGCCGAGCGCACCTTCCACCACCAGGCGGAGATCGAGGCCCGGAAACGGGGACGAGCCAACGGGCATGGGGCTCTCCTACCCGGCGCGGAATACACGCGCCGCATGATTCGCCGCACCAAGATCGTCGCCACCCTCGGCCCTGCCACCCGCTCCCCCGAGATGCTGAGCGCCCTCCTCGATGCTGGCGTGAACGTCGTCCGCATCAACTGCTCCCACTCCAGCGCCGACTCCATCCGCGAGATGGTGGCGCGCACGCGACGCGAGTCCACGCAGAAGGGAATCCCGGTGGGCATCCTGCTCGATCTCCAGGGCCCGAAGATCCGCACGGGCGACCTCGACCAGCCGATCCCCCTCGCGAACGGCGAGATCCTGACCATTGCGATGGACGAGCACTGCGTCGCCGTAGGGCCCGGCCCCGAGCGCTCGAACTGGCGGATCGGCACCACCTATGTAGGCATGGCCGGCGACGTGCGGGCCGGCGACGTCGTGCTGTTCGCCGACGGGGCGCTCGGTGGCGCGGTCGTGGCAGTGCGGCGCGACATGGAGCCCCCGGAGGTGGACATCCGCATCTCGGAGGGCGGCGATCTCGGGAGCCACAAGGGCATCAACCTGCCCGGCGTCGCGGTCAGCGCTCCCTGCCTGACCGAGAAGGACATCGCCGATCTGGAGGTGGGTGTGCAGGCCGGCGTCGACTTCGTCGCGTTGTCGTTCGTACGCGAGGGCCGCGACGTCATGGAGCTTCGGGAGCACCTGCAGCGTCTGGGTGCGCGCGACCTGCCGATCATCGCGAAGATCGAGAAGCCGCAGGCAGTGGCGAACATCTCGGAGATCCTGCCGCTGGTGGAGGGCATCATGGTCGCTCGAGGCGATCTGGGGGTGGAGGTGAACCTGGAGCGCGTGCCCGTGCTGCAGAAAGACCTCATCGCCGCTGCAAACCGGGCCGGCGTGCTGGTGATCACCGCCACGCAGATGCTCGACTCGATGGAGCGCAACCCGAACCCGACCCGCGCCGAGACCACAGACGTCGCCAACGCGATCCTCGATGGCACCGACGCCATCATGCTCTCCGGGGAGACCGCCTCGGGGCGCTGGCCGATCCGCGCGGTCGAGACGATGGACCGCATCGCCCGGGAGGTCGAATCCAGTCGCTGGATGCGCGGCGCCGTCGACGACCTCTCGGTGCTCGCGGGCCCGGCGCAGACCGTGGTGCGCGCTGCGTGCTACGCCGTGCGCGAGATCTCCCGCCCCCTCGTCGTGTTCACGTGGAGCGGCTCCACCGCGCTCCACGCGAGCAAGTCCCGTCCGCCCGGGCCGGTGTTCGCGCTCACGCCCAACCAGACCACCTTCGACCGGCTCGCGCTGGCGTGGGGGGTCACCCCCGTGCTCGCGCCGACGGTCGAGAGCACGGACGAGCTGATCGCCCTGGGCGAGCAGATCCTGCTGGAGGCGGGGCTCGTGGAGCGGGGCCAGGAGGTCGTGGTGCTCGCCGGGAACACGCCGATGAAGGGCGCGACCAACACGATGCGGGTGTATGTGATCGGGGGGGCGTGACGGAGGGTCACTGATGACGCCCTGCGCTATGATAGCGTGCGGGCCAACTCTCGGAGAACGATGCTCCTGTTCCTGGCTTGTGCCCTTGCGTCCCCTGCCCCGACGGACCTCGACACGACAGAGGCCGTCGCCGCCGCTACGTCCGCCCTGGCGTGCCTCACCCCGACGGACGCCTCGTGCGACATGGCCCACGTCGACGCGCCGCTGCTGTGCTCCCTCTCCGCTGTGGGCGCGCTGGCGATGGCAGCCCCGGACCAGAGGGACTCGCTCACCCGGGACGCCCTGAGCGACTGTCCCGGGCCTGCGGACCGCGCGGAGACGGTGGCGTGGCTGGCCCGGGTCTTCCCATCCTACGTGCCGCTCAACCCGGTGCAGGCAGGACGCCCGACCGAGCATTCCCCCTCCTTCAGCGCGGCGGCCGAGTTCAAGACCCCACAGGCGGCCCTCGATTCGGCCCGCAGCGCCGGGCTGCTCGCGTACCCCGATGCGCTCCAGCGCAACGACGCAGCGCTCGCGACGTACACCGGGCGGATGGTGACGATCCCCTACACGACCGCGCACGGCACGCGGCGGGCGGTGATCGCCCAGGACGCGACAGGGACCTGGAAACTGATCGACCTCGCGTACTGATCACGAGCGGGGGAGCGCGCAAAGCTGCGACCGCCTGCCGCTCCTCGAACCCGCGGGGCCCCGGGCGCGCGTACCCGCGCACGAACGCGGAGCGAGCAGCGGCGCGCAAGCCGGCGCGCGCGCAAAGCTGCGACCGCCTGCCGCTCCTCGAACCCGCGGGGCCCCGGGCGCGCGTACCCGCGCGTCCGGGGTCCGTCATCCGACGTTTGACGCCCTCTTTCGCCTCTGGTAGCCCGGTCCTGCAGTCTGCAGCGTCGCTACGGACTGCACCGCCACCCACGCCGAAGGACCCCACCATGCGCATCTGGATCGCCATCGCCCTCAACTTCTTCTTTCCCGGCGCAGGTTGGCTGTTGCTGGGGCAACGCAGGATGCAGTCCCTCTGCTGGCTCTTCGGGGTAATCGGACTCACGTACGTGGAGACCAGCATCCAGACCGCCGCACCCACCTACTACTGGTGCATGTTCGGCTCCGTCTTCGTGATGAACGCGGGTTTCGCCTACGACACCTGGCTGGCGACCCGGCCGGCCGCGACGCCTGCAGCCGCCCAACCCGCGTAGTGGACAGTCGGGGGGCGGAACCGTGATCGCGGAGCGGAGTCTCCTGTGTTCGGATACGCGCGGGCCCAGGAGACGCGGGAGGTGATGACAGACCGAACCGCGGTGCCCGCATTCGCCCGGCTGGTGCGCGCCGACCCCAGCCCCGCTGCAGGTTTCGTCAGCCTCGGCATGAGCCTGCTCTGCCTCGTTCTGGACGGGATCTTCGTGTCCGGCGCGATCCACCAACCGGATTCGCTGACCGTCGGGCTCTCGGCGTTGTTCGCGCTGCCCCCGGCAGTGTTCGCGTACGCGGCGGCCGGGCACCTCTGGGTCAAGACCGAGATCGTGCTGGACGCCGAGGGATTGCACATCCGGTACCTCCCCGCGCTCCGAGCCGCGCAGACGATTCCACTCGATCAGGTCTGGTGGTTCTCCGCGACCTCGTACCTGGGCTCGACGGAATCTGACGTCGCCGGGTCGGGAAAGACGTACCACGGCGTCGCCGCAGTCAGGCAGGCCCCCGAAGAGTCGCTCGAGATCCTCGCCCTCGGCACAGAGGGAGCCGAGGACGCCAGACAGATCGCGCACGCGCTGGACAGCGCGCTCAAGGAAGCCTACCGGGGACGCGCGCGCCCCTCGGGCGGGCTGGCGGCCTGGGACACGGCAGAGGATGCCCTCGCAGCGATACGGGTGGCGCGTGCGGCCGGCGAGTGGGATGCCGTCAAGGCGGCATGCGAGCACATCCTGCACGCCAACTGCGAGGGCGATGCGAGCATCGTGGCACGGATCAACCTCAGGCTGTACCATGGAGGCGACATGTCCATCATCGACAGCTTTTGCGGGCGCGATCCGGCTCGACGCGTCGGACGCAACCTGGCCGCTGAGCTGCGCCGGGAGGGACTCGGACATCTGGCGGTGCGTGTCGAACAGTGGTGCGCTGCCGACTGAGGCCGCCACGCCGGCGGCCGCTCAACCCGCTCGTCACAGCGATATTGGTCTGTTGAACGGGTCCAGGCCAGAGCGTGTCCCTGCCTCCTTTTGCTGGCTGGGTCGGGTCGCTGTCGCGCCCCTCCTGGCGGCCCTTCGGGCCGATCGGGCCTGAGCCCAATCGATCGTCTTCAGTGTGACCCAGTACTAAACAGGATCGCTGCTCAACGTAGCGGTTCGAGGCCGTCGTTGTCCGAGATCGACTCTCGAGCGTCGAGTCTCGATCGGCGAATCTCGACCTTCGAGACTCGATAGTCGATCTCGACACTCGTATCTGCGACTTCACG
>CAIQVJ010000132.1 GCA_903875225.1 uncultured Pseudomonadota bacterium
GGCGCCCTGTCCGAACGGTTGCGTATTGAAACCGTTCTCGTGGGGCGAGCCGGCGCCCTGTCCGAACGGTTGCGTATTGAAACCGTTCTCGTGGGGCGAGCCGGCGCCCTGTCCGAACGGTTGCGTATTGAAACCGTTCTCGTGGGGCGAGCCGGCGCCCTGACAGAACGGTTGCTGTGGGAAGCCGATTGGCGTGCTTGGGGCGGCTCCGCAAGCCGGACCGGGGACGTCCTCGGGCAGTGGGACGCCGCTGGGAATTGGCGCGGATCAAGGGCTGGACCTGGAAAGTCGGACGCCGACGTTGTTGTTGGCGGCGCCCGGGCTGTCGTCGTAACGGAAGGAGACGGCGGCGTACTCCGCGTCGGCGCCCCAGCCTCCGCCCCGATAGACACGGTGCGAGCCGGACACGGGCCCTTCAGGGTTCGTGACCGCACCCGGGTAGGTCGCATACCAATCCGAGGCCCACTCGAAGACATTTCCGCTCATGTCGCACAGGCCGTAGCCGTTGCGTTGCTTTGTACATACCGCGTGCGTCGTCGAGCCGCTGTTCTCCTTTGTCCAGGCCACCGCGCCCACCTCCTCGGACCCAGCATAGGTCAGCGACTGGCCCCCCCTCGCCGCCCACTCCCACTCTGCCTCCGTCGGCAAGCGGTATGTCACTCCGTCCCGCGAGGATGCCGCCTTCGCAAACGCGACGGCGTCATACCAGGACACACGCCCAATCGGGCAATCCCCTGCGCACGCCGTGAAGCCAGCCGGGTTCTTCCCCATCACCGCCTGGTACTCCCCTTGCGTCACCTCGTGCTCCATCAGCCAGTAGCCCTTCGTGAGGGTCACCGGGTGCGGCGTCTCGTCCGTCTCCCTCGTTGACCCCATCGTGAACGTCCCCGCCGGGATCCACTTCATCGTCCCCAACGTCGGGCTCGCAAAGTCAGACCCCGCGCCGGCCGTCGGGCTCGCCAACGCCAGCGCAGCCACCCGCGGGTTCGCCGCCGCCTTCACTTGCGCCGCCGCGCTCGCCGACACCTTCTGCGCGGTCACCACCTCCGCGATCACCACCGTCCGCTCCTCGCTGTCCAGCCGCACCTTCGCGGAGCCATACGCCGCGATGAATGCGTCGGCCGCGGCCTTCGCCCCCGCCCCGCCCCCATCCACCAGCGACCTGGCAGACGTCCAGTCCGCCGTCGCCTGTGCTCTGAGCGTGGCCTCGGCAGCGTCCAACTTGGCCGTCCGTTGCCTGGCCGCTTCCGTGGCGAGGAACTGCTTCTCCGCTTCGGCCGCTGCCGCCTGTTTCGCCGCCGCAAGTTGGGATTGGAAGCCGCTCCCGACATCCACGACGGCGTCACCGGTCTTCGGCAACACGACCGGCGCAGCGACCGCCCCACCCCCGATCGCTGTCAGCACGGGTCCGGCGTCCCTGGCGCCCGTCGACAAGACGAGGTTCGTCCACCCGTCCCCATGCATCTCCGGGCGCTGGCCCGTGACCCGCGCGGCCTTGAGCCCCGCCTCCACGTAGAGCTGCGCCTCGTCGCCGAGCACCTTGCCATCGGCGGCCGCCAACTGCCCGTCCGCCCAACCGCGCAATGCCCCGATCGCGAAGTAGGTGAACGCACCATGCCCAGCGGCCTCCAGGGGGCCCGAGGTCTCGTCTGCCCCTGCCGCCAGCCACTCCACGACATCGCGGTGGGGCAGTGAATAGGGCGGCACGGCCGTGCGATCCCCAAGTCGGACCGCCTCACCCGTGTAGCAGGCGTCGATGATCGCGACGACCCGCGCGCCGTGCGCCGTGGCAGCAAGCTCGAGATCGTCGAGCACCGCGCCTCCCTGCTCCAGCGCCTCGCGGTCGGCCCCGGACGCGCTGCCGCCGAGCACCATGCGTCGACCGTCCCGCGCGGCCATGCCGTGCCCTGAGAAGTAGAGCCAGATGGTGCCGCCCGCGGCGGTCGCAGCACCCGCCCGCTTGACCGCCGCGACGATGTCGGCCGCGCTCGGGTTGTTGTCCAGTCGCTCGATGCGTTGGATCGGCACGCCGCGGGTGTAGACCGCCCAGGTGTAGAAGGCCTCGGCGTCCGCCAGCGCGTATGGCACACGCGGCAGCTTCCAGTAGTCCTCGACCCCGATCACCACGGCAGCATCGAGCGGCGCCATGCTGCTGGTCTTGACCGCCGTGTCGATCGATGGGAGCGGCTCGGCCGCGAGCGCCGACGGCGCGAGCAGGGCCAGAGCGAGCAGGAGACGCGGGGAATTCACAGACCGGCCAGAAGAGCGTCGAGCATAACAGATTGCGCGTTGGACGTGGGTGGGTGATCGACGCTGCGGGCGCGTGACCAGGCCAGCGAGAGCGGGCGGCCTATCGTCGCGGGCCGCCCGGCCCGACGTCACCGTGAACCGGCCGTGAATCGGGGCGGGGCGCTGACGCAACCGTTCTCGTGGGGCGAGCCCGCGCCCCGGCCGAACGGTTTCAAAACGCAACCGTTCTCGGAGGGCGAGCCCGCGCCCAGGCAGAACGATTGTACTTCGCCCAGGACGTGGCGATCGATCGCACGTGCGAACCTGGCATTTGACCTGATCCAGAGCTGGGCGGCAGCCGCTCGCCCCGACGAGAGCGTTCGGGGACGCCTGATCCGGGCCCTGGCGGGGGTCGCCAGCAGGGACCCCGACAGGACGGTTGCCCGCGCGTGAAGGTCCTACCCGACGGCTTCTGGTTCGATCTGCTCGGATCTGGACCTGCTCGCCGCACCCGCTCGGCCATCGAACCGGGCCGCCCGGTCCAACGTCACCGTGATCCGGCCGTAGGCCTCGCCGGGATCAAGGGCTGGGTCGCGCGAGTCGGAAGCCGATGCAGTTGTCCGCGTGGTCGGGTTCGTCATAGTAGCGCCAGTCAACCGATGGCTGGACCGCGCCCGGGTACCAGTCGCCACCCCGATCGACCCGGTTTGTGCCCGATGAATCGCCGACAGGGTCCGTCACCGCCCCAGAGTACTCCCCCGACCAATCCGACACCCACTCCCTGACGTTCCCGAGCATGTCACATAGGCCGTAGCCGTTCCGCTGCAACCCACACACCGCGTGCGTCGTCGAGCCGCTGTTCTCCCAGTTCCAGGCCACCGCGCCAAGCTCGTCCGACCCCGCGTAGAGCGCTGACTGCTCCCCCCGCGCAGCCCGCTCCCATTCCGCCTCCGTCGGCAACCGGTATGTCACCCCGTCCCGCGAAGACGCCGCCTTCGCAAACGCCACCGCGTCATCCCAGGACACTCGCTCGACAGGGCAATTCTCGCCGCATTCCTTGAACCTGGACGGGTTCTTCCGCATCACCGCCCGATACTCCTCCTGCGTCACCTCGTGCTCCATCAACCAGTAGCCGTTCGTCAACGTCACCTGATGCTCCTTCGCATCCTCCATGAACGGTGACCCCATGGTGAACGTCCCCGCCGGGATCCACTTCATGGTGCCCAACGTCGGGCTGGCAAAGTCGGGTGCGCCGCTCGTCGAGGGGCTCACCGCCGCGCTCACCGGAGCCGGTGCGGCCAACGCCAGCGCCGCCACCCGGGGGTTCGCCTGTGCCTGCACCTGCGCCGCGGCGCTCGCCGACACGCTCCGCGCTGTCGCCACCTCCGCGATCTCCACGGCCCGCTCGTCGCTGTCCACCCGCACCTTCGCCGAGCCATACGCCGCGATGAACGCATCCGCCGCCGCTTTCGCCCCGGCCCCGCCCCCATCCACCAGCGACCTGGCAGACGCCCAATCCGCTGTCGCCTGCTTTCGCAGCGTGGCTTCGGCAGCGTCCAACGTGGCGGCCCGCTGCTTCGCCGCTTCTGTGGCGATGAACTGCTTCTCGGCCTCGGCCGCTGCAGCCTGCCTGGCGGCCTCGAGTTGGGCCTGGAAGTTGGTACCAGCGTCCACGATGGCGTCACCGATCCTTGGGCCCACCGCCGGCGCGATCACCGGCGCCCTGTTCACAACAATCACCGGCGCAGCCTCCTTCGCCTTCACCGACAACACCAGGTCCCGCGCCCCCACAATCTCGGGGGTCTGGCTCGTGATCTGCGCCGTCTTGAGCGAGCGCCCCACGTACACCCCCGCCTCGTCCATCGTCACGTTGCCGTCGCGCACGCCGTCGATCGCACCGTCCGCCCAACCCCGCAGCGCTCCGAGCGCAAAGTAGGTGAACGCTCCGTGTTGGGCATCGTCGAGCGGCCCCGAGGTCTGGCCGGCGCTCGCGGCCGTCCACACCACGTTGGCTGCCGGTCGCAGGGCGGTGTAGCCGCCGGGCACCACGGTCCGGTGGCCCGTCAGGAACGCCTGCCCGTCCCGCCCGGTGCCGGTGTAGCAGGCGTCCACGAGGATGACGACGCGCCCGCCGCCCGCGCCTGCGAGCTGCTCGATCTCCGCGACCAGCACACCGCTGGAGTCAAAGCTGACCGGGTCCTGGCTCACGTCGTCCCCCAGGAGCATCCGCCCGCCTCCGTCGAGCGAGGCGCCGCCGTGGCCCGCGAAGTACACCCAGGCGATCCCGCCCGCCCCGACGCTTTGGCCGAGCGCCTTCGCGGCCGAGCGGATCTTGGTCGCGTTCGCGTTCTCCTCGATGAGCTGCACCCGATCGGTCGGCACTCCGCGAGTCGAGATCAGGAAGTCCGAGAACGCCTCCGCGTCCCGCCGCGCGTAAGGCACGCCGGGCACCCCGGGGCGCAGGTAGGTCTCGATCCCGATCACCACCCCGCCATCGGCCGGCGCGTGCTGGCCCGTCGGGTACGGCGTATCAACGGAAGGGACTCCGGCCCCGAGTGCGATGGGCGAAGCCAGCGACACGGCGAGCAGGAGGTGTGAGTGTTTCAGGGGGTGACCGGAGAGTGTGGGAGCGTATCCTTCCAAGCCGTCATGAAGCGGCTCGCTCGGCGCACAGAGCGCGGTCTGCGGGCGTCCCGTCCGCGACGTAGCCCCCAGGTTGGCGGCAGGAGACCGTCGTGACGGCTGGAGAGGAGGAGGGTGGCGAGATGTCGGCCCGTACCCCCACGGATGGAACGACGCCACCTGCTGTCGCCGTCCAGGTCCGCGTGCCCGGGGGCGCGCGGATGCGGATTTTGTGGGAGACTCGACTGCCGGACCTCGATGTTCGACTCGCGACCCAGGACCGGAGTCCCCGGCCAAGCCACCGGATCACTCTTCGGGCGTGCGCTCGAGCATTCGAAAGGCGAAGGCTCTCACCCCACCCCGCCCCCCTCCACCGTCTCCTCCGCCACAAACCCTGGTAAGAACCGGAACAGCAGGTGCCGTCCATCCTCGAGGTGGCCCTTCACCAGGCGTCCGTCCGAGTCGCGGCTCCCAACTCGTGATCCATCCCCCAACGTGACGTCGCAGGTCACCTCCTGCGGGACCTTCCCAACCTGGCACCAGCCATGGGTCCGCGTCCGCGTCCCTTCCAGAAACACCTTCGACCCGCGCTCCAACCCGCTGTAGGAGTTGTCCGCGACGATCAATTCGAACCGGAGATCCCGCACCACCGCGGGGCTGTTGCCCGCTGGGGTGTGGCCCACGACGACTCGCGTGATCGCCTCGGCCAGGAGCCGCTCCCGCACCGGGGCCGACGGCAGGATCGGGTTCCCCAAAGCGTCCGCCGAACGCGCGTACACCACGCTCCCTGCATTGGCCCGCGTACCGGGCAGTGGGTTCTGGTATTCCACGAGCGATTGGTGGCCGTCCCCAAGCGGATGGTCGCGAAACCGCTCCAACCCACGCCTGTAGAATTGATTGAGCTCGTGCACCCAGCCATCGACGCTCGACGGAGTGCGCATCCCGGGAACGAAACCGAGGTTCTTCTCGGTGACCGCGCCATGGACGAACAGCGTCTCGTCCGTCCGCCACGCGAGCTGGCCGAGTGCCAGGTATCGCCACAAGAGGCCGTCCGGCTCCAGGTCGGCGAGGAAGCTGTCCACGACGTCATCCTCCCCCGCGTCACCGCCCAGCTCCGCGACCCGGGAGGCCCACGCTTCGCCCGCGCCCATGGTTCTAGCATACGTCCACCTCAAGACCTCCGCCCGCGTTCCGTCGGGCGCGCCGGCGCGCGGGTGCCCGGCAAGCTCACGCGGGAGCCGCAGCTTGTTGATGTCCCGGTTGCCGGCCAGGAGGATCACCCGGCTCGGATGGCGCTCCTTGACGTCGACGAGCGCGCCCAACAGCCGACGGGCGTGCGGGCCGCGGTCGATCGTGTCGCCGCCGAACACCAAGGTTGCCCCGTCCCGCAATTCGAGCCGGTCCTCGCTCAACGACACCCAGGGGTTCTGGTCGCAGAACTCCACCAGCTTGCCCCAGCGCCCCTCGATGTCCGTCACGAACGCGATCTTCACCCGTCAGAACCCGCTGATCCACGTGCCGAGGCCGGCAGCCAGGAGCTCGGGATCCCACCCGCTCGACGGGACGTGCAGGAACGCGACCGGGATCGCCCGCGCCGGGGGCTGCATGCCCGAGAGCACGCCGTAGAGCCACGCGTTGCAGACGTACGCGCCCGCGTCGTCGGAGAGCGCGAGGCCCAGCGCGGTCGCCAGCGCTTCCGAATGGGCGCTCTGCAGCGTGGGCACGTCTCCCAGCAGGCCGCGCGTCTGGCCGGCGGCGTCGAGCGTGACCCCGTCGCACTGCGCCTTGCCGGTGCGTTCGACCCGCGGGGCGGTCGCGCTTCGGGCCACGCCCATGCCCAACACCCCGATGGCGTTGATCTGGCGGGCGGCCAGGAGCGTCTCTGCGGCGACGGACTCGTACTTCACGTCGAGCACCTTCGCGCAGATCTGCACGTGGACGCCCTTGCAGCGCAGCACCCGGCCGTCGAGCGCCGTTGCCAGCGCGCCGGAGGGGTTGTCCTTCACGTCCAGGAACGCGCCGAAGCCGGTGAGGAGGAAGTTGCGGGCCATGGTCAGCTCTTCGGCCCGGCCGTTGCGCCGGCGCTGGTGGAAGCGACCGTCGGCGCGACGGGTGCCACCGCCGGTGCTGGAGCCTGCGCTTGCCGGACCCGACGATCCACGGAACACCTCGACGGATGATGGTACCACGCCCCTCGCCGGACCGGACGGTCTCCGCCCCGTCGTCCGCCGGGCTCCTGCGAGGAAAAGTCCCCGGAACGCGCGGATGGGCTCGAATTCCTGTACACTCGGGTCGCTCCGAGGGTTTCCATGCGTGTGTCTTTGCTGCTCGTGCTCCGCTCCGCGACGATGTCCGGAATCGCAGCGTTCTACCTTGGCGGTTGCGCCATCGACAACGGGCTCAACGGCGTGAAGGACAATCAGGGTGCCAACGATGACACGGGAGGAAACACCGTCGACACATCGGGTGGAGACACCGGCCCGACGACAGACACGGACCCCCGGGTCTGTGAGGATCAGTCGTTCCCGGGGCAGACCATCGCCCAGACGGAGGAGTGCTTCGACGCGGGCCCGCCCGTCGGTAGCTTCACGCCGGTGCTCAAGTGGAAGAAGGACACCTTCTCCGTCGCCCCGAGCGACAACAACGTGATGATGATGCCCGCCGTGGGCTCGCTCACCGACGATGACGGGGATGGCGACGCCGATGGCGACGACACGCCGGACATCGTGTTCATCACCTACGGCGCCAGCTACCCCGCCGGCACGCTCCGGATGATTTCGGGCGACGGCGGCCGGGAGGAGCTCAACATCACCAACCAGAACCTCCAGGGCACGGGCGGCGTGGCGTTGGGGGACATCGACGGGGACGGTTGGACCGACATCGTCGCGCCCACCACCGACTACAAGATCAAGATGTTCGACCACACCGGGGCGTTGGTGTGGACGAGCGCCTCGCTCTCCGGGCACATCTACGGCACCTCCGACAACCCCGCGATCTCGGACATGGACGGCGATGGTCACCCCGAGATCATCTGCGGCAGCGCCATCCTCGACAAGCGCGGCAACATCGTCGGGCTGGGGTCGTCCGGCATGGCGGGCGTGAACGGGCAGAACGTCGGCACCACCTCGTTCGCGGTGGACATCGACGGCGACGGGCAGCAGGAGGTGGTCACCGGCAACGCACTCTACAATCGCGACGGCAGCGTGAAGGCGTCCAACTCCCAGATAGACGGCTACACCGCCGTGGGCAATTTCGACGCCGATCCCAAGGGCGAGATCGTGGTCGTCTCGGGCGGGAAGATCCGTCTGCAGGACGACGACATGCGCGTCCTGTGCACCGCGTCGATCCCCGGCGCCAGCAGCGGCTACTACGGCGGCCCGCCCACCATCGCAGACTTCGACGGCGACGGCGAGGCCGAATTCGCCGCGGCCTCGGGCTCCAAGTACTCGGTCTTCGAGAAGGACTGCTCGGTCAAGTGGCAAGCCAACACCCAGGACGCATCGTCGGGCAACACCGGCTCCAGCGTCTTCGATTTCGAGGGGGATGGCGCGGCAGAAGCCGTCTACGCGGATGAGACCAAGCTCTGGGCGTTCAACGGTGCGGACGGTTCGGTCAAGCTGCAGTCCCCCCAACACAGCAACGGCACCTGGCTCGAGTACCCCGCGATCGCAGACGTCGACAACGACGATCATGCCGAGATCGTGGTGGCCAACACCAGCACCGAGTTCGGCATCTACGTGTTCGGCGACGCTGGAAACTCCTGGATGCCGGCCCGGAAGATCTGGAACGAGCACGCCTACTCGATCACCAACGTGGACGACAACGGCGGCATCCCGGCCGTGGCCGCTCAGAACTGGCTCTCGTACAACAACTTCCGCTCGGGCGACCTTGCACCGGCGGGCGGCTACTCAGGGCCCGACCTGGTGGTCTCGGTGAAGGACGTGTGCACCGACGAGTGTGATCGCGACAGGCTCACCGTCTGGCTGCAGATCGCGAACGACGGGTACGAGGACGTCGACGAGGACGTCGACGTGGAGCTCTACGGTGTGCTCGACTCCGGGGAGGAGCGCAGGCTCGGCAGCACCACGGTCACAGACACCATCCCGGCGGCCCAGTCGCTCGACTCGGTCACCATGGTCGTCAGCCCTGTTCCCGACACCCTCGCCACCATCTACGCGAAGGTCGATCACGGGAACAACGCCACCACCGGTGTCGTGGGCGAGTGCATCGAGGACAACAACGAGGACAACTACAACGAGAACCTCTGCCCGAGGTAGCTGGACCTCGGAATTGTGCAATTCACACCTCCTCTGAATTGCCCAATTGGGTGGGATCGCTCGCCGGGTCGCCACAGATCTGGGGGGCCGCTTCTGCTGCGATCTGGGGTTCCGGCGTTATCCTGCGAGCATGTTGACGCTCCTGCTCTCCATCACCCTCGGTTGCCGTACCAGGACCGAGGTCCCGCTGGGCGACAGCAGCGCGGACAGCATGGACACCGTCGAGAGCGCGGACTCCGATTGCACGCCCGCGGAAGAGGTCTGCGACGGCGTGGACAACGACTGCGACGGCCTCGTCGACGATGCGGACGAGGACCGGACCGGCGGCTCCATCTGGTACCTCGACCACGACGCCGACGGGTACGGCGACGTCGAGTTCGCCACGCTGGCGTGCACCCAGCCGGGAGGCTTCGTCGCGGACAGCACGGACTGCGATGATGTCCTGGCGAGCCGCCACCCCGGTGCGACCGAGGTCTGTGACGGCGTGGACAACGACTGCGACGGGCTGATCGATGGGCAGGACGACTCGCTTTCGGGAGCGCCGACCTGGTACGCCGACAGCGATGGTGATGGCTACGGCGGGGCGGCGACCGGCGATCATGCGTGCGTGGCTCCTGCTGGCACGGTGGGCGACAGCGACGACTGCGATGATGGCGACCCCACGGTCCACCCCGACGCCGACGAGGTGTGCAACGACCTCGACGACGACTGCGACGGGCTGATCGATGGGCAGGACGACTCGGTGATCGGCGCGCCCACGTGGTACGACGACGCCGACGGGGACGGCTATGGGGACGCCGGCGCGCCCCTGGACGCGTGCACGCAGCCCCACGGCACGGTGGCCAACAGCGCCGACTGCGACGACTCCGACGCCAGCATCGGCGACTGCTCGGCGGGGTGGGACGACGGGACGATCTGCTCCAGCAGGTTTGGGACCGACGACGGGCTCGTTCCGGCCTGGAGCGGCGGCTGCGACACCACCGCCGGGTTCACGAGCTACGGCGGTCACTGCTACTATGCAGTCACCACCGAGGGCTCCGACTGGGATGATGCCCGCGCGAGTTGCGTCGCCGCCGGCGGCTCGCTCGCCATGCCTGGGGATGTCTCCGAGACGACGTTCCTGTACACGCTGGCAGGAGGCACGTCGTTCGCGGGCGGTTGTGACGACGACGTCGAGGGAACCTGGACCTGGGTGACCGGCGAGCCGTGGGCCTACGAGGATTGGGTCTCTGGCGAGCCCAACAACGACGGCGGCATCGAGGACTGCATGGAGCTGCGAACCTCGACCAGCTGGAACGACATCCCCTGCGACGGCTACCTGCGCGCCTACACCTGCGAGTTCGAGTAGCCGCCGACAGGCGAGCCCCGCCGCTCCGACCCCTGTGGCGCGGCGCTTACTTGAAGCGCCAGTCGAATCGAAGCTCGCCTGCCGCCAGCGTCCGCTCCCGCCCCGCGAGCGGCTTCACGACCTCGAGGGCGAGCCCGGCGTGCTTGCCGATCGCCCCGCGTATGCCCAGCCCCGCGCTCACCACGTCCAACGGGTCGGTGTAGAGGAACCCGCCGCGGGCGTCCACCACGAGGGAGAACCCCTTCGTCGCGTGCCACTCCCCCCCGAGATCAAGCGTGATCCCGGCTCGGGGGTAGATCGGTCCGCCGCTCGTCGCCATGCCGTACATGCCCATCAGCGAGCCGTGGACCGCCCAATGCCTGCTCGGGTCCCACGAGGCGGCGAAGCCCACGTCCGCTGCGAGCGGCCAGCTGTGCTTGTCGATCGTGAACGCTGTCGGCAGGACGAGCTTGCCCTGCACCGCGAGGACGTAGGTGTCGGTCGCGAAGACCTGGGTGGAGAGCCCGAGGTCTGTGTACCCGGGCCCGATCGCGCTCGAGGAGATCGGCGCGATGAGGCTGTCGTAGCGCAGGCCCTCGATGCTCGCGTAGACCTCGGTCTTGCGCGAGATCGCGAGCGAGCCCTTGAGGATCCCGGTGCCGAGGATCCGCCCGTACAGGTTCTCGGTCTCGACGATCGCGGCCCCTCCGGCGGTGAAGCCGACCCGCGTGGTCGGGCAGACCGAGTGGGCGATGCCGAGATCGCCGTCGACGAGGCCGACCTGGACCTCCCCGCTCGCGATGCCGGTCTCGACCTGGTCGCATGCAGTGACGAGGGGGATCACTTGGACGCTCCGGAGAATCCGTTGCCATCGCGGTCGAGGAGCAGCGGGTTGGTGAACGACAGCGGGTAGCCGTTCGGGGTGACGGTGCGGAAGATCCAGTCAGGGTCTCCTCGCTCCGGCTCGGGCGGCTCCGCGAGCGGCCCGACCGTGGCGAGGCAGTCGACGCCGGGGTCTTCGGTGAGATCGGCCACGTCGTGCCAGTCGATCACGCCGTCGCCGTTGTTGTCGCCGGTGTCGGGCGTGCCATTGCAGTCGAGATCGGCGTTGGTGGCCAGCGCAGTGCCCGCCTCGACGACGATCCAGGCATCGCCCGTTGCGGGCAGGAGGTCGGCGAGCGGGATGGAGGTGGTGATGCGGATGATCCCGTCTGTGCCGAACGGGTCGGCGGGCACCGAAAGGTCGGTGAGCGTCTGGACCACCACGCCGTTCACGACGATGCGCACCTCGTCGACGGGCACCCACGGAGCGGCGTCGACCTCGATGGAGAGGGCGTCGTCGCCGGCGGGGGTGAACGACTCGATGCCGGGGGAGTGCGTCCCGATGCTCGCCAGGATGATCGGGCCGTTGGTGCCGATGCTGTGCCCGGAGCGCACATCGGTGTCGAAGGCGGCCAGATCGAAGTCCGCCAGCGTCGTGTCGGTGAAAACGACGTTGCGAGGCGTGCCCAGCACGTTCTCGGTGAGGCTGTGGCTGTCGGAGTTCGCGGTGCCGCCTCGCACGATCCCCTGATCGAGCAGGTAGAACCAGAGCGCCCGGTACTGGAGGTAGTTCTCGTTCTTCGATCCGTTCATGACCTCCTGCACGTCGTAGTCCGCATTGGAGAAGGCCGACCCCTCGGGCGTGTGGAAGTAGAGGCTCTGACCCGTGCCGTCGTATTCGGTCTTGAGCGGCTGGGTGAGGTCGAAGCCCGCCGCAGAAGCCCAACTGTAGTCGCGTCCGAACTGCGTTCCACCGAACGGGTGGTTGAGCTGGTTCACGCCGATGTCGGAGTCCCAGCCTGCCTCCTTCTCCTTCTGGAACAGCATGCCGGGCTCGACCTTCTCGTCGTAGGCGGCGCCCCGGTAGGGCCCGGTCGGGTCGAACGGGATGGGCCAGAAGATCCAGTGCCCGATCACCTCGGGAAAGCTGTAGTCGTCGCGGAAGTGGAACAGGACGTGACCCGTGGACTCCGAGCCGGTGATCAGCTCCAGGCGGTCCTCCGCACCCAGCTCCGCGACGGCGTCGGCGTAGTCGTTCACCACGTCGTGCTCGGTCGTGGCGATCACGTCGATGCGGGAGGCGAGGAAGGCCTTCACCCGGTCGAGATCGGGGATCTCCGAGTCGAAGCTCGCGGCGCCGTGCACGTGGAAGTCGCCGGAGAGCGTGCCTGCCGGCTGGACGGGGAGGGAGCTGATCTCGAGCAACACAGATTGAGATGTGTCAGCGTCGATGTGTACGTTCGTCATCGCACCGAGCGAACTGAACGGCCCGGCAGCGCTGTAGAAGTCGTAGTTGCCGTCCGGCAGGGCGATCGTGGTCGAGCCGTCCACGAGCACGCGGTTGCAGCCCGGGGAGCCCCCATGCGGCAACCCGAGCAGCGGTGCGCACGGGTCCCAGACGCCGAACGTGGTGCTGGACACCGCCTCTTCGGTGGCGTCGTCCGAGGGGATCACGAACACCAGCGCGTGGTCCTCGGCCCCGTCGATCGTCACGTTGATCGAGACCTCGCCCACGCCTGGCAGGGTGAGTGTGCCCACGTCGGCGTCCTTCCCGGCGATGTCTGCCGTGCTCGTGAGCACGACCTGGCCGAACGCCTCGACCTCGATCCCGAGGGTCTGGATGCTCGCCGGTACCCGCGCGCTGAACGTGCCGTCGGCGTTGGGCACGATGTTGGTCCACGGGGTGTCACCGTCGGAGAGCGTGATCGCGGCTCGCATCGTGTCTCCGATGTGCCCGCCCGGCGCCTCCACCTTGCCGGTGATCGTCACGAACGGCTCGTCCCAGAGCATGTCCCGTAGCTCCAGCGCCACGTCGGCCCCGCCCGAGACCGAGGGCCCGTCCGTCGCCAGCAGGAAGCGCTCGTACACCTGCCAGTCCCTGGAGGGGAACACCCTCGGACTCGGGCCCATCGCGGAGACGTACACGCTCTGGAAGCCCGACTCGGTCTCCTCGTCGCAGGACACTACGCCGTAGGTGGCGCCGGGTTGGCTGTGCATCCCGGCGACCATGAACGGAACGTCGTAGAACGCCTCGGAGATGGTCGTCAACCCGAAACTCGGGTGGTTGAACCCGCCGCCCGGGCGGGGCGTGAACGCGAGGTTGGCCCTGTCGCCCCAATAGAACGCGTCCGTCAGGTACATGGAGAGGGCGTCCGGCGTGCCGTTGGCGATCTCGGTGCGGACGCGAACCCCGGGTTCGCAGGGGCGGATCTCGTAGCGCGTGGCAATCGGGATGTCCGGGTAGCCATCCAATGTCCCCAGCACCTGCACCGCAGTGGTCCCGCCCTCGTCGATCACCTTCAAGGAGGTGTAGTGGGCGGCCTCTTCGGGGAGCAACCCCGTGGCGGTGAAGATGTGCCGGAGCGAGTCGTCGTCCTTCCCGCGCACGCTGAAGTCGAGCACGGCGCCCCCTGTCGGAGCGATGTAGTGGGGGTGGTCGAGCGCGTCGATCACCATCACCACCTTGTCGTTCCCGAGCACCACGTCTCCCGTGGCCGCGAGCGCCGCCATGCCGCCCGGGGCGGCCTGGCCTTCGCCGAGCGTGTAGGCCTCGGAGTAGCCACCATCGCAGGTGTAGGTGACCTCGGGGCAGGGCGTGGGCATCACGCAGGTGTCGTCGCCGTCGAGGCAGCGCGGCTTGTCGCATCCGATGAGGGCGAGCAGCGCGAGGAGGGAGGGCAGGGTGCGGGTCACCTCTCGCCTCTAACGCTGCCTCGCGGCTTCCACGAGCAGGTCGAATGCCCGACTGTAGCTCCGCTCCCGCGTGAACTCCTCCGCCACGGCCCGGCACCGCGCACCCAACACGGTGTTCTGGCCGCCGGGTTCGATGCGCCCCCAGGCAGCCCGGGTCGCGGCGATCCCGTCCACGACCATCCAGGGCTCCGGCAGCACCTCAGCAGCACCGTTCCACGGGGTCGTCAGCACGGGCACGCCGCACGCCATGGCCTCGAGGCAGACGTTCGCGAAGGGGTCATAGCGGGTTGGCAACACCAGCAGATCGGCGGCCTGCAGGAACCTCTCGGGCTCCCGTTGTCCACCGAGAAAGCGCACGGTCTGCGTGCTCTCGCCGGGCGGGTCGTTCCCGATCACGCCGAGGGTCCACCCCCTCGGAAGCGCGGCGATCGCCACGTCGAGCCCCTTGCGGCGGAAGCCGTTGCCCACGAACAACGCCAGGGGGCCCTGGATCCCAAGCTCCGCCCGCAGCGCGGCCCGCCGCGTGGGGTCGGGCCGGAACCGCTCCAGGTCGACGCCGTTGTAGACCACCTCCACCCGGGTGGCTCCGTAGTCCTGGCGCAATCCACGAGCGCCCAGCTCCGAGTTGGCAATACAGATTCGGGCGGTCTGTACTGCACGCCGATCGATCGCCGCCTCGAGCCAGTCCGCAGGCGAGATCCAACGCCGGAACGGGTGTTCGCGGCGCAGCGCGGCGACGTGGGAGCCTCCCCCCGCCCGAAAGAGCTGGTGCCCGCCGGTGCGCCCGAACCCCATGACGGCGTCCCAGCGCTCGCTGGCCAGCGTGCGGGTGGTCGAGCGCCACAGGCTGGTGAGCTTGAGGAAGGGCGTCGGGCGCATCATCGGGAGGTGGACGAAGCGCACGCCGGGCTCGGTGCGGAGGTCGTCCCGCACCTCGTTGCACAGCACCACCGGCTCGTGCCCGGCCGCCACCAGCCAGCGGGTGAGCCCCACGATGTAGCGTTCGGTCCCGCCGTTGGTGGTGAACCGGCGGTGCACCAGCGCGATCTTCATGCGCGCTCGAGGCCGTGGGCGCGCGCGTACTTTAGCGCGACGTAGAGCGCACCGAGCGCCGCGAGCATCAGGCCCGGGATGCCGTCGAGGAACCCGCGTTCCAGGATGTACGCCCGGAAGAAGTGCCACGGCGGCCGTACCCCGAGATCGAGCACGAGGAGCCCGCGATGCGTGGTCCGCGCCGCGGATGCCGTGTAGCGGTCGATCGTCGCGAGGTGCTCTCCGAGGTTCCGATAGGGCTCGTGCATCAGGTCGTTCACCAGCAGGTGCGTGGGCGCCCCGGTTCGGCCCTCGCCCTCGATCAGGTCGTGCGGGTCTTCCCCGACAACGCGGGCGACGTCCCGCCGCACCAGTCGGAGTCGGCGATCGGGGTACAAGCGGCCGTGGTGGATGACGTTTCCGAGCCAGATGTGGCGGCGGGGCATGGACGCGCTGGTCGCGTCGGTCGCGCGCAGCAGGGTGGTGATCTCGTTCGCGAGCGGCTCGGGCACCCACTCGTCGGCGTCGATGGTCAGGACCCAGTAGCCCGCGCACGCGGCGATCAGCCTGCGGCGCTGCTCGGTGTGACCGGGCCAGTCGGTGCGGACCACCCTGGCACCGAGCCGCTCGGCGATCTCCGCGCTGCCGTCGGTGCTGCCCGAGTCGAGCACGACGATCTCGTCGCAGAACTGCAGCGAGCGCAGCGCGCGCTCCAGCCTGTCGGCCTCGTTGCGACACATGATGCAGCCGGAGAGCCGCGGGGTGATCATCCCAACCCGCTCTTCTTGAGTTCGCCCTTCCGGAACCGCAGCCACCCGAGGTACTCGTTGCGCCACCACCGCTCGAACTGCAGGTGCTGCAGCTCACCACTGAGCGCCGTCCTGTACAGGTCGCTCCCGTACTCCCTGCCCGTGATGCGGTCCTTCACCGTGAACTCGCCGTCGACGAGGCGGGTGACCTGGGCCTGCCGGAACGTCCAGGACCCGGTGTTCACGTAGCGGACACCGTTCTCGACGAAATTGCCGGGCATGTGCGCGTGCCCGCACACGACGGCCCGCGCCCCGCTCGTCGATCCGTAGGCCAGGGCAGGGAAGGTGAGCGTCATCGGGTCTCCCGCCTCGCCGCGCACCCAGTAGTCCATGTACCGCTGCGATCGGTCCGCCACGGCGGTGAGGCCGACCAGCCGGAGCAGGCGGTTTCGCGCTGAAGTCACCCGCCACAGCCGGTACCCGAGCCAGAACGTGAGGCGGTTGGGCAGCGTGTAGAAGTCGTGTAGCGGGATGCGGAGCCACACCCCGAACTGGCGCTCCACGCCGTGGTGGACCCGGGTCATCAGGCTCGCCGCCTTCACGTCCTCCCCGATGAAGGGGTCGAACTGGTGGCCGTGCTGCACGGAGATGTCCTCGCCGATCCACAGGCGGCCGGCGACCTCCCAGCGCAGGAAGTCCCGGTACACGCGGATGTCGTGGTCGTGGTTGCCGGTGAGGTAGATCACCCGCGTCTTCCCGGCCAGGTCGGCGATCGCGCGCATCAGCGGGCCATGCGCCCGCAGGACCGGTGTGAGGTCGTGAGCCTGCAGCAGGTCGATCGCGTCTCCGTTGATCACGAGCACGCCGTTCTCCCGCCCCACCTCGTCGACGAGATCCATCAACAGCCGATCCTTGCCCATGAAGGCGTCGCTGCGGGAGCCATCGCCCAGGTGCAGGTCGGAGATGATGGTGACAGGCCGGTCGGCGGAGATGCGCAGGACGGGATCGTCGCCGGTGTTCGCCCAGGAGAAGGCCATGGTGCGGTCTCTAACGTGGTGCGATAGCCGCCCCGGTACATGAAAGCCCTGTTCCTCGGGTCGTTCCCCAACGAGCTCCCGCCCCCCACGCTCCCCGAGGTCGCCTTCGCGGGTCGCTCCAACGTGGGCAAGTCCTCGGCGATCAACGCGATCGTCGGCCAGAACGGCCTCTGCCGCACCTCCGGCACGCCCGGCCGCACGCAGGCCATCAACCTCTTCCAATTGGACGATCGGTGGATCGCCGCAGACCTCCCCGGCTACGGCTACGCCAAGGTGAGCCACGGCGACCGCGCTCGCTGGAAGCAGATGGTCGCCGACTATTTCGGGCATCGCCCCACGCTCCGGCTCGTCGTCACGTTCGTCGATGCGCGCATCCCCCCGCAGGAGATCGACACGGTGCTGATCCAGAGCCTCCGGGAGTACAACCTGCCGATGGCGATCTTCGCCACGAAGATCGACGGCGTCACGCGCAACAAGCGCGCAGCCGCCGTGGCGGCGCTCGGCAAGGCGCATGGCATCCCGGCTGACCGCATCCTGCCTTTCTCCGCCCACGAGGCGATCGGGATCGAAGACGCGCGAAGGCTCCTCCACGTCGTCACGCGCTGACTGTCGGATACAGAGCCGGATGACCCCCGGTCGCTGGATTGTGCCGCTGCTCCCCTGCCTCGCCGGGTGCATCGACTACCGGGTGGTCACCCCGCCAGCCACCCCCATCCCCGCGCTCTCGGCCTCGCCCAACAGCGTTGCGCTCGGCAAGGTGTGCGGCGGGGAGCCGGAGACCGTCACGCTGACCAACGCCGGCACAGGCCGGGCCACGATCAGCGACATCCGGGTGGACGGCATGGGGTGGACGGTCGGGGCCCTGCCCGCGTTGCCCTTCGTGCTGCAGACGCTCACGGACGATCCGGACGCACACCTCGACATCCCGTTGAACGCCGCGGCAGGTGTCGCCACGCTGCGTGTGCTCTCCGATGCCGCGGAGGTCGACGTGCCGCTGCGCGCGAGCGACAACGTGCACCCCACCGCGTACATCCTGAGTCCGTACGACTCCCAGGTGATCGGAGAGGGGGACGACCTCTCGCTCACGGGCGTGATCTCGGACGGCGACGACGATCTCTCGACGCTCTCGGTGGAGTGGCGCGGGGAGTACGGGTTCGTCGCCTCGGGCGTAGCGGATGCCGATGGGCGGGTCGAGACCGACTGGCCGCCGGCCGATCGGGGCTCCGGACCACAGCTTGTCGAGATCGTCGTGGCAGATCCCTGCGGCGACGAAGGGGAGGCGACCCAGTACTTCTGCCAGGACGGCCCGTTTGCGGTCGACGTGCTGAACGACGAGGCGTGGCGGTTCGACGGGGGCGCGGGCTGGGACGGCTCCGAGCTCACGCTCGTCGACGGACCCGATGCCACCGGTGCGGGGTTCGACCTGTTCTCGCTCTTCGACGGGGACGTGCTGCACGTGCAGTTCGAGTTCCTGATCGGCGAGGAGGGGGGCGCCGGTGCCGTCCCGGAGGGGTTCTCGTTCACGGTGCTCGATCCGTCGCGGCTCACGACCTACATCGGCGGGGATCGCTGCGGGCTCGGGTACGGAGGCGGCGCCGACTGTACGAGCGGGCCGGCGCTGCCGGGTTGGTCGGTCGAATTCGACACCGTACCGGGCGAGGATGACTGCGCGGTCGGAGACCACGTCGCGGTCGTGGTGGACGGCGTGATCACCGCGCCGGCGGGTTGCGCGACCATTCCACTCCTGGGGGTCTGGCGCACAGGCGAGATCACGGTTGAGCCTGGGCAGATATCGCTCACCGTGGACGGCGCGACGGTCTTGAATGCGCCGATCGCATCGGGTCAGGACTTCGAGGGTTTCGCCGGGTTCACCGCCGCGACCAACGATGAAGGGGGGAGCGTCCGCCTGCGGAACGTGACGGTGATCGACTCGACCTGCGTTCGCTGACGCCTGGGCGGTCATACCGCCGGTCGCTGATCTGGATCGAAGGATCGGCCAGCGATCCGGCGTGGCTGGCAAGGCGGAGCCGACGAAGCCTGCCGAGGCAGGCGAGGAGGCCCAACGCAGTCAGGCGCGTCGGGCGCGGCCGAGGACCGAGCCGGATCAAGATCCGGCGGTATCAGCAGCCGCTGGTGCAGGGCGCCTGGACGTCGAAGGTTCCCGCAAGCTCGGCGAGCGGGGCCTCGCCCGAGACCCAGGTGCCCGAGAACGTGCCCGCCATCTCGATCGTCGTGGTGTCGGTGAACCCGTAGCTCGTGATGGCGAGCGCCCAGGCAGTGCTGTCGGCGCCGTAGCCCAGGTAGGTCCCGTCGCGGTCCTCGTACGACCAGGAGATCCCGCCGTCGGTGTCGGACCACTCCCCCTCGGTGGGGCTGATGAAGGAGATGGTCACGCGGTCGCCGTCCCCGTTGGCACACAGGATGGCGCCGCTCAGGTTGCCGAGCGAGTCACCCCAGTAGCGGACGAACAGGCCAGGATCCGTCGATGCGTCACATTCGATCGAGACGGTTCTACCCGAAAATGTCCCTGTCACCGAAAACAAGCCGGGGAGTGTGATCGCGGTGTCGCCGGTCTCCGAGGTGTCGGAGGTGTCGCTTGTGTCGGAAGTGTCTGATGTGCCGCCGGTGTCCGTGTCCACGCTGTCGGAGTCGCTGGACGTGTCGCCCGTGTCGTCCGAAACGGGCTGCGAGTCGTCGATGACGTTGTGGACGCAGGCGAGCAGCAGGATCACGGGCAGAGGGAATCCGCGTAGACGTCGAAGTTATTGTCTTCGTCGCATTCGGACACGGATCCGATTCCGGCGCCGTCGTCATCCACCACAGCCGTGAACCCGAAGCGCCCGAGGTCGGATGGGCTCACGTCGAAGGTGACGCCGTCGATACGGGTGCCCATGGCGATCGCCGGGAGCGTCTTCGTGCCGATCAGGCGCGAACCGCTGTCGTCGTTCGCGTAGAGCGAGACGACCACGCCGGCGTCTACGTCCATGCCCCCCTCGTTCTGCACCTGCACGCCCACCTCGACGGGGCCGTAGATGCAGTCCATGAGGCAGATGTCGGTGATCTCGGCGGTGAGATCGGGGGTGGACGGGTCGTCGGCCGCCACCCGCGCCCGGTAGACGTTGTACTTGTCCCAGTAGGGTTCCGGGTTGCGTGGCACGCTGCCGTCGGGCTCGATGTTGGTGATGGCAAAGTCGTGCAGCCCCCACGTCGTGCCCGCGGCCGGCCAGCCCGTACCGTCGTGCTCGAACACGTTCAACACGCCCCAGGTAGCCCCGTAGTTGCTGGCGACGACGATCTCGGCGTGACCATCGGCGTCCATGTCCGCCACGCTCGGGTACTCGAAGACCGTGCCGGAGCGGTGGTCGGTGTTCCGGTAGTTCGTGGCGCCCGTGGCACCGTCGAGGATGTTGAACGAGTCCTGGTCGGCGTACAGCACCTCGAGTGCACCGTCGTTGTTCACGTCGAAGCCCGAGCACCCGGCGAGCCCGGAGGTGTCGTTGGCGGGGACGGACCATACGGCGGTGCCGTCGAGCTCGTACATGACGAGCGTCTGGTAGGCGGCCCAGGCGACCTCCGTGATGCCGTCGCCGTCGAAGTCCCCCGCGCAGGGCGGACCGGGGTGCGCGGTGCTGCCGTAGTTGACGCTGAAGATCTGGGTGCCGTCGGTGTCCCAGAGCGTCCACTTCGCGCCGACGAAGCCGATCTCCGCTTCGGGGTCGGAGTCGGCGTTGATGATGACGGGCCAGAAGCCGTAGGTCCCGGCCTCGCCGGTGTCCCAGAGGAGCGTGCCATCGCTGTCGTAGGCCTTTCCCGCGAGGAAGATCTCCTGATCGCCGTCGAGATCGGCGTCTGCGACACCGGCGATCCGGTAGGGGTTCGAGGCCGAGGCGTTCAGGCTGAACAGCACGCTGCCGCTCGGGCCGTCCAGGACGAGGTCGTCGGCCAGCACCTCGGGCACGCCGTCCTCGTCGAGATCAGCGATGGTCACCAGCGGGTAGGAGGTGGAGGTGGGGGCGCGCGAGGCGGTCCACTTCAGCGTGCCGTCGCCGTTGATCGCGATGGGCCGGATCGAGGAGTCGTACCCGACCACCTCGGGCGCGCCGTCGTTGTCGACGTCGGCGATGATGACGCCGCAGGTGGTGCAGCTCCCGCGGTAGGCCCACTTCTCCGCGCCCGTCGCGCCGTCCAGCGCCACGATGTAGCCGTTCGACCCGAACGTGTTCACGACCACGTCCGCGTTGTCGTCCTCGTCGATGACGCCGTCCCCGTTGTCGTCGTCGAGGTTCCCGATCACCGGCTGCGCATAGGAGTTCGACGCAGAGGCGTCCTCGGAGGGGGCGCGGAACGACCACTTGGTGCGCACCGACCAGGGATCGACGATCTCGGCGCCCGAGCTGGAGCTCGTCGTGCCCTGACACTCGCTGTTGATGGTGATCGATCCAGCAGCGTTGAATTGGAGGCTCGGACACTCGCTGTCGAGGCAGTCGGCCCGGCCATTGGCGTTGGCGTCGGGGAAACCCTCGTCCACCTGCCCATCGCCGTCGTTGTCGACGCCGTCACACACCTCTTCGTCGGTCTGTATGTCCTGCGTGTCGTGTGAGGTGTCCCACACCGTGCCCGTGTCGAAGCCATCCGGCGCGGGATCGTGGCCCTTCAGCGTGTTGTCGACGGAGCAGGCCGAAAATACGAGGGCAGACGGCAGGAGGAACAATAGTGCCGGACGGCGCATGGATATGCCTTGGTCGGTGTGAACACACAGTGTGCGCGAAAGCTACGGCTCGCGCAACACTATCGCTGGGGTTTCGCCGATCTTCTGCCGCGATCCGATCAGTGGGTAGTGCCCGGCACAACCACGATGATCTGCTTGCGCGACACCTCGATCGAGTCGTCGCCGAGCACGACGAGGTCGAGCGCGTAGGACTGGTCGGACGTGGTGGCGGCCACCGTGCCGCGGAAGGTGAGCGTGAAGGTCAGGACGCTTCCCGTGTCTTCGACGCCGAGATCCGAGTAGTGGTCCGGATCGATGCTCTGCACGAACCCGTAGGGGTCGTTCTCCACGTGCAGCGTGACCTCGGAGAACTTCACCGCGGCCACGAGCTGCTGGATGGCGGTCACGAGCGTGGTGCGGAACGTGGTGCTGGAGCCCGACCAGGTCTCGACCGTCTCCTCGTCGGCCACGCCGTCCCCGTTCAGGTCGGCGAAGGAGTTGGTCTGGTCTGCGATCGAGATGAGCTGTGGCTGCGGGAGCGTGCCGTTCACGGAGACGCCGACGAGTCGGGCGCCGATGTCGAGGAACGCAGCGACGGTGTCGGCCTCTGTGCTGTCCAGCGGGCAGCCCCCGGGCGCCTGGTTGTACATGGGATTGCTCGACGAAGGGTCGCGCAGGTAGTTGTCGTCGGCGATGACGATGACGGGGAGCGAGTAGTCCCGGAAGCCCATGCCTCCGTTCATGCCACCATCCACGGTGCTGGAGTCGTACCACTGCCCGCCGCCGCCGCCGAACGGGTCGAGGTCGGGGTTCGTGGCGTCGGCGACGAAGGGGTACACGTCTGTCGTGGAGTCATAGGTGCCGCTGCAGTCCTGGTCGTAGCCCATGCCGGAAGCCGCCATGTGCAGCGCGGCCATGCCGGACTCGGGGCCGTCATTACCGGAGTGGGTCGTGAGCGCGTTCAGGCCGTTCTGGATTGCCGTCTGGTCGGAGGTGACCTCCTGCATCAGGTAGTAGGGCTTGTCGATGCCCGGGCTGCCGAAGCCGCCGTAGGCATAGTCGTCGTGCCCGCCGACGGCGTACTCGGCGTCGGGCAGCGTGGAGACGAGGTCCGTCACGATCTGGCTGAACTCGCTGGCGACCGCGCTGATCGTGCCGCTCATCGAACATGTCGTGTCGATGATGAAGCCGATGTCGCCGCGCTCGAGGAGCAGCTCGAAGTCGAAGGCGGTCTCGATCTCGGTGCGCTCGGGCACCTCGACGTAGATGCCGTCGACCACGCTCGTGGAGTCGAGTGGATCGGTGCCGGCCGTTACCTCGCCACCGTCGGAGAAGCCGTCGCCGTCAGTGTCGGCGTCGTAGGGATCGGTGCCCATGGTGACCTCGACCGTGTCCGTGAGCCCGTCGCCGTCCGAGTCGGAGTCGGAGGAGTCGGCGTGGCCATCGCCATCGGTGTCGCGCGGGGGGGTGTTGAGGTCCCCGCCGGTGCCGCTCTCCTCTGCGTCGGTCGCGCCGTCGTTGTCCGAGTCCAGGTCCAGGTAGTCGGGGATGCCGTCGGTATCCGTGTCGACGGGGACGTCGGAGAACACGCCGATGCCGGACTCGTACAGGTCCGCGATGCCGTCCCCGTCGGAGTCCAGGTCCATGTAGTCAGGGGTGCCGTCGGTGTCGGTGTCGGGGGTCTGGCAGGCCGAGCCGATCTCCAGCACGTCGGAGATGCCATCCTCGTCGTTGTCGAAGTCGCGGAAGTCCTGCGTGGCGTCCCCATCGCTGTCTACGGCGCCACCGTCGTCCCGGCCGGCTTCGACCTGGTCGGGAATGCAGTTGTTGTCCGAGTCGAGGTCGAGGAAGTCGGGCGTGCCGTCGCCGTCGCTGTCGACGGGGAGGGTGAGCGGGTCTTCGTCGCCGGCTTCCACGGCGTCGCGGATGACGTCGCCATCGGCGTCCTTGTCGTCGTAGTTCACCTTGCCGTCGGCGTCTGCGTCGCCGTCGCCTTCATGGCTGTCGATGATGCCGTCGCCATCCTGGTCATTCTGATCGACCGGGCCCGTGTCGGCGGACGACGAGTCCCCGAGCTGGTCGGCCGGGTTCTTGGAGTCGCACCCGGACAGCGCGAGGAGGAGGCCAAGGGGGAGCAGGGTGAGACGGAGCATGGGGCCTCGTTCGGGAAAGGGATGACAGACGATACCGCGAAATACGCCGCAGCGGGGGAACGTGTGACGCCTTTTCGTGGAGCGGGGCTCAGCTGCGCTTGATTCCGCGCCCCGCGACGAAGAACTCGATGCTGCTGTCGCGCGTGGCTTCGGGCTTCAATCGCTTGAACTCCGTGAAGCTGGTCTGCACCGTGCGGACGAAGGCTGGCGCGTCCCCCCCGTCGAAGACCTTGGCCACGAACGCGCCGCCCGGAGTGAGGACCGTCCTGGCCAGGTCCAACGCGCGGGTCGCCAGCTCGATCTGGCGCACATGATCGATGAACTTGTTCCCGGTGGTGTTGGGCGCCATGTCGCTTACGAGCAGGTCGATGGGCCCGCCCGCCGCCTCCATCAACTGCTCGGCCGTCACCTCGAGCGCCGATGCGACGATCCAGGTACCGCCGGAGAGATCGGGCGCCTTGAGGTCCACGCCGACAACCCGCATCCCGCGCTCGATCAGCCACTTGCTCCAACTGCCCGGATAGCACCCGAGGTCAACACAGATCCCGGCACCGCCCCGGGGAACCACCGGAAAGCGCGCGTGGATCTCGTCGAGCTTGAACACGGAGCGGGCCGCGTACCCCTGCTCCTTGGCCTTGCGGGCCCAGTGGTCGGCGGTCTTGTAATTGGGCATCGTGGGCTCTCTGCCCTCACTCCCCGAGTCGTTCGATCCAACGGGTGAGCGTCCGCACCATGGTGCCCGTGCCGCCCGGGGCGAAGTGCATCAGCGGGCTGTCCATGAAGGCGGGGCCGGCGATGTCGATGTGGGCCCACTTCTCGACGGTGACGAACTCCGAGAGGAACAGCGCTGCGGTGATGCTCCCCCCCGCGCGCCCGCCCACGTTCTTGAGGTCGCCCCAGTCGGCCTTGAGCTTGTCCTTGTAGAGGTCGGGGAGGGGCATGCGCCAGACAGCCTCGTGGGCGCCGGTCGCGGCGGTCTGGAGCTGCTCGTTGAGCTCGTCAGACCGGGTGTAGAGCGCTGAGTACCAGTCGCCGAGCGCGACGACCGCGGCCCCGGTGAGCGTGGCGAGGTCGATCACGACATCGGGCTTGAGCTGGCTCGCGTAGGTGAGGCAGTCCGCGAGCACCAGGCGCCCCTCGGCGTCGGTGTTGTGCACCTCGACCGTCTTGCCGTTGTACATCTTGAGGATGTCACCCAGCTTGTAGCTGTTGCCGCTGGGCATGTTCTCCACCGCGCCGAAGATGACGTCCACCCGTACGTTCGGCTGGATCGCGGAGAGCGCCTTGAGCGTTCCGATCACCGCGGCCGCGCCAGCCATGTCGCACCGCATGGTGAGCATGCCGTCGTTGGGCTTGAGCGAGAGCCCGCCGGAGTCGAAGGTGACCCCCTTGCCGATGATGGCGACGTGCGCCTTGCAGTGGCCCTTCGGCTCGTAGCGCGCGTGCACGAAGCGGGGCGGGCGCTCGGACCCCTGGCCGACACCGTAGATGCCGCCCATCCCCTTCTCCTTGATCGCGACCTCATCGAGCACGGTGACGGTGATCCGGTCGTTGGCGAGGCCCTCGGCGACCTTTGCGAGGCTCTGCGGGTGGCACTCGGCGGGCTGCTCGTTCACGAGATCCCGCGCGAGGTTCTGACCCGCGATGCCGGCCTCGGCGAGCGCCAGCGTGTGGGCATCCTCACCGGCACCGAGCAGGCTCACCTGCTCCACGGCCGCCTTGCGCGAGGCCTCGGCCTTGTACTTGTCGAACCGGTAGTTGCCCTCGGCGAAGGCCTCGAGTGCGCTGCGGACGGTGGGGTTCGCCATGGCGCGGAACGACAGCACGACGTGCTTTGCACCGCGCTTGCGGGCTTCGTTTCCCGCAGTTCCCGCAGCGAGCGCGACTTCGGCATCGGTGCCGCCGCCCACCCCGAGAATCAGGACGCGCCGGGGGGAGATGCGCCCGAGGCCGGGAACAGCGAGGCTCTGGCCGGCCTTCCCGGTGAATTCCTCGTCTGCGGCGAGCTTGGCGAGGGCTCCGCCGAAGTACGCGGCGGCATCGAGCTCCCCGAGCGCGGCGGCGACGGCGCCCGTTGGCACCAGGACGGCGAGCAGGTCGGCAGAGAGGTCGGCCGAGGAGGACGAGGAGTAGACGTGACGCATTCGGTGCCCGGGAAGGAGGCGCCCTCTATCCCGGATGCCGCAGATGTGCTGGTCACCGCGCGCGCGTGTGTCGCCCTCCGCGGGGGAAGGCCCGCGCCCTCATCTCAGGATGAACACCGCCGCGATCAGCAGGATGGCGACGAGCGAGAGCCCACCCACCACCAGCACGTACGGGTCTCCCTTCGCCTGCTGCCACGCCCGCTCGAGCGCAGAGGGCTCTGTGGGTGCGGGCGGAAATTCGTCGCCCTGCTCCTCTTCTTCGTCGAGGTCGCGCACGCTCCCTCCCACCGGCGCCTGGTTCCAGCCGGCGCGGGGCCGTACGGGCACGTGCTCCTCCTCCTCTTCCTCCTCTTCTTCGAGTTGCACGGGGAGCGGGGCGACCAGCCGGACGGTCGGCGCGGGCTTGGGCACCGGCACAGACAGCTCTTCGTCCAGATCGCGGGGCGGCTCCGGCGCCAGGGGGCGAGGAAGCTGCACGACGGTGTCGATCCGTGGCCCTGGAGTGGGTGGGGGAGCGGGGATGTTCGCGGTCGTGGGCATGGCCGCGGGCAGGGGTGCGGCTGGGTACTTCGGGATCGAGGGGCGCGGCGGCACCGGCACCGGACCCGGCGCGGGCATCACCACGCTCGGTCGCTCCTCTGCGACGGGCGCGGGCAGCGGTTCCCTCTGGGCCGGGGGACGGGTGATGGTGACGGAGGGCAGCTCCCGATCGAACGGCAGGGTCGCGGGGGGCGGCGCGGGCTGCTCCGGAGGCACCCAACCGGGGGCCGGCCGGATGAGGAACTCCACCTCTGCGGTGGTGGGCGGATGCCCGGAGTCGCGGATGGCGAAGGCGAGTCGTGCCTTGAAGTTGCCAGGGTACAACCCCTCGATCCGGAACGCGAAGCGATATCGGCCGGTGGGGTGACGCTCCGAGGTGTAGGAGAGCGGCAGGTCCTTGAGCCGGTCGTTGCTCATCACGTCGAACACGGCGATGCCGACGCCGATCTCCTCGTTGCCCTCCACCCCGGCGGAGGCCGCCGCGAGGCAGTTGAACACGACCGCCTCGTCCGACATGAACCACGGCCGGGACGGCGGGCGGTCGAGCATGATCTTGCCCACCGACTGTACATGCGGCCGGATGAGCTGCGTGATCTCCTCGAGGCGCCCGTACAGGTCCTCGGACTTGGGGAACCGGAAGGGTGGGGACGGCGACTGTTCGCGGGACAGCGCCCTGGAGAGCAGGATGGCGACGCGCTCTGCCAGGCGTGCGTGGAAGCGCGGGTTGGAGTCCTCGCTCTTCATCTTGTCCATCACGCGGTCGCGCACGGTCTGGATCGCGCTCTTGTCCAGGCCCTGACGCGGATGGTTCGGCAGCGGCTCCCCGGCGAGCACGCCCTCCCACAGCATCATCGCGATGGCCCAGGAGTCGCACCCCGCGTTGACGATCACCTCACCCGTGGCCTCGGAGACCTCCGGGGGGAAGGCCGCGGCGTGTGAGGTGTTCGCTGCAATCATCCGCGAGAGCGCGCGCGGCACCGCGTTGGTGACCACGTCGGTGAAGAACACCGCCCCCGAGTCCGAGAGCAGCACGTTGCTGGTGCGAAGGTTCCCGTGGATGCCGCCGGGGAGCTGGCGCGCGAGCTTCGAGACCTGCAGGAGGATGTCCACCAGCTCAGCCAGCGGCAGGCCCGCGGCGATGCGGCTCTCGAGGGTGGCTGGGAAGTGCGGGAGGATGTACCCGGTATTTTCGGCGGAGAGGGACGCTCTCGCCTCCAGACGGGGCAGGAAGTTGTGTCCGCCGTCGCCGTAGAGCCGGGCCTGCTCGAGGATCGCCGCCCGACTGGCAGAGATGACGACGTCGGAGAACGGGAACTCCCCACGCATGTCGTCGGCGGTGAGCGGGGCCTTGAGCACGAACAGGGCGTCGTCGAACTCACGGCGGACGAGAAAGCTCTTGCCCCACAGGCCACGACCGAGGGTTTGACCGAGCTGCCAGGCCGTGCCCTGCGTGTCGCGGATGGTATCGCCGGTTTTCATCGCGGTGGTTCCGAAGTGGCAGCAAGTAACTCGGGGTGCCCGGCTGCGCCCCGACGGCTTCCCGGCGGTTAACTGCCCGACTGAATGAACCCCTGGCTCCGCCGAACCCTCGCTGTCTCCTCCGGGCTGCTCCTCACCCTGGTCTCGCCGCCGCTGTCGTGGGCGCCCCTCCATTGGGTGAGCTTCGTCCCCGTGTTCGTGGCAGTGCACGACATGGACCGCAAGCGCGCCTTCCGCCTCGGCTATCTGTGCGGATTCGCGGCCGTGGCGTCCCTCTTCCATTGGCTCGCCGAGACGATCTCGGTGTTCGGCGAGATCCCGGTGCCGATCGCCGTCGCGATCCTCACGCTCTTCGCTGCTGTCTTCGGGCTGCCCTACGGCCTGCTCCTGCAGCTCGTGCCTTCGTTCCGGGCGCGGTTCGGACCCTGGTGGGTGCCGGCGTTCGCCTGCGTGTGGGTGATGGCTGAGCGCCTGCAGCCTGCGCTGTTCCCCTACTACCAGGGGGTCGGTCAGTACAGGAGCCCGTGGGTGTGGCAGCTGGCGAGCGTGGTCGGCAGCATGGGGGTGAGCTTCCTCATCCTGCTGGTGAACGCGGCGGTGGCCGATCTGGTGCTCACGCGAGGGCAGCGGTGGAAGCCGCTCGCGGTCGCGGGCGGGCTTTTTTTGGCGAACCTCGCTTTTGGAGCGACCCGCTACGCCGAGGTGACCGCCGCGGATGCGGCGGCCCCGACCTTCCGCATCAGCATCCTGCAGCAGGGCGTCCGGATGCAGACGCGCCTCCAGGACCGCGGCGAGGTCATCGTGAAGAGCTGGGTGGACCTCACGCGCAAGGTGGCGCCCCTTCACCCTCAGCTCGTCGTGTGGCCCGAGGGGTCGATCTTCTACAACCCGACCGACCCCCTGCTGGAGCCGTACCTGGCCAAGCTGGCCCGGGCTGAGAACGCGTTCATCCTGATGGGCGCGGGCACGCACGAGGAGGTCACGGGGACCGACATCGTCGATGGCACATCGCAGGTCGTCGTCGGCACCCGCGACTGGAACTCGGCCTACATGTTCGACCGCAAGGGCGACATCGTGGGGCGCTACGACAAGATGTGGCCGCTCCCCTTCGGCGAGTACATGCCGTGGCCCACGAGCTATCTGCGGCCCTACATCCAGGGCGTCGGCGACTTCCGGGCGGGGACGGCACCCCACATCTTCGAGGTGGACGGCGTCAAGTTCTCCACGCCGATCTGCTACGAGGCCATCCTCGACGGCCAGATGCGCGAGATGGGCACCGGGGTGGACCTCTACATCAACATCACGAACGACGCGTGGTTCGGCGATACGCCCGCCCCCCACCAGCACGCCATGCTCGCCGCGGCCGAGGCGATGGAAAACGGCCGCCCCATGGTCCGAATCGCCTACACCGGCATCTCGATGGTGGTGTTGCCGAACGGCGACATCCCCGTGTACACGCAGCCGTACACCGACGTCGCAGACGTCGTGGAGGTGCCGATCGCGCCGATCGAGACGGTGTACCGGCGGGGCGGATGGGTTTTTGCGTGGCTGTGTGCGCTCGTGGGTGCAGGGGCGATCGGGTACGCCTGGAAGGACCGCGGGGTGCCCTGGGGCACGGTCCAGACCCGACCTGTCACACCTCCCCCCCCGTCCGCGTAGTGTCCTCGGAGCGTGCGGGTGTTTGACCCCACCGACGAGGATCTCATGGAGCAGGTTCAGGCCGGCAACCCGGGCGCGTTCACCGCGCTGTTCGAGCGTCACCGCGCCCCGTTGTACGGGTTCGTGCTGCGGATGACGCGCGAGGAAGCCTCGGCCGAAGACTGTTTCCAGGACACCTTCCTCTCCGTCCATCGCGCCCGCCAGACCTGGTCCCGGGCTGCGGGGACCTTCCGCTCGTGGCTCTTCCGCATCGCAGCGAACGCCGTGCACGACCACCAGCGGCGGTCGAGCCGCCGGCCCCTCGTCCTGACCGAGGAGGAGCTTCCCCTGCCGGTCCGGGACTGGCCGGAGGAGCGGCTGATGCTCGAGCGCGCGCTCGCCCAGCTCCCGCCCCACCTGCGCGAGGCGTTCCTGCTCGGAGCCATGCACGGGCTCGACCACAGTGAGCTCGCCGAGGCCCTCGACATCTCCCCGGACAACGCCCGCGCGCGGCTCTCTCGCGCCCGCACCCAGCTACGACAGCTCCTCGGGGGCTCATGACCCCCGAGCACCTCCCCCGAAGCGTGATCCTCCTGCTCGACGACGAGGGGTTCGACGCCGCCTTCGGGGGGCTCGGGGTGTCGGGCCGGGACGCGGCGCACTGGAGGCTGCTGGCGGACGCCGTGCGCGCCGATGTGGCCGCGGAGCCGGGGGGAGCGGTGGCTGGCGGGCAACCGCAGGGCGTTGCGGCGGCGCTCCTGCCGGAGGGCGGCGGCGGTGGTTCGCGTGTGGATTTCGCGCTCCCGTCGCTCGGGATCGAGCCCCCGGCGCGGTTGAGGGCGCCGCGCCATGGGCCGGCGCGGCGCGTCACCCGCGTGGCGGCCGGGATCGCGGCCTTCGCGATCGCGGCGATGGTGCTCCTCCTGGTGCGGGCCCCCGAACACGGGGACCCCGCGCTGCTCGTGCCGCGGGGGGTCTCCGACCCGGCCCACGTGCTCGCGGCGCCGCTCGATCTCGCCGTTGCGGTCAAGACGAGCGCGGGCACCGCGCGGTTGCAGCCCGATCGGGCGTACGCTGTCGGCGATACCCTCGTGTTCCAGGTCAACCTGCCCGCCCCCGCCACCGTCGAGCTGCACAGAGCCGCGAGTGGCTCCCGGACGCCCGTGTGGTCGGGTTCGGTGCCCGCCGGGCAACAGACGCTGCCTGTCGGCTATGCGTTGGACGCGAGCGACACGGTGGTCACGTTCGCCGTGCATGCGACCACGTCGACCGGCGCGCTCGAGAGCTCCGTGACCGTGCACGCGGTGCCGCACCCATGAACCCGGCGACCGTGCTCACGCTCTGGCTCTCCGTCGCGCCCGCCCTGGCCGGGGTCGTCCCGATGGACTCCGCCACGGCGAGCTCCGCTCAGGCCGCTCTGGCGCCGCGTCGCATCGCGCTGGTGATCGGCGTCCAGGACTACGACGATCCCGCCCTGCAGGGGCTCCGGTTCCCCGACAAGGACGCCGCGGATCTCGGCGCCGTCCTCGAGAGCCCCACGCTCGGGGGGTTCGACCGGGTGTTCATCGTGCACGGGGAGGTCGCGACGGGTCGCGCCGCCCTGCTCCACGCGTTCGATGTCGCCACGGCCGATCTCGGACGCGACGACACCTTCGTGCTCTACCTCTCCGGCCACGGCACGCTCACCCTCGACCCGATCGAGGGGAGCCGGCTCTGGTTCCTGCCCTCGGATGCACGGCTCGAGGATCCCGAGGGGACAGGCCTCGCGGTGCACGACCTCGAGACGCGGGTCGACAACCTGCCGTCGCGCCGGCGCGTGCTCATCCTCGACACCTGTCACAACGGTCGGGGCCGCTCCTCGCTCGGCACGGCGACCGCCCAGCTGGTGCAGGGACTGCGCGGGGAGGTTCCGGCCCCTCGCGACGTCCGGGACGTCTCGGAATCGGAGGCCCGGCTCTACGCGGCCCAGTACTTCCAGCCGGCGATGGAGGACCCCACGCTGGGCAACGGGGTCTACACGCACTTCCTGATCGAGGCGCTGGTGACCGGGCGCGCGGATCTCGACGGCGACGGGCTCGTAGATGTCGCGGAGGCCCACGAGTACGCCCGGGACAAGACGATCGCCTGGACCGGCGGCGTGCAGGTGCCGCGCGCGGAGTACAAGATCGTCGGGCGCGAGGACGTCTACCTCTCCGGACCGGCCACGATCCGCGGTCGGGCCGAGCGCGCGCTGGTGAGCGCGACAGACAGCCTCCTCCACCAGGCCAGGCTGCTCGTGAACGGCACGTCGAGGGGGGTACTTCCGGGCTTGTACGCCGTGGAACCCGGGCTCCAGCACATCGAGGTGCAGACTGGCGATGGGCGCCAGGTCATCGACGAGCGTGTGCATGTCCGGGCGGGCGAGACCCTCATGATCGAAGACCTGATGAAGCGCTCCGAGTCCGAATGGGAGGTGCTCGCTGGTGTCGACGCCACCGCCATGACCGGGTTCCTGCCCCTGGCACCCGCGGCGCTCGTGAGCTGGGTGCACCCGGGTGGGCTGGGATCGAGCCACTGGCGGCCCGACCTGCACCTCGGCCTCTGCGGGATGAACGGACCGGTCGGGTACCATGAGCTCACGACCGGGCAGGGGTGGCTCGGCGGGACGTTCGCCTGGAACCCGGGGCGCGTCTACCTGGGGCCGACCGTGGATCTGCGGCTCCCGTTCCGGGTGTCAGCGCCGAGCGGCTCGCTGCCGGATGCCTGGCGCGAGATTGGCGTGACCGGCTCGGGCGGCCTGACGCTGGGCGCGACGATCCCGATGCGGACGATCTCTTTTGTGGTCCGTGCCGACGGGTGGGGCAGCGCCATCCGGTACCAGGGCGCCTGGGCGCCAGCCTGGGGTGCCGGCTTGAAGCTCGGGTTTGGAGGGTAGTCGACCAGTGCCGTCTCCCTGCGGGCGCGGGTCACCGGGCTGCCGGACCGGGTCCGGCGGCGGCGCGAGATACGACGGGGGTGTGTTCGGAGCGCTCGATGGACTTTGAAGCACCGCCGATGGCCGGTTGGAAGTCTGCCCTTGCCTGGATCCCCATCGGGCTGGGCACGCTGGGCCTCCTGTTCGGGGCTGGCGTCGTGCTGGCACCGGCGCACGTGGACTACAGCATCACGCCCGACACCCTCGTGGTGCACGCCAGCATGGGCCCGCTGCAGCTGGGGCGCGAGACCCCGCGCTCGGAGGTGCACGGCGGCCGGCGGCAGGCGCTCCACCACGGGAGGCGCACCGCGGGCACGGCGCGAGGAGACTTCTGCCAGGGCAGGTGGTGGTTCGACGAAACAGGGCCGGCGTGGGTCGCGGGCACCTGCGTGGCGGACACCGTGGTGCTGGACGTGGGGGACGAGCACTGGGTGCTGACTCCCGCTGAGCCCGACGGCTTCCTTGCTGCGGTCGATCACGGGTCGGGCGAGTTCGCTGCGGCGCCGAACTCCGACCGCAAGGCCGCCGGGGCGCTCGTGCTGATCGCTCTCGTGTCACTCCCGCTGCTCGCCGTCTTCCCCCTGCTGGGGCGGCGGATCACGCAGCCGCTCGTGTACAGCATCCGCGCCGGCACGCTCCATGTCCCCGGCAACCTCTGGACGGTGAAGATGGCGCTGCGCGGCGCGACGTTCACCTGCGAGCCGCTCGGTCGGGCGTGGCGGGTGGCCGGCACGGCGCTCCCTGGACTCCTCCTCGGCGCATTCCGCGCGGGCGGCAAGAACGTGCACGTCGCGGCACGCGATCTCAAGAGCGGCGTGCGCGTGGAGACCGCCGATCGGACCGTGTACGTCACGCCCTCCGACATGCACCGGTTCTGCGCCGAGCTCATCCGGGCGGGGGCGCAGGCCGGCTGACCGGGTCAGGCCCGGAGGAGGTCGAGGCTGCCCACCTCGAACGTGCGTGGCACCACGCCGCTCGCCACCTGGAGCGGCAGCGGGTCCACCGCGTCGTCCATCGCGAACGTGCGGACGAGCTCGGGGCGCATGCCAGGCATCGCGTGGGCTGCGAGCCAGGCCCCCCTCGCCGGGAGCCGGAGCAACGGCGTCCACAGCCGGCCGCTGTTCCCCCCGAGGATGGTGATGAGCTCGCGCATGGTGAGCGGATCGGGGCCGCCGGCGTCGTAGGCCCGGCGCCAGGTGTCGCTCGAGCGGTCCTGGCCCAACAACGCGAGGATCGCACCGTTGAAGTCGTCCACGTGCACCGGTTGCCGCCGATAGCGTGCGTTGCCGACCACGGGGATCGCCGGCAGCCTGCGGACCCAGTCCGCGAGCGTGTGAAAGCTCTCGGTGTGGGCCGGTGTGTGGCCCGGAATCCGCGGGCCGTAGGGCGCGCAGGGGCGGACGATCAGGTAGTCGAGGCCCGAATTCACGACCCGGGCCTCGTCTTCCCGCCGGGACGCTGCGTACTCCACGTCCAGCGGCCAGTGCACCATCGTGCTCGAGGCGTAGACGATGGGCCTGCCCCAGGCGAGCACCCGGTCGAGCATCCTGCGGTTCTGCGCGCGGGCGTCATCGGCCATCACCTTCGCGGCGAGGTGGATCACGACGTCGGCGCCGGGGTCGTCGATGGTCGTCACGTCGCCCTGGACTGCCTCCACGCCGGCCAGGGACAACGGTGTGTTCCGCCAGAGGCCGCGCACCCGGAAGCCCAGCCCTGCTGCCAGCCTGCAGAAGTGGGCGCCGACGAACCCGGATGCGCCGGTGACGAACAGGCTCGGGCGCCGGCTCACAATCCGACCGCCGACCGCCAGGAGCCGGTGCCCGTGCGTTCCACGGTCAACGGTTGGCCCGGAGTGCGATCATCACGCCCACGGCGGGACCGAAACGGTGGAGGTCGGGCAGGAACCCGGCATCCCGGACCATCGCGGTGAGGGCATCTGCGGTCGGTGCGAACTCCAGCTTGTCCCCGAACTGCTCCGGTTCGTCGATCGAGTCAGGCGGAAAGCTCCAGATCACGTCCCCGATCACCAGGAGGGCGCGCTCCCGTAGCCCCTGCCCGAGCCTGCGGGCCAACGCCTGCTGTCGCGCGGGAGGGAGGGTGCGCCAACTCCAGTGGGCGAGGACCATCGAGGCGCTGCCGAGATCGGGAGGCTGGTCGATCGGTGCGCGGTGGTACCGGGCGTTCCCCGGCAGCGCGGCCCGCGCCTCGGGGTCCACGACCACGACCTCGGCGACGGCTCGCGCGAGCTCATCGACGATCGGGCTCCATCCGAGGACGAACGCGATGTCCTGCGGATCAGGGTTGCAGGCCTCGAGGATCACGCGGCCGGTGGACTCGGGCCAGTTCATGTGCCCTGCGGAACGGGGCCGATGCCCCAGGCACGGTGATCGGCCAGCGTGCATCGGTCCTGCACCACGTCGAGACCCGCGTCGGAGAGCCTGCGCGCGAGGTCGTCGTTGCGGATGCCAAGCTGGAACCACACCAGCGTGCCGGGCCGCACGGCGGCCAGGATCTCGTCGACGTGCGCAGCAAGCGCCTCGGGGCGGCGAAAGACGTCGACGAGGTCCACGGGTGCTGCGACGTCGGTCAGTCGAGCGACGACGGGTCGCCCCCAGAGCGTCTGGCCGACCAGCATCGGGTTCACCGGGTAGATGCTGTATCCCTGGCGGTGGAGGTACTCCGGGACGTAGCACGCGGCTCGGGCGGGATCGGAGTGCGCTCCGAGTACGGCGATCCCGCGGGCGTTCGCGAGGCGGGCCCGGATGAGGGCGGGTTCGTCAAGGATCACGACGGGCTCCGGAACGGGGAGAGGGCGACGGTGCAGGGCAAGGGATGGCGCATGGCCACGGCGCGATCGGTGGCGGTCCGAAGGGCGTCCGAGCTGTTCTCGGCCCAGGCCGCGAGCTGAAGCTCGCCGCCGTTGGCCTCGACGACCTCCAGGGCCTCCCCGTCGAGGGCCACCTTCGGGCTCTCGGCGACCGCGGCGTCCAGCGTGAGCAGCGTGACCGCACCGCCCTGGAGGGAGATCTGCACACCCGCATGGTTGGGGACCACCGCGACGCCGTCGACGGTGAGCACGCCGGGGCTCGTGAGCGTCTCCCGCATGTGCGTCATGTCGTCTGGCAGCCCGGGGAGCGAGAACTCGAGCCCCCCCGGGATCGGCGCGGGATCCAGGCCGAAATCGTCCAGTCGTGCGGTGAGGGCCGGCAGCACGTCGCATGGCGCCGTGATCATCGTCTGCACCCGCTCACCGCGGGGCTTTCCGTCCGTGAACTGGATGGCCACCAGCCACGCGACCCCCGAGCCGACCACGAGCACGCCCATCAGGATGGGTACGCCGAGGATCGCGGCGCGGGGCGGCACCCGGGATGCGTTTCCCGGGGATGGAGGTGCCTCGCTCATGCGTCAGTTGCTGGTGAAGCTGACGCACATGCCGGCGGTGGGCACCCAGCTCACGGTGGCGGGTCCGTCGTACGCGCCCTCGGTGTCGGGGATGAAGTCACCACGCGCGTAGTCGGCGTTGAAGGTGTAGTTGCTGGCGTTGTCGTCGTCCTGGAACGCGGCCATCACGAGCGTGGTGGCGTTCGGGTTGCCACCGGGCGAGAGCGGGTCCAGCATCACGATCACGTTGTAGTGGTCCTTGTCGACCTTGTCGTTGTCGAAGAAGTCCTCGTAGTCGTAGCCGGGGCAGGTGCGGTTGGAGTCGTCGAGGTCCCACGTGCCGGTGAACTCGAGGTCGCACCCACTGCACGGGTCGTCTGCCCAGTTCGTGTCGCTGGCCGTGGTGTCCACATCGAAGGTGTCCACACAGTCCCCCTCCCAGCCGTCCGTCTTGAAGAACCAGTACCAGGACTCCTGGCCCGCGAGGTTGCCGGAGCTGTCCACGGCCCCGTTGAAGTCGTAGTACACGATGGCGTCTTGATCGTCGTCGCAGCCGCCGGCGTCCAGGTCCCACAGGTACTTGTACGCCTCGGGCACGATCGGGTTGTCCCCGTAGTCGGTGCCGGTGTCGACGGGCCCGGAGTCGTCGCCGGACGGGTCCGCTTTGTGCGTGCAGGCGATCAGGAGGGGGACCAGGACCAGAGTGCGCATGCGCGCAGCCTATCCCGCGACCCGGTTGCGGGCGCCGAAGATGGCGGAACCCACGCGAACCAGGGTGGCGCCACAGGCGATGGCGTCGACGTAGTCGTGGCTCATGCCCATCGAGAGCTCCTGAAGCGGGAGCCCGCGCGCCAGGCCTTCGTCGCGGAGCGCACGCAGGCGTTCGAAGTGCGGCCGGGGGTCGGCGTCGGCGGGCGGGATGCACATCAGTCCGCGGAGGTTCACTCCGGGAACGATGGCGTACTCGCGGGCAAGGGCGAGCGCCTGCGCGGGCAGGACCCCGGACTTCTGGGGCTCCTCGCCGATGTTCACGCCGATCAGGATGCCGACGGTGCGGGGGCCGGCGTGGGTGGCCCCGACACGCCGCCCGAGCTCGAACGCAAGCTCGATCCGGTCCACGTCGTGGACCAGCGTGGCACGGGGGGCGACCAGCTTCGCCTTGTTGGTCTGCAGGGCGCCGATGAAGTGCCAGACGACGCCGGCAAGCTCGGGGCTGTCGGCCTTTTCGCGCAGCTCCTGGGCGTAGTTCTCGCCGAAGTGGAGCTGTCCGGCCGCGTGGGCATCGACGAGCGCGGCGACGGGCTTGGTCTTGGAGACGGCCACCAGTGTGACGGAGTCCGGAGCGCGTCCAGCGGCGCGCGCGGCTTCCGCCATGCTGACGCGGACGGTGTGCAGGTTTTCGGCGATCGTGGGCACTCCCGCGATGTAGCCCGAGCGCCGGGACCGCGCATGACCCCGGGCCGGGACCGCCGCGCCCCCGCTGTCAGTAGCGCGTGTTGGACGTTGCGAACAACAGCGTGGACGTGATGGGGTCGCTGCCGGACCCCGTCGAGCCGTCCCCCGCCCGGGCATGCCCGGACGGGCTGGCGTCGGGGTCGGCCTCCTGCGAGAGCAACCAGCGCACGAGGCTGTCCGGTGGCGCGGGCTGGACGGGTGCCCGTGCGTGTGCGTAGACCCAGCTCTCTACGATGCCGAGATGGAGGTCCACGGCGGCCGGATCGCGCACCGGCGCAGGCAGGACCGGTGCGGCGCTGTCGGGTAGCCACGGCAGACCCGGCGGGGGGAGGGCCCGGGGCCCCCCTTCGGGCAGCATACCCGCCTCGACGAGCAGGGAGAGCGGGTCGGCCCAGGGCGCCTCAGGGGCCCATCGCGCCGGGTCCCAGGGCACGTCGCTGGAGGCATCCGGCTCGGGCCACGGCGTCTCCGCGCGGGTGACCTCCCAGACCTCCTCCTCGCCGGGCAGGGGCCACGGCGCGCTGGTCGGCTGGCCGGACATCGGATCGATGGCGTCGAGGCGCCCGAGGAGCGGACCGCCCACCAGGGGCTGGAACCTCCCGCCGCTGCCGAGCTCCCCTGTCGCCGACGTGGAGGGCAGCCCCGACGGCGCGACGCGCACCTCTCCGATCGGTGCCGCCAGGATCGGGACCCCGCGACCGTCCACCAGCACGCCGCCGCCGGGGCGCGCCTGCCCTACGTCGGGCACGGTGGCCCGCGGGGCCCCCGCGAACGCGAGCTCGGCGTCCCAGCCCAACGCTTCGGCCCCGCCCACGGAGACGAGCCGGCCCAACGCATCACGGACGATCTCGGTGGTCTCGGTCGCATCCGCGCGGGTGGTGGCCCAGCGGACGAGCCGCCCGAGCGCATCGTGGGCGAGCGTGATGGAACCCAGCGCGCCCAGCACCCCGGCTACCGCTCCATCCTCACCGTACGACCAGCTGACCGCGCCATCCGCGATGCCCCACAGCGGGGGGGCTCCCGTTGGGATCCGGCCCTCGGCGGCCCGCTGCCCGGAGCCCCAGGTGAGGGCGGCTCCGTTCGGGCCTTCCATGCGGTCCGGCGCGCGGCTCCAGACGTCGGTGCCCTCCTGCACGGTGAGCACGCCGAGCGGATCCCGCTGGAGCAGCACGGGACTTTCGCCGCACAGCCTCGTGACCCGGCCGAGGCCGTCGACGGACCACCCGGAGACCGCGAGCAGCGCGTCGTCGGCGCCCTGGAGCATGATCCCCACGCCGGAGGTGTCCCACAGGTAGCGCGCGAGCGAGCCATCGGAGAAACGGGCGAGCTGGGGGCGACCGGAGGTGTCGCGATCCACGCCGAATTGCAGCCCCCCAGGGGCATCGACACCCAGGATCCTCCCGGCCCCGTCTCGCCGCCAGATCCACCGGCGCGTGGTGGTCCCCTGTGTGAGCTGGACCCGGGCCGGCAGGCCTCGCCCATCCCGATCGATCCGCAGGTCGCCCGAGGGGCCGGCGAGCGCTGTCACCCGCCCGCTGGAGTCACGCGTGATCGTGACGGCACCAGGGCCGTCCACTGCGATCACCCGCCCGTCGGCGTCGCGGTCGAGCGTCCAGCGGGGCCCCCCATCGAGCTCGACGGCGGCCACTTCCCCCGCAGCGTTCCGCGTGAGCTTGAACCGCACGCCCGGGCCGCGCACGCCGTTCCAGCCCGAGGGGTCCCTTGCCCAGCCGCCGGATCGGCTGCCCCGCGACCACGCCACCGGCCAGCCCGCGGCGTCCCGGGTGATGTGGAAGTCGTCGATTCCCACGATGTCCCCGGCGGCGTCGCGCTCGAAGCGCAGGGTGCTCTGATCGGGACGGGTGAGCGCGATGGGCCTCCCGAGTGCGTCCCGGGAGACGCGCCAGCGACGACCCTGGGGGTCCTCGGCGGTCGTGACCCGGCCCCGATCATCCCGACCGAACTGCCAGGCAGCACCGTCGACGGCGAACGTCATCACCCCCGCGGGCGTGCGATCCCAGCGCGACTCCCGGCCCGCAGGGTCGGTGACCGCTGCGATCCGGCCAACGGCGTCCCAGCTGAGGTGCCAGCGTGCACCACCCGGATCGGCGACCTCGGTCACGTGCCCCGCGGCGTCCCGGACGAGCCGCCACTCGCCCCCCGCGGGGTCTGTCGCCCCGATCAGGCGCCCGTCGGCGTCGCGCGCGAGCGTCACCCGGCCGCCGTCCGTGATCGCGGAGACCCCCTGGGCTCCGCGGGCGAGCAGGCGCCTCCCCGCTCCTGAACCCCATTGCAGCACGGCGCCACCGGCCGAGAGCCAGGGGGTGAGTCGCGAGAGGCCGTCGACCTGCTGGGTCAGGTTGCCTGCAGCGTCGTAGGCCATCGTCCAGGTCGTCGCGCCGGAGAGCGCGGTGAGCGCACCGTTCGCCCACCGCATCGACCAGGTGCCGCTCGCGCTGCTCACCGTGTCGAGCGTGTGGTCGTCCCCCCAGCGCACTTCGGTCACGCCGCCGCCGGGGTGGGTCCAGCCGATCAGTCGACCCTCCACCCAGCGTGAGGCGGTCACCCCGCCGCTCGGGTCCACCACGCGCTGCTCCCCAGCCGACCGCGAGCCCTCCACGCGCCACTTCTCTGCACCGGCGTCGATGACGGTGACGCCGCGGTCGGTCGTGCAGCGCCAGTCGACCCCGTTGGCGCGGATCAGGCCCGGGGCGAGGGTCGCGCCGCCGCCCTCTGCTGTCGCGATGCCCGAGAGCGTGCCGGAGGTGTAGGTGTAGCGGGTGAGCCCTCGCGTCGATCCGACCGAGGCGAGGTTGCCGGCCTCCCAACGGTAGTCGGCGGCTTCACCGCTCCCGGACCAGAGGTCCTCCGTGCCGGCGATGTGGTTGGTGCTGTCCATCGCCGGGCGGGTCGAGCGCCGGATGACGGTGACGGAGCCGCGGGCAAGGCCGAGGAATGTACCGCCCTCCTCCCGCACGACGGTGGTGCGCCGCCCGGCGGCCACGAACGAGAGGATCCGGCCTTTGTTGTCCGAGGTCACGCCGGTGTCCCCCAGCGCCTGCGTGGTGTCGTGTACGAACGACCACCCGCCACGCCCCCACGTCCTGCCGAGGTCCATGCCCGGTTCTTCGCCACGGATGTCGACGGCGCTCACATGGGCGGAGCAGTCCTGGGGGTCGAACCACACGCGTTCGCCGTCGGCGAGCCGGGGTCCGAGCAGGAACCAGCCGTGCGGTCCAAGCAGCAGCGCCGCGGTGCTCGTGACGCTCCCGAGGTACACCTACTGCAGCTTTCCCTGGCACATGAGCCCACCCCAGAGCGGCGGTGTCGTCGGGCCCTTCGTGTCGTCGAGCTCGGTGGCGACCTGCATGCGCGGCTCGCTCAAGGCCTTCCACACGGGCAGGCGCTTGTTCGTGGAGTCCCAGAAGCGCTCGGTCATCTTTTCGTTGAAGATCTTGTTGGAGCCCACGCCCGTCGCGAAGAAGTCGCCTGCGCCGGCCGCTCGGAACGTGCTCAGTCGGGCCAACGTGACGGGGGCCTCCGCCTGGGTCGAGACCGCCACCGTGCGGGCGACGAGCGGGGTGGCGGCGATGTCCGAGAGGTCCAGGGCACCCCCGGCGGGCATCAGGAAGCCCCCCGAGGGCGCCACCTCGAGGTCCTGGAACGCGAGGAAGCGCGCGCGGGGTGCCTCCTTCAGCCACGCATCCCGGGTCGCTGCGGCGCCTTCGAGCACCACGGCATCGGGGAACATGCGCCTGTACATCTCCGAGGCCTTGGCGCTGCCGACGACCGCGAGCAGGGTGGTGGTGAAGTCGTTCTCCTGGAAGGTCGGCGGGTTCATCGCCGCAAAGTTCGAGTAGTAGAACGTGTGCCGGATCGCCGCGAGGTAGCGGAGGCCCTCGGACTGTTCGGGGAGCGCATCCACTGGCAACGCGCCCAGCGGCGCCGGGCCGACCACGTAGTAGTTGCCATACCCCGTGAGGAGGTCCGCGGCGGGATCGATCAGCACCTCGCGCAGCTTGTTGCCGGCGGCGACGCTCACCTTCCCGGCGTGCAACCCGTCGAGGTAGTCGTTCAGTTGCTTGACGACGGTCGCATCGATGTGCTCGCGGCGGTAGCCGTGATCGGTCAGGTAGAGCGCCTCCCAGCCGCCATCGTGAGAGGGCACGTAGGAGAGCAACGCGGACCTTCCCAACTCGGCGCGAACGTCGTCGAGGGTGCCCGCCTTGCGCGGCAGCAGCCGCAGTTCGACCGCCGCGTTGTCGAGCTCCCCGGCCGAGGCTGTCGGGTACGGGCCCTCGCCGGCGACCCACGCCAGCACTGCTGCGCGCTGCCTGGCCACTGCCTCCCAGAGCGCGGTCAACCGCTCGGGGGTGCCCAGACCGGCCGCGACCGGCGAGACGCCGTGGGTCCAGAGGCGCTTGCGATCGGCCTCGCGCTGGCGCCAGGCGTGCCACGTCACGCGGAGCGAGAGGGCGTCCTCGTCCGTGAGGCGGCTCGGCGTGACCGCCACCTGCTCCAGCTCCTCCGCCCGCGGCCCGTCCAGCACGACAACCGGCGCAAGTGGGCCGGAACGCCAGTCCGGCAGGACGGACGAGAGGTCGTTCATCTCCGCCCCCGCCTGGTCGGCGAACGCGCCCTCTACCGAGGAGACCAGCCGGGCAAAGGCGGCGACATCTCCGTCACTCGGGGTGGCGGTTCCGTGAGCGAGCGCGATGCGCCAGTGCGCCGCGTACGGGTGGCCCGAATCGACCACGGCCCCGGGGGTGCGGTCCTTGACCCAGGCGCGGACGGCGTTCTCGGTGGCCATCTGCGGGGACCCGGGGCCCTCACCGAGCGGCTCGCGGCTCGTCCAGAGCTGTGCCCAGAGCTTCAGGTCGGGTGACCGCGCCGCAGTCGCTGCGCGAGCCGCGGCTCCGGTGGTGTCGGTCACCCAGCCTGCGCCGAGCAGGGCCTGCCATGCGGCCTCGTCGCCCGTGAGCCCTGCGCTGGGCAGGGGATTCTCTCCACCGTTCATCGCCGAGGCGAGCTCCCGGATGGGCTTCGCGTCGGCCTCGGGCAGGCCTGCGGCCGAGGCGGCCACGGCCCGGGCGTCGCCCAGCATCGCGTTCGCGAGGGCGAGGCGCCACTTGCCCCGCGCGGCCTGCCCGGGCTGGGCTGCGGCGACCTCGGCCGCTGCCTTCGCCTCCGCCGGGTGCCCGAGGTGCATCAACGCATCGGCCTGAACTCCCGCGAACCCTGCCGCTGCGTCGAGGTTTCCGAATTCCTCGGCGGTCTTGCGCGCAGCCGCTGCGGCGTCCACCACGGTCTGGGGCTTCCATTGCCGGTACGCGTGGACCTTGCCTGCATCGAGGAGCAGGGTGGCCCCTGTGAGATCCTGGGCCTTCGTCGCGGCCTCGATCGCGGTCGTCGTGGTCGTCCAGCCCTTGCCCGGGTCTGACTCCCAGGTGATCCGGGCTGTGGCCACGCGTGTCGCCAGCACGCCGGTCGCCCCCGCCGCCCCATCGAGCTCCCCGAGCCCACCGGTGGCATCGCCGCGCTCGGCCTTGATCTCTCCTCGGAGCAGGGCGGCGCGTGCGCCGGTGAGCCCCTCCACCTCGGGCGAGAGCGGCGCGGCCTTGTCCGTGGCGGCCTTGAGGAACGCCTCGTCGACAGGGGGCAGCCCTTCCGGTTTGGGCGCGCCGGCCTGGATCGCTCGCACAGTCAACGCTGCGCCATCGCCTGCGTTCACGCCCTCGAGGATGCGTGCGGCAGCGAGTGCGTCCGCCGCGCGCCCCACGGTCAGCGCGAGCTCGGCCCGGAGCGCCTGGTGGCGATCCACCCGTCCGCCGATCGCCTGATCGGCGGAGAGCCGATCGAGGAGTGCTCCGGCCTGCCCGCCTCGAACCGCTGCGATCTCGACGGCATCCCAGGCGGCGTCGTCTGTGGGTGTGGCGGCGAGCGCCTTCTCGAGGTCTGGCAGGGCCTCCGCGTACTTGCCTGCGAGCAGGGGCGTGATCACCACCTTCGGCTTCGGGGGTTCCACGGGCTTGACCTGCTCGACCGGCGGCGGCGGCGCGCTCTGACCGAGAAGGTCCTTGATCTGGGAGCAGCCGAGGAGGGAGAGCGCGAGCGTGAGGGGCAGCATCATGACGGTTCCTAGCGGCAGGAGCGGGAGCCGTTGGCGAAGCAGGTGTAGCTTCGGGCGGCGTTGACGGTGACGAGGGTCTGGAGCGGGGCAGCACCCCCGAGGCCGGTGATCTTACAGGAAGTCGCCTTCGGCACCTGGTTGAGCTCGACGATCAACCCGGACCCGGACTGGCTGGAGCATCGCACCTCCAGCGAGGTGATGTCGCCCTCGGCGGGACGAAAGCTCACATTGAACGGGCCGGGCTCCTCGGGCGCAGGGGGGGCGGCGGGCGGTGGCGCGGCGGTCGTCGTGGGGGTCGCGGGCGCGACACGGGCATCGTCCGGTGCTGCGGCGATGCGGGCCGGTTCGTTTTCGGTAGCCGTGGATGCCGTAGGCGAGGTGTGGCCCACATGTGACGTGCTGGACGGGGCCGAGGCGGCCGAAGCCGGCGCGGTTGGGGAGGCGGGCGCGGCCGGGGGCGCTGCAGCCGGCGCGACCGAGGCGGGCGCGGCCGCTGCGGGCGTGGAGGGGGGCGCGGCGTCGGGCGTCCCGGGGGCGGCAAGCACGGCTGCGGCGTCGCCCGCGGGGGCGGGTTCCGGGAGGGGGCCCTCGAGCGGGGCCTCGGGGATGTCCGTGGGCGTCGGGGAGGCGCCTGGGCCGTAGAAGTAGACCGCCGCGGCCGCGACGATGACGCCGATCACGGAGAGCAGGCCGATGGCGGCGAGTCCGATGTACATGCCGGTGCGGGAGGGGGCGGCCGGCGGCTCGGGATCCGGGCCATCCGCCTCGTTCTCTGCCTGTCGGCCGAACCCGGGCCCCGCGGGGTCGACCCGCCGTGGGCCCACCGCCGGCCCGCCAACGCTCGGGCCGGCGAGGCCTCCCAGGGACGGCCTGGGCCCGAAAGACGGGCCGAGCGACGGGCCAGCCGTGCCGGGGGGGCTTCCGGCGAGCCCGAGCATCGCCGGGCCCTGCCGCGCGGCGGGCTGGCGGGGTTCGTCGATGACGGTGAGCGTGGTGGCGGCAGGCGGCATGCTCGTCGCCACCGGCATGGGGCGGGTGGGAACGGGGGGCTGCGTGCGGATGTCGGGCCGGGCGGGGGCGGGCGGCGGCACGCTGGGCCCCACGCTCACGGGCAACGCGTAGCCGCGGGGCTCGCTTGCGGGGCGCTCCGCCTCGGGTTCCTCGGTCTCGCACTCGGGCTCGAATTCGGGGATGATGGTGCCCGGGCTCGGCATCCGCCGGGCCGGCTCCTCGGTGTCGAAGTCGGGGATGATCGTCGGCGAGGGGGCGATCTCCCGCACCGGGTGCAGGCTCGTGGTGGTCGGCGCGGGGGAGGAGGGCGCCACGCGAACGGTCTCCGCCATCGCGTTGCGGGCGGGCTGCGACTCGGCGCTCCGGGCCGCGCTCAGCACCTCCCGAACCGGTACGTCCGCCCAGGTGCGCAGGCCCTGGCCGGGCAGGTCGGCCGCAACCTCGCGGAGCGTGCGGGCGTATGCCCCCGGCCCGGGGCGTTGGCCGGGTTCGCTCGAGAACCCGCTTCGCATCGCCGCGGCCAGCGGAGCGGAGACCTCGCCCTGGCGCCCCGAGGCGCGGATCAGCTCGGAAAGGAACTGCGTCGTCATCCAGGACATGACGGCGGGCCCTCCCGCGCGGTCCTCGGGCGGGGTGTACCCCCGGCGCCGCGCGATCGCGCCGTTCGCCACCACGAACCCGGAGAGCCGCGGTCGTCCGGTGCGCTCGATCAGGATGTCCTGCGGCTCCGGCCCCGGATGGTCGAGCCGGGAGCCTCCCTGCACCACGCGCCCGGACTCATCGAGCGCCATCGCCACCGCCGCAGCGATCTCCACGCACGCCCGCAACGGGATCGGGCGCCCACCCGCGAGCTCAGCAGCCTGGATCTGGGACAACGAGGCCCCGCCGGAGTGCTCGTAGACATGCCCGACGCGCCCGGAGACCGCGCTCACAAAATCCATGCGGAGGACATGATCGTGCTTGAGACGCGAGAGCAGCTTCACATCCTCGCGCGCCTTCGCCATCGCGTCGTCGCTCACGGCGGCGCCGTCCACGCGGACGAGCATCGGAACATCCGACGAACCGTCGCGTGTGTACACCGCTTCACGCACCGTGGGTGACCACGCGGAGTAGGTGCCTAGAAGCCGCAGGGAAGCCTTACCCACAGAACTCTCCGGCGCGGCACGATAGCATACCGGGCGCCTAACCTGTCAACGCCCGCCCCCTCCCCGAGCTTACGATGCGTTTCCACCCGGACCCCGATCTCGAGGCGCTGCTCGGCATGGTGGCGGAGGCGGACGTGGTGGCCCGCGCGTGCTTCGCACGGGGCGTAGCCGTGCGGCGGAAGGCAGACGGCTCGCCCGTCACCGACGCCGATCTCGCGTGCGAGGCCGTGCTGCTCGCGGGGTTGGCGAAACGCTTTCCGCAGGATTCGATCGTCAGCGAGGAGAGCGGGCTGAGCGGTGGACCGGGTGCCTACCGATGGCTGGTGGATCCCATCGACGGCACGAACGCGTTTGTCGAGGGGCTGGCGCACTGGGGGCCCACCCTGGCGCGGGTGGACGCCTCGGGCCGGGCCGTCCTCGGCGCGACGAGCCTCCCGCGGTTGAGCGAGACGTGGTGGTTGCACGGGGGACGCGCTTATTTCGGGGGCACCGAACTGGCGCCGCTGGGCAACCTCGGCGACACCCCCCGGGTGGTCTACATCCCCTCGAGCCTGCACCAGGGCGTGCAATTGGCGTGGCCGGGGCGGGCGCGCTGCCTCGGTGGAACGGCAGCGCACCTCGCGCTCGTGGCGCGGGGGGCGGCCGCAGCTGTCATTGTCGGCCCCGATTGGCAGCCATGGGATGTCGCGACCGGGCTCGGCCTGATAGAAGCCGTCCGGGGTTGTGCCCGGCGCGTGTCGGACGGAGCCCCGCTCGATGTTCGCGACGATGTTGGTGCGCCATTCATCGCGGGAAACCCCGAAGCCGTCGAGCGCCTGCTTTCCCACACCTTCGCCCCAATTGGAGGGCCCCTTGCCCACCCGTGAACGTGACGAGAACGACGAGGAGTCCGGCGACGAGCCGAACGACGTCAACGGCGACGACGAAGCCGGCAACGGTGAGGGCCTCTTCGACAGCTCCGGGGAGCTCCTCGACCCGCTCGGGAACGAGCGCAAGACCAAGGTCCCGAAGCTCCCGGCGCTGAGCGGCCCGCGGTCCGCACAGGCTCGGGGCGGCGGGGACCTGCTCACGCACTACCTGGGCGAGATCCGCAGGTACGCCCTGCTCGATCCCGAGGAGGAACGCGAGGTGGCCCTGCGCTTCTACGAGGGGGGAGACGCGAGCGCCGCGGAGCGGCTGGTGACGGCGAACCTCCGACTGGTGGTGAAGATCGCTTTCCAGTACCACCGGCAGTGGTCGAACGTGCTGGACCTCATCCAGGAGGGCAACGTCGGGCTCGTCGAGGCGCTCTCCCGATATGATCCGTACCGCGGCATCCGGTTCAGCAGCTATGCGCAGTACTGGATCCGGGCGATGATCCTCCGGTTCTTGATGGACAACTTCCGACTCGTACGGTTGGGGTCCACCCGCAACGGTCGAAAGCTGTTCTTCCAGCTGCAGAAGGAGCGCGAGCGGCTCCTGCGGGAGGGCCAGCCCGCCACGGTGGCCCAGCTCGCCGAGCGGCTCTCGGTGCCCGAGAGCGAGATCATCGCGGTCGACCAGCACATGCGGGCCCCGGCGATGTCGTTGAACGCCCCGGCCAGCGGAGACCCAGAGGGGCGCACGCTGGGCGAGCTCGTCCCCGACGACGAGGCTGCGGATCCGGAGAGCGCCATGGCGAGCACCGAGCTCGGCGGCATCGTGCGGGAGAAGCTCAACGCCTTCGCCGCCACGCTCGAGGACGAGCGGGAGCGCGCGATCTGGCGCGAGCGCCTGGTGGCGTCCGAGCCCGCGAGCCTCTCGGACCTCGGCGATCGGTACGACGTCTCCAAGGAGCGCATCCGTCAGATCGAGGTGCGCGTGAAGAAGCGCCTCAAGCTGTACCTGCAGCAGGAGCTCGGCGAGGAGATCGCGTTCGAGTTCGCTGTCCCCGACGAGAAGTAGCGGGCGCACGCGCCCCGAATTCCCGCCCACGTCCCTCGAGGTTTCGAAATGAGCATGTTCACCTCGCTCCGCTCTCGCGCCGGGAAGTTGATCCACAGCTTCGTGCCGTCGGTAGGTGCGCCTGTCTCCACGCTCGCCGCCGCCCCGGTCCGGTCCCGCCTCGGCTCCCTGGCCCTGCGGCGGGGGAGCTCCGCGCCGCTCCCAGAGGCCGTGCCCTCCAGCTGGTCGACGTGCCCCTCGACCGGCGCGGTGCTGCCCACGGGCCCCGATGTCCAGGTCACCCCGTGGCAGTTCGCTGCGGCTCGCGGGGCGCTGCGCCACGGCTGGTTTGCCTCCCTCGCGTGGGAGGCCGGCGGCGGCGCCCCCGAAGCGCGCGCCCTCGCCATCGCGGGGATGGAGGGCTGGCTCCGCCAGGATCTGCCGGGGCAGGGGCTCGGGTGGGCGCATCCGACGGACCTCGCCGTGCGCCTGGTGCACTGGCACGCCGGGCTCTCCTGGCTGGGGGGTGTCCCGGACGAGCTGCGCGACGCCATGGCTGGCAGCGCCTCCTGGCACATCCAGCACCTCACCCAGCGGCTGCCGAAGGGCGAGCGAGACGTGCTTCGCCGCGTGGTCCACTTCGCCGGGCTGGTGGTCGCAGGGTTCACGTTCCCGGAGCTCCCGAACGCGAAGGACGCGTGGAGCACCGGGCTCGCCGGTCTGAAGCACGAGCTCCCCGAGCTGGTCTTCGATGACGGTTCCCCACGGGACATCGCGCCGGTTGCGCTGGCGGATGCGCTCTGGCAGGTGGCCATCGCCCGCGCGGTCGCGGCCGCCAACGGCGCCGGGTTTCCGGCGGATGCGGACGCTGCGCTTGCCCGTGCCTCGCGGTTCCTCGAGCGCCTGGGCGGAGGCATCGCCTCGCTCCCGGCGGTCGGGGAGGCGCCGGTGGCGCCGGTGCTCTCCAACAGCGAGAGCGTGGGCGCCGCGCTCTGGGACGCCTGCCTCGGCTGGGCCATCGAGCCCGGGGAGCCGGCCGCTTTGTCCAGCCCCGGCCGCCTCGCCTGGCTCGGCCTCCCCGTGCCGACCCAACGCCCGGAGTCCCCGAAGGCGTGGTCGTTGCGCGTGTGGCGCGAGGCCGGGGTCGCCGTGGCCGAGAGCAGGATCAAGAACCGCCCTTCGCGCGCCTCTGCCTGGTTCGGGACGCTCGGGCGCAAGAGCCCGCTCACTCACCCGGTGCCGCTGCACCTGCTCTGGGATGTCGGCGAGCTGCAGGTCCTCGCTGATCCCGGGCCGGGGTTCGGCAGCCCGGGGCACGAGGCGAGCGCCTGTGGCGTAGGTGCGCACTCCTCGCTCCTGCTCGATGGACGGGAGCCGCCCGAGGGCAGCGTCGGCGAGCTGCTCATCGGGCGGGTCGACGGAAAAAAGACCCGTATCGAGGGTCGCTATGCGGGATGGCGAGAGATCGGCATCGGGCTGGACCACGAGCGGGACGTGCTCTTCAACCAGGCTCGGTGCATCGTCACGGACCGGCTCACACCGGGCGAGGGGAAGCGGGCAGGGCGACATGCGGTGGCTTTGCGATGGCAGCTCGGGCCCGGGTGGGAGGTCTCCCGCGACGGCGAGAACTGGGTCGGCAGGCAGGCCGGGGTCACGCTCGTGGTCCAGCTCCCGTCGGCCCTGTCGTGGGAGCTCGTGTCGGGGCGTGGCGCCCCGGCCCCCGCTGGCTGGGTGAACGGTGTCGCCTCCCCCTGCTTCGTCGGCAACGGCGGTCTCGAGGCCGAAGCCGAGCTGGTCACTAGCTTCGAGGTGCGGTGAGGGGTCAGGGGCCCTTCGCCAGCTCCACCTTCCCGGTCTCCTTCCACTCGGTGGCGCCGTCAGGGAGCTCCGCGAGCGCCCACACCCAGGGTGGGCCTGTCAACGTCGCGCGGATGAAGCCCGGATCGGGCGGGCGACCGTTGTAGATCACGACCTCGAAGGGCTCGGCGGTGAGGTGGCTGGTGCCGATGCTCGGAAGATCGAACATCGCGGTCTTGGCGTCGAAGCCAGCTGGGAAGGCGTCGAAGGCGCGCAGGGTCGCCATCATGTCGTGCATCGTGAGCGCCTTGCGCCGGTCCCCCAGCGCGTCGAGGAACCCGGCGACTGCCTTGTTGCCGTGGGCGGGGTCGATCTTCCCATCGACCACGTGGAGCCCGATGATCAGGTGTCCGCCGACCTCGTCCCCAGTCAGCGCCACCTGGTAGATCTCGGGCAGGTGGGGCGCCTGGTCGCAGGAGTCGACGGTGGCCTTTGGGTGACCGAGGGCTGCAGCGGCGTCCTCGCAGGTGAAGGGCGGCGCGGGTGTCGTGCAGGCGAGGAGGAGCCACATCTGCCTTTCTAACCCGGCTGTCATGCGCCTTCGCCTGTCGGACCGCCTCTTCCCCCGGTTCCCGCGATAGACGCCGGTGTGCCTGTAGCCGTACCCCTCCTCACCGCTCGCGGAATCGAAAAAGCATTCGGCAATCGCGTCGTTCTCGCCGATGTCGAGTTCACCATACACCATGGCGAGCGCCTGGGCCTGGTGGGCCTGAACGGCGCCGGAAAGTCCACGATGATGCGCATCGTGGCCGCCATGACGCAATCGCCGGCCGAGGACGGTCATCGGGACCCCGCGTCCGTGCCGGACAGCGGCGAGCTCGTCCGCCCGCGCGGGACCGACGTGATCTACGTGGCCCAGGAGCCCGAGTTCCCGCCCGGTCAGACCGTCGACGGCGCGCTGAAGGTCGGGCTCCGCCATCACGCCGACGTCCACACGCGGCTCGAAGCCCTGGAGTCGAGCATCGCGGCCATCAACGACGAGGCTGAGCTCGACGCCGCGCTGGAGGAGCAGGCCACGTTGCACGAGCGCCTGATCCGGCTCGGCGGCTGGGACCTGCAGCACGAGGTGGACGCGCTGCGCACGGCGCTGCGCCTGCCCCCAGCGGCGTCCGGCATGGAGACGCTCTCGGGGGGCGAGCGTCGGCGGGTGGCGTTGGCGCAGGCCCTGCTCGCCCGGCCCGACGTGCTCCTGCTCGACGAGCCCACCAACCACCTCGACACCGCCGCCATCGAGTGGCTGCAGGGCCACCTCATCGCCCAGGCCGACGCACTGCTCGTGGTCACCCACGACCGCGCATTCCTCGACGGGATCGCGACGCGGATCCTGGAGCTCGACCGGGGTCGGATCTACAGCTACGCCGGGAACTACTCCGCGTTCATCGTGGCGCAGGCCGAGCGGCTCACCCTCGAGGCCACTGCCGAGGACAAGCGCCTGAGCTTCGTGCGGCGCGAGTTGGAGTGGGTGCGGCGCAAGGAGTCGGCCCAGCGCAAGAAGTCCAGCGCGCGAGTGGCGGCGTTCGAAGCCGTCGTGGCAGCCGCGCCCGGTCGGGACGATCGGCGGCCCGACCCCATGGACTTCCACCTGCCGCCCGGCCCAAGGCTGGGAAAGACGGTGCTGGAAGCACACAAGATCTGGAAGTCGCTGGGCGGGAAGATCCTGTTCAAGGATCTGGACCTGACGATCCTCCCCGGTGAACGCCTCGGGATCGTCGGACCCAACGGGGTCGGCAAGACCACGTTGGTGAAGACCCTGCTCGGGCAGATCCCCCCGGACAAGGGCCAGGTGCTCATCGGCGTGAACACCCGGGTGGCCGCGATGGACCAGGGCCGAGTGGACCTGGACGACGAGAAGACGGTGCTGGAGGAGGTCTCCGAGGGCTCCGACTTCGTGGCGTTGGCCGATGGCCCGGTGCACGTCCGCACATTCCTGCGCCAGATGCTCTTCCACCAGAGCTCCATGGACACGCGGATCGGCGACCTCTCCGGGGGAGAGCGCAACCGCGTGATGCTGGCGCGCCTCTTGCGCCGCGCCGGCAACCTGCTGGTCCTGGACGAGCCCACCAACGATCTCGATCTCATCACGCTCGGCGTGCTCGAAGAGGCGTTGTGCGACTTTCCGGGTGCGGCGATCATCGTCTCGCATGACCGCTGGTTCCTGGACCGCGTCGCGACGGCGATCATCGCGTTCGAGGGGGATGGGCGGGTCGTGCGCTACGCCGGCAACTGGACGGACTGGCAGCGCTCGCGCGGCCGGCCGCCGCCGGTCGAGGGTCCGCGGTCCGTGGTGCGCGAGGCCACGAGGGAGGAGGCGCCCGTGCCCTCTGGCCCCAGGCGCAAGCTCTCGTACAAGGAGCAGAAGGAGCTGGAGGGCATGGAGGCCGCGATCGAACGGGCCGAGAAGGCGGCATCGGAGCTGGAGCTGGAGTTGGGCAACCCGGCGACGTTCAAGCGCGGCGCGGGTGCGGTGAAGGCGCTCGCGGCGAAGGCGGCGGTCGCCCGGGCCGAGGTGGACAGGCTGTACGCACGGTGGACGGAGCTGGGGTAGCGCCGGGTCCGCACTCCCTCCCGGAAACCCGGTCCCGAAGGTCCGCTACGCCAGGATCATCCTCGTATACGCGCCCACGAAGAACGTCAGGATGATGAGCCCGATGAACGTGTGCAGCGTGTTCAGGTAGCGGAACCGGATGCTCGCCTGCCCGAAGTTCCAGCCCGTGTTGAACGACCCCAGCGACTGGAGGCTGATGAAGAACTTTCCCCACCAGGGGATGTCGCGGTACTCCACGTCGGTGCCGTTGTAGTTCATCATCGTCTCCGGGCACCAGCGCTGGTAGATGAACACGTACACGACGCACACGAGGAACGCGGTGGCGGCGAGGTTCCAGAGCCTCACGCCCCAGCCGAACCCGAGCTCGAACAGGAAGTAGCGGACCGGGAACCCGACCACGCCGGAAGCTCCGCCGTAGTGCAGCATGGAGAGGGTCTCGACGTGCTTGAACCACCAGTAGGCCCAGTCCTCGTCGGTCGACATCGAACGGTCGCCGAACGACTGCTTGAGCGAGACGTACTCGTCCTGCACGCGGTCGTAGCACATCGCGCGGACGTCGTCGGCCGCGGGTGGCGGTGCACCGAGAAACTGGCGGCGGATCCGGAGGTCGTCTTCGGGGTGGGTGATGAGGCCGTACGCGCATCGCTGGTACCACAGGCGGTGCTCGCCGCCGTCGCCGTCCTCGACCTGCGAACGTGCCACCTGGAAGGTGCCGATCTGCGCGCCGTAGAACGACAGCGTCGCGTCGCCGACGAACTGGGCGTCGGTCATGGTGATCCGGCCGGGAACGTTGGCGTCGTCGAGCACCAGCGTGCGATGGAACGTGGCCTCGTTCAGGGCGAGCTCGTTGCCGTAGATCGTGGTGAAGTCGGCGGCAGAGTACCAGTTCGTCCGCTCGAAATGCGTCTCCCCCCCGAACTGCGTGTTGTAGAACTCCGCGAGCGAGTCCTTGCCCTCGGTGCCGAAGGTGACGCGGTCGAAGATCAGGAAGCCGGAGAACACCGAGTTGGCGAACGTGAGGTTGCCGCGCACCTTCGCCACGAGGTCGTCGACGTGCTCCACACCGTAGGAGGATCGCGTGGTGAGCGGCTCCTCGGTGTCCTCGTCGCCCTGGTAGTCCCGGTACAGCGGGAGCAGCGGGTCCAGGTCGTTGAGGTAGCGGGCCCGGGTGACGTCATCGAGCGAAAACCGCACCTTCCCGTCGAACTTCGCGTCGGTGAACCGTGCGTCTCCGCGGAGGTCGGCCCCGAGGAAGTCCATGCCGCCGAACGCGACCTCCTTCATGTCGAGATCGGAGGCGAACACCGCCCGGCTCATGTTCACGCGGCCCCGCACCTTGGTGGCTGTGAACGAGACGGGGCCCTCGAAGTCGGCATCCTCGAACGAAGCGGCTCGCTGCCACTCGCAGTCGTCGAAGTGCACCGGCCCCTCGAAGCGGGCCGAGTTGAAGTAGAGCTCCCGCTCGCTGTAGAGCCCGGTGAACGTGGTCTCCTTGCGAAAGCGCGCGCTCCCGAAGTAGCCGATGTGCTCGAACCGGGCGCGCTTGAAGTTGGCGTTCTCGCCGAACACGCTGAACCGGAAGTCCGCCGCCGCGGGGATCACGGCGCCACGAAAATCGGCGCCGCCCTCGAACACCGTGAGCGGAAACGCGGCTTTTCTGCCGGTGATCTTCACATCCTGGAAGTTGGCGCGGCCGAGGAAGATCGTGTCCCGCGTCGTGAGCTCCGAGAACCGGGAGCCGGGGAGCGTGGCGGACTTGTTCACCTCGCCCTGCCAGCTCTTCCCGACGTCGAAATCGCCGAGTACAACCCCGCTGATCGCGAGCTGGCCGATGTCGAGGTCGGGGATCTTCACCTCGCCGATGATGCACTGCCGGAATTGCAGGCGGTGTGGCAGCGTGGTGGGGTCCACCCCCGTGAGATCGACCTTGTCGATGTAGCAGTAGCGCAGCTTCTTGCTGTCGTCCCCCGCCGCGTAGGCCTGCAGGCGCGGCAGGACGTCCTCGTCCGGCACGTACTCCAGGTTGCGCGGCTCACCCTTCGACGTGACGTAGATGGTGACGTTCTTGTCGCCGGCCTTCGCGCGTGCCGCCATCGCCCGCACGCGTCCGACGAGCTCCGTGACCAGGGCATCGCGCCCCGGGTCGATCGACGCGATCCGCAGCGACTCGATCGTGTAGAAGATGTCCTTGTCGGCGTTTTCATGCCACTTCTTCTCGGCGCCGTCGAAGTCTCCGATCTGCTCGAGTACCAGCGCCTCGCGCACGGTCTTCCCGTAGGACAGGTAGACGGCGAGTTCGTCGCGGTCCGTCGCGAGTCCGTAGAGCGTCCGTGCCAGATCGGCGTGGCCCTGCGCGAGGTGGAAGGCTGCGGCCCGCCGAAGCGCGCGGGGATCGGACACGTCCCGGGCGTCCGCCTCGCTCTGGATCCGCACCGGGCGAGCGGAGGGGGTGGGCTCCGCGGCAGGAGGCGCAGGTGGGTCGCTCGCGCGTACACGCGCGATCCCGCCGAGGGTGACGACGATGAAGACGAGCAGCAGCAGGTTTCGATAGAACTTCATCGTGCGGCGGGTGCTACTGCGGCAGTGCGCTGCGCTGCACGACCCAGGCCTCGTCGTCGGAGGTCGCCGTGGAGCTTGCGCTCGCCGCCCACCACATCAGGTAGTCGGCGCCCTGGCCACTGCACTCGTTCGTCGAGTACACGCCGTTGCCGTCGGGATCGGACGTGCACTCCGGCGTGTCGGACAGGGGATCGTGCCCGCTGCCGTCCTTCTCGGTCGGATGGAACAGCCCCATGAAGTGTCCGACTTCGTGCGCGATGATCCGCGCCTCGGTGTCGGTGTCGCCGTCGGCGAGGGAGCTCACCGTGACGACCGCTCCGGACTTGCTCGTCCCGCCGACCGCGGGCGCCCCGGGCGGACCCGCCGCCTGGCCGAGGATCGTGGCGCCGTCGTTGTCGGTGATGGCGCTCACCATGAAGATCGTGATCTGGCGGTCGTCGGAGGTGTTGGTGCGCAACAGGTCGCCGAACTCGGTGGCGCCGTCGACGCTGTTGTAGGTCTCCACGTCTCCACCGAAGTCCTCGTAGGTGATGTTCCCGATCCCGAACCCGAACCCGGACCAGAGATCGGCTACGCGGGTGAGCGTGTCGTCGAGCAGCGTGTTGTCCACCGCGTCGGTGGCGTTGAGCCCCGGGACCTCGCCATCCACCCCGACGAAGACGAAGTGGACGTCCACCATCTGGTCCGCGGTGGGCTCCTGGGTGCGGTAGAGCGCGCTGCAGCTGATGGTCGTCGCCGCGCTGGCATCCACGTACACGCGGAGCGTGTAGTTGCCGGCGGCGAGGTCGAGGTCCGGCGACTCGGGGATCAGCACAGGCAGCAGATCGTCTGTGGTGGTCACGCGCATCGCGGTGCCCTGCTCGTCGTTGTAGTCGTAGATCGTCGCGCCGTTGGGATCGACGATCGACTCGGCGGTCGCGAGCGTGTCATACCCGTAGGGTCCGCAGGTGATCAGCGCGGAGTAGGCGTCTGTCGGGGCCTCGAACGGCACGTCGGCGCCAGACCCGGTGTCGGTCGTGAACGTCCCGAGGTCCTCCCGCACCAGGCCCTCCTCGCCCGGGCCGCCCTTGGTGCCGTCGCATGCGGCCATCCCGGCGAAGATCGCGGTGGTGAGCACCAGCGCGAGGGGGAATGCACCGTTGGTGTTCACTTGGCCTCCCCGAGCGACTGGGCGATGGCGTCCCGGACCATCGCGCTGCTCTCGGTGGCGAGGCGGGCCTCCAGGACCGAGCGGGCGGCAGGTGTTCCGACCTTGGCGACCGCGCGGACCGCCTGGTTGCGGAGCTGCACGTCGCTGGCGGCGAGCGCTGGCTTGACGGCGTCCAACGCGCCGTCTCCCCAGCCGTTGCACAAGGCCCAGGTGGCGGACCGGCGCAACTGGGAGTCCGCGGAGGGGTCCTCGACGAGGGCGACCAGGAAGCCCCGGGTGCTCTCGGTGGGGAAGAAGCCCAGGGACCACGTGGCGTTCGCCCGGCGTGCCCGGCCGACGGAGGAGTCGCTCGCGATGGCGACGAGCTCGGTGTCCACCCCGGCGCCGAGCTTCTGCAGCTCTGTTGCCGTGGGGGTCTCCTCGTAGCCCGAGAGGAGATCCAGGACCTGCGCGCGCAGCGCGCTGTCGTCAGCGTGTGCGGGGCTCGTGAACGCGAGCATCACAGCCAGGGAGAAGGCTTGCATCATGAGGCACTCCAGTGCAGGGCTTAACACTTCGGGCCACGCTGAGATGCCCGCCGGCGCCGAGCCTACCCGACGTTCACGTTGGCGCTGCCGGTGATCAGCGTGCCCACGCCGCCGCAGTGCGTCGTCAAGTCCCCGACGCGGTGCGCCGCCAGGCCGTTGATGTACACCTTCCCCGAACCCATCGTCGAAATCCACGTGTTTGGCCCACAGCACGCGGCGTGCATGCCGAGGTCACCCGGCGCGCGCAGGGCGGCCATACCGTTCACCATCACGTTCGGGGAGCCCAGCAGCGCCGGGCCCGTGCACGGGTGCGGACAGGCGGGGCAGCTGTGGGCGTCGGCGGGGACCAACGCCAAGTCATTCACGCGACCCTGAAACGGCATGGGAACCTCGGGACGATCGGAGCTTAGCACAGAGCCCGCGGTCCCGGGGGCGCGGCGGCGACCCTGGAGATAAGCGGCGCGGCATGAACGTCCTGATCACCGGCGCGTCCCGTGGCATCGGCGCAGCCATCGCGCGTCGTTTCGCCGCCCCCGGCACCGTCGTCGCCATCAACTACATGAAGAGCCTCGAAGCTGCGCAGCAGGTCGCTCGCGACTGCGAGGCGGCGGGCGCGCAGGCCCTGCTCGTACCGGGGGACGTGCGGAACGAGGAGGATCTCAAGGCCCTGGCCGCGGTGTTCCCCGTCGTCGACGTGCTCGTCCACAACGCCGCCATCGGCGTCCTCAAGCCCTTCGACAAGATCCGCACCGGCCAGTGGGACCTCACGCTCGAGAGCTCGCTGCGCCCGTTCTGGCTGCTCACCCGGCTCTGCACGCTCGCCGACGGCGCCAACGTGATCGGCCTCTCCAGCATGGGAAGCCGCCAGTTCGTGCCGGGCTACGCCGCGATGGGCGTCGCGAAGGCCGGCATCGAGGCGCTCACCCGCCAGCTTGCCGTGGAGCTTGCGCCACGCGTCCGGGTGAACACGGTGTGCGGCGGGCTCGTCCGCACCGACGCGCTGCGGTACTTCCACGACTCCGAGGGCATGATCCACTTCGCGGAGAAGCACACGCCGCTCGGCGGCATCGCCACCCCCGACGACATCGCGGCAGTGGTGCACATGCTCTGCGATGCGCGCGCGCGGTGGATCACCGGGCAGGTGATCGTGGCGGACGGTGGCCTAAGCCTGCTCTGAGGGCTGCTCCGACCCTGGCCCTGCGCTCTGGGCCGCGCGGAGGGACGGCGCCTTCCAGATCGCGAAGATCGCCGGGTAGACCAGCAGCTCCAGCAGGAACGAGGTCGCCAGGCCGCCGACCATCGGGGCGGCGATGCGCTTCATCACGTCGGCCCCGGTTCCGTGGCTCCAGAGGACGGGCAGGAGCCCGAACATCGCACAGAGCACGGTCATCAGCTTCGGGCGGACGCGGCGTGCAGCGCCTTCGACGATCGCGTCCTCGAGGTCCCGCGCGTTGCGCATCAGCCCGCTGGCGACGTGTTTTCCGTGAGCCAGCGTGAGGTACAGCAGCATCACGACACCCGTCTCGGCGTCGAGTCCGGCCAGCGCGATGAGCCCCACCCACACGGCGACGCTCATGTTGTAGTCGAGCCCCCAGAGGAGCCACACGGCACCGATCAGCGAAAAAGGCACGGCGAGCAGCACGATGAGCGTCTCGACGACCGAGCCGGTGTTCAGCCAGAGCAGGAACGCCACCGCCAGCAGGGTGAGGGGCACGACGACCTTGAGGGTCTCCTTCGCCCGCTCGAAGTACTCGAACTGCCCCGCCCAGGTCACGCGCACGCCCGCCGGGAGCACGGCCTGCGCCTGGACCACCGGCCGCGCTGCGCGGACGTAGTCGGGCACGGGCACGTCGCCGGTGTCCACGAACACGTAGCCGACGAGCTTGCCGTCCTCGCTCCGCAGCATGTCCGGGCCCGTGGTGAACTCGAGGTCTGCAACGTCGGACAGCGGCACCGAAGCGCCGCTCGGCGTCGAGATGATCAGCGTCTTCAGCGCGTCGGGGTCGTCGCGGTACTCGCGCGCGAACCGCACCGCGATCGGGTAGCGCTCGCGCCCCTCCACGGTCTGGCCGATGTTCATGCCGCCGATGCCGGTCTGCACGAGATCGAGCACCTGGGCGACCGAGAGGCCATAGCGGGCGGCTGCCTGGCGGTTCACGGTGATGTCTGCGAACAGCCCACCCGTACCCCGCTCGGCGAGGGCGCTACGGGTGCCCGGGTAGGCCTGAAGCACCTTCTCGATGCTCACGGCTCCGGCCTCCACGTCCTTCAACGTGTCGCCGTAGACCTTGATCCCGAGCGGGCTGCGGATGCCGGTCGAGAGCATCTCGGTGCGCGTCTGGATCGGCATCCACCACGCGTTGGGCATGCCGGGCACCTGCAGCAGCGCATCCATCTCCCGGATCAGCGAGTCCCAGGTCACGCCCGCGCGCCACTGATCCTGCGGCTTCAACGTGATCACGGTCTCCGCCATCGACAGCGGCGCCGGGTCTGTCGCGCTCTCGGCCCGGCCCATCTTCCCGAAGACCCGGTCCACCTCGGGGAAGGTCTTCAGCGCCTTGTCCATGTCGGTGAGCACCTCCTGGGCCTGCTGCTCGGAGATCCCGGGCGGCGCGGTGGGCATGTAGAGGATCACGCCTTCGTTCAACGGCGGCATGAACTCGCTTCCGAGGCTCATCGCGACCGGGATCGTGCTCGCCACCGCGAGGAATGCGAGGACCACGACCGGCCAGCGGGCGCGCACGACGAGGCGGACGACCGGCGAGTAGAGGCGAACGAGCCAGCGGTTGAGGGGGTTGTGGTCCTCGCTGCGGATCTTCCCGCGGATGAAGATCACCGCCAACGCCGGCGTGAGCGTGATCGCGAGGATCGCCGAGAAGGCGATGGCCCAGGTCTTGGTCCACGCGAGCGGCGAGAACAGCCGGCCCTCGGTGCCCTCCAGCGTGAAGATGGGCAGGAACGAGACGGTGATGACCAGCAGCGCGAAGAACGCGCTGGGGCCCACCTCCTGCATCGCCCGGACCATGGCCTCCGTGCGGGTGCCGCGCAGGGCCGCACGCTCGGGGTCGGCGCCGTCGCGCTCCCAGGTCTCCAGCTTCTTGTGGACGTTCTCGACGAGGATGATCGAGGCGTCGACCATCGCGCCGATGGCCACCGCGATCCCGCCGAGCGACATGATGTTGGCGGAGAGCCCCTGGTAGTGCATCGGCACGAACGCGAGCACCACGGCGAGCGGCAGCGTGAGGATCGGGATGAGCGCGCTGCGGGCGTGCATCAGGAACAGGAGGATGACCAGCGAGACGACGACCATCTCCTCGATCAACGTGCGCTTCAGCGTGGAGATCGAGGCCGTGATCAGCTCGGAGCGGTCGTAGGTGGGGACGAATTCCACGCCGGGCGGCAGGCCCACCTTGATCTCCTCGATCCGCTGCTTCACGGCCGAGATGACCTCGAGGGCGTTCTGCCCCGCGCGCATCACCACTATGCCGCCCACGGTGTTGCCTTCTCCGTCGAGATCTGCGACGCCGCGCCGCTGGTCGGCCCCGAGGCTCACGTCCGCGACGTCTCCGACGGTGACCGGAACACCGGCCTGCGCCGCCGTTCGGCCCGAGAGCAGCGGGAGCCCGCTGGCTGCCGCCATGCCTGCGCTGCTCGACGAGGACGGGGACGCCGAGGCCCCCCCGCCGCTGCTGCCGCCGCCCATCCCGCTCATGCCCCCGCCCCCGCCGCCCGCGGGCGCGCTGGATGCCGCGGCATCGGAGCCGCTACCCCCGGTCGAGAGCCCGGTGCCGGCGGTCAGCGCCGGGAGCGGGGTGTTCGGCAGGCGCGTGCCCGTGGAGAGCGGGGCCGCGGCGATGTCGGCCGTGCTGGTCACGTACCCCCGGCCGCGGACGACGTGCTCGTGCCCCGCCACCTCCAGCACGCGGCCTCCCACCTCGACATTGGAGTCCTGCACCGCCCCGACCACGGCGGAGAGCGGCGCACCGTAGGCGAGCAGCCGGTTCGGGTCCACGTTCACCTGGTACTGCTTGACGAACCCGCCGATGCTGGCGATCTGGGCGACGCCCGGTACGCTCTCGAGGGCGTACCGGATCGTCCAGTCCTGCAGGCTCCGGAGCTGCTGCAGGTCGTGTTTGCCGCTCCGGTCGACGAGCGCGTACTGGTAGACCCAGCCGACGCCGGTGGCGTCCGGTCCGATGGAGGGGGTCACGCCGGGCGGGAGGCGCCCGGTCACGCCGTTCAGGTACTCCATCACGCGGGATCGCGCCCAGTACAGGTCGGTGCCGTCCTCGAAGATCACGTACACGAACGACATGCCGAACATCGACTGGCCACGCACGGCGCGGACCTTCGGCGCTGCGAGCAGGGCCGACTCGATCGGGGTCGTGATCTGGTCCTCCACGAGGTCGGGGCCGCGGCCCATCCACTCGGTGAGCACGATCACCTGCACGTCGGAGAGGTCGGGGATCGCGTCGAGGGGCGACTGCCGGGCGCACCACACCCCCCAGATGCCGAACACCACCGCGGCGAGCACCGTGAGGAAGCGGTGCTCCGCGCAGGCGCCGATGACGCGGGCGATCACCCCCGTTTGCGGTGATGCCTCGCTCATCTCGGCCCGGCGGGCGGCGGAGCCGCTGTGGGGGCCGGCGCAGCCTCACCCCCGCGCTTGAGTCGACTGTCCGCCGCGACCAGGTAGTTCCCGGCGGTGACCACCTGCTCGCCCTCCTGGAGCCCGCCGAGCACCTCGACGTAGCCATCGGCCTTGACGCCGAGCGTGATGTCCCGCGGCTCGAGCCGGTCCCCGCCGCCGTCGACGAACACCATCCGGCGCGGTCCGGTGTAGATCACCGCGGACTCGGGCACGACCAGCCGGTCCGCCACGCCCAGCTCCACCTCGAGCGTGGCCCACTGGTCGGGCCGCAGCGCGCCGTCGCTGTTCTGAAGCTCGGCGCGCACCCTGGCCGTGCGCGTGGTCGGATCCACCGTCGGGTAGGTCAGGGTGATGGTCGCCGGGCGCGGCACGTCCACCCCGGGCACGTGCACGAGCACCTTCTGGCTCGGCGACAGGAGAGGGAGCTGCGCCTCGGGCACGCTCGCCTCCAGCCAGACCCGGGAGGTGTCCCCGATCCGGTAGAGGGTCTGCCCGGGCGAGACCATCGCGCCCACGAGCGCGGTCTTCTCGAGGACAAAGCCGCTGATTGGCGCGAGCACGGGCACGTTCTCCAGCACGGTGCCGCTCCGGACCACGGCGTCGAGCTGACCGTCCGTCATCCCCCACCGGGTGAGCCGAAGGCGGGCGGCGCTCGCGCGCTCCGCGGCACGTGGCTCCCCGGCCTGAACGCTGCCGGTCGCCCGGAGCAGATCGTCCTGTGCGGCCACCAGCTCCGGGCTGTAGAGCGCAAACAGCGTCTGGCCTGCGTGCACGTGCACGCCGGGCGCGCCGACCGACTCCGACGCGATCCACCCGGACACCTTCAGCGTCACGTCCACGAGCCGCGACTGGTCCCAGGCCACCACGGCAGGCAGCTCCAGCGTGGCGCCCATCGACCGGCGCCCCACCGGCTCCGTCGCGATGCCGAACCGCTTTCGGCGCTCGGCGTCGACCTGCACCGCCCCGGACTGCAGCTCGGACGTCAGCACCGGGGTGAGCGTCATCCCGCAGATGGGACAGCTCCCGGGACCCGGCTGGCGGATCGACGGGTGCATCGGGCACGTGTAGTACGCGACGTCGTTGGGGCCCTTCGCCGCGGGCTCCGCCCTCCCGGGTTCGGGAGGCGCCCCCCGATCGAGCAGGGTGCGAGGGTCGCACGCGACGAGGAACGGCAGGAGCAGCAGGGCGCGCCTCATCGGGAGTCTCCAGGAGTGCTGCCGAGCGCGATCTCGAGGTCGGCGGCACGTAGTTGTAGCGCCGCAAGGGCCTGGGCGTGGCGGATCCCGGCGTCCATCGCCGCCCGCTCGGCATCCAGCAGGGGGCGCAGGTCCTGCATGCCCGCGGAGAACGCCGCGCGGGCGGCCTCCACCCGGGCGTCGGTCGCCGGGATCAGCTCGGCGTCGATCACGCGGACGGCCTCGGCCTGCCCCGAATAGCGCAGTTGGGCCGTTCGCACGTCCAGGGAGACGGCGTCTGCCATCTTCGTCCGGCCGGCCTCCGCGGCTGCTACGCTGGCCTCCCCCTCGCGGACGGCACCGGCGCGGCTGCGCAGGGCGAGCGGGATCTGGATGCTCACCCCGCCCATCAGCCGCATCTCGGGCATCTGCTGCATCCCGTCCCACTCGAGCATCCAGCCGAGCATGGGCAGCCGATCGAGGCGCGCCATGCGCTCGCCGGCTTGAGCCGCACGGACCATGGCGTCGGCTTCGGCCAACTCGGGGCGTCGGGGGGTGGACGGGGCGCCGGGCTCGGGCGGAACCGTCGGTGCGGGAGGCGGCGGGACCGGGGTCTCCAGCGGACGGTGCAGCAGCGTGTTGATCTGCGCGGCCACGGCGTCGCGCTCGGCCTGCAGGAGCGGCAGGGAAGCGGCAAGGCCGGCTGCCTCTGCGCGGGTCTGCAGCACGTCGAGCTCCGCGGACTTGCCCGTTGCCAGTCGGGCCGACGCCGCATCCTCGATATGGGCGAGGAGCTCGATCGTGTGCTGCATCAGCGTGATCTCGCTGTGGGTGACGTACCAGTCCGCCCAGGCCATCGCGCTCATCCGGGCCAGGTCCAGGCGCATCATGGTCAGCCGGGCCTCGGCTGCATCGGCGTCGGCGCCCGCCATGTCCTTGGCGGCGCGCCGTACCCCCCAGAGCGGGAGATCCTGCGAGACGCGAGCGTCCCATCCGATCATGCCCGACGTGATCGAGAGCGGCGCCAGGCTCAGGTCCACCATCGGATCGCCCCAGGCGCCCACGACGTCGGTGTGAGCGCGGGCTGCATGCAGCGCTGCCTCGGCCTCGGCGATCTCCGGGTTGGCCGCCAGCACGGCCAGCGTGAGCGACACCCTGTCCCACGGAGGCTCCGCCTGCGGCTCCGCCGGGCTCGCGGCGAGTGCCGTTGCCACGAGGGCAAACAGGGGCATGCGGGGCTCCGGGGTGGGGGTGGGAGTATGCCGGGCGACCGGCCGACGGGGCGGGCGGTCGCCGCGGAGGGTCCCGGATCGAGCGAGACGGTCCGGGGTCCTCCGTGCGGGCTACATCGCCATGCCGGATGCCATGCACTTCATGGAGTCGGCCCACTCGGTGGAGTAGGCGGCCATCGTCGTGATGTCCTCGTTCATCATGGTGTCGTGGGCAGTCTCCTCGGTCTGGCAGGCGGCGACGTCAGCGGCGGCATCCTGGGCTGCGGTGTGGTCCGTCACGGCGGCGTCCATCTCGTCCATCATCGCCATGCCGTCGTCCATCAGGCCCTGGTCGGCGTCGTCCATGGTGCAGCCGCCGAGCATGTCCATGTGCTTGGACATCGCGTCGCGCTGGGTGCCCCAGTCGGTGAGGTAGGTGGCCTCGGCGGCGCTGACGTCTTCGAGCGTGGTGGCCGAGCTGACGGCGGCCCCATGATCGGCGACGAGCGTGGTCATGTCGGCGATGATGGTGTCGTAGTCTGCCATCGCCGAAGTGGTGCCGTCGGAGCAGGCGGTGAGGGAGAGGAGGATCAGGATTGCGGGCATGTTGACTCCAGGAGTTGAGGGATGCTACGGCGTGACCGGAGCGCGAAGAGAGAGGATGAACGCGGCGAGATCGCTCGCGTCCGCTGGGGGGTAGGTGGTGGCTGGGTGGCGGCCTCCGGGCACCACGGCGGGTCCGATCGTCAGGAGGGCGATCACGTAGTCGGGAGCGAGCCGATCGCCCGCCGTGTCGAGGACGGGACCGGCCATCGTGCCCTTCCCGGCGACGACGTGGCAGCTCGGGCAGCCCAGCGCCTCGAAGCGCTGGCGGCCCCGCTCCGGATCCCCAGGGGGAGCGACCGCTGCGATCCGCGGGTCGCCGAGACCGTCCTGGATCCAGGCCGTGAGACGCGCGGCCTCGTCCGCGCTGATCCCGAGCACAGGCATCCGCTCGGCCTGGTCCATCCGGATCGTGACCGGGCGCTGCAGGAAGCCGATGAGCCAGTCGCCGCGCACGCGCGAGCCCTCACCGTCCAGCGGCACCCGCGCGATGCTGCCCCCCTCGCCGCCGATGCTGTGGCAGGTGAGGCAGCGGAACCGGGTGACGAGGCGACCGGTCTCGCCAGCCGGCAACGCGGCTCCCGCGGGCCGGACCCGGTACTCCTCCGGCGGTGGGCTGGCCCGGAGCGAGCTCAGGGCGACGCCGATGGCGAGCGCCTCGTCCGGTTCGACGCTCGAGAAGGCGGGCATGACCGCCGGTGCGCCGGCCGTGGCGTCGAAGGCGTGCGGCTGCACCACCTTCAAAGCGATCCAGGCGGGAAGATCGGCGAGAGGACCCGTGGCGGCCGCGGGCATGTCACCGATCCGGCGGCTCCCGATCGTGCTCAACGAGACCGACGTACGCCCGCGGTCCACGCCAGTGACCACGTGGCACCCCGCGCATCCCGACTCCAGGAACACGGTGCGGCCGGCGTCCGTCAGCTCCGGATGCACGGGCGACTCATCCGCCGCCCACACCGGCTTGGCGGTGTCCGGGACCCACTGCTCCGCTGCGAATGCCACGATGTCGGCGGCCTCGGCCGGGGGCAGCTGAAAGCCGGGCATCCGGGTGAGGGGGCGAATCCGGTGGGTGTCGAGCAGGTAGCTGTAGAGCCATGCGGGCGAGAGCTTCGCGCCGGCCCAGCCGAGGTCTGTCGCGGTCGTGCCGCCGCGCTCGCCGATCTTGTGGCAGGTCGCGCAGCGCCGTTCGGAAACGGCGCGCCGCCCGCGCTCGGCGTCGCCGCCGGGCTCCACCGGCACGAGGGCAGCACCGGGCACGCCGAACAGGAACGCGACGAGCGCCTCGCGTTTCTCGTCGGACAGCGTGAACGTGGGCATCCGATGCACGGAGTTCAGGGCGGCCGGGTCGCGGAGCCACGCCCGGACCCAGCCCGGCGTGACCTTCGCTGCGAGCCCGTCAAGCTGCGGCGGGAAGTCCGGCAGGGAGTAGCCGGGGATCTCATGGCACCCGGCGCAGCTCCGGTCGGCGAGCGCCGCCCGACCGCGCGAGAGGATCGGGGCGCCCTCGACGAACTGGCCGAGGTGGCACGTCCCGCAGGCCGCCTCGCGCTCGGCGGGCGTGTACAGCGGCCGCTCCCAGTCGGGTGAGCGCTCGTGCGCCGCCTGCTTCGTCGTCGCCAGGCCCTGACCGCCGTGGCAGGGCGTGCAGCCGAACCGCTCGACCGGGTGCAGGACCAGCGCGTTTCCCGGGTGGCTCTCCGCGTCGTGGCAGCCCTCGCAGCGGTCGACCACACCCAGCGCGGGCACGAGTCGCTGCTCGAACGTGACCGGGCGGGCGCTCTCCTGCATCATCGCCACGCCGATCATGCCGATGACCAGGACCAGCGAGACCGCGAAGGTCGCGTGCAGCCAGCGCGGGACGGTCATCACGGGTTCGGGCGTCAATAGGGCCACCACATGAGCGCCCAGGCCGGGCCACGAAAGAACGTGCCGATGATGGTCACGACGAGGAAGAACAGCCCGATGGCGACGAACGCCGTGCAGGCGAACATGCGCTCCGGCGGCCAGTACCGGCCGATGCCCGCTTCCCCGCGATCGACGTAGGGCAGGAGGCACAGTCCGGCGACGAACGCGCCGGGCACGAACACGCCGCCCCAGAACGCCGAGTAGTGCGCCAGCTCCTGGATCCCGAGGAAGTACCAGGGTGCTTTCGCGGGGTTCGGGGTTCGCCCGGGGTCGGCGAGCGGCTCGAGCGGCGCGTTGAATGCAAAGCTCACCGCGAGCAGCACCGCCACCACGATCAGCGTGACCACCAGCTCACGGTAGACGAGGTGCGGCCATGCGGGGACGAGCCGGGGCTCCTCGGGCGGCGCGTGCTCCGAGGTGACCAGCCCGCCGTCGCGCCGGACCCGGTAGATGTGGAACGCCACCAGACCGCCGAGTACGCACGGCAACACCACGCAGTGAAGCACGTAGAAGCGTAGCAGCGCGGCCTCGCCGACCGACCGGTCCCCGAGCAGCAGCAACGCCGTCGGCTTGCCGATCAGCGGGACGGACGCGACCATGTGGGACCCCACGGTCACCGCCCAGTACGCAAGCTGGTCCCAGGGCAACAGGTAGCCTGTGAAGGAGAGGGCGAGGGTCAAGACCCACAAGCCCACCCCAGCGACCCAGTTCGCCTCGCGCGGGGCCTTGTACCCGCCGGACAGGAACACCCGGAGCATGTGGAGGGTGACGAGCGCCACCATCGCGTGGGCGCCCCAGCGGTGCAGGTTGCGGGTGACCACACCGAAGGGCACGACGAACGCGAGATCCTTCATCGAACGCCACGCGGCGTCCGGGTGGGGGATGTAGTAGAACATCAGGTAGATCCCTGTCATCACCAGGGACAGGGTCAACACCAGCGAGACGAAGCCCAGGGCCCATGTGGCCTTGAAGCGCAGGCTCGCCGGACGGACCTTCGGGGCGTGCAGGTGGAGGATGATCGACGACCGCATCGCCAGGAGCGCCTTGCGGTCGTCCTCGGGCCATCCGACCCGGAAGATGGAGTCGCGGATCCGTGTGAGGAGGGCGCGCACGTCAGGCCACCTTGCAGCGCTGCTTCGCGTCCACCTCTGCGGCGAGGTCGACCTCGAGCCGGCCGCGCTTGTCCACGCGCAGGGAGAGGAACGAGAGCGATGCCGGCGCGGGCCCGGCGATCACGTTGCCCTCGGTGTCGTAACGGCTCCCGTGGCAGGGACAGGTGAACCCGTCGCCCCCGGCGTTCTTGCGCACCGTGCAGCCGAGGTGGGTGCACGTGGCCGAGAGCGCCCGCAGGCCGTTGGCGTCCCGCAGCACGAACACTCCGGCATCCTCGACGTACACGGCGGTTCCGGCGGCGTATTCGCCCGGCTCGCCGAGGCTCCGGCGCATCGGCGGGGCGTAGGAGACCGGGGCCCGCGCGAACCGCACGGTCGACCAGACCGCCTGCAGCGCCAGCACGCCGAATCCGGCCTCACCGAACAGCCGGAGCACGGAGCGCCGGGAGCGCGTCGCCATGTGCTACTTGGCCGCGAGGGGGACGGTGACGGTGGCGTTCTTGCCCGCGGTGACGGTCACCACGAGGTCGGCTGCCGCGAGCTTCTCGTGCCACACCCCCAGCGTGTACGTGCCTGCGGGCAGTCCGGCGAGCGTGAAGTGACCGTCCTTGTCGCTGATCGCAAACCGGGCCGTGTCGAGCACGACGATGTAGCCGAGCATGTCGTCGTGGACGCGGCACAACTGGCGGTAGGTGCCGGGCTTGGTGAACGTGTAGGAGCGCTTTTCGCCCTGGGGCCAGGTGCCGAGGTCGTACTTCTCGCCGTCCATCGTGAACACGTTGTGTCCCACGGAGTCCGAGTTGTAGAAGTCCACGGTCCAGCCCTGCTGGATCGGCAGCACGTGGGGCATGAACATCAGGCCGGACTGGTCCATGCGAACGGTCTTCGCGCTCGCCGGGCCCTTGTCGCCCTGCTTCACGTAGACCACCGTGTTGATGAGGTTCTTCGCGGCGTCTGCCGTGACCGTGCCGGTGACTCCGCCTGTGCTGTCGGCGAGAGCGGGAGATGAGGAGAGTGTAGCGAGCGTGAGAAGCGTGAGCATCGAATCCTCCGAGGGTTCAGTACGCGAGAGACCAGACGAGGCCGGCCCACTTGAAGCCGGGCATTTCCCCGGGTGTCGCCCCGATGCCCAGCTCCCCGCGCAAAAGGACGTTCGGCCGCACCACCGCGTTGGCGGTGACGAGGCCGAGCCAATCGAGGTCGCCCCCTGGCCTGGTGCTCCAGGTGCGGGAGGCCTCGAATCGCGCGGTGGGGAAGAACACGGGGAGAGCCACCCAGGTGACCTCCGTGAACACCTGATCGAGGTTGACCGGTCCGTCCCCGGCGAGATCGGGATTGCCGTGCCGTTCTTCGGCGACCACGGCATCCACCAGCACGTCGCCGAGGACGGCGTGGGCGTCGACGCCGATCCGGATGAAGTTGTCGTCGTGCATGCTCACGTCGTCTTCGATCATCGCGCGACCGACCCACGTGGAGGCCCCGAGGATCAGGCTCGTCTCACGCCACGGCGCTGTCCCTGCTGTGTGCCCCGAGCCGTCGAAGGCCATCCCGCCGATCTTGCCCTCCACGCGACCATAGGCATCCTTCGCGATGTACATCGCGGGCGTGGCGTTCTCGACCATGCCGGCGGCCCACCCGAATCGTCCAGCTGCAACGCCGGAGAGTTCGATGCCGTCATGGTACGGGTCCGGCATGAACGGGTCGTCGCCGACCGAGGTCATGGTGAGTCGTAGCTGGTGGCCGACGAGCCCGCGATGGACCGTGATGCCGTGGAACGCCGGTTCGAAGCGCCCGACCTTGATGGCGAGCGTCGCGGGGTTCTTGAGCGGGGAGAAGATGGCGTTGGCACGCTCGACCTCGAGCCCTTCGTCGCCGATGATGTTGATGGCGGCGAAGTAGGAGACGTGGTCGCCTGCCGTGCCGCCGCTTCGGAACCACAGGGTGTCGATCAGCGAGCCGAAGTTCAGGTTGGTCGAAGAGTCGGTGGTGTCGGCGGTCTCGTCCATCACCATGTCGCCCGGCATCTTCATGCCCTCAGGCGTGCCGTAGGTGACCTTCCCGCCGAGCACCATCGAGAGGGGGAGCGCTCCGGGGATCTTGCCAGGAAAAACCTTGAAGGGCCACATCTCCGCCTGGGCCTCCGAGCCCAGCGCCACCGGCTCCTCTTTCTCCGCGGTGGCGTCACCGCCCTGCGGAAACCGGTACCCGTTTCGTCGAAACGCTTCGCCGAACGGCGTGAGCTTGGGGTAGGCGAGGTGGCAGGTCTGGCAGGTCGTCTCGTAGCGACGGGCAAACGCGGGGATTGCCCGTGCGGTCGAGGGCACGAGCGCGATGTAGACCAGCGCCAGGACGGCGAGGGCGCGGAACAGGGGCCTGGACATGGAGAGACTCCCGAGCGGCGGGGAAGCAAGAAACGTGCCGTCAGGCCGGTCAGGACTTCGCCTTTTTGGCGATTCTGGATCGATTGCGGCCCCATTGAAGGGTGTCGGGTTTCGCCCCTCCCTTCGGTCGCTTGTTTGGAAATTGAGAAGGTCGATCCAGCTGTATGTCGCAATCTGCATCATACTGTGATCGAGAGGATCACTGTTTGATTTGACACACGCGGGGCCGGATCGCACACGTCAAATGTGTGCATCCGCACTCCGTTCCACATCGCCGGGGCTCGATCACCTGGAAACGAGCGCGATCGTTCCCAGGAAGTCCCGTTTCCCGAGATCCACGCCGTTGTGCCGGAGGATGGCGTAGGCGGTCGTCGCGTGGAAGTAGAAGTTCGGGAGCGCCATGTCGACCACGTAGTCGTCTCCGCGGATCACCATGCCGGGCGCGAAGGGGAGCTCGATCAGGCGGGACTCCGCGCCTGCATAGTCCGACTCCTGCAGGCCGTTCAGGAATTCGATGACGGACCCGATCCGGGCCTTGAGCTCCGGGATGGTGGTCTCCACGTCCGGGTGCGCGGGCGCGGTACGGCCGGTCAGGCGCACTGCGGTCATCTTCGCGTTGTCGCACACCGCCTGCACCTGCCGGGCGAGGGCGAACTGGTCGGGCGCCAGGCGCGCGACGAGCAGGGTGTTCGCGTCGAACTTCTTCCCTTCGGCGAAGGTCACGGCCTTGTCGAGCCAGTGGTCGAGGTTCTGCAGCATCTTGCGCTGCTGGGGGAGGGTCTGGCGGTAGAGGGACATCGGGCTCCGGGGTTCGGCGCGGAAGGTGCACGCGGGATGCGGAACGGCAAGCCCCTACATGCCCTCGGCGCTCGCGCCCACCAGGGCGATCTCGTTCAGCCCGGCCGCCTCGGTCGTGGCGATCACCCGTTTGAGCACCGCCCACGGGACGGTGGCGTCTGCGTGGATCTCCACGCGCTGCTCGCCACGCTGTGCGAGCAGCGGGTCGTACACCTCCCGGATCAGCACGTCGGCCCCGATCCTCGGCGTCGCGATCACCCGGTGGCCGTCCACCCAGATCGCCTCGGGGCTGACCAGGATCGTGACTGCGTGCTGGCGGCTCTCCGTGGAGGTCGTGGTCGAGAGCTCGAAGGAGCCGCTCGGCGGGACCGGCGCCGACTCGGTCGACCACGTGCGAAGGAGGAACACGAGCAGCAGGGTCATCATGTCGACCATGGGCGCCAGGGCCCCCACGTCCAGCCCGTCGCGGGGCGCCGATGTGGCATGGGTGAAAAGGCGTCGTCTCACGGAGCGCCTGCGCTGGCGAGGTCCTGGAGCGTGACCTCGGGGAACCGGGTGCCGTTGGGACCGCGCACCGCGTCCATCACGCTGATCAACGCGCTCGTGGGCACCGCGTCGTCCGGGAGGACCGTGGCCTTCCGCTGCGTGGGGTCTGCCTTCTGGACCGCGGCGAGTGCGGCCTCCAGGGCGGGCCTGTCCACGGCGCCGTTGCGACCCGGGATCGGTTGGACCCGTTGCTCCGTGGACGTGGCGCTGGCGGAGATGTCGGTGGTCTGCATCACCGTGCGTACCGTCACCGCGCCGGTACTCGCGATCTCGACGCCGAGTGACTTCACAAGGCCGGCGTGCGGCAGCGGCGCCAGACCATCCGCGGTGCCGACGTGGAGCCCGATCACGGCGAGCTTCTGACCCGAGGAGGTGCCGAGCAGGAAGAACAGGAGCAGGAACAGCAGGGTGACCACGCCGAGCAGGGTCGGGCGCACGTCTGCCTCGGCTGCCGGAGCGGCGGAGTACAGGCGGCGACGCTTCATTCGGGCAGCACGCCGATCACATCCTCGATCGAGTAGCGCCCCGCAGGCTTCCCGACGATCCAGCGCGCGGCTCGGACTGCGCCGGCGGCGAACACCCCTCTGTGGGTGGCCACGTGCCCAAGCTGCACCCGCTCGCCGGGGCCGCACAGGTACACGGTGTGCTCCCCCACGATGTCGCCGCCGCGCACCGCGTGAACCCCGATCTCCCCGGGGATCCGCAGCCCGTCGTGGCCATTGCGCACCGGCCCGAGCCCTTCGATCAGGCGCAGGGCGGTGCCGCTCGGGGCGTCGCGCTTGTGCCGGTGGTGCATCTCGACCAGCTCGACGTCGTAGTCGGGGAGGGCTGCGCGGGCCTGGACGACCAGTCGGCGAAGGACCGCGACGCCGAGTGAGAAGTTGGCGGCGTGCAAAAGCGGCACCCGCGGCGCTTCGGGCACGGGCATGCCCGTGGTGCCGCTCACGATCGGGCACTTGGCCTGATCATACAGACGAGCGAAGCCCTCGGGCGTGGAGAAGTCGATCACGACGTCGGCGGCGGGGTCTCGCGGCAGGTCACGCCCTGCCGCCCAGACAACGGAGATGTCCGGGTTCGCGGCGATCTCCTCGAGCACGAGGCGCCCCATGCGCCCCGTGGCGCCGTGCACGCCGATGCGCAGCACTACGCCATCCCGTCCAGGAGGCCGGCCGGCGGCGGGTTCCCCTCGACCAGCGGGAGCCGCAGGGTGGAGCCGCAGAGACCCATCGCCGCGAGCGCCATCTTGCACGGAACGGGGTTCGACTCGGAGAAGAGCCAGCCCACGAGCGCGTAGAGGGCTGCATGTTCTGCCCGGGCGGCCGCGACGTCGCCGCGCTGCCAGGCCTCCCACACGGCCACGGTGCGTCGTGGCGCGACGTTCGAGAGCACCGAGATCACGCCGGCACCCCCGACGGAGAGGAGCGGCATCCAGGTGAAGTCGTCGCCGGAGAGGGTGGCGCACCCCGTGGCCCCGCGGGTGGTGAGCCGGGCCATGAAGTCCTGGCCGTAGGTGAGGTCACCTGTGGCCTCCTTGCACGCGATCACCCCTTCGATGGAGCACAATTCGGCGAGGAGGTCGGGCGCGAGCCGCTGGCCGGTGCGACCGGGCACATGGTAGACGATCAGGGGGAGTCCGACGTCGGCGGCGGCCTGTACGTGGAGCCGCAGGCCTGCCGGGGTCGGCTTGTTGTAGTACGGCAACACCAGGAGCCCGGAGTGCGCCCCCGCCTCGCGGGCGTGCCGGATGTTTGCGAGGGTCGAGCGGGTATTGTTCGTGCCGACGCCCATGCACACGTGCGTGGTCGCGCCCGCGGCAGCGAGCGTGTCGTCCAGCAGATCCGTGCGCTCGGACAGATCGAGGGTCGGCGATTCCCCGGTGGTCCCGCCGACGACGAGGCCGTGAATCCCCGCGGCCACCTGTCGCTCGCACAGGCGGCGCCAGCTCACCCGGTCGAGCGAACCATCCGTGTGGAAGGGCGTCACCAGCGCGGTGTAGACCCCACTCGGGCGCTCGATCGACATCAGAACTCCACGGTGCCGAGAAGTTGACCGCCGATCGCGGGCTGGTCGAAGCCGCCCCCGAGATCCGGGTCGGTGTACTTGCTGTAGTACTTGCCGGGCAGGAGCACGCCGAAGGTGCCCCGCAGCCACAAGTGGGGGAATGGGTCGTACCGCACCGCGACGTCGAACTCGTTGCCGTATCCGTGGCGGCCGTCGGTCTCTGCAGGGCCCTTCGCGAGGGTGGCCGTTGTCCAGCCCACCTTGGCCTGCACGTTGGGCAGCAGGTTGTAGTGCACCGCGGGGTGGAAGTAGATGGCGTTGGAGATCGCGTTGCCCGAGAGCGTCGCCGCGGTCGTCCGCCCGGCGTTGGTGTCGTTCGCCACGTTGGTCGCGAGGGTCGGCAGGTCCTGCTCGAAGAGCATGAGCGCGACGTCGTGGTTCATGTCGAAGGTGAACGTGTGGACCTTCTTGTCCTCGGGATCCACGTCTCCCGAAGCGAAGCCGAGCTCAGCCTCCCCGCCGAACTTCTCCTTCGCGATCTCGGCCTTGAGCATGCCGCCGAACGCCATCTGCGTGATGTCGTTCGCGCCCGTCTCCAGGTTGCCGCCGCCGAACTTGCCGACAGCCTCGAGCTCGGCGCGCAGCGGGCCGATCTGGGCGAAGCCCCACACGTCGCCCGTGTAGGCGTTCCAGGCCATGGACGGCTGGTAGCGGTAGTTGTTGAGCAGGCCGAACCCCGCTGTCTCGCTGCGGTAGCCCAACGCCAACGAGACGGACTGCATGTCGTCGGGCGCGTTGAGGAACCCTTCGTACTGCTGGTCCCACGCGGCGAGGACGAAGACCTGGCTGAACGTGTGCGAGTACTGCACGCGCGTGGCGGTGTCGCTGTGCTGACTCTCGGGGGTGTTCCCGGCGTTCCACAGGATGCCGGCTCCCCATTCCATGGGCATCCGGCCGGCCGCGATGCGTCCGTAGGGAGTGATCGCCTCGCCCCAGGCGCGCACCGCGACGAGGCTGTCACTTTCCGTCGCAACACCGTCGGAGTCGGCCATGGCGGTCGGGTCGCCGGTGATCGGGTCGGTGGTGTCGGCGGTGGTCTTGCCCCAGAGCGTGTAGGGGTAGAGGTCGATCTGCGCGTGCAGGGCGGCATGTTCGCTGATCAGCCAGGAGGGGCGCAGCGAAAACCGGTCGGTGATCTGGTTGGAGGTCCCCTCGGCGTGGTCGTTCGTCGAGGAGAGCGACAGCGAGTTGAAGATTTCTCCGCGCGCGCGGTAAAACCCTTCCCATACCACCTCAGTTGCGTGCGCGGGCTGGGTGGAGAGGGCGAGGAGAGGCAGCAGCGTGAACAAATGGGCTCCGACGGGCTGCGGCCGATAACCTGCTTGCTCCCCGCGGGGGGCGGGCGGGTTTGTGTGGGACGGTCGGGAGACTACCCCGATCCGATCAGCCGCTCGATCGTCGCCAGCAGTTCGCTCTGATCGAAGCCGGACTTGGTGATGTAGGCATCTGCGCCCGCGGCTGCCCCACGCGCCCGGTCCTGGTCGCGCTCCATGCCGCTCACGATGACGACGGGGAGCGACTGGAAGCGTTTGGAAGCGCGGATCTGCTCGGTGAGCGTGAACCCGTCCATCCGCGGCATGTCGCCATCGGTGACCAGGAGATCCGCGCCATCCGCGTTCAGGATGCGCCACGCCTCCTCTCCGTCAAAAGCGGTGACGATCGAGTATCCGGCCGCTTCGAGGACGGTCTTCACGAGCGTGCGGGTGGTGAGGGCATCGTCAGCGACGATCAGGCGATTGCGCGGGCGCGCGTCGCTCACCTCGCCCGTGGCGTGTCCCGAGGTCTTGAGGCCGACGGCCGTGCGGATGACCTCGCTCACGTTCAGCACGAGCGCGATGCCGCCCCCGGGCAGCGCGATCGCGCCTGCGATGTGCTGGACCTGCCGCATCCGTGCGCCCAGCCGTTGGATGACGAACTCGTTCTCCTTCTCCAGTGCGTCCACCGAAAGCGCAATGTCCCGCTCCAACGCCGAGACGACGACAACGGGGATGAGCGCGCGCTCGGGCTCGTTCTGGCGCAGTCCCAGCGTGGCTCCGAGGTTGGCGACCTCGATCGGGCGGCCCTCGAACACGAGGGTGGGCCTGCCCTCGATCACCTGGATGTCGTCGGGCCGCACGCGCAGCACCCGCCGCACGTTCGGGATCGGCAGCGCCAGGAGCTCTCCGCCCGCCCGCACGACGAGCGCCCGCAGGCGAGCGAGCGTGAGCGGCACCACGAGCTGGAAGCGCGTCCCCTTGCCGGGGTCGGAGACGACGTCCACGTTGCCGTGCATCGCCTCCACCCTCGAGCGTACGACGTCGAGGCCCACGCCGCGGCCGGAGACCTCGGTGAGGTTCTCGGCGGTGGAGAAGCCCGGATCGAAGATCATGCGGCCGATGTCGCGGTCGCTGGTCGGGGCGGGCAGGCCCCGCAAGACCGCCTGCCTGCGGATCGCTGCGGCGTCCAGGCCCTTGCCGTCGTCCGAGACCGTGATCTCCACCGCCGCGCCCTGGAGCTCGGCGCGCACGATGATCCGCCCCACGCGGGGTTTTCCGAGGCGCCTGCGCTCGTTCGGCTGCTCAATCCCGTGCGCCACCGAGTTGCGCACCAGGTGCAGCAGCGGGTCCCGGAGGCGCTCGACGATCGCCCGGTCGAGCTCGACGTCCTCACCCTCGAGCGTCAGCTCCACCTCGATGCCGGTCTGGCGCGCCACATCGCGTACCGCCCGCTCCATTCCCGCGCAGGCCTCGGCCATGGGGACCATGCCGAGCCGCTGCACCGCCTCGTTCAGGTGCGTCGCGGAGAGGGCGAGCGCCCGCCCATCCTGGATGATGGTGGCCGCGAGGCGGTCGCCGTCCTTTCGCAGCCTGAGCAGCGCGGGCGGCATCCGGCGGACCATCGCATTGGCCGCCCGGATCCGGGGAGACTCCCCGGCGTGCAGTTGCACGATCTCGGTGAGCGGGCGTTGGATGGCCTGCCAGTCGGTCTCGAGCGTGGCGAGGCCTTCGCGCAGCCCGTCGACGATGCTCCGCCACTCGTCGCTGCGGTGCTGCGCGAGCACGAACTCCCGGCTGGAGAGCATCAGTCCGTCGAGCTTTGCGGCGGCGACCCTCACCGAGAGATCGACGCCGGCCGGCGCTCGCCCGACGGGCTCGGCCGGTGGTGGCGCTGGGGCTGGGGGTCGGGCGGAGGTCGGGCGCAGCGTCCGCCGGATCTGCGGCGTAGGCGCTGCGGCGGGAGGGGGCTCGGGCGGGCCCGGCTCGGGCCGCGCGGGCTCGACCGGAGGAGGGGGGGGGAGGGTGAGGCGCCGGGGTGGCATCGAGGCGCGGGGACCGAGCACCGGTGGCAGGGCGGCCAGGTTGACCTCCCGGGGTGCCGGCGGGGGCGCGAGGGAGACCGGGCGGGGGCGGAACTCGGGGGGTTCTGCAGCCGGGGGGCCGACGAGCGCGCGGGGCGGAGCGGGCGCGGTCGCCGTCCGCGGGGCCTTGCCATCGAGGCGCGCCAGGACAGGGCCCAGCTCCTCTTCGGGGAACGGCATCTGGCCCTGGAGGCGCCGGGAGACGGACTGGAGGCCATCCACGCACAACAGCAGCAGCTCGAGGTTGTGCGGGCTGATTTCCTGGGAGCCGTCGCGGGCGGCCGAGAAGATCTCCTCCATCCGGTGGCACACCGCCTCCACGTCGCGCAGGTTCACGGCCCGGGCGGCGCCCTTGAGGCTGTGGGCGCTCCGGAACAGCGTCTTGATCAGCTCGGCCCGAGCCGACGGCTCCGTGGCCTTCTCCCACTTGATGAGGTCACCCGACATCGCTGTCGCGTGGTCCTCCATCTCGCCGAGGAAGGTGGCCATCAGCCGTTGGATGAGCTTCGCGTGATCCATCGCCATGGGTCAGTGTCCGTGCCCGCTGAGCAGGTCGCGGAGGGTCTTCCCGAGCGCGTTCAGGTCGTTCGCCGCCTGGCCGGTCTGGCGGGTCGCGGCGAGGCTCTGGCTCGTGACCTGGTCGATGCTCCGCATCGCCTGTTGTACCTGCACCATGCCTGTCGCCTGCTGGCTCGCCGAGGCCACGATCTGGGTGGCGGACTGGTTCGCCTCGTCGAGGCTCTCGGTGAGCGAGCGGATGACCTCTCCTGCCTGGAGCGCGACCTTCACGGTCGTGTTCACGGTCTTGGCGCCGTCGTCGGTCGCCATCACCGCGTTGTGCGTGGCCTTCTGGATCTCCCCGAGGATCTTCCGGACGTTCACGGTCGCCTGCTTGGACTGCACGGCGAGCGCCCGCACCTCTCCGGCGACCACTGCGAACCCGCGCCCGTGCTCCCCGGCGCGGGAGGCCTCGATCGAGGCGTTGAGCGCCAGGATGTTGGTCTGCTCGGCGATGTCGTCCACGGTCTCGGTGATGTCGACGATGGCCTGGGCGCGTTCAGCGAGCGCGAGCATGGTCGCGGCCACGCCCTCCACCTGCTCCTTCACCGCCATCATGCTCGCCACGGTCTCGTCCACGGTCCGCCTTCCCGAAGCCCCGATCTCGAGCGCCCGTGCCGCCGAGCCCGCCAGCGACTTCGCCCGGAGCGACGCCTGCTCGGCCGTCTGCGCGACCTCGTGCACCGTGGCCACGGTCTCCGAGACCGCTGCGGCCTGCTCCTGCGCGCCAGCGGCCTGCTCTGAGGTCGCGGCGAGCACCTGGGTGGCGGAGGTGGCCAGCCGCTCGGAGGCATCCCGGATCGAGGCCAGGAGGCGTTCGATGCGCGCCCGCGCCTCCTTCTCCGTCGCGGCAGCGGTGGCCAGCGCGGCGGTCGTCTGGTTGAAGGCCGCCGCCAGCACCCCGACCTCGTCTGCGCTGGTGACCACGGTCTTGTGCTGCAGGTTGCCCGAGGCGACGGCCTCGAAGCCGTCCATGACGATGCGCAGGTTCCCGGTGATCTGCCGGATGAGCAGGTAGCCGACCCCGAGGGTGTAGCCGAGCATGATGGTGAGGCAGGCGTACGCGCCGTTCGTGGCCTCGGCCTTGCCCGCAGCGCTCTCCTTCAACGCCGCCTGGTACTCGGCGTCCTCGGAATTCCGCATCTCGTCGAACACCGCCTGGAGCTTCGGGTTGATCAGCTCCCCGGTCTCCACCACGAACTCGTCCCGCTTGGCCCCCGAAGCCAGCGCTGCGGCGCGCTCCTTCGCGGTCCGCTCCTCGGTGCGCAGCACCTCCTCGCAGAACGGCTTCAGCCGGTCGATGTCTGCGCGCAGCGACGGGTTCTTCTCGACCAGGGTCTCGAGCCCGGCGAGCGCTCCCCGGAGGTCCTCCTGATCCCGCAGGTTCTGTTCGTCCGCGCCATCGAGGTGCCCGCTCTGGTACACGCGCGTCATGCCGACGGTGTCCTTGATGTGCCCCTCGAGGGTGGCGAAGCCGATCTCCGCGGTGAGCATCTCCTGCTCACTCGCATCGACTGCGGTGATGTTCGCTGTCGCCCGCTCCGCGAAAACGGCGGCGCCGGCGATCAGCACCAGGATGCCCCCGATGTAGGCGCTGATTTTCTGTCCGATCGTCATTGGTCTCTCCGGTGTGGTTCGTCGCCGTTCCCCGACCCCTGGTCGAGAAAGAGGCGTGGGTCTGACAAAAGCCGTGTTCCGTCCAGGATGAGCAGGCCATCCCTCATCACCCCGCGGAGCACGCCCGCGCCCGACCGTTCGCCGGGCAGGGCCAGGATCTCCGTGGGGTCGACCCGTGTCGCGCTCTCCACGCGATCCACGGCGATGCCGAACTCCGCACGATCCCCGCCGAGGACGAGCACCGGGACGAGCTCGGTGCTGTTGCGCCGTCCGCTGCCCACGAGGGGGCACAGGTCGGCGACCGCGAGGATCTCCCCGTGCAGGTTCACCACCCCCACCCACCAGGGCGGTGTGCCCGGCACGCGCGCGGGGGTGGTCGCCCGCAGGACCTCGATGGCGAAACCGGTCTCGATGCCGTACCGGGCCCCGTTCACGGCGAACGTGAGGAGCTCGATGGTGTCGGCGTGATCCGTGCGTGTGGTCGCGGTGGCCAGGCGCCGTGCGCGGTCGTCGAGCACCGTGCGGCTCGCGGATTCGAACGACGATGCGGATCGCAACGAAGCGTCCATGGCGACGGCCTCGGCCTCGCCCAGGAAGGTCCGCAGGTCGTGGATCAGCACGAGACCAGACTCCAGCCGGGCGACGCCGCTGACATACGCCGCGCCAGGCACAGGACCCCGGACGTCGGTGACCGACTCCGCGGCGACCGTGCGGAACCCCCGGGCCTCGTCCACCCGGATGGCGACCGTCCTCGCGTCGATCTGGCAGAGGACGAAGTGGTCGGTGACAGCGACGGCCCGGCCACCAAGCTGGAACCGGGACCGGATGTCGAGCACCGGGACGAGTTGACCGCGGACGTCGATCACGCCCTCCACCACCGCAGGCGCGGAGGGCAGTGGGACGACGCTCACCGCGCGAAGGATCTCGCGGACGTCCGCCGCCAGCAGCCCGTACTGGTGGCCGCCGAGTGTGACCTCGAGGAAGTGGGCCTCGGCGCTCACGGAGACCACGACCAGCCGGGGATGGGGCGGCCGTTCAGCACCCTTGGCGCCTGGTCTGCCGGGAGGGGGCGGCTCAGCAGGTAGCCCTGGCCGTGGGAGCACCCGAGCCGTTGCAGTCCGCGGAGCTGCGCCTCGGTCTCGATCCCCTCGGCGGTGACCGAGAGCCGCATCGTGGCGGCGAGGCTCAAGATCGCCTCGAGCACGCGGTCGGCGGGGTCGGCCGAGTCCAGCTTCGCGACGAACATGCGGTCGATCTTGAGCCCACTCACGGGGAGGTCGGACAGATACGAGAGGGACGACTTGCCGGATCCGAAATCACCCAGCACGGTGGCCACGCCGAGCGAACGGAGTTGCTTGAGCACCGTGGCCATGCGGGTCGTGGCGCTGGCCGAGACCGCCTCCACCACCTCCAGCCGCAGGCACTGGGGCGCCAATCCCGAGGTGAGCAGCGCGGACGTGACCGAGTCGGCGAAGCTGGCGTCGCCCACCTGCTTGATGGTGGTGTTGACGTGCACCGCGATGTCCGGGGTGTGATGCTCGATCTGCCAGGCGCGGACCTGCTCGCACGCGCGGCGGAGGATCCACCGCCCCATGGGTACGCTCAGACCGGTCTCCTCCGCCACCCGCATGAAGTCGCCCGGAGCGACCAGACCGCGCGTGGGGTGGTTCCAGCGCACCAGGGCCTCGTACCCGGTGACCTTGCCGTCCACCAACGAGACGAGAGGCTGGTAGTCGAGGCAGAGTTCCTCCATCTCGACGGCGCGGCGCAGCTCCCCCTCCAGTTGGAAGCGCTCCACGGCTTTTGCATGCATGGAGGGGTCGAAGATCGCGTACCGCCCCTTGCCGCCCCGCTTGGCCTGGTACATCGCCGTGTCGGCGTCCCGCACCATCTCGTCGGGCCCCTCGAAGCCCGTGGACGAGAGCGCGATGCCGATGCTCGTGCCGATGTTGGCCTCCTGCCCGCCGAGATCGAAGGGTGTCGAGATCGCGACGCGGATCCGCTCCGCCACGCGGATGGCGTCGGCAGGCAGGGTGAGGTGCGGCAGCAGCAGGATGAACTCGTCACCGCCGAGCCGGGCCACGGTGTCCTCCGCCCGGGCGCACTGCTCCAGCCTGCGGGCCACCTGCATCAGGAGGGTGTCGCCCGCCTGGTGGCCGAGGCTGTCGTTCACGACCTTGAACCGGTCGAGATCGAGGAAGAGCACTGCAAACAGCGCGGGGCGGCGCTCGTTGCTGAGCATCGTGCGGCGGAGCCGCTCGATGAGAAGCCTGCGGTTGGGGAGGTTGGTCAGGGCGTCGTAGTAGGCCGCCCGCGCGAGCTTCTCCTCGGCGACCTTGCGATCGCTGATGATCGTGAAGGCAGAGACGACCTCCGCGATCTCCCGGTCGCCCCCACGAAAGGCCATCGAGCTGATGAGCGTGGGGGTGCCATCGGGCCCGCCGCAGCGCAGCTCCACCTCGAAGCGGGACTCGCCGTCCTGGAGCGTGAGGTGGGGCGGCAGGTCCTGCAGCGACGCGGGCGCGCCGTCCGGCAGGTGCAGCCGGCCGTGCCTCGGCCAGTCGACCAGGTCGGCGCCCGCGGCCGCCCCGAGGAGCCGGCGCGCGGCCTGGTTCACCAGCTTGGGTGCGCCGGTCGCGTCCATCACCACGATGCCGACGGGCACGGTGTCCAGCACGCCGTTCAAGGTGGCCTGGACGCCATCCCGCTCGCGGCTCAACGCGCCGCGCAGGTTCACGACGTCCTGGAAGGCGGAGAGCAGCACATCCTCGATCTGCCCGGTGTCGGAGGGCAGGCGGAACTCCTGGCCGTTGAACACCATCGCGCGCGTCAACCCGGTGCCCGGCGGCCTCGGCCCGGAAGCCAGCAGTCGGTCCACTCGCGCGAGGATCTCCTCGGGCTCGCGCCCCTTCGTGAGGAACCCGTCGGCGCCCGCCTGCAAGCCACGCAGCACGTTCAGCGGCTCGGCCTCGGTGGTGATGAGAAGGAAGGGGATCCGGGCGTAGCGTTCGTCGCCCTTGATCTGGGCGCAGAGCTCGAAGCCGTTCGCCCCTGGGAGGCCGATGTCGCTGATGATCAGGTCGAACATCTGCTTTCCGGCCTTCACCAGCGCGCGTTCTGCATCGCCTGCCACCGTGGGCTCGTGCCCGCCCTCCTCGAGGATCCACGCGAGCTCGGCGGCCTGTGTAGGGCTGTCCTCCACGAGGAGGATCTTGCGGGGTGGTGGGGTCATCGGACTTCCTCGATCAGCCGCTGCGCGATGGCAGGCAACGGTAGTACAACGTCAACAAGCCCCTCTAGCACCGCCGCCCCGTTCATGCCCCAGACGATCGACGTAGCCTCGTCCTGGGCAATCACCAGGCCGCCGGCGGCGCGGACGGTTCGCAGGCCATCGACGCCGTCGCGCCCCATGCCGGTGAGGATCACCCCAACGAGCGAGGCCCCATAGGATCGGGCCATCGAGTCGAAGAGCACGGTTCCAGAGGGCCGGAACCCCGACACGGCGGGCCGCCGGGAGTAGACGACCCTGCCCTCCCGGGTGACCTCGAGGTGGTTGTCCTCGGGGGCGATGTACACCCGGCCGGGGGAGAGCGTTTCGCCGGCCACGGCGACCCTCACGTTGGCCCCGGACGCCTCCCCCAGCCAGCGCGCAAAGCCGTCCAGAAACCCGGCGGCCATGTGCTGCACGACGACAATTGGCACTGCATAGTCGCGGGGCAGGCCGAGGAGGATGGTGTGGAGCGCGGTGGTGCCGCCGGTCGAGGCGGCGATCGCCACGGCGCGCACCTTCTCCCGTGGCGGGCGCCGCGAATCCTGGGACTGCGGTGGGCTGGTGGCGGGCCTCGTCGGCGTGGTCGTGGCTGGGGGCGCTGTGTGCATCACCGCGGGGGGACGCTCCCCGCGACGCCGCACCACCTTCACGCGGGCCATCAACTTCACGGTGGTGACCAGCTCCCGCGCTGCAGACTCGAAGCCGTCCGCGCCGGGGCCCGGGAGCTTCTGCAGGAGGCTCAACGCCCCCGCACTGAGCGCGGACAGCGAAAACGCGGTGTCCCGCATCGACGCGGTGCCGGAGACGATGACGATGGGCGTCGGCACCTCGGCCATGATCCGGCGTGTGGCTTCGAGACCGCTCAGTCGGGGCATGTTCACGTCCATCGTGATCACGTCCGGCTTCAGCGCCAGCGCCTTCTCCACCGCCTCGATCCCGTCCTTCGCGAGGCCGACCACCTCGATGTCGTCGTCGCCCTCGAGCGTGCCGGCGATCAGGTCGCGCGCCGTCGCGGAGTCTTCCGCGATCAGCACCCGGATGCGGTTCGTCATGGCTGGCCCCCGGAGAGCTCGGCCAGCGCGGCTGCCGCAGCATCGGCGAGCTCACCCGCGAGCGCGCCGTCGCCCAGCGGGAGCACCGTGTCGCGTGGGAGGGCGAGACAGATCGCACGGGCGTTCGTGAAGCCCCGGCGGGCTCCGGCGGGATCGTTGTTCTTCCGGGCCAGGGAGCCCATGAGATGGTGGGCGATGGCGAGTGTCGGGTCGAGGTAGAGCACCTTGCGAAGGGCGACGAGGGCTCCCGCGTCGCGTCCGAGCGCGAGGAGCAGGGTGGAGTGCAGGTAGTGGAGGGGTCCATCCATCGGGTGGCGCTTCACGGATTCCGAACAGGCACGCTCCGCGCGCTCGACGCTCGTCTTCGCGATCGCCTGCACCCGCAGGGCGCTGGCGTCTGCGCGGTCCCCAAGCGGCTCGAGGAGGTCCGCAGCCCGGGTGAACGCCCCGGAGGAGTAGGCCGCCTTCGCTGCGCTGAGCGCTTCCAGGGGGGCCAACGCCGGCGGGCGACCGGGATCGGAGATGCGGTGGGCGGGCAACGGGGCACGTGGTGCGGGTGGCGTGGGTGGGAGCGATGCCAACGGGTTCGTGGACACGTAGACGGTCGGAGTGCGCTTTCGGTAGAACACCCCCGCATGGTCGAGCACCACGTCGAACGGGGCGAATTCTCCGAGCAACGGGTCCGAGGGGCCGATCACCAGCCAGCCGTCGTCGGCGAGGGAGCTGTAGAGCAGGCCGGCGACCCGGCGGATGGTGGCCGGGTCGAAGTAGATCAGCACGTTCCGGCACAGGATCAGGTCGAAGCCGGGGGTGCCCATCGGGTGCCGTTCGGTAGCCAGGTTCATCTGGCGCCAGTCGACGGCCTTGCGGAGCGACGGGTTCACCACGAACCGGTCGCCGACCGGGTCGAGGAACTTCCGGGCCTCGTTCTCGCCCGCCTCGCCGCCTCGCAGCGACCATGCACTGTACCGGGCCTCACCTGCGCGGCGCAGCGATTCCGGGTTCAGGTCGGTGCCCAGCACCCGGCCCGCGCCGAGGGCGCCAGCCTCCCGCAGGATCCACGCCAGGGTGTAGGCCTCTTCGCCCGTCGAGCACGCGGCGCTCCAGGCGCGCACGCTGTGCTCGGCGCCGAGCCGGGCCCGGATCTCGGGCAGGATCGTGGATCGGATGAAGTCGAGCTGCAACCCTTCACGAAAGAAATAGGTCTCCCCGACCGTGAGCTCGAGGATCAGCTCCTTGAGTGCTTCGGGCTCGGTCTCCAGCAGTCGCGCGTATGCGGCCCCGCTCGTGAGCCGTCGGCCCGCCATTCGTCGTTGGATGGCGCTGCGAGCGCGCTGGACCTGGCTCGCATCGAAGTAGAGCCCGGTGCGGGTGTTGATCACCAGGGCGATCGGCGCGAGGTCGGCATCGAAAAAGTGGTCGATCACAGGGTGCTCCCGGCTCGGGAGGAGCCGGTGGCGGTGAGCGCCGAGGCGATGGTCACGGTGCGTGCATTCGGGTGTGAGGAGCCGGGTAACGGCATCTATCGTGTGTGTGTGGCCGCCGCTGCGCGCTTCATGGCGTCCTGACTGCGTCGGGGCGAGGCGGCTCGTCTGCCTGCGTTGGTCTCTCGGGGCTCGCCCCGCCCCTCGTCCGGCGGGTCGGTTACGGCCCTCTGGCCCTGCTCCCCCGCGACCGCCCACCCACCACTGGACGAGCCCGATGCCGACCCCCGCGCCACACGCCATCCTCCTGATCGAGGACAGCCCCACCCAGGCCGCCGAGCTGGCCTGGATCCTCGAAGACGGGGGGGGACACGAACTCACGGTGGCCGGGGACGCGGAGCGGGGCCTGGTGAAGGTGGGAAAAAAGAACTTCGACCTCATCATCAGCGACCTCCGGCTCCCCGGGGCAGACGGCTTTGAGTTCTGCAGGCAGATCAAGGGAGACCCGCGCTACGCCCACACGCCCGTGCTGCTCATGACCACCGAGGCGGAGCCGCTCAACGTGCTGCGTGGTCTCGAGGCGGGCGCGGATGGCTTCCTGACGAAGGGCCGCGAGCCCGCCGAGATCCTCGCCCGCGTGGATCGCCTGCTCGCCGCGGGGCCGCGGGCGCCCGCCAGCGGACAGACCCGCTCCGTGGTGTTCAACGGCCAGTCCTTCGTCCTCGCCTCCGACAGCGGGCAGATCGAGGACGTGCTGCTCTCCGCATTCCAGGACGTCGTGAACCTGCGGGGGGAGCGCGACGAGGTCGTGGCCACGCTCAACGGGGTCCTGGACACGGTGCCGGTGGGCATCGTGGTGCTCGACGCCGCAGGCTCGCCCAGGCTGGTGAACCGCGCGGCACGCCGCCTGCTCGGGGCCGCAGCGAGCGCTGACGTGGCCGATTGGCCGGAGACAGGCGGCATGCACCTCCCGGACGGCACGCCAGCCGTGCTGGCCGACCTCCCGCCGGCGATGACGCTCGCAGATGGGGACTCCCGGTTCGAGGTGGAGCTTCGATGCGGAGGGCCGGACGGCACGCCCACGCTCGTGAGCTCGACCGCCTTCCGGGGCGAGGGCGGTGAGATCTCGAAGGTGATCTCGGCGTTCACGATCATCACCGACCGCAAGGCCGCAGAGGAGAAGCTCGCGCGGGCGGCCTACTACGATGCCTTGACGAACCTGCCCAATCGCCGGCTCTTCGTGGAGCGGCTCGGGAGGGCGCTCCTGAGCAATGGACGCCGGCCCGACCTCTTCGCGGTGCTCTTCCTGGATCTGGACCGCTTCAAGGTCGTGAACGACAGCCTGGGGCACCAGGCCGGGGATCTGCTGCTCACGCAGGTGGCGCGGCGGCTCGAGCACTGCGCCCGGGTGGGCGACACCGTCGCCCGGGTCGGGGGGGACGAGTTCATCCTGCTGCTCCCCCACCTCACCATCCCCGCGGACGCCATCCGCGTCGCCGAGCGCATCCGGGAGGCGATCGCCACGCCGTTCGACCTCGACGGTCACGAAGCCAGCATCGGCACCAGCATCGGCATCGCCCTCTCCTCGACCGGCTTCGAGGGGCCCGACGAGATGGTGCGCGACGCCGACACCGCCATGTATCAGGCCAAACGCCGCGGAAAGGGCCGGTACACCATCTTCGACCCGTCCATGCACGCGAAGGCGGTCGAGAGGTTCCAGCTGGAGGGCGAGCTGCGCAAGGCCGTGGAACTCGAGGAGTTGACGCTCGACTACCAGCCCCTCGTCTCGCTCGTCGATGGTCGGGTGCTGGGGTTCGAGGCGCTCGTGCGGTGGAACCACCCCACCCGCGGGGTGGTGCCGCCGGGTGACTTCATCCGGCTCGCAGAGGAGACCGGGCTCATCATCCCCATGGGGCGCTGGATCCTTCGCCGGGTGTGCGAGCAGGTCCGCCTGTGGCAGTTCGGCGCGCATGCCCGCGACATCGTGGTCCACGTCAACACGTCCATGAAGCAGGTCGCCGACCCGGGCTTCGTGGAGACGGTCTCGTCTGCGCTCCTCGCCGCCGGGGTTTCGCCTGGCTGCCTCCGGCTCGAGATCACGGAGTCGCTCTCCACGGGCAGCGGCACCGAACGGGTCGCCTCGGTCCTGAACCAGCTCCAGGCGCTCGGTGTCGCAGCGGTGCTGGACGACTTCGGGGTGAGCCCCTCCACGTTGAGCTTCCTCTCCCGCCTGCCGGTCACGGGGCTGAAGATCGACCGCACGTTCATCGCGAAGCTCGATGACGACAGCCCCCTGGACCGTACCCTCCAGGTGATCCTCAACCTCGGGACGGCGCAGCACCTCACGGTGACGGCAGAGGGGATCGAGACGGAGGCGCAGCTCAGGGGGTTGCAGCGCTCAGGCTGCCGGTGCGGTCAGGGCTACCTGCTCTCCCGACCGCTCGGTGCCGACGAGGCGGCGGGCCTGCTCGGCCGGGTGGTCCCCGGCTGGGCGTGGTCTGCGGAGTCGTGATCGGGGCGCTGCGGGATACCCGGGCGGGTGCCCGTCCCCGAGGAACTCACGGTCGTCGGTTGCCCGCTGTGCGGGGTTCTCGCGGATGTCTCCGTGGCCCCGGCGCTGACGGAGGGCGGGTACACCGCCCGGCGATGCATCACGTGTGATCTCGTCTTCGTCACGCCGCGGCCCCTGCCTGCGCAGATCCTCGGCATCTATGAGCACGACGCCTCCCAGACGCGCGCCCGCGCCCACGTGGCGAAGACCCGGGAGTCCTATGCGCTGGCGCATGCGCGCCACCTGCTCTCGATGGTGCCCGCAGCGACCGGTGCACCTGCGCTTCTGGAGATCGGGGCGGGCGGGGGCCTCCTGCTCTCCGAGGCGCGGGCGAGGGGGTACGACGTGGCGGCCATCGAGCCGAACGGTGTGCTCGCCACCCATCTGCGCGAGAATGGCATCCCCTGCGAGGAGAGGCCGCTGTGTGAATCCTCCTTCGGCGGCCGCGTGTTCGACGTGATCGTGCACGTGAACGTGCTCTCGCACTTCTATGACCCCGTGGCCTCCATGCGGGCGATGGCCGAACGACTGCGCCCCGGCGGCTGCATGATCTTCGAAACGGGCAATTTTGCAGACGTCTCGGCGAGGTACCACGGTCTGATCGCCGCCAGCGAGCGCTTCCAACTCCCGGAGCACCTCACCTTTTTTGGCGAGCGGTCGCTGCTTCGGCTCGTGGATGCTGCCGGCCTCTCCGTGGTGGCGACCCACCGCTACTCCCGGATCGCCGAGAAGCGGGGCCCGGCGATCCTCCGTCGGATCGGGCTCGGGCGCCGCGCGGACTCGCTGCGGTTCTGGCTCAAGTATCGGATCGGCAGGTGGCTCCCGAAGTCCGGCAGGCCCCTCTCGTTGGTGATCGTGTGCCGGCGGGGGAGTTAGCTTCGGCGCTCCATGACGTTCGCCCTCCTCACGTTCCTGCTTGCCGGCTGCCTGCACCCCGTCCCGGCTCCACCGCCCGCGCCGCCGCCGCTGCCCGGCCCGATGCCGTTCATCGCCCATGTGCCCGGCGGCCCCATCTCGGTGGACACCGACGATGCAGTGGTCGGCGAGCGCTCCGCGGCGATGGCGATCCTCGAGTGGTCCGACATCCAGTGTCCGTACTGTGGCGTCGCGTTTCCCCCGCTGGCTGCCTACGTCCGTACGCACCCCGACGTGCGCCTGATCTACAAGCACTACCCCATCAGCGGGCTCTGCAACCCGGAGATCGAGGGAGTACGCCACGAGTATGCGTGTGCGGCCGCGCGTGCCGCCATCTGCGCAGACCAGCGGGGGCGCTTCGAGGACCTCGCATCGTTGATGTTCTCGAACCAGGGCACGCTCGGCGAGGAGGACATCGTGGGGTTCGCGCGCGCGGCCCACGTGTACAACAAGGCGTTCACGACGTGCGAGGCCAGTCCGGCGACCGCCGCGAAGTTGAGTCGTGACATCCAGGAGGGCGTCGCCGCCCACGTGCAGGGAACGCCCACGTTCTTCGTCCTGGGGCCCTGGGGCCCGCGCTGGGTTCAGATCGGGGGTGGGCCGGGCGCCGTGATCACCGTGCTCGACGCCGGGCGCCGCGGGATTCCGCTCCCCGAGCCGTTGCCGCCCGAGGCGGAGTAGCCGCCCAACCTGGCCTCGCCATTTGGCGTCGTGGCCGTCGTGGGAATGTTGTCGTCGATGCTCACCCAATTCTACGCGCAACTCCGACGGCGTCGTCGGCTCGTTCGGGTTCACGTCCCCGAAGGGCGGCTGGACGGCCCCTCGCCCGTGTTGCTGCTGTTCGACGGGCAGAACGTGTTCGATGACGGTCCGAGCTTCGCGGGGGGCTGGCACGTGCACGAGGCCGTCGAGCGCCTGCCGTCCACCGTCAGGCGCCCGATCGTCGTCGGTGTGGAGAACGCCGGCAGGCGACGGAACCACGAGCTCTGGGCCGGGCTGGATGGGATGCTGGAGAGCGTGCTCGCGGAGATCGTGCCTGCGGTCAGCGCGCGGTGGGAGGTCGATCCCAAGTGGGTGGTCGGGGGCGCCTCGATGGGGGGGCTGGCTGCGCTCGCCGCGCACTGGCGGTACCCTGGTCAGTTCCGCGGCGCGCTCTGCCTCTCCCCCTCGTTCTGGGCTGCGGGGGAGCGGTTGTACTCCGAGGTGTCGGGCACGCTGCGCCCTGCCGACAGCAAGGTCTACATCGACGCGGGGGCCCGGGAGGGCCTGGCGTTGCGACAGCACGCCGAGCGGGTGGCCCGGTCGTTGGCGGGATCCGGGTACACGGACCAGGAGCTCATGTGGCGGCTGGACCGGCGCGGGGCGCACCGCGAGAGCGACTGGGCGCGGCGATTGCCCAAGGCGCTGAAGTGGATGTTCCGCAAGGGCTGACCTTCGAGCGGCTCGACTACCAGGCTGCGCCACCGAGGTCGGTGGTCTGGGAGACGTAGCCGAGGCACCGGATGTCGAACTCCAGCTGCCACTCGACCTCGCCAGAGGCCGAGACCTGCGTCAACGTGGGGTCGCTGCCCCAGGACACGAGCACGCTGCCGGCATCGCCCACCGGGATCGCGCTGCCGGTCGTGATGTTCGTGTGGGCCCCGCCCTGGTCGTAGCTCCAGCTCCGCGTCGCGGTGAGCGTGTCCCAGTCGAGGTCGTATACCGCGGCCTCGGCAGGATCCGAGGCGTCGTCCAGGCCGTTGTCGAAGATCGCCAGCCGGGAATCGCCGTCCACGAGGAGCGGGGAGTGCTGGTGGGCGAACGCCTCTCCGTCGGGGAAGGTCCAGTCGCTGTCGTCCCCGCCCATCGTCCACACGGAGAGGCCGGTGCTGGGGTCCACCATCGCGAGCGTGTTCAGGCGGAGCAGCGAGAGCAGCACATCGCCGGTCTCCGGGTCGACGCTCACCGAGTTGGTGTGGGGCCAGTCCATGGACGTGACGTCGGGGTCCGGCTCGTCGGTGTACGGAAACTCGTCCCAGGATCTCCACACGGTCCTCACCTCGCTACCATCCGCCGAGATGTGCAGCAGCTGGTCCGCGACGACCGTGACCTCCTCGTCGTCGTCGCCCGTGCTGTCGTCGCCCGACCCGTCGGTGCGGTCCTCGTCGTGGCGCTCCACCTCGTGCTCGTCGTAGGCGAGGGCGTACCAGCCCCCCTTCGGGTCGGGGGTGAGATCGTGGTGCGTTCGCGCCCCCAGGGTCGCCACCACTTCCGGCTGCCCGTCCAGGGCGCACCGCCAGAGCACGGTGCTGTTCTCGCCCGCGTAGGCCAACCAGACGACGGAGTGGGAGGGGGCGTCGTACAGCACCCGGTAGGCCGCGATGCTGGGGGCTGACTGCCACCACACATAGCGACCCTCGCGATCGATCAAGGCGATCACGGGGATGGGCTCGTATGCGAGCAGGGCCACCGCGAAGCCGCTCACCGCGTCGGTGGGCTCGGTCGTCATGGAGATCGCAGGCAGGTCGGCAGGCGGGGGATCCGCGGTGAGCGCCAGCGGGTCGGTGGTGTAGAGCACGGTCTCGCTGCGGGACGTGGCAGTCACCTGCCAGTCCACCCCGCCGGCGAGGCCCAGCAGCTCCGCCTCGTGGTGCAGTCCGTCATCGCTGGACGTGCCCTCGACGACGTGGTCCTGGGCTTGCGCTTCGCCGTACACCAGCTGCGCGTCGGTCGGTTCCGGGGTGTCCCAGCTGACCGTGTAGGTGTTCCGGCCTTCGGCCCGCACGACCGTCGCCTCCACCACCTCGGTTCTGGGCCCTGCATCCTGTGTGGACCCGATCTTCCCGATCGACCCGAGCGGGGCCTCCGACGTGCAGGCTGCGGTCGGGAGGACACCGAGGAGCATTGCAAGGGGGAGGAAGCGGCAGGTCATACCTGACCAAACGCAAGAGCCGTGCCGAGTCTGTCACGCCGGGTCTGGTCTTCAGGTCTTCGGCAGACATCCATGCAAGGTATTGATATCCAAAGATGTTTTGTTTGTCGGCCACGCAGGGGTCGGTGCCGATGGCTGTCAAGAATTGGTAAGTCGATAGGGTCCGCGCTGACACTTTTTGTCACCCGACCCACGGCGGTGGCGGCCGAAAGACAGCTATAAGCCAGGATCTGCACATCCCGTGTACCAGAGTGCAGGGTTCACTCCCTCGGAGACGGTCCAATACCCGCGATGGACGGTGTCGTACCCGATCGCCTCGCCGGTGCGCTCGACACCGGTGTGCAGCGCCTCGCGCGGCGCCGTGGGCAGGCTGTCGAGGGCCTGGACAGTCGCCGTTCCCTCGACCAGCGGGAGGGTGTACTCCCAGACGTGCCCGTAGGTGCGCAGCAGCAGGCGGCTGCCATCTGGCCAGAGATCGGCGCCCGTGGTGGCCGCTCCCCAGGTCTCGGTGGCCTCGCCGGTGCTGAACGCCGCATGGGCGAGCAGGGTGACAGTCTGCGTCGAATCGAGCAAGGGAAAGGTGTAGGGGGTCGAGGTCCCGGTCACGTAGTCCTTGCTGAACACGACGGGGGTGCCGTCCGGCAGGATCGCGAGCGCCTCGGAGTCCAGGAACAGACCGTCGGGGAACGCGTAGGGGTACACCTCGGGGGTGAGCGCGTGGTCGGCGACGGCGCCGACGGCCATCTCCGGCTCGGGAAACCGCAGGACCGCATGGTAGGTGCGGTCGTGGTCGTTGTCGCCGGTGTCGCCCACGTAGACGCAGCTGGTGTCGCCGCACGGGTGCACGGCGATGTCCTCCCAGTCGTTGTTCTCCACGCCGCCCAGGATCACCTTTCCCAGCCAGTTGCCAGCGCCGTCGAGCGCGTAGACCTCGTTGAGGCCCCCGTGGTCCTCCATCACCCAGAGCACGCCGGGGTTGCGCTGGGAGACGGCGACCCCGGAGATCTCCTCGAGGGAGGGCTCGACGACCGCGCCGCGCTGCACGCTCGGGCCGTACGCGTGGCACACCGGGGGGGGCGGGGCGGGAGGGGGTCCTGCGGTGTCGGGATCCCTCGAGTCCGCGGAGTCCGGAGCCGAGTCGATGCTGTCGGCGTGGCCCGGGTCGCCCGGGTGCGCACCGCTCTCGTCGAAGCGCGCCGAGCAGCCAGGCAGGAGCAGGGCAGCCAGCAGGGCGGGGGCGCGGGGGGGCGCCGACGCGGCGGACGCCATACGCATCAGGCTACTGGAGCTGGCTGCGCACAAGCGCGGGCCACCCGGTGATGGTCGCGGAGAGCGCGGAGCGGGCGGTCGCTACCTCGGTGCGGCTGGTCCCCCTTCTGGGGTCAGCCTGCATCGCCGAATCCGAGAGAGCGAACGCCGCAGAGGCGATGGAAGGCACGTCCAGGGAGCTGCTCTGGGTGAGAGCGGCTTCGATGTGGGTCTTGAGCGCGGCGACGCAGGTCGGGTCGTACACGCAGCGCAGGCCGAGGGCGGTTTCGGTGTAGTTCCAACCGAACTCGGCGTCCCACCCCTCGTCGAGCCCCCACGGCACGGCCTCGAACCGGCTGTCGTCGGCCGGCTGGTACAGGTACACGTCCTTGGTCGCGTAGGGGAAGGCGCCCAGGTGGCCGATCACTGCGAGCCACGACCATTCGGTCAGCACCTGGTCCATGTCGACCAGCGCGTCTGCCTGCGCGTAGAAGTCGTCTCCTGCGGTGGCGACCACGTTGCTCACGGCTTCGATGGTGGCCGGGTCGCCCCCTCCGCCGAGGTCGTTCCACTCCCCCTGGCCCCTACCCGAGAAGTCGGCGCCGTCCCCGCCCTCCCAGAGGAGCCCGGTCCCTACGCCCCAGTGGTGCTGGATGAACGTGCCCTCCACCGCCTCCGCGCTGGTGTAGAGCCCGAAGCTCTCGCCGTTCACGGAGACCGTGGCGAACGTGGCCAGCGGCACGACCGTCCCGCCGTTGGCGAGGACTGTGGCGCTGATCACCTCCCTGGCCTGGGTCGGGTCGTCCAGCCCCGCGTTCAGCATCAGGTGCTCGACGCTGGCGAACGCATCGCAGTTGGTGAACGCCCGGAGGCCGATCTTGAAGCCGGGCTTTCCGTCCCACCGCTCCTGGGTGGAGTCGCCGCGCATCTTCAGGCCGACGTCATGGAGCACCGTGCCGTCCACGGTGACGTCGGCGGGCACGTAGGTCGCCGGGTCCACACCCAGCGCGGTGACGGCAGCGTCGGAGAGGGTGATCCCATAGCTGTGCACGGCACGGGAGTCGTAGAGCGCCGCGTAGCCGGCCTCATCGAGCGGGATGTCCCCACACCCCCCGGTGTCGGACGTGTCCGGGGAGTCGTGCGAGGTGTCCACGGTGTCGACGCTGTCGTCCCCCACGACCGGCAGGGAGTCGGCGGTGTCGCGGTGCCCCGGCGTGGAGTCGTCCGGAGCGTGGGTGCAGGCAGCGAGCAGGAAGATCACCCGCTCAGCTTACCCTCTCCGTCTCACGGGTGGGTCGGATTCGGCGCGCGGAAGTCACCGACTCGTTACACGATGCTTCGTGGTCCTGCTCCTGCTCGCATGCGTGTCCGATCCGCCCGCCCGGAGCGCGCTCGGGGTCGGGGCGCGGAAGGTCGCCCGGACACACGTCGTGGACGCTGGCGGTGGCGCCGAATTCCAGTCGATCATGGACGCCGTGGACGCCGCCGCTTCGGGGGACACGATCACCGTGGCCCCGGGGAACTACTATGGATCGGTGGACTTTTCTGGCAAGGCCCTCAACATCGTCTCCGACGGGGGGCCGGGCCTCACCACGATCTACGCGAGCCCGGGCCAGCCGGCAGTCTCGGCCAGCCACGGCGAGGGTCCGGGCACCGTGTTGGAGGGGTTCACGATCCGCGGGGGCGGGGGCCCGCTCTCTCCCGGCATCGAGGAACAGTTCGCCTCCTTGACGTTGCGGAACGATCTCATCACCGGCACCTCTGGCACCGACGTGATCTACGTGCGGTCGTCGTTCATCGTGCTCGACCGGGTGACCGTGGATGGGACCAACACCGCCACCGAGGGCTATGTGTTGGAGGCGCGTCGGGGCGAAGCGATCGTGAAGGACTCGGAGATCACGTGCGGAGCGATTCCGGCCGGGTACCGCATGGAGCACGGCTCGGCGATGGTCGAGGGGTCCACGTTCCACTGTGCCGGTGCAACGGCCGTGAGCGTGTTCCATTCGCAAGGGCGCCTGCAGCGGGACGTGCTCGAGGGGGTGCTGGACGTGGAGGACGAGGACACCGGATCCGAGCCCACGGTCGTCGAGGGATCGATTCTGTTGGGTGGCGTGTATGGATACTACACGTGGGTGCAGCTGTACAATGTGGTCGTGAGCGGCGCGCCCATCACCCTGAGCACCGTCGCGTTGAGCGTTGCCAACAGCGTGATCACCGGCGCGGACTGCGGCATCGCCGAGTCGGGCTCCAGTGTGAGTGTCGCGTACACCGACTTCTTCGGCAACTCGGCGAACACCTGCGGGTTTCCCGATCCCGTCGGCTCCAATGGGAACCTGGGCGTGGACCCGGGCTTCGTGGATGCGGCGACCGACTTCCACCTGGCCACGGGCAGCGCGCTGGTCGACGCCGGCTCCCCGGACCCCGCCTGGTTCGACGTCGACGGCTCCCGGTCGGACATCGGCGCATACGGCGGCCCGTTCAACCTCGACGGGGGGTGGTGATGGTCGCGCTGGTGCTGCCCCTCCTCGTCGCGTGCCACGGCACGATCAAGCTGCAGGACGACAGTACGCCCGTGGGGCACGACTCCACCCACGAGTCCGACAGCCTGCCGATCGTTCCCGACACCGACTCACCCGACAGCCATTCGGAGTCCCCGCCCGACAGCCACGAGAGCGGGGACGACAGCGCGGTCGAACCCCCGCCGGAGACACCCGACGTGACCGTCGACTGTCTCGGCGGGGGGGATTTCACGACCATCAACGCGGCGATCGGCGCGTCCGTCTCCGGCACGAAGATCGGCCTCGCGCCCTGCACCTACTCCGAGGACATCAACTTCATCGGGAAGACGCTGGACATATTCGGGATCGAGGGCTCCGCCGACACCACGATCGAGGGCTCCGGCACCGGGCCCGTGGTCACGGCGATTCGGGGCGAGAGCGTGGGGACCCGCCTCGCCGGGGTGACGGTCACGGGCGGGGGGGGCAACGGCTACGGTGGTGGGCTGTGGATGAACGGCAGCGTGATGACGCTCGAGGACGTCGTCTTCACCGGCAACAACCGCACCTACGCGGTGCTGTACGGGCAGGGGATCTCGGTCACGATGATCGACACCGTGTTCCGCAACAACCACGTGCTCTCGGGCGGTGTCGTCACCTACATCGACAACGGGAACATGCTCACTTCCCACATGACCCTGGAGTGTGGCAACGCGGACATGGGCATCTACGAGCACGACGCCACCTTGCTGCTCGACAGTGTCGTGGACTGCCCGGACGCGAGCTACGGGATCTACGTGGGGAGCGCCGAGCTCTCGTTGCGCCGGTCGTCGGTGCGGGGCGGGAGCTATGGCATCTACGGTGCCGACAGCAACGACACGCGGAACGAGCGCATGTGGGTGTACAACAGCACCGTGGTGGGCGCCGAAGTCGGGGTATCCGCCCAGTACATGCACTTCAAGGCGGACAACGCCGTGTTCTATGGTGGGTCCGACGGCCTGGTGCTCGATCACTGCCACGTGGAGAGCTACGTGTACGACTCCGCGCTGATCGGCGGGGACTGCGCGCTCCAGACGGACAGGTACGCGTACGCGCTCGGTTGGAACGCGATCGGGGATGGCGAACTCTGCCGGGCCGAGGGGTTCTCCACGATCGTGGGGGATCCGAAATTCGTGGATGCCCCCAACGATTTCCACCTCCTGAGCGGTTCTCCGCTGGTCGACGCCGGCAACCCCGACCCCGACCATGATGATTTGGATGGGTCGAGGAACGACGTGGGGGCGTTCGGGGGTGCAGCGGGTGACTGGGGACCGTAGGCGTAGCTCCGTTCGACACCGATGGTATCGCCGCGCCGCAGCGGGTAGCGCATTGTCGGCACCATGCCCCGCCTGACGGCGTTGATCGCGCCCAACTGAACAGACGCTGGCAAACGCTGTTCCAGTTCCATTGGTGGCCATCGGATCGCGTTCCACGCGCTGAGAGGCGCCTGGACGGGGCTTTTGGATTATACGGGCGGCATGCAGACCGGCCAGCCTTCAGCAGCCCCCGACGCCCACATTTTGGTTTGATTCTTCCTTTGTCCATTTGGAACGAAACGCTTCGGCGGCTCGCCTGCTCGCAGGGGGCCGTCTTCGTGGCCCGTGTAGGGGGGCAGGTCCGCTCGGTGGGTCTGGGACGCGCCGGGGGGGAGGCGCGGTGAAACATCTGAACTATCGCTCCGAGATCGACGGACTTCGGGCGATCGCGGTGCTGATCGTGGTGTTTTTCCACTCCGACATGGGCTGCACCGGCGGCTATGTCGGAGTGGACGTTTTCTTTGTGATCTCGGGTTTTCTGATCACCTCCCTCATCTGGAGCGACCTGGAGCGGGGAAGGTTCACGTTCGCGAACTTCTGGGAGCGACGCGCGCGGAGGATCGTGCCGGCGCTCGTCGTGGTGACGGTCGCGACGCTGGTCGCCGGATGGTTCCTCCTGCTCCCTGCGGACTACAAGAGCCTGGGGCGGGCAGCGGCCTCCCAGGCCGTCTTTGCGGCCAATATCCACTATTGGCGAGATTCCGGGTATTTCGCGAGCGCCGCGGAGACCAAACCGCTCCTTCACACCTGGTCCCTGGCCGTCGAGGAGCAGTTCTATCTGTTCGTCCCCTTTCTGTTCTGGGCCATGTTCCGCTCCCGGCTCCTGGGAGGCCGAACACGCGTGGTCGCGGTCCTCTCCGCCCTCTGTCTGGGCAGCTTCGGCCTGAGCCTCTACGGCGTCGCCCACTCCCCCTCGATCACATTCTATCTCCTCCCGACTCGCGCCTGGGAACTGTTGCTCGGTGCAATACTCGCGGTCGCCCCTGCCACTCCGGGTTTTCTCGACCGGAGGGTCGCGCGCGAGCTTGTCTCCCTGCTCGGACTGGTCCTGATCCTGGTTCCCGCGTTCGCATACACCCGGGAGACCCCATTTCCCGGGCTCGCGGCGCTGCCGCCCTGCCTCGGTGCGGCCCTGGTGTTGTGGGCCAATGGTCGTGGCGACGGTGCCGTGCCGACGACCTCCGGCGCCGCGCTCTCGCTCCGACCGCTCACCTCCATCGGGCTCATCTCCTATTCCCTGTACCTCTGGCACTGGCCGTTTCTCGCCTTCAGCAAGTACCTCGCGCCAGCATCGATCTCGTTCGGGTACCGGGCGGGATTGTTGGGACTCGGGTTTCTGTGTGCCTTCCTCTCGTGGAAATACGTGGAGTCCCCATTTCGTGAGCGGAAGTTGGGAGCTTCCCGACGGGCGATGTACGCCTTCGCGGGCGCGGGGTTGGCCACCGTGCTCGGTGGGGGCGCGCTGTGCATGGGGATGCAGGGCTTTCCGTCGCGGTTCGGCGCCCAGACACTCGAATATGCCGACGCTGCGGGAGACATGGCCTTCACCACCGAGCTGGGCGTCGAGGACGTTCGCGCCGGCCACCTGCTGCCCATCGGGCGCTCGGATCCGGCATTGCCGGTGTCGGTCCTGGTGTGGGGGGACAGCCACGCCATGGCCGCTACTCCCGCGGTCGACGCGTTTCTCAAGGAGCGCGGCCTCGCGGGACGCATGGTCGGCCACTCCTCCACGGCTCCGGTCCTGGATTGGTTCATGGTCGCAAAGTACGGCCTGAGCGCGGGCTCCGTCCCGTTCAACGAGGCGGTCTACGCCTATACGCGCAGTCAGCGGGTCCCCGACGTGATCCTGAGCGCGTACTGGAGTGCGTACGCCGAGAGTGACCCGAAGCCTTTTGACGCTGCCCTGCTCGGGACGGTCCGGCGGCTCGTCGGCATCGGGGCTCGCGTCTGGGTGCTGTTGGATGTTCCAAAGCAGTCTCTGGATCCCCCGACCGCGCTTGCACTTTCCACGGTGTTCCGGCGGGATCTCACCCCGAACTGCACGCGGACGAACGCCGTGGACAGGTTCGACCTGCTGGGGGCGGAGACCATCAACGAGATTGTGGAGGCCGGAGGTCGGATCATCGATCCCAAGCCACGGTTCACCGATCCGACCGGCACGTACTTCCTGATCGAGTCGGACGGCGTCGCGCTCTATCGGGACGGCCAACACCTGAGTACCCGCGGTGCCACGCGGATGCTGCTTCCGCTGATCCGGGACGCCCTGGTGCCGGAAAGACAGTAGTCCCCGCGGGCGGGAGTCGGCAGCCAGGCCTTCTGGCGCGCCGATCCACCCCCGCCGTTCAGGGCTCGGGCGTGTCGATGAAGGACACCGGACCCAGCGCGGGGATCGCCAGCGGCACGAAGTTCCAGGAGCTGCCACTGGGGACGAGTTGGTACCCGGCGAGCATTCCGGCCTCGTCGATCAGCCAGGCCTGGGCGGGGTCTGCCCCGTCGAAGAGCACGACGAAGTTGTTGTCGCCCTCGGCGATGCCCATGTCGGGCAGCGTGGTCACCGGCCCGCTCCCGGTCCAGGTGCCCATGCGGGTGGTCCAGTCCATGTCGGTGTAGCGTGCGAACTGCACGCCACCGGGCAGACCACCCCAGGCCTCGACCATGCCGAGGTAGATCCCATCGAGCGGGTCCGCCGAGTCGAGGCTCCAGGCCTGCACCCCGCCGCTGATCGTCTCCATGTCCTCGCCCTCGAGCGCGACCAGCGCGCCGTGGTCGACGAGGAGGGTCTTGATCCAGGCATCGACGTAGGTGCCTGGCCCAAGCTCGCCGGTCGCGCAGTCCACCGGGGCGATGCCGTCCCAACTGGTGCGCTGGTCTCCACCGTACCCGACGTACACGATGCCGCCGTACGCAGCGAGCTGGGCGCCGTACGAGGTGCTGTTTTCGGAGGTCTCGTCGAGCGGCGCGAGCGAGATCGACCTCACCGGGCCGGACAGGTCGCTGGCGAGCAGCATGCGCTTGTCGCCCGAAAAGCTCCAGGTGAGGCCACCACAATCCACGAACGCGCTCGTCCCTCCCTCCCGGGTGAAGGTGACCTCCCCGGTGCCGGGATCGACGATGCTCACGGTTCCCGAGTTCGACAGGACGTCCAGGGACCCGCTCTCCCCCCGCAGGACCGTCGAGACCGGAGGGAGGGAGATGAGCTCGACGGGCGCTGCCTCGCCGGCGCTCCAGTGGTAGACCTCCCCGCTCGTGGTGACCAGGACGAGGTCGGCCACGGGCATTGGACCATAGGTGTCGGCATCGGTGTCGGTGTCGGTGTCGGTATCGGTGTCGGTGTCGGCGTCAGTGTCGGCGTCGGTGTCGGCGTCGGTGTCGGCGTCGGCGTCGGCGTCGGTGTCGGCTTCGGTGTCGGTGTCGGTGTCGGTGCTGTCACCCGATGGGGCGCGGCAGGCGGAAAGGGAGAGCAGCAGGGCCAGGGGCACACACGAGATGAGGGAAGACATCGGGATCCTGCGGATGGGCGGGGGGATTGTACCGCGAGACGCTGCCCCCCTGCATCATCCCCCCAGCTTGCGGGCCACGATCGCCTGCGCCCGGTGCACGTGCCTCGTGCGCTCCGACACCACGAGCGGCCATTCGATCCCCTCATGGTGCTCGGCGACCGCATAGTTCAGGCTGTAGCCGAGGAAGGTCCGCTGGCCGGTCAGGCCCGCGAGCAGGTCGGTCGGGGTGAACCTGGCGTGCAGAGGCGTGATCTCGTCCACGAACGCGTATGCGCAGGTGACGACGAGCGTGCCGCCGGGCCGCAGCAGCGCATCTGCCTGCCCGAGCACCAGCCCCGGGTCGCCGCAGGAGTCGAGCAGGTTCGGCAGCGCCACGGCGTCGAACGAGCTTGCGAGGAAGGGCGGATCGGCAGCGTCCCCACACACCCGGTGCGCGCTCGCGTGGCCACGGAGCGTGCCGAAGTTCGTGTCGAGCGCCACGATCGCCGCTCCTCCGAGGGAGCCGGCCCCGCTCCCCATCTCCAGCACTGCGCCTGTGAGGGCCTCGCCGGTGGCGGTGAGCCAGGACTGGAGCGCCCCCTCCCGAGAGTTTGCGTACACCCGCCGCAGGTGGGCGTTGCGCGCGAGCGCTCCCCCGGCTCGCACGCGGAGGTCCTCGGCGAGGACGGGGGGCAGATCCGCGCGGCAGAGCACCTCCTGCCCTTCGGTCTGCATCCAGCGGTCGAGGTCCCGCAGTACGATCGGGATCCCGTCGACGACGGGGTGCACGGTTCCACACCCGGGGCAACGTTTGCCCCCGGGATCGTCGACGAGCGCGTGCACCACGAGGCCCTCGGCGCCGGACCGGCGGCATTTTGGGCAGACGAGCGTCATCCGATCTCCTGGAGGCGGGGAGCGTACCCCGGTCCGGCGACCGGGTGCGTCCCATCGCCGAGCCCGCCCACGATCGTCCGTCACGCCCGGGGGATCTGGCAGGCCGCGAGCGATCGTGACGGATAGTCGGAGTGGCAGGAGTCCGAATGACCGAGTCCAGCCTCTCCTTCTCGCGCCCCGACGGGGAGGGGCACGCCGCGCTCTTCCTCCCGGAGGGCAGGGGCCCGGCGCCGCTCGTGTTCTTCTACATGGACGCCGCTGGGTTGAGGCCCGCCATGAGCGCAATGGCCGGGCGCCTCGTGAGCGCAGGCTACGCTGTCGTCCAGCCCGACCTGTACTGGCGCAGCGGCCCGTTCGCCCCGTTCGACGCGAAGACCCTGTTCGTCGACCCGGTGGAGCGCACACGGGTCATGGCGCTGATGAACGCGGTGCAGCCCGAGCAGGTGGTGCAGGACAGCGAGGCGCTCCTGGACGTGCTTGGGGCGGATCCGCGGGTGGACGCCCGCCGCGTGGGCCTCCTGGGCTATTGCATGGGGGGCCGCCAGGCGCTTTTCGTGGCTGCGGCGCTGGGGCCCCGGGCGGCATGCATGGCGTCGATCCACGGTGGCGGCCTCGTGCGGCCCGGTCCGGACAGCCCGCACCTGGGGGGCCCGCGTATCCGCGCCCGGCTGTACTTTGCCGTGGCGGACCAGGACCCGAGCTGCACCGCCGCTGACTGCGAGGTCCTGCGCGGCGCGTTGACGAGCGCCGGGGTGGCGCACGAGATCGAACCCTACCCCGGGGCGAGGCACGGGTTCGCCGTCCCAGACTTCCCGGTGTACGACGGCGTGGCCGCCGAACATCACTGGGAGCGGCTACTCGCGTTGCTCGACGCGTCCTTGCGCCCGCTTCCGACACCACCTGGAGATCCGAAGCCATGATCCTTGCTCTTTTTCTTGCCTGCACGGGCGCCGCGGACGACTCGGGCGATACCGCCGACTCGGCAGACACCGGCGCCTGCGGAACGCCCTCCGACCCGGTCACCACGAGCTCCGGGGGCCCCGTCACCTTCGAGGACGGTGACGCCACCTGCGATCGGCGCTGGGACGAGCTCGACCTTGGGGAGTGGCAGGACGGGGGGGCCTGCGGCTGGGGCTACGTGTTCCTCCAGGACCCCGACCGGGTGCTGACCATCCGCCTCGACCTGCCCGCGGCGGACGTGTCGGCGGGGCACGATTGGGTCTACTCCCTCGCGGTGGGCGCAGGCGCCACGCTCGAGTTGGGAGAGCTGGACGGCGGCGCGGACGAGATCGACTTCTGGTCGTGCTCGGACTACTCGGAGCAATTCTCGGGCACGTTGTGGACCGGGGTGGCCGGCAGGGTGGAGGTGGAGGCGCGGTGGGTCTGTGACACCGTCGATCCGAACTGCGGGGACGACGAGGCGGAGTTCCATGCGCGGGTCTCGCTCGTCGGAGTCGCCGTGGAGAACGGCGTGGGGGAGTGTCTCGAGGTACCCGACGTGCAGTTCGCGGTGCTGCTCGGCACGACGGAGTGCGGAGGGTAGGCCCGGCCGCCCGGGGGAGCCCGCGGCCGGTCTGCTACAGGCCCTGCGCGGGTCCGAGCGCGCCTGTCAGCATGGCCTGCACCACGGCCTCCAGGGCAGCCAGCTTGCGCACGGCGCGGCCGACGCCCTCGGGCAGGTGTGCACCCAACCCCTCGGCGAGGCGCTCCACCCCACCCATCGGCGAATGCAGCTGGTTGGAGACCAGGCGCTTCAGGTCCACGTGCGGCCCGGTCTCCACGCCCACCTGGCGCAGCAGGTCGACCGAAAAGCGGCCCCAGGTACCCACAGCCAGCCTTCCCCCCGCAAACCGGTGCCAACGCTCCGTTGCTGCCTCGAGGCTCTCCCCCTCTCCCGGCGCCAACTCGAACCCTGCGCGCAGTCCATGGGGGGAGATGGCCTGGTTGAGCAGGACGATGCTCTCGAACCGCTCGCCGGTCGAGGGACGTAGCGCCACCCACTGGAGCAGGGGCTGGCGGCCTGCGGGCGCGGAGTGCCCGTCCACGAACACCAGGACGAGGTCCTCCCCGAGCGCGCGTAGTTGCTCCACCGGGGAGCATCTCCTGGCGTGGCGGGGGGGATCGGTGCGACCAACGGGCTCCGCCACGTAGGCGAGCTGGAGCTCCACCATGCGATCGAACGATCCCAACATCGGTGCGAACCTGCCCGGGGCGCCCTCCAACGCTTCGAGGACGTGGGCGACGGCCTCGATGGTCGAGAGGCAGTGCGCGGCTGGCTCGCGGCGGATGCGGTAGTTGCTCGGCTGGGAGGGTGTGAGGCCGATCCGCGGCAGCCCCGCGAGCAGGGGCGAGCGCTGGACCACCTTCCGGGCGTTGATCCAGGTGCCGTCCACCACGATCAGGGCGCGCGGGGGGCAGGGCAGGCTGCGGGCGTCCACCGCCCCCGCACCGGGAAAGAGCACCATCGTGCCGGGCTCCCGCACGAGCGCCTCCAACCTCGGCGACCCCTCCGCGCGCAAGCCGATGTGCAGCTCGGAGTTGGGGAGCGACAGGTGGGCGAGCCGGCAGGTGCTCACGGGCACCCGGGCCTCGCGGGGGTGCTGCAGGAAAACCACGCGTGTCCGGCTCTCCACGGGGCGGATCTCTGCGCAGACGCAGCCCTGCGTCGGGCGACGGCAACGCAGGCAGAACGGTCTGGCAGTGGGCACCGGGGCCAGTAGCGCAAAGCGGCCGCTGGCGAAGCGCGACGGCCTTCTTTTCAGGGACGACGCGGTCCCCCGGCCTACTGGGCGTTCAGGAACTCCCGGACATCCGGCTCCTGTTCTTCCACGCGGGCGGCACAATTGTCGATGGTCTCGAGCGTCTCGGCCAGTCGATGGCGGCCGCCCACCCACTTCGGCACCCGCGGTGTGAAGAACGCCCGCACGTCCTCCCGATGCTGGGCGTCACAGAACAGGCTGCCGGCCATCGGGATGTATCCACGCGCGATGGGGGGGAGCGCGTTGGAGACCGCGTCGATGTGGGCCTGCAGCCACTTCCAGGCCACCTCGCGGGTCTCGCGATGCCGCAGCGGTCCGATGAGCAGGGGGTAGGCCTCCCGGATGTCGAACTCGCCCGAGACCGCGAGCCCGAGCGTCTGCTGGGCGAGATCGGGGTCCCGGAACGCTGCCAGCGCGGCGAGCAGCAGCTCCTTGCGGTTGCGATCCGTCTCGGCCCCTGCCTGCGCGTGAATGCGGTCGAACAGCGCCTGATCCCCGTAGAACGCCGCGAGCCGGAGGACCACCTCGGTCATCGAGGGGTCGATGCCGGTCCGATCCGCCAACCAGCGGTCGGCGGCGACGCGGGTCGCATCGCGCACCGGCTGGTCCCCGGCCCTTCCGACCATGCCGATCACGTCGGCGCGCAGGTCCCGGAGCGCGGTGTCGTCGGTCGGGAGCGGCAGGAGCCCGAGCCTGCGGGCCAGGGGACCGTAGGTGGCGAGCACGAACCGGTCATAGTTGGACCGGAGGTCGTCGGGGACGAGGTACTGGTCCAACGCCCCGACCACGCCGAGGGTCTCTCCGATCACGTGAGGCTCGCCGGTCGCCACGAGTTCAGGGACCGCAGCGAGGACCACCGTGGGCAACACGTCGCCGCTGTTCACCAGGGCGGTCGCGTTCCCGAGCGCGCCGACCCGCTCCGGGAGGGAGAGCGGGGCCCTGCGTCCGAGCAGATCGTCCGCGAGCGTGCCGTGGAGCCGTACGTGGTAGTAGCCGGTGGCGTTGTCGTCAGGCACGACCCACGCGGGGCATGTCGCGCCGACGAGCGGGACCGTCAGCGCAGGCTGGTCGAGCATCACGCATTCGCGTCGGCTCCCGGCCGCGTCGGCCTCCCCGGTTCCGTACCGGAAGCACACGGGGATGTGCCACCGCTGCTGCCTGGAGTGCCCTCCCAGCGGCCGGTACCGGCTCTGCTGGAGCTGGAGCGCGAACGGGGGCTGTCCCTCACAGCGGAGCGTCACGTCCACCAACGGGACGCCGACCTGGTCGAGGAAGCTGGAGAACGCAGGCTGGACGGGCTTGCCAGCGGTCTCGGCCACCGCGCGGATGAAGTCGTCGGCGGTCGCGTTGCCGAAGGCATGGGCCCGCAGGTAGCCCTGGACGGCGGTGCGAAACGTGTCGGGTCCGAGCCACGCCTCGAACATCTCGAGGATCGCCTGTCCCTTTTCGTAGGTGATCCCGTCGAACGCGTCCTCGATGTCCTCGGTGTGCACGATCGGCTCGCGGATCCGCCGGGCGGTCTCCAGCGAGTCGTCGCGCATCGCGCCGTCACGGCTCGCGACGCGAGCGGCGCCCTCCTGCCACTCGGGGTGCCAGGCGTCCACGGTCTTCGTCGCCATCCAGCTGGCGAAGGACTCGTTGAGCCACACGTCGTCCCAGAAGTTCATCGTCACCAGGTCACCGAACCACATGTGGGCGAGCTCATGAGCGAGTGTGTCGGCATACTCGCGGTCGTGCTCGACGGAGTCGTCCTCCGGCCTCACGGTGACGGCGTTCTGGGCCACCGTCACGAGGCCGGGGTTCTCCATCGCCTCGAACCCGACGGCCTCGGGCATCGCCACGACGTCGAGCTTCGGAAACGGGTAGGGCATCCCGAACCACGCCTCCAGCCTGCCCAGGATCTCGGGGGTGCTGCTCGCGGCATAGGCCGCCATGCCCGCCTGACCGTGCGGAACGAGGATCCGGATGGGAACCTTCGTGGGGTAGGGGCCCGGTGCCTCCACGCCCGGCACGATGTCGAAGGGGCCGATGGTGAACGCCACGAGGTAGCTCGGCAGCTTTGGCGTCGGTGGGAACGTGACGCGGTGTCCGCCCGGCTCGGCCACGTCCTCCACCGCCGGCATGTTGGCGAACGCCCCATCACCCGCTGGCACGTGGAGCACGAGCGACCACGGGATCTTCGAGTCGGGCTCGTCGAAGCAGGGGAAGGCGCGGCGTGCGTCGATGGCCTCGAACTGGGTGTAGATGAAGTCCTGCTCCGCCTCGCGCTCGTGGAACACGGCCTGTGTCTCGGCCTGGACCACCTTTCCCGAGTAGCGGAGGTGCAGGCGGACCGCACCGTCCACGGCGCCGCTCCATGCGAAGGTCCGTGTCTGGCCGCTGCCCCGTACAGTCACCGGCCGTGCCTGCCCCCCGACGAACAGTGAGGCCTGCTCGATCGTCAGGTCCACCGCGTTGAGCACGACCGACGATGCCCGTCGGAGCAGCTGCACTTCGATGTCGGCGGTGCCATGGAAGGTGTCTTTTGCGGGGTCGAACGTGAGGTCCAGCGCCTCCGCCGTGGGGATCGCTCTCGAGAGGTCCAGGCGGACGGGTGGGTCGGCGAGCGCGAGCGCGCAGAGTGCGAGGAGCATCGGGGAACCTTAGCCACATGCGGATCGAGCGGCTTGCAGCCGTGATACTCGCCGGGATGCTGATCGCCTATGCAGCGCTCCTCGGCTGTACGGGAGGTCCGGTCGACCACGCGCCGCCCGCCCTCGTCAACTGCGGAGAGGGGGAAGTGGCGGACGGTGCGGAGTGCGTTCCGGAGGCATGTGGCTCGGGAACGTGGGGGGACATCGAGGTCGACGGCGGAACCCTCCACGTCCAGGCGGGCCAGGAGGGGGATGGATCCAGGGATCGGCCGCTCTCCACCATCCAGGCCGCGATCGACCTCGCCGAGGCGGCTGGAGGCGGCCGGATCGCGGTCGCGGCGGGCACATACATCGAGAACCTCAGCCTGGATGGCAGCTACGAGACGGAGCTCGTGGGGCGGTGCAGCGCGCTGGTCTCCGTGGACGGCAGCGCCGCGCCGGACCAGGCCGCAGTGCAGGTGACCAGGGGGAAGGAGCGGGTGAGCCTGGAGGGGATCTCCGTGATCGCCGGCGGGTCGAGCGGCGTGCGGGTGAGCGGCGCGCAGCTGGGCGGAGTGCATCTGGCGCTGCGGTCGAATGGGGGGGCTGGGCTCGTCGCGCTTGGCGGCGCGTCCGTGACGCTGGACGACGTGACGGTCGCCGACTCGGTCGCCGACGCAGGGTGGAACCCCGGCTACGGGCTCTACATCGGCGATGGCTCCTCGCTGGTCCTCACGAGCAGCGTCGTCTCCGGCAATCGGGGTTCGGGCCTCGTAGCGGTGGACGCGGGCACGGAGGTCACGGCGGACCACGTCGAGGTCTCGGGCACGATGGCAGCCGACGACAGCAGCGGTGGATACGGGGTTTTCGTGAGCGACGGCGCGCGGGTCGGGCTCACCGGATCGACGGTCGACCGCAACACCCTCGCCGGGCTCTGGGTGTGGGGCGAGGGTACGACGGTGAGCCTCGGGAACACCCGGGTGACGGGGACCCGGGTGGACGCCCAAGGGTCGGGCGCGAGCGGGATCCAGGCAGGAGGGGGCGCAGCACTCCAGGCGACGGGCTGCACGATCCAGGGAAGCGAGGCGGCCGGCGTCTCCGCGGAGGGGGCGGGCACGGTGCTCGATCTGGTCGATTGCCAGGTGCTCGACAACGCTTCGAGCGTAGCTGGGCTCCAGGGCGCCGGGATCTCGGCCATCGAAGGCGCGGCGGTGAGCGCCAGCGGGACCACCGTTTTCGGGAACGGGCAATACGGGGTGGCCGCCACCGGAGAGGGGACCGTGGTCACGGTGGTGAACAGCACCGTGTCCGACACGATCGAGCGGAACGCGGGTGTGGACGGGGCGGGGCTCGCCGTCGGGCTGGGAGCGACGATGCACTGCGAGGGGTGCACCGTCCAGGGAAACGTGGGGGCGGGCGCGCTGGCCCAGGGGGGGACCCTGCAGCTGCGCGACACCACCGTCTCGGACACCGAGCCGGCGTCGGACGGCAGCTTCGGGGCGGGCGTGATCGCCCAGGAAGGCGCATCGGTGGAGCTGGTGGCGTGCGTCGTGGAGGACAACGTGTACGCGGGGATCGGCGCCGACGCCTCGTTCGTCGACGTCGAGGACACGACGATCCGGGGCACCCGGCCCCCAGCTCACGGTGTGGGCGGCGTGGGCATCCTGATGGTGGACGGGGCGGTCTTGGAGGGCGCCGGCTGCACCGTCGAGGAGAACTCCGAGGTCGGGGTGGCAGTGGGGTATGCCGGGACCGGGTTGACCCTTCGGGACAGCCGGATCGTGGGGACGTTGGTCGCGCCAGACGGCACGGGCGGGTACGGACTGCAGGTGGACGGGGGGGCGAGCGCTGAGTTGTATGGCGTGGAGATCTCCGAGAACACCGCCATCGGGGCGATCGCGCAGGGCGCGGGCACCTGGCTCTACCTGGAGGATTCGCTCATTTCGGGGACCCTCGCCGACCCGGGCGGGGGCGGGGGATACGGGCTGCAGGCCGTGCAGGGCGCGAGCGTGGCAACGGCCGGCTCCACCCTGGACAGCAACATGACGGACGGTGCGCTCTCCTCAGGGGAGGGCTCGACGTTGGACCTTCACGACACGAGCATCACCAACACCCTTCGTGGCCGCCTGCTGGGCTTCGGCCTGGGCCTGGCCGCGGCCGAGGGCGGCGTCGCCACCGCGGACCGACTGACGATCTCCGGCACGGCCGGGCCGGGCATCTACGTGGGGAGGGGGGAGGTGTCGTGCGAAGGATGTGTCCTCTCCGACAACCTGTACGCGGGCGCCGTCGCCGTGCGCGGAGCCCTCACGCTCACCCACACCCGGATCACGGACACGACCACCGACGAGGAGTTCGGGGGCGCCTTCGGGGTGTACGGCATCGGCGCCTTCGGCCCGCTCGCGATCACGGTCACGGACTCGACGATCGGGCCCCACGCGTACGCCGGCATCTGGTTGGATGGCGACGGCGCGTATGACATCGAGCGCAACGTGCTCTCCGGGAGCCCCGGTGTCCTGTGCGGCGACACGCCCGCGCATGGGAACGCGGTGTTCGCAGAGAACGGCGTGCGGGCCTGGGACGGCGCCTCGGGCTTGTTGCTCGCAGACAACACGCTGACCGACTCACCCGCGATCGCCGTGCTCCTGGACGGAGCCTCCGCCCTGGTGGCCGGCAACGTGTGGTCCGCGAACACGACGGACCTTCGCCAGCAGCGATGCGAGGGCGTCGAGGTGCTCTCGGAAGCCGAGCTGGCGGGGGTCCCCACCGCCACGATCTGCCCCGGGACCAACCTCCTCACCGCCTACGACGTGGGCTTCAGCAGCCTCTACCTCCCGGAGATCGGAACGGAGGAGTGACGGCAGGCCTGGCGGGGGATCAGTCGTCCCCGCCGCCTTCGCCACCCTCGCCCCCGCCCCCGCCGTTCCCGCCGGAGAGCCCGCCGAGGTAGGCGAGGATGTCCGAGATGTCGGTGTCCGAGAGGCTGCTCGCGAAGCCGGGCATGCCCTCGGTTCCGTTGAGGATCGTGTCGATGACGCCGGCCGAATCGCTGATCCCGGCGATGTTGGGGCCGGAGCCCCCCTGGGCATCCGAGCCGTGGCATCCGGCGCAGTTGGAGGCGAACAGCGCCGCGCCCGAGGAGGTGTCGCCGGAGGCGCCGGAGATGTTGCCGAGCCCGCCCGCGCCGCAGCCGGTGAGGAAGGCGAGGGGGAGGAGGAGGGACAGGCTGAGGCTTCGCATGCGTGAGTCCGGGGTGGGAGGGTGTACCGGAGCAGAGAGCACGGGCCGTGCCAGACCAGCCGTGCGGGTGAACCGGCAGTTTCCGTGGGTCCGGCCTGCATTGCGGCAGAATTCTCCCGTTCCTCCGGGAGGAGTCTGCCAGCCCGGGTGTTGTGCATCGTCGCGGGGACGCAGCTCTGGCTCGCCCTCAGCCGCCCGTGCTGCCCCGCGGCGGTGCGCTGGGAAACCGGACGTCCAGCCCCAGCCATCCGAAGGTGTCCACGTACCCCGTGCCCGTGGCCAGCGTGGCCCCCGCCGCTCCGCCCGCCACGAAGACGTCCAGGTCGTCGCCGAACGCGCGCTCCACTCGTGCCTGGCCGCTCCAGGTGCGGATGAACGAGACCGCGGCCTCCTCTTCCGTCTCGGCGCCCCGGAACCGGGCGAAGCCTCCGGCAGAGAGCGTCCACGGGCCCGCGTTGAACGCTCCACTCACGCCGACGCGATTCTGCACGAACCCGCCGCCCGACAGGGCGTCGATGTCGTCGGAGTAGTCGCCGGTCGCGGTGATCGCCGCGCGGCTCTCGCGCTCGGCCTCGCCATCGGCCGCGTAGATCAGGCGGTGCTCGACGGCGACGTGCCAGCTCCCCGCCCCGGCGCGTAGCCGCAAAAGGGTTCGGCCCTGGAGGCCGATGGCCCCGGTGTTCGCGGCGTTCACCTGGGCCGAGGCGCCGACGTCGAGGCCGCACGCGCCCGGTGACCAGCCAAACACCGCACCGAGCTCCCCGGTGGTGAACCCGGATTCGCCCACGAACCGACGGTCGATCCCCGTGGCTTGACCGGTGAGCGACCACGTCGGCGCCGCGCGTCGGGCGCTGCCGATCAGCTCGGCGCGGCCATTGCTCGCGTCGAAGAGGACAGGGAAGACCTGGGCGTCGTAACGCCCCGCCAGGTCCAGGTTCGTCTGTCCCATGGTCCCTCGCCACCCGAGCCCGAGCCCCCCGGTGGCGACGGATGCATCGAGATCCGTGTAGCCCCAGCCGCCGAGCTCCAGCCGCGCCCAGGCGCCCTGATCCCCTCCGAGGCGGAGCCTTACGTTCGCAGAGACGAGGGCGGAGGGCGCGAAATCTCCCTCCCACGCCGAGGGCAGTTGGACGGAGCTCTCAGGAGCCGTCCGGGCGCCGGCGAGCAGGGTGCCGTCGACGGTGGGGGCGGCGAGGGCAGAGGCGAGCGTGGCCAGGAACATCAGTTCTCCGAGAGCAGGTGTGCGGCGTCGCGTAGGGCGGCGGCCCGCGCGGCGAGCGTGCGAAGGGCGAGCGCCCGGGTGGTGGCCGAATTGGCGGCCTGTTCGAGACCGCGCATCTCCACCTCTGCCGAGAGGCTCGCGTGGTCGAGCGGGTTCGACTCGGCTCGCAACGCGGCGGCCCGGGTTCGGGCGCTGCGGGCGGCCTCGTCGGCTCGGGTCGCGTCGTAGATCGCAGTCACGATCACCGCTACGGCCTGGCTCTCCACGTCCGCGGCGATGGGATGCGCGAGCTCCGACGGGCTCGTGGCGGCGGCGGCGAGCGCCTGGTCCAGGAGGTCGAGGCGGGCAGGGAGCGCGCCGAGCCAGGCCTCGACCGTGGACCGGGCAGCAGTGTCCTCGGTGCCGCGGGCGGTCGCGTCGGTGAGGGTGTGGAGCGCAGCATCGTGGAGGCGCTGCTCGGTTGCGGTGTCGGGCGCCCGCTGCATCGAGGCCAGGCGCTCGGCCTCCTGCCGATAGGTCGCCATCAGCTCGGCGACCCGCGATGCACGCAAACCGTCATGGCGGGCCATCGCCACGGCAGCGGCGGCGTCCGCGACCAGACCTTCCTCACGCACCAGCGCCGGGTCCGGAGCCCCGGCCATGGCGATGAGCACCCAGATCACTCCTCGATCCCGTACTTCTTGAGCTTGTACCGAAGCGCGGTGCGCTCCAGCCCGAGGCTGACCGCCGCCGCGGCCTTCACCCCGTCGTGCCGTGTGAGCGCCCGACGCAGCGCGCTCTCTTCGAGCCCCTCGAGCCACCCCGTGAGGTCGAAGTCGCCCTCCGGCAGCGCGACGAGGTCGGGAGCGTGCTGCGTGGCCAGCATCTCCGGAGGGAGGTCGGCCGCCTCGACCACCTCGCCCGCAGAGAGCACGGCCACGCGCTCGGCGAGGTTCACCAGCTCACGCACGTTTCCCGGCCAAGTCCAGGCTTGCAGCGCTGCGATAGCTGGGCCCGTGAGGCGCGGGACTGCTCGGCCCATCCTGGCGCAGGCGGTGCGCAGCGCACCCCCGAAGATCAGCAGGACGTCTTCGCCGCGTGCGCGCAGGGCGGGCAGTTCCACCGGAATCACCGCCAGCCGGTAGTAGAGATCCTGCCGGAACCCGGTTGCGCGCAGGTCCCGGTGCGTGGCTGCGACCACCCGCACGTCCACGTTGCGGTCCCGTGTCTCGCCCAGTCGCCGGATCTGGCCCTCCTGCAGGAAGCGCAGCAGCCGCACCTGCGCGGCCGGAGTGAGCTCGCCGATCTCGTCGAGGAAGAGCGTCCCACCGTGCGCGGTCTCGATCAGCCCGATCCGGTCCCGGTCGGCGCCCGTGAACGCGCCCTTCGCGGCGCCGAAGAGCTCGGCCTCCACCAGGCTGTCCGGGATGGCGCCGCAGTTCACGGCGACGAAGGGCATCTTTGCGCGAGTGGACTGCCGGTGGATCCGGCGAGCGACCAGCTCCTTGCCCGTACCGCTCTCCCCGGTCACCAGCACCGGCAGATCGGAGGCTGCGGCGCGGTCGGCCCGGGCGAGCGCGTGCAGCAACGTCACGGACCGTCCGACTATCCGGTCGTCCACGGCAGCCGAGGAGAGCGTGTGCAGGGCGACCGCGTTCCGAACCTCCGCGAGCAGTGCCGGCAGGTTCAGCGGCTTGGTGAGGAACCCGAACGCCCCGGCCTGTGTGGCCTCGACCGCGCGGGCGATCGACGCATGTGCGGTGACGAGGATCACCGGCAGCTTCGGCTCGGCCCGTCGGCATTCGCGCACGAGCTCGATGCCGTCCATGCCGTCCATGCGGAGATCGGTGATGACGACCGAGACGGGTTCATCGTGCAAAGCTGCCATCACCGGGTGGGGACGATCAAAACTCCGGACACGGTATCCAGCATCCACGAGAACCTCGGCGAGGGCCTCGGCGCTGGCGTTGTGGTCGTCGACGACGAAGATCAGGGGCTGCACGGGGCCTCCTTCGGTAGGAGCAGGCGGAAGCAGGCGGGGCGGGGGGAAAGCAGTTCGAGCGTGCCGCCGAGGGCTTCGGCGATGCGCCGGGAGACCGGCAGGCCGAGGCCCGACCCGGCTGCGCGGGAGGTGTGGAACCAGTCGAAGATGCGCTCGGTGTCCTCGGCCTCGAGGCCAGGGCCATCGTCGGTCACATCCACGCAGGGCGGGTTCGCCGCGATGGTCACGTGCACCTGGCGCGCTCCGGCCTGGCCTGCATTCAACAGCAGGTTTCGGACGATCTGGCCCACGAGCACCGGGTCGGTGGAGAGGACGGCGTTGCCCTCGCGCACGACGGAGACCGGGGCTGCGATGCCGTCCACCAGCAGGCCCAGATCGACGTGCTCCACGCGCGGGCGCAGGGGCTGGGTGAGGTCGCGGAGCCGGTTGACGATGCCCTCGAGCTCAGCCAGTTGCTCGCGCACCCGGGTCACGACCGTCGCGCGCCGCGAGGCATCCTCCAGCACCGCGAGTCGCTCCACGGAGAGGGAGATCGCGTTCAGCGGGTTCCCGACCTCGTGCGCGAGTCCCGCGGCCATGCGGGTGAGCTGCTCGACCTCGTGCCGGTGCACAGCGGTGAGCTCTGCGTCCCGCGCTACGATGGCGGCGAGGAGCTCCCGGGCAGCGCCCGAGACCTGACGCACCTCCCTGAACCCGTAGTCGCCCAGCGCAGCCGGCGGCGTGCCCGGGCGTGCTGCAGAGAGCTCCCTGCCCAGCTTGCGGATCGGGCTGGAGAGCCCGAACGCGACCGCGAAGCTCACGAGGGAGGCTATGCCCACGACCGCGATCCCGGCGATCAGCTCGGTGCGACGCAGCGTGTCCACCGCGCCGAGCGTCGATGCGCTGCCTTCCACCGCCACGACCCAGCCCGGGTGCCCGGTGAGCGGGCGGTACGCCGTCTGGTAGAGCTCTCCCGCGTCGTCGTGGTAGAGCGGGCCCGTGGTCATTGCTCCGCGCTGCGCCAGGGCCACGAGATCCTGCTCGGCCGCGAGCGGGACCCAGAGCCCAGCATGGCCCAGGATCACGTTGCCGGGGCCGACCAGCGCGAGCCCGCGTAGTCCCCCGTGCGTCGCCAGATCGTCGATCCGGGCCGCGAGCTGGGCGCTGCTCTTTTCACCGTGGAGCGCGACTATCGTCTCGATCGGCATCTCGTGCAGCGCGCCGTCGGCTGCGCCGGCGACCGCACCGAGGTGGTCGGTGAGCGCGCCCTCGAGTGCTGTGCGTTCCCCTGCCAGCGACAGGGTCGCCAACACGATCACGCCCACCAGCGAGGAGCCGAGGATCGCCACCCACGTGACCAGCCATGCCGGCCACCCGCCGGGCGGCTTCGCGGGCGGCCTCGGGGGGAGTTCTGCTGGCATGGCCCGGTGACCGTAACGCGGATGGCCGCGGGCGAAACCCGGCCTCCGGCCCCGCCTGCCCTACAGCGGCACGAGCCGCACACGCTCGTCGTAGAGCGCTCCGCCCTCGCCGATGTCGGTGACCGCCGCGCGGACCAGCGCGTTGGCAGCCCGGCCGTCGCGGTAGTGGCCGCCCTTGGGGAGGACCACGACGTCGCGGCGCTGGCGGGGGTCGTGCCGCACGCGGACCTTGATCTCGCCCAACTCCGACTGGAGCCGGGCGCTCTCGCCATCTGCGACCGGGCAGGAGTCCGGATGCACCGTGGCCACGCAGGGACCCTCGGGTGCGTGGGCCCACTGGGAGGACTGGGACTTCTCCGTGGAGAGGGAGAGGAGCCAGAGCGGGTAGCCGGGCACGTCGGGGGAGGCCGCGGCGGCCTCGGTGAGCAGGTTCACCCGGCCGGTCGGTGTGGGGAACCGGCGGTCGGCGTAGAGCACGGGCGGGGCGAGGGGGTTTCGAACGGCGCCCGCCTCCAGGCGCTCCAGATCGATCCCGTGCTCGGCGAGCGCGGGAGCCAGCAGGCGCTGCTTCCACGTGCGGGCGTCGGCGTCGAACCCTGGGATCCCCAGCCGGGCGGCGAGCATGCGCGTGATCTCGAGGTCGGAGCGCACGCCTTCGGGGCGCGGGACGACGGGGCGCACGTTCCCGACCCAGTGGTTGCCGTACGCCCCCACGAGGTCGTCCTCCTCGAGGATCGTGGTCGTCGGGAGCACGACGTGGGCGAGCATCGCCGTGTCCGTCAGGAACGGATCGGCGACCACCACGAACTCCCGGCTCCCGATCGCGTGGCTGACCTTCGCTGAGTCCGGAAGCATGACGACAGGGTTTCCCGCGGTCACCCACATCATCCGCACCGGCGGGCTCGCGGCGACGAGGTCCTCGCCCATCGTGATCTCGCTGATGGTGCGCGGCGCCGCGTGGCTGGCTCCCGGCGCGGGCGCGAGCGGCTGGAATGCGCGGCGGCGCTTGTAGTAGAAAGACACGCCACCGCCCGGGATGCCGAGGTTGCCCGAGATCGCAGCGAGTGCGTCGAGCGCGCGAACGATCGTCCCGCCGTTCGCCCGGCGGCCCATGCCCCAACCCACGAGGATGGCGGTGGGCTTGCCCGGCCCGAGGGCTTCCGCGAGGTCCTCGGCTGCGGTGACGGGCAGGTCGGCCTCCGCGCACCAGTCCGCTGCGGACTTCGAGCGGCCGAGCGCATGGAACGCGTCGAGGTTGTCGCAGTAGTCAGCTGCAGCGGGGTCCATGTGGCCGCGATCGAGGAGGAGCCGCGCCGTTGCCATGGCCAGCGCAAAGTCGCCCGCGGGCCGCGGCTGCCAGCTGCGGTCGGCGAGCTTCGAGCTCGCGTGCCACACCGGGTCCACCGAGATGAGGATGGCGCCGCGGGCCCTGGCCTGCTTGAGGATGGGCACGAGGTGCGGGCTCGACACCACCGGGTTCTTGCCCCAGAGCACGATGTGGCGGCTGTTGAGGAGGTCGAAGACGTCGTTGCTGTCCTCCTCGCCGAAGTCCGTCAGCTGCGCGGCGTCGCCTGCGCCCGAGCAGATGTCGCCTGACTTGGCGGTGACCGGGCCGAACCGCTCGAACAGGAGGTCGGTCACGGCCTTGAGCATGCCCAGCGAGCCCCCCGACCGGTAGTGGAAGATGGCCTCGGGCCCCGACTCGGCGCGGATGCGCAGCATCGTCCTGGCGATGGTCTCGATGGCCTCCTCCCAGGTGGCGGGCGTGAGTACGCCGTTCCTGCGGATCAGGGGGGTGAGCAGCCGCTCCGGGCTGTACTGCGTGTGCAGGTACTCCCCCGTGCGATGGCAGAGGAAGCCCTTGGTGACGGGGTGGTTCGGGTCTCCTCGCAGGCGGACGACGCGGTCGCCCTCCACGGTCGCCACGATGCCGCATGCGTCCGGGCAGTCGCGGTTGCAGGTGGTGAGAACGGTCCGGTCGGTCATCCGATTCACTCCTTGCCCCGCCGCGGCCCCCGTGCCAAGGGCGCTGGCGGATATGGCAGCGCATGCTCTCGCTGCGCCGCTGCCTCGACCCGCTCGTGCTGCTCCCCCTGGTGGTCGGTTGCACCGGGCAGGGCGATTCCGCGGCCCCGCGGCGCGAGCCCCCGGCCGACCCGTTCCCCACGAGTCGGGAGCCATGGCTGTGGCCCTTTGCGGCGGACTCGCCGTGGAACCTGCCCCATGGCGCCGATCTCGCCCTCGAGGATGCCGGGGGTGTCTGCACGCGCTCGGTGCGTGATCCTTCCGTGGACGCGTGGGTGAACGCGGCGGAATGGAGCCAGCCGGTGTACCGCGCCGAGCCGGGCGATCCCATGGTGGAGGTCTGGGAGGACGGCGTGCTCGCAGTCACTGTGGCCAGCCCCGCCGGGGCCGAGCCGGCGGAGCCCTCCTGGCCGGACGGCGATGCTCACCTCCAGCTGGTGGACGCTGCGGGGGCGACGGTGACCGAGATGTGGAAGGCCCGTGCCCGGGAAGGCGGCGGCTGGGACGTCGACAGCGTGGCCGTGAACGACCTGCGTGGCCCTGGCTACGGGGAGGGAGGAGTCCGCGTGTACGGCGGGAGCGCCCTCGGGGGCCTCTGGCGGGTGGGGGAGGTGGAGACCGGCGCCTGGCACGCGCTTGCTCTCTCGCTGCCGCTCGAGGCGCTCTCGCCCGAGCTCGTGTGGCCGGCGACAGCGCTCGACACCTCCACGGCGGCGTCCATGACCGGGGACGTCCCCATCGGCCAGCACGTCGCGCTGCCGGTGGACGTGGAGATGAAGTCGCTCAGGACGCCGCAGGGGCGGGCACTCGCGCGCTCGCTCCGGGACTACGGCGCCTACGTGGTGGACCACGCTTCCGGGTTTGCGCTGTACGCGGAGCCGCCCGCCGAGGCGGAGGCCGTGGGCATGCGGGAGGACGTCGACGCGATCCGCGCCCTGCTGCAGTGCGCGACGAACGACACTGCCCAGATCCCCGGCGGGCCGGGCGACCGGGTGCAGCCGTTGGCGCCGGGGTTCGTCGACGAGTGAGCGCGCCGCTCACCCGAGCCGGTGCTTCTCCATCCGGTAGCGGAGCTGGTACCGCGTGAGGCCAAGGAGGCGGGCTGCAGCGGACTGGTTGCCCGTCGTGCGGGTCATCGCCTGCTGGATGAGGCCGCGCTCCACGGCCTCGAGGTCCACGCCGGTCTCGGGGAGGGCGAACGGGCAGCCGGGGGGCACCGCTGAAGCGTCCTCGCGCACCGCAGAGGCCCGCACCTCCATCGGGAGATCCGCTGCCGTGACCACGTCTCCGGCCAGCAGGATCACGGTCCGCTCCACCACGTTGCGGAGCTCGCGCACGTTCCCGGGCCACCGGTATGCGGAGAGCAGCTCCATCGCGTCTCCGCTCACCCCGCCCACCGTCCGACCGAACGCCTTGGCGAAGCGCTCCACGAAATGGTGCACCAGCACGGGGATGTCCTCCCGACGCTCCCGGAGCGCCGGGACCTCGACCGGGACGACGTGGAGTCGGAAGAACAGGTCTTCCCGGAACCTGCCGGCGCGCACTTCGTCCTTGAGGTTCCGGTTCGTCGCGGTGATGACCGCGGCGTCCATCGGGATGTCCGCCACGCCGCCGACCCGACGGAACTTCCGGTTCTCGAGCGCGCGCAGCAGCTTGGACTGCATCCCCAGCGGAAGCTCCCCGATTTCGTCGAGGAAGATCATCCCGCGTGCAGCGACCTCGAAGAGGCCACGCGTGGTCTGGCGAGCGTCGGTGAAGGCGCCGCGCTCGTGCCCGAAGAGCTCGCTCTCCATCAGCTGCTCGGGGAGCGACGTGCAGTCGATCTCCATGAAGGGAGCGTCCTTTCGGGGGCCGCGTGCGTGGATCGCCCGCGCCACGAGGTCCTTTCCGGTCCCGCTCTCCCCCTGGATGAGCACGGTCGGCGCGTCGATCCGCTCGATGCGGCGCAGCGTCTCGAACATGCGCTGCATCGAGGTGGAGGCGCCGATGATCTCGGCGTATCCTGTCTTTTCACGCCCGCGGAGGTAGCGCACCTCCCGCTTGAGCCTATGGTCCCCGAGCGCCCGCTCCAGGGCCAGGGCGGCCTCACGCAGGTCGAACGGCTTCGAGAGGTAGCCGCTCGCTCCGAGTCGGGTCGCCTCGATGGCGCTCTCCACGCCGCCGTGCGCCGTGATCACGACCACGGGGAGGTCGTTGTCCGCGTCGCGCAGGGCGCGCAGGACTGACAGGCCGTCCATCACGGGCATCTTGAGGTCGAGGAACACCCCTGCCGGTGCGTGTTCCCGCACAGCCTCCAGGCACTCCTTGCCGTTGGACGCCGTCACGACTTCGTAGCCTTCCTCCTGCAGGTGCTCGCTCAGTGACCAACGAATCAGCTCTTCGTCGTCACACACTACGATCGTGCTCGGCATGTTGGGGGGGGGCTCCGGCTGTGCCGGATAACACAGTCCACGAGATGTGCGCCGACCGACGATCAGTTGATCCGGCAACCGCGCGGTCCACCACCTTGGCGGAAACGAATCGCAGGACCGGGCGATTCGCCTGGAGGCCGGACCGCAGGTACGCCGTTTGACGGCGAGAGCCGAAAAGAAACGGGGCCGGCGGTTGGCCCTTCTCTGCCGGTGGTCACATTGACTCCACCCCGAGGTCCCGATGTTCCAGCGCCTGCTCGTCCCCTACGATTTCTCCACCGGCTCCGAACATGCGCTCGCTCTTGCGATCCGCCTCGCTCGGGAGAGCGGGGGATCGATCCTCCTGCTCAACGTGGGAACCGTGCCCGCGGCCGCGCTGGGCGCGGACGCCCTCGGGGTCAGCCAGATGGTGCTGGACCTGAACGACCGGATCGCCGAGGAGCGCCGGGTGTCCCTGGACCGTGCGGCCCGCGCCGCGATCCCGGCCGACGTGCAGTGGCAGGCGCGTGTGCGCGAGGGCTTCCCGCCCGAGGTGATCCTGGAAGAGGCCCACGAGCACGACCTCATCGTGATGGGCACCCACGGGCGCACCGGCATCGAGCGGGTCGTGCTCGGGTCGGTGACCGAGCGCGTGCTCCGCGGCGCGACCGTCCCGGTGCTGGTGACGCGTTGAGCGTCGACGTCGCCGGGCTCGTGGCAGCCCGGCGCACGGATGCCGCCGGTGCCATCGCCGCCCTGCCCCGTCGAGGCCGTGTGCTCGTGGGCGGGAACGCAGGGGAGCCGAGGGCGCTCGTCGCCGCGCTGGCGGAGGCCGCAGCGCGGTTTGACGGCCTCGAGGTCGTGCAGATCCTCTCGTTCGGGTCGGAGCCGCTCGTGCGCCCTGCAGCGCGGGGACACCTCCGTGTGAACGCGTTGTTCATCGGGCCCTCGGTGCGCGCGGCGGTCGCCTCGGGAGACGCCGACTACACGCCCGTGTTCCTCTCGGAGGCCCCCTCGCTCCTGCGTCCGGGCCGCGCGCTGGCGCTCGACGCGGTGCTCATCCAGGTGTGCCCGCCCGACGCACATGGGTGGTGCTCGCTCGGGGTGAGCGTAGACGTGCTCGACGGCGCCGTCCGCCATGCGCCGATGGTGCTGGCGGAGGTGAACCCGAGGATGCCCAGGACCTACGGCGCCGGCGCCGTGCACGTCTCTGCGCTGCACAAGCTCGTGGACGTGGACCACCCGCTGCCGACGTTGGAGACCGCTCCCGTGGACCCGGTGCGGGAGCGCATCGCAGCGTACGTCGCAGAGTTCGTTGACGACGGCTGCACCGTCCAGACCGGCATCGGCAGCATCCCCGACGCGCTGCTGGCGCGGCTGGGGGACCGTCGGGATCTCGGATTCCACACCGAGCTCTTCTCGGATGGAATGCTCAACCTCGTGGAAGCGGGCGTGGCGACCGGCGCGCGGAAGGAGCTCTGGCCCGGAAAGGCGGTCACGTCGTTCGTGCTGGGGAGCGAGCGGCTCTACCGGGAGGTCGACCAGAACCCCGCGATCGAGATGCAGCCGAGCGAGATCACCAACGATCCCGCCCGGATCGCCCGCATGAAGAACTTCGTGGCGATAAACGCGGCGCTCTCGGTGGACCTCACGGGACAGGTCAACGCCGACAGTGTGGGCACCCGGCTCTATTCGGGCATCGGCGGGCAGGTGGACTTCCTGCGCGGCGCCGCGCGGTCCGAGGGAGGCCGGCCCATCATCGTGCTCCCGTCCACTGCGCAGGGCGGGCGGTGCAGCCGGATCGTCACCACACTGGCGCCTGGCGCGGGAGTGGTGACCAGTCGGGGGGACGTGCACCACGTCGTGACCGAGTGGGGCCGGGCGGAGCTGCACGGCAAGACGATCCGCCAGCGCGCCCGGGCGCTGATCGGGATCGCCCACCCACAGTTTCGGGACACGCTCACGGCAGAGGCGCAGGCGCTGGGCTACCTCTGACAAAGGGCGTTGACGGGCGGGCCAGGTGCGGGTAATGTGAGCATTGAAGTTGGAGCGTGCATGTCCATGAAGCCATTCGCCATCGCCATCCTGTCTGCGATGTTCGCCACCGTGGTCTATGCGGCTGATCCCGTGTCGGGCGCGGTCGAGAAGAGCTCGTCGCTGTCGCCGGCCGAGCGGTCCCAGTACGCGACCGAGTCCCTCACCGAGATGCAGAACGCGCAGACGGTGTTGGAGCGCCTCGACCGCACGGATCACGACTGCGTGGCCACGCGGCTGCCGCTGTTGAACTCGCTGATCGAGGTGAGCACCTCCGCGGCCTCCGAGATGACCAAGTTTCAGGCCCAGGGCAACTCCTCGCGTGCAGACACGGAGCTCCGCAAGATCTCCGCAGCCCTCACGAAGACCCGCGCGTTGATGCTCGAGGCCAAGGCGTGCGCCAAGGACAACGAGGGCGTCGGCGAGGACTCCGTGAAGCTCGAGTACGCCGGCCCCACCATCGGGGACGACAGCACGGACGGTACTGCACCGCCGCCGGACTTCGAATTCGACGCTGGCGACGATCCGGTCGAGGGCAGCCCGTACATGTAGTCGGGTCCAAGGAACCGGACAGGCGGCCTCGGCCGCCTGTTTCCGTTTTGGGCGAACGCAAGACAGCGTTCAGCGGCGCCCTGCGGCCGCAGGCGGATCGCGTGGAGGGTAGCGAGCCGCCAAGAAACGCTCTACCCGACGGTTCTGATGCACCTGCGCGGCTGCGGAGCCCGGGGCAGCGTCAGTAGTTGACGGTAGCCGTGAGGTGGCCGCTGAACTCGTCGAACTGCACGCTCGTGTCAGACGACGAGCGCTCCTGCCAGGTGCCGCCGGCAGTGATCCAGACCCACTCACGGATGAAGTAGGTGGCGTCGAGCTTCGCATCGAGCACGATGTCGTCGCGAGTCTCCTGCCCGCGGAACTGCTCCGGGGAGATCCCGAACTCGCCATCCAGCCCGACGCGCTTGGCGAACCGGAGGTCCGTCGAGGCGTACGCCCTGAGGTAGGATACGTAGTTCGTGAAGAACGAGTCGCGGAAGTTCTTGGTGACCCCGATGTTGAACTTGTCGTTCTCGGAGAGGTCGTAGCGGAAGCCCGCATCGAACACGAGGTGCTGGAGCCCGGTGAGGTCGGCAGCGGCGGCGGCATCGGCGCCGGGCACGGTGGTCTCGTCGTAGTCGGCAGCGCCGTATCCGACGATCGCGGTGACCGTGAGCCTGTCGATGACCCGGCCGCGCAGTCCGCCGGTGAGCCGCCACATGTTGTGGTCGGGGAAGCTGAGCGTGTCCCCCTGGGGGGTCTCGATCGTCGAGTTCACATAGGCGGCGTGCTCCCACTCGAAGTCGGCGGTGACCGCGGTGCGGGGAAGCAGCTGCCACGTGACGTTGCCGGTGGGGCCGATGGCGTTGCGCGTGTTGTAGTGCCGCGTGCCGTCCTCGTGCGCGCTGGCGGGGGTTCCGTAGTCGTCGAGCACGTACTTGGCGCCCGCCGAGAACTCCAGAGCGCTACCCGGCCGCGCAGCCACGGCAGCGGTGGTCTGGTTCCGGAACTGCTTGGTGTAGGGATGGGCGTCGGATTCGGCGTCTACCGGGAAGTTCTGGATGCCGACGCCCTCGTTCAGGCGGAGGCCGATGCGGGACTTCTTGAGCGCGTCGATGTTCCCGTTGATGGAGAAGTCGTCGTAGCGGTCGAGGGCGGTGGTCTCGGCGGTGAAGTACTTGTGAAGCGAGTACGCGCCAGACAGGTTCACGTCGAGATCGTCGCGGTTGAGGCGAAGCTCGACTCCCGGGGAAACCTTCAGGTTCGCCGCACCGGATTCGGGCGTGACCGTCTCTACGTGGTAGGCGTTGTTGGTGTACTGGACTCCGACCGCGATGCCCGGAACGATCACCGCATCACCCGCAGTGATGTGCTCGCCGGGCTCAGCCCACGCCGGAGAGGACAACAGCAAGCCGATCACGGCCGATGCTGCCCGTCCTCCACTTCCGTCCGCAGGTACCAATTTCACGCGCTCAAACTCCTGACCGGACGGCTCTATTACGTGATCGCGCACGGCGCACGCGCTCTGCGCAAAGGGACAAGAAAAGCTGGGTAGCTCGCACTGAATTGTCTCGTGTCAAATTTCGGCGGTGGTAACGTATACGCGGCGAGAACGCAGATGGATCGAACCGAATGCGCTTCTACACATTGTAGTACCCTCTATACCACGCGACAAACCGGCGGACCCCGACTTCGATCGGCGTGTCCGGCCGGAACCCCACTGCGTCTCCGAGGTCGGTGACGTCCGCGCAGGTTGCGGGCACGTCGCCAGGCTGCATCGGCAGCAGGTTCCGGATCGCGGGCTTTCCGAGGGCCTCCTCGAGCAGGCCGATCAGCTTGAGCAGCGGCTCGGAGCGCCGGTTTCCGATGTTGAACACGCGGAAGGGGGCGCTCGATGAGGCCGGGTCTGCATGCGCCGGGTCGAACCCGGGGTTCGGCGCCGCCGGGACATCTGCCACCCGGACGACGCCCGTGACGATGTCGTCGACGTAGGTGAAATCGCGCTGCATGCCGCCGTGGTTGAACACGTCGATCGGCTCGCCCGCGAGGATCGCTCGGGTGAACAGGAACAGCGCCATGTCCGGGCGACCCCACGGCCCGTAGACCGTGAAGAAGCGCAACCCCGTGGTGGGCAGACGGAAGATGTGGCTGTAGCTGTGGGCCATCAGCTCGTTTGCCTTCTTCGTCGCGGCGTAGAGGCTCACGGGGTGGTCCACGCCCTGGTGCTCGGAGAACGGCAGGTTGGTGTGGTTGCCGTAGACGGACGACGAGCTGGCATAGACGAGGTGGCGGACCTTCTGGTGGCGGCTTCCTTCGAGGATGTTCGCGAAGCCCGCGAGGTTGGCCTGGATGTAGGCGTGCGGGTTGGTGAGCGAGTACCGGACCCCTGCCTGCGCTGCGAGGTGGATCACGATCTGGGGGCGGACCTCCTCGAAGAGCGCGGCCATGACCGCGGTGTCTGCGATGTCTGCCCGCACGAACCGAAAGCCCGGGCGACCCTCGAGCCTCGCGAGGCGCGCCCACTTGAGCGCCGGGTCGTAGTAGTCGTTCACGATGTCCACCCCCACGACCTCGCGCCCCTCGGCGAGGAGGCGCTCCGCCACGTGGTAGCCGATGAATCCGGCGACGCCGGTCAGGAGCACGGGGGGCTGTTCGGGGGTTGGCTGGGACATGCGAAGCTCAGAGGGAAAGGTAGTGCAGGTTCTCGGGAATGGCGCCGCGGTCGAGGACACATTTGACGTCGAAGACGACGCCGTGCTCTCGCACCCGCGAACACAGCGCCGCGGTGCCCTCGGAGAGGTACTCGTGGTGGCTCACGGCCACGATGAGCGCATCGAGGTCGCGGACGTCGGCCAGCGGGGTGAGCTCGATGCCGTATTCGTGCATGGCCTCCGCGGCGGTGGCGTACGGGTCGTGGGTGAACACCACCGCGCCGTAGTCGTCGAGCTCGGCCACGATGTCCGGCACCTTGCTGTTGCGGAGGTCGGGTACGTTCTCCTTGAACGTGAGGCCCAGAACGCCGATGCGCGCGCCTCGCGAGGTGCGTCCGGCGAGGTTCAGCGCCTTGACCACCCGGTGCGCGATGTGGCGTCCCATCTCGTCATTGATGCGGCGCCCGGCCAGGATCACCTGGGGGTAGTAGCCCGCCTGCTCGGCGCGGGCGGTGAGGTAGTACGGGTCGACCCCGATGCAGTGTCCGCCCACGAGTCCGGGAGTGAACCGCAGGAAGTTCCACTTGGTGCCGGCCGCCGCCAGCACGTCGCGGGTGTCGATCCCCAGCCGCTCGAAGATCAGGGAGAGCTCGTTCATGAGCGCGATGTTCAGGTCGCGCTGGGTGTTCTCGATCACCTTCGCCGCCTCGGCCACCTTGATGGTGGGGGCGCGGTGAACGCCGGCGGTGATGATCGCACCGTAGGCGCGGGCCACCTTGTCGAGCGTCTCCGCGTTCTCGCCCGACACGACCTTCACGATGGTGTCGAGCCGGTGCTCCTTGTCGCCGGGGTTGATGCGCTCGGGGGAGTAGCCGAGGAAGAAGTCCCGCCCACGCACGAGTCCCGACTCGGCCTCGAGGATCGGCCCGCAGATCTCCTCGGTGACTCCGGGGTAGACCGTGGACTCGTACACCACGGTTGCGCCGCGCCCCAGCACCCTCCCGACCGTGCGGGATGCCGCCTCGACGGGAGTCAGGTCCGGCCGGCGGTGCTCGTCGATGGGCGTGGGGACGGCGACGATGAAGATCGTGCACCCGCGAAGATCCTCGGGGTCGCTCGTCAACTGGAGGCTGGTGTGCGCGAGCTCCTCGGGAGAAGCCTCCCGCGTGCGGTCCTCCCCTCGCTTGAGCGCTGCCACGCGCTCCACGGAGAGGTCGAACCCAACGGTGGCAAACCGGCGTGCGAACCCCAATGCGACGGGAAGTCCGACGTAGCCGAGCCCTACAACGCCGACGCGCTCCATCTTCACTCCTGCGACTGCGGCCTATCCACGGGCCCCCTACGGGGCAAGCTCCGCGCCGTGAGGGTCAGAAGAACGAGCGTGGGAGGGTGACCCGATCGTCGGGGTTCAGCACGACGTCCTGGTCGCGCCCGTTCCGGACCCTGGCGAGGTTGACGACCACGCGTTTCCCACTCGCGGTGAGGATGTACACCCGGCGTTGCGAGGCGTAGATCGTGGGTCCGCCCGCGAGGCTCACCGCCTGGGAGACGGTGAGGCCCTCGTGGTAGGCCACCTGTCCCTCGGTCTTCACCTCGCCATCCACGTACACGTGCCGGCCTTGACGCAAAATGACCGTGTCCCCGGCGCTCAGGAGGACGGGCGCCGGGTCGAGGTTGAGCTTCGAGAGCGTGTAGGTCGTCGATTCGCCGCTCTGCTTGATGACGTCGACCTCCACGACGTTGTCCCCCATCGGACCCCCTGCCGCGGTGATCGCCTGGGACAGCGAGGTCGCTCCGGTGAGGACCTGGATCCCGGGGGCCTTTACCGCGCCCCGCACCTCGATCTTCTGGCTCCCGTACGTCGAGACGTCGACGGTCACGTGCGGGTTGATGAGGAACCCCGCCGCGAGGCGAGCCTGCACCTCATTCGCGATGTCGGTGGTCGTGTGGCCGCAGATGTCGATGCTGCCGATCAGCTCGACCTCGATGTGGCAGCTCGAGGGCACGAGCTTGGTGCCGCTCAGTCGGGGCTCGTCGAACACCTGGATGTTGACGGAGTCGCCGGCGCCGACCTGGTAGTCCTGCGCGAAGCAGGGGCTGCTGACAGCGAACGTCAGCTCGAAAAGTGCGAGCACAAGACCCATTGCCACGGCGCCATCTCCTGTATCTGACCTGACCGGCACGATAACCGATGAAATTAGGAGCCGCACCGGCAGTTCGCAGTTGCGGCGTGCCACGGGGTTTCAGGGTATTGTTCTGGGAATGAGTTCCGACCAAGAGGAAAAGGACGGGCTGCCCGACGGCGGACCCGTGACGCTCACGACTGCCGAGATCTGGGCAATGCTCAAGATCCAGCGGAAGGTGATCGCGGCATTCGTGGCCGCGGTGGTGGTTGTCGCGCTGGTCGGCAGCCTGCTTGCGAAGAAGCAATACCGGGCCACTGCGCTGATCCAGATCTCTCCTCGCGCGGGTCAGGAGCTGCGCGTCGAGGAGGTCGTGGACTTCGAACGCGAGGCGCAGGAGCGCACCTTTGCCAAGACCCAGCTGGGACTCCTGCAGAGCCGCTCGACGGCGGAGGCCGCGATCGCGGAGAACGAGCTGGAGGGGTACACCGACTTCACGATGAAGAACGACGGCGCGGCGAAGCTGTCGAAGATGCTCACGGTCACCCCCCGCACGGACACCGAGCTGGTCGAAGTCTCGATCGTGGACCGCGACCCGGAGCGCGCTGCCCGGCTGGCCAACCTGGTCACGAACGCCTTCCGCTCGCAGAACCTCAAGGCCCGCCTGGACCTCTCGAGCGAGGCGAAGCTCTGGCTCGGGCGCCAGCTCGGCGAGTACAACAAGCGCATCGTCGAGGAGACCGAGGATCTGATCAAGTACCAGGGGGCGAACAACCTCGCGGATGCCGAAGAGGAGGTGACGCAGCTCTCGGCGACCATGGACGCGCTGAACCGCGCCTACGGGGACGTCAACACGCAGCGGGTCCTGCTGGAGACCACGGTCAATGCGCACGACGCGCTCAAGGCTCGCGGTGCGTACGAGTCGCTCGCCAAGGACATGGCAACCCCGCTCGTCACCGCCCTGACCGCGGAGTATTCCGCCGCCGCCACCGAGAACGCAAAGATCTCGGCCCGGTACCTCGAGCAGATGCCCGAGCGCGTGGAGTCCGAGGCAAGGCTGCGCAGCTTCGACGTCGAGCTGCGCAAGGAGGTGGACCGGACCCTCGCCACCGAGAAGGCCCAGCTCGAGATCCTGAGATCGAAAGAGGCGAGCCTCGCCGCCGAGACGGATGCGGCGAAGGCGAGGCTGCTGGCCCGGCAGCGGCTCCACAGCGAGTACGAGAGCCGGCAACTCAAGCTCGAGCGCAGCAAGCAGTTCTACTCGACCTTGAGCCAGCGCGACGGGGAGCTCGAGCTCGCCGGGCAGACGAAGCTCAACAACGTCCACGTGATCGACGAGGCCCGGCCCGAGCTCAAGCCGGTGAGCCCGAACATTCCGCGGAACCTCGCGATGGCGTTGGCGCTCGGTGTGGTGTTCGGCAGCCTGCTCGGGTTCCTGATTGAGTACGCGGACAACACGATCAGCTCTCCCGAGCACGTGTCCACCTACCTGCGCGTGCCCTTCCTCGGCATCGTGCCCCGCCTCGTGGCCACGGACGACGACCGCGACCGGGCGATGTACACGTTCGCGAACCCCCGCTCCCCGGCATCGGAGGCGGTGCGCGCGATCCGTACGGTCATCGAGTTCAACCCGAACGTGAAGTCGCTGAAGCGCTTGATGGTGACGAGCTCGGTACCCTCCGAGGGCAAGACGAACACCATCGTCAGTCTTGCTGTCTCCTTTGCGAGCCTGGGGCGCCGCGTGCTGCTGATCGACGCCGACATGCGGCGCCCGCGGATGCACCACCTCTTCGAGGTGCCGAAGGATTTCGGGCTCTCGTCGGTGCTCAAGGGATCGTCGCTCGACGCCGCCACGCTGCACACCAGCGTTCCCGGTCTGGACATCCTGCCCGCCGGCCCCCGGACCGAGGGGCCGAACGAGCTCCTCGCCTCGCAGGCGATGGCCGACCTGCTCACCGAGCTCGATCGGCGCTACGATCTCGTCCTCATCGACACGCCCCCGGCCGGGATGTTGTCCGACGCCGCGATCCTCTCGAAGCTGGCAGACGGCGTCGTCTTCGTGGTCCGTGAGCAGACCGTCTCGCGCCGGCTCGTCCGCGACGTCGTGTACCGCCTGCAACAGGTGGGCGCCCCGATCCTCGGCGTGATCGTCAACGACGTCGACCTCTCGCGTCGCGCGGCGAAGTACAAGTACTACTACGACTACGACTACCGGTACGAAGCAGACAACAAGCCGGACGCCGCGGCGAAGTAGATGGCGTCCTCATCCAGCCGCCCCCTGGCGATCCTGGGCATCTGGCTTCTGGTCACGCTCTCGGTGGCCTTCCTCTTCCTGGGGGGGGTGGCAGCGGAGGCGCAGGCCGGGCTGCACCTCCTGGTCGCGATCGGTTGTGGCATGGCCATCTCCCTCCCGGCGCGGAAGCTCGAGCATTGCGGCGTGACGCTGCGCTGGCTGGGCGCTGGTGCTCTGCTGTTGCTCGCGATCGGGGTGGGGCTGCTCCCCGTGCCCGAATCGGTGGCGGCGGTGGTCGCGCCGGGCACGTTGATGGCGCGCCCCGGCGCAGGCTGGAGCTCGCTTGCGACGCGCCCGGGCGCGGTGCCGGCCGAGCTGGCGACGTGGACGCTCACGATCGGCTTCGGCGCGGCCGTGGCGACCTGGGGGGCCTCACGCCACCGCCGCGCGGAGACGGAGCTCGCGCTGCTCGCCGTGACGGGGCTGCTCGCGACCAGCGCCCTGGCGCATGCCCTTGTCGGCGCGACGACCATGCTCGGGCTCGTTTCGCCCGTCGACGCGCCGAGCCTGTTCCTCGCGCCGTTCGTCAATCCCGATCACGCTGCCGCCATGATGCTGCTCGGCGGGCCCGTCGCCGTGGGGATCCTGGTGAGCGAGGAGCATGCGCCCGTGGTGCGCGGGATCGCCGGTGCCGTGGCTCTGGCGGGGCTCGGCGTGATCGTGTGGGGCGGTTCGACCGGCGCCGCCGTAGCAGCCGGGGTTGTCGCGATCCTCTGGACGCTTCGAACGCGGGGGGTGGGTCTGGTCGCGCTGGTCCTGGTTGTGGGGGCGGCGGTCGCGATGGAGGGCTGGGTGGCGCACAGCGCGAGCTGGGTGACGGGCTCGGCGGAGGTGCGGGCTCGACTCTGGCACGACGCGCTGCGCATGGCGTCGGACTACTGGCTGGCCGGGACCGGAGGCGGGACGTTCGGCGACGCCATCCGTGGGTACCGCACGGACCACCTGCTGCTCCGGTTCAGCCATGCGCACTCCGAGCCCATCGAATGGCTTGCCGAGACGGGTGTTGTCGGCGTCTTGGCAGCCGGTATCGCGCTTTTCGTGCTCGCGCGCGGCGGGCTTCGGGAGCCGAGGCGTGCGCACGGGCTGGCCTTCGGGCTCCTGGCGCTCGGCCTGCACGCCTGTGTGGACTTCCCCACCCAGATCCCGGGCATCGCGATGGCCGCGGCCGGGGTGCTGGCGTGCCTGGTCGGGGTGTTCGGTCCGCAGCTCCCTGCGAGCGCGCCGGCGGTGCGCATGGCGCTCGCGGCGGTGGGAGTACTTCAGCTCCTCGGCGCCGGGATCCAGCTGCGAGAGAGCGTGATCCGCCCGGCCATCCATGAGGTCCTGGAGGTCTCTCCGAACCCGGCGATGGCGGCGAACGCGGTGGCGGAGCTCGAGTCCATGCATGCCGGTGCAGCCGAGCGCTTGCTGTACGCCGCACGGAGCGCGGAGGCGGCGCACGATCAGGCAGCCGCCAGCGCCGCTGCGACTGCGGTGCGCGACGACTACCCGGACCTTCCGGATGTGGCGAGCGAGGCCGCGTTGGTCTTCGCCCGCGCGGGGCAGTTCGACGTCGCGACGGCGATGCTCGAGCGCGTCACCCATCGCCTTCCCTCGGAGTACCGGGCGTGGGTGCTGCTCGCGCGTATCGCGCACGCTCAGGGGGACGATCAGCTCGCTGCGCGCCGGTATTCCGAGGCCTTTCATCGCGGAGCGCCTCCACCGCTCGACGAAGCCTACTCGGTGTGGCCGCTCGGGCTCTACTGGCTCGATGCGTTCGGTGACGCCGACCCGAGCTACTCCGCGCAGCTGGGGCACAAGCTCGCCATTGAGGGGGACCTGGAGGTCGCCCTGCTCGCCTGCGAGCAGGCGGAGCGGCTGGACCCCGTCAACTATTCGGATCTGCTCGTGCGCGCCTCGATCCTCCAGCGGCTCGGTCGCCCGCAGGACGCCGAGGCGTGGCTTCGCCCCATCCTGGCGCGCCAGCCGGACAACCCGGTCGCGCTCACCGCATATGCGAGCGTGCTCGGCGTGCTGGGTCGGCATGACGACGCCGTCACGATCTGGCTCTCGGCTGCCCGGTTCGACCCGATGGCCCGAATCCAGGCCCTCCGAAGCGCCGAGGCCTCGGGCGGGCCCGGCAAGGCGCTTGAGCTCGCGGGCCGGTTCGAGGTCGCAGGGACGGTCGATGGCCCGCTCGGGATCGAGATCGCCGCGTTGCACCTACGCGATGGGGACCCCACCGGCTGCCGGGTGACCATCGACAGGTGGGGCCTGCTCAGGGGGCCGATGCACGATCGTGCGGAGAACCAACTCAAACAGTGCCGAGCTGCGGAGTGAAGATGGAATCGAAGGTGGATCCGGAAGTAGACGCCATCCGGGGCCGGTACGCCCGGCGCGGGGTCGCGCTCGACGCGAAGCGGGAGGACGCCCTGGACCCGGCGAACTACCTGTACCGTCAGGAGAAGGAGCGCGCCGTCATCCGATGGCTCAAGGGATCGGGCCTGACCCCTGCCACGGCGAGCGTGCTGGAGGTGGGATGCGGGTCCGGGAAGAACCTGCTGCAGTTGCTCATGCTCGGCTTTCGGCCAGAGAACCTCGTGGGGAACGATTTGATCGAGGCGTGCGCGGCCTCGGCCCGACATCACCTGCCCACAGCCGTGAGGGTGGTAGCCGGCGACGCCAGCACCCTCGAGCTGGACGCTAGCTTCGATGTCGTGCTGCAGTCGACCGTGTTCTCCTCGATCCTCGACGATGGCTTCCAGGCTGCGCTCGCGAAGCAGATGTGGTCCTGGGTGCGGCCCGGCGGCGGCGTGCTGTGGTACGACTTCACCTTCAACAACCCCCAGAATCCGGATGTTCGCGGCGTGCCCGTCCAGCGTGTCCGGGAGCTCTTCCCGGATGGTGAGCTCGCGTTCTGGCGGGTGGGGCTGGCGCCTCCCGTGCGACGGCTGGTCACCCGGGCGCACCCGCGGCTCTACTCCCTTTTCAACCTCACCCCGGCGCTGCGCACCCACGTGCTGTGCTGGGTCAAGAAGGCGCGATAGGCGCGCCGTCAACCTGGCTGCTCGGAGGCGAACATGAATGCCCAAAACCCCAACGATCTCGTCGGAGCTGCGCGCGTCGCGGCACGGCGGTTGAGAGCACGGTTGTTCACGCAGAAGCCGGAGGCGGTGCTGCAGCCGGAGCGGCTCTACCAGTACCTCGACGCCCTCTGGCAGCGTCGGGAGCTGCCCGGGGCTGCCGTGGAGATCGGCTGCTACCGCGGAGGCACGTCGCTGATGGCTACGCGGTTCCTGCGCAGGTCCGGCTTTCCCCGGCGCTACATCGCGTACGACACCTTTGGGGGCTTCGTGTCCGACCAGTTCCAGGAGGACGTGAAGCTGGGCACGCCGGCGTCGTTCCGGCGGCACTTCGCGGACAACTCGCTCGCGCTCGTGCGGCGCTCGCTCGACCGGTACGACGGCAAGGAGATCGAGCTCGTGCAGGGTGACATCGCGACCCTTCCCGACTCGGCCCTGCCCGACCAGATCGCAGTGGCGCTCGTGGACGTGGACCTCGACGTTCCAGTCCACAGGGCACTCGAGCGCATCCTGCCGCGCATGGTGAAGGGTGGCATCGTGTTCGTGGACGACTGTCCCGAGAACTACGCGTGGGCCGGCGCGCGGGTGGGCTACAAGCGCTACGTGGACTCCATGAACCTTCCCGAGCGCTACAGCATGGGGCTGGGCATCATCGAACTGTGAACGGAAGCGCGACGACACACGGCACGATCCTCTTCACGCGTGAGGTCCGCTGGGAGTCCACCCTCCCGGTGAGCACGCGAATGCTCGCCGAACGGTTCCTGGCGGACGGCTGGCGGGTCATCTGGCTCAACCCGGTGGGGTTCGGGCCCGTGCCCCGCCTCGAGGCGGTCGATCACGGGGCGCTTCTTGAGCTGCGCCCGTCTTCCCCGGTGCCCTGCACGCTCCGATCAGCGCACGCACTCGAGGCGCGGCACGTGCTGGGGTGGCTCTCGGTCGCCGGTCTGGTGCGGCGCGCGCTTCGGCAGCGTGCGATTCCCGATCCCTCGGTGCTGTGGCTCTCCCACACCAAGTCGGAGGGCATCCAGCGGATTTTCCCCGGTGTGCGGACCATCTGGCACGTGACCGACGACTACGCGGGTATGAGCCGCTTTCCGGCATCGGCGGCGCGCTTGTGCCGCGTGGGCTTCCGGTCGGCCGACCGGGTTGCCTGTGTCTCCTCGGAGCTTCGCGATGCCGTCGTCCGGACGTACGACGTGGCGGCCTCCCGGTGCGTGGTGCTGCCCCACGGCGTCGATGCCGACAGGCTTCGCGCGCGGTCGGGCTCGGACCCTTTCGCCGGCGTGACGGCGCCGCGCGTGGTCTACGTGGGGAACACCCGCCGGATGGATGTGGACGCGGTGGATGCGCTCGCGCGGACGTCGCGGGTGCATGTGGTGATCATCGGCGACCGCGAGCCGCTCGGCACTCTCGCTTCGCGGGAAAACGTCACGGCGACGGGGTCGCTGCCGCCCGACCAGGTGGGGGCGCTGCTCCCCTGGTGCGATGCCGGGCTGATCAGCTACTCGCCGCGCGAACTGGTGAACGCGCAGCTCGGCAACCCGATGAAGGCGATGGAGTACGCGGCGGCTTGCCTGCCCATCCTGTCGCCGCCGTTGCCGGCCTATCGCGACCTCGACCTGCCCGTCCGGCTGTACACCTCGCCCGAGGAGCTTCGCGCCCTGGTTGCAGGACTCCCGCCCACCGCCGGCGAGCGTGAAGCCCTCCGGCAGAGCGTTCGCGCCCACACCTGGCAGGCGCGCTACGAGCAGGCTCTCGCGCTGATCGGAGGGCAGCCATGAACGCGATGACGTTGCTGTTCCCGTTCTACCTGATGTTGCTGTTCGGTCTGGTCTACTTTCGCAGCCGGTTGTTGTTCGCCACCTGGACGTTGCTCTACTGCCTGCTCCCCACCTATGTGTACCGCTTCGGTTCCGTCTCGATCTACTGGTGTGATCTCGCGGCGGTGGCTGTCCTGTTGTACTGGTACAACGACCCGGTGCCGCGCAAGTCGGCATCGTTGGCCATCCAGTGGTTCAAGGTGTTGATCGCGACGCTCGTCATCGGCGGCCTCTCCTCGGTCGTGCGCTACGGGGCGTTCTTCGAGCCCTTGTACTGGATCTTGCGCTACGCGCTCGCGCTCGCGACGCTGCCGATCGTGACGGCCTACAGCCGCCAGCCGCAGCTCCGGTCTGCGATGCTGGCGGGTGTGCGGCTCGCAGCCATTCTCATGTTCGTGATCGCCTTGGGCCAGGAGTTCCGGCTTCCGTTCAATGCGACGCTCGACCACATCCTGTACGACGGCTACGCGAGCTCCCGGTCCGACTTCGGGCGCTCGGCGGTCTTTGCCTCGGAAGGCCTGGTCCGGGTTTTCGGGCCCTACAGCACGTCCACCCAGTTCGGAGGCGCGGCGGTGTGCGTGGGCGTCCTCCTCACGATGATGAGCTGGACCACCAAGCGCCCCTCCATCCTGGCCGGGGAGCAGCGCTACTACACACTGGCGACGGTCATGGCCTGGGCCGCCGCCCTGATGACGATCAGCCGCCACGCCCTGCTCGCGATCTGCGTGTTCCTCGCCGTCACCGCGGCCGCGGACCTGCGGAAGTCCAAGTGGGTATGGGGGTTGAGCGCTTCGGCGATGATGCTGATTGGCTCCGGGTACCTGGGCGACTTCAACGACTTCTGGATCGCCCGGCTCCAGAAGGGCGGCATCTCGACAGACACCAACCTCTCCGACCGGCTGCAGACCCGTCCGTGGGAGCTCTACGATCGCATCCTCCACGAGCCGAGCGTGCTCTGGTGTGGCACCGGTCTCGGCTCCGAGCACGTCCTCAGCGGAGTCCAGTACGGCTTCGTCTCCAACGGGTTCCTGCTCTACCTGTTCTACTGTGGGTTTCCCGCGTTCCTGGCCTTCACCGGGTGCTTCGCCTACGCCTTCCGCCGGTCGTTGTCCCAGGCCCGCGATGAGCTTCCTGCGGTCGTTCCGGCCGGCGTGCTCGCCATGGCGATCATCGTCGCGGCCGACAACTACGCCTTCCTCACGACCAACCTCGTCTTCATGTGGGCAGCCGCGATCGGCCTCTCGTTCATGCCGCTGGGACGGTCAACACAAAAGCCCGGTGGTAAGGGTAATCCGGGTAGACCGTCTCCGATTCGATTCGTGCAACGGATCCGATGATCGCCCGCACGGTGCGGGCGCTGTGCCCGCGCGTGCCCACCTCCCAGTGGTGCTGGCCATCGAAGGTCCACGCGCGGTTCATCGGAACCTTGGTGCCGAGCGCGAGCTTGCGCCCGCCGAGGTCCAGCCGGAGGGAAAGGGTCTTGCCGTTGTTCGGGATCGAGAACACGACGTGCTTTCGCGCGACCCGCGCGAGCTGGCGCAACGCGCCCTCGAAGTCCGCGAACGGCAGGTGCTCCAGCACCTGGAACGCGCAGACGAGGTCGAAGCTCTTCGGCGCGAAGTGCTCGTCGAGCGCCCGGACGTCGGCCGTGACGTCGGGGTGCAGGCGGGCATCGTAGTCGGATGTGGTGACGTCGATGCCCAACTGGGTGCGCAGCGCCCACGGGACCGTGCCGTTGCCGACGCCGATGTGCAGGACGCTCGCGGGGCGCAACGCGCCGATCATCCGGATCTGGTACCAGTAGGAGATCCAGCGCTCGAGCGTGTCGTAGGCGCCGACATCGTAGTGGGTGGGGTCGACGCTCATCGGGCGTGCTCCTGGTTGCGGAGAGCCTGCCACTGGTCCGCGAGGCGCTGCTCCAGGTCGGGGCGGGAATGGTCGTGCTTGCGGGCATACCCGAGCAGCCCGCGGTTGAGCGTGCCCGCGGCGATGTAGATCGACCAGAATGCCCCGACCCGTCCGTCCCGGAACCCGCCCTGGAGCACGTAGGTCTTGACACTTGCGCTCACCGCGTTGAGCACGATGCGCCGGAGGCCCAGCGCGGCCTCGCGGCTGTTCTCGAGCCGGGAATAGAGCAGATTCTTCTGCAGTCGCTCCTCGAAATCCGCGTCTCCGAGGTGCCACATCGGCTCACGCATCTGCCCGACCCGCGCGCTGGGGCTCCAGCGGAGCTGCTCGTGGACCACACCAGCAAAGCGGGCGACCCCGCGCCGGACGAGCCAGGGTGGGTTCAGCCCCGCCCCGAGCCCGGCGCTGCGGACAGGCTGGTGCAGGATGTGGTGTGCCAGCGGGAAGTTGACGATGTCGTACGTGTCGGCGCTGGCGATGGCGCGGGCCTCCGCAGCGAAGGCCGGAGTGGCGCGCATGTCGACGTCAACGTGAACGAGCCAGTCGCCGCTTGCGATGTCGATGCCCTTGTTCCGCTGGTCCGCGAAGCCCTCGCCGGCAGCCCTCGGGGAGCTCACCACGCGCGCCCCCGCGGCGCGGGCGACCTCGCGTGTGGCGTCTGTCGAGCCGTCATCCACGATCACGATCTCGTCGGCCCAGGAGAAGCAGGCAAAGAAGCCGGGGAGATCCCGCTCCTCGTTCTTCGCGATCGTCAGGACGCTGATCCGGGGGCGGCTCACGACCCCACCTTTTTGTGGGCCTGCATCTCGGCGAGCATCCGCCGGAGCTGGGCGCGCTCGTCGAAGTCTGCCACCACGACGTCACGCGCCTGCAGGCCCGCCGTCACGAGGGCATCGTGGTCGGTCGCCCAATGCCGGATGGCCGCCGTGAATTCGTCGAACGCGTCGAGTCGGGACAGCACCACGCCTCCGCGTCCCTCCCGGATCACCTCCACGGCGGCGGGCAGCGGAGTGAGGACGACGGGCCGACCGCACGACATGGCCTCCAGGACGATGTTCGGCAGCCCGTCGTTGTAGCTGGCGTCGGCCAGGAGTACGACGGCGTGGGCGCCTGCGATCAGTGCAGCGACGGCATCATGCCGGATCCAGCCGGCGAGATGGACGTTTTCACCGAGACGGAGCTCCGCGATGCGGTTCGTGATGTTCTCACGCTGCGAGCCGTCGCCTACGATCGTGAGATCCACGGGCACCCCCGCGTCGAGGGTTGCGCGGATGGCCGTGAGCAGCCTGTCGAACCCCTTCGACGGCGTCAGGCGGCCGATCGTGACCAGGCGAAAGGGCACGGCGGGCGCGGGGATCGGGGTGTGCTTGAACCCGTCGAGGTTCACCCCGTGGTAGATCAGGCGCCAGTTGGGGCCCACTGCGCGGTCGGGCATCCGCGTCGCGAGCCGCGCCATCGCGGCGCCGTTGCAGAACGCCACGAAGCGCGCTTCCGGGAGCACGACGGGCAGGTGCCCCCAGTCGTATTCGACCTCGTGCGCATGCACGCTGCAGGAGAAGGGGATGCCCGTCTGCATGCTGGCCAGCGCCGCCAGCTGCGTGCCATAGGGCCAATGGGCGTGCAGCGCGTCGACCTTCGCCTCGCGGGCCATGCGCCCGAGCCCGGAGGCGCGCAGCCAGCGGGCTGAGAAGTTGGACTTCAGCGTTGCCGCCGCCTGCAGCTTGACGTTGAGGCGCCCCGCCCGGCCCAGCGGGTTCGTGAAGGCCGCACGCGCCATCTGCGCCCGATCGACCTTCACATTGTCGGCCTGCAGCGCGGCGACCTCCGGCGGTAGCTTGGCCACGTCGGCGGCAGGAACGTCTGCCACGGTGAACACCGTGATCTTCACTCCGAGCGCCCGCAGGCCCACGACCTCGCGAGTGATGAACGTCTCCGAGGCGAACGGGAAGACCGGGATGACGTAGCCGATGTGCATCAGCGCCGTTCCCCACCCGGCTCTCCGCTCGCGAGCGGTCGGCTGCACCCCAGCATGAAGTTCGAAAAGCCGAGGTTCCCGGTCTCGACCTTCTTCCCGTAGGGGATCGCGCCGGCGAGCAGGCCGAGCATGTTCAGGGGGATCGTCGTGCTCGCGCCGTACAGCTTCCCGACCTGCGTGCTGCGGGTGAGCTTTCGCGCCCATCCGGTGGGAAACATGTTGTACCAGGCGAGCAGCATCATGACCGTCTGGAGGCTGCCGCACTGGGGCACCACCTCGTCCACGACGTAGCCGGCGTCGGTGGCCAGGCTGGCGAGGCCCTCGTGGCTGAAGCGGAAGTAGTCATGGGGTGAGGAGTGGTGCGGAAAGAGGAAGGGTGCCGTGAGGATGCAGCGTCCGCCGGGCTTCGTCACGCGAAAACACTCGTTGACGACGCGCCACGGGTGGTCGGTGTGCTCCAGCACCTGAAAGGCGACGACCATGTCGAACGTGCCGTCGGCGAAGGTCATCGCGTCGGCTGGACACTGCACGACGGTCTCGTCGACCGGGAACGCGTCACACCCGACGTATTCGCCGCAGCGTCCCTCGAAGTAGGGGCGGTATGGCATGCGGCCGCAGCCGACATCGAGCACCCGGTCCGTGCTCCCGGTGGGGAGCAGCGTGTGGACCATCTTCCGGATGCTCCTCGACATCGCGTGGTTGAGCAGGAAGGTCGGCTCGGAGAGCCTCGGGTGCAGCTTCCGGTTCGGGGCGCTCATCGGTCCCGGATCAATCGGCCCAGTGCCGCGTCGTCCAGCAGGTGTGTGCTCGCCGCGGCGAGCAGCGACTTTACCGCGAGGAATTGGTATTTCACGATGATCCTGAGGTCACGGATGCTGCCGTCTATCCCGACGCCGAGGGCCAGTCCATGCGGGGTCCCGTGGGTCCGCCACATCTCGGCCCAGCCGGCGACGCCCCGTTCACGCCACGTCGCGTCCCCGGTCCGCTCCGCCAACCGGCACAGGGCGATGCCGTAGTCGACCATGATGTCCACGTGGTCGCGCTCGGCGCCCTCGTGCACGGGGATGAGCCCGCTCGGCCAGCGGTGGCGCTCGACGATGTGAGCGAGCCTGACGGCGAGCGCCGTGGCCCGGTCCGGAGCGATCCCGGCGCCCGCGATGTCGACGAGCAGGTCGACGAGGAATGCGTGGGGCGCAAGCTCGAAGCGGGAGGGACGACCGGGGAACTGGGGCATGTGGCCCGCCTGTTCGACCGCAGCCTCGGCGGCCCCGAGGAATCGCTCGACAGCCGTACTCCAGCGCAAGTCGGGCGCGAGCTCGTGCAGCGCCAGGATGCCCCAGACGCAGTTGGTGTTGTCCTTGAAGATGCGCACCGGCCCGGGCTTCGAGAGCCGACCGAGCACCCTGCCGACGAGGGGGAGGATGGGCGTTGCGAAACGGGAGTACATGCCGTGCGCGACGAAGTGAGGGCTCTCGACGAGGTGCGCCGCCCAGCGTTCTGCCCAGGCGAGCGCGTCGGGGTGTCCGGTCAGACGGTGAAGGTCGATCGCCGTCTCGATGTACCCGCCGTTGAACGGGGAGCTGCGCAGGGAGGGCATCCCGAGGCGGCCCGTGTGGTCCACGAGCGATCCGCGGACGTCGAAGGTGGTCGCGATCCGCTCCATCGCGGTGGTTGCGCGGTCGAGCAGCCAGCGCTCGCCGGTCTGCTCGTACAGGTCGAGCCAGCCGAGCACGAGATCGTGGTTGTCGAACAAGCAGGTGCGGTGGCCCCGGGGAAAGAGGCCGTGAACCAGGTGGACGTCCGCTGCGCGAGCGAGTCCCAGCGCGGCGTCCAGCTGCCCGGTGGCCGCGAGGAACGGCGCGGTGTCGCCGAGGTCCGCCACCAGCGGCGTCGGGTCGGTGCAGCTCTCCCCCTCGAAAAGGGTCCCGAGCGACCCGTCCGGTCGGCGCCAGGAATGGGGCAGCCGGGCGACGTGCGCCTCGGAGCCGGAAAAGTGCGAGATGGGCAGCATCAGTACCGATAGTCCATCACGGGGCGACCGCGTAGGCGTTCGACGGCCTTATCGGCGATCGTCAAGGCCCGCCGCCCGGCGTCGCGCACCATCCAGTCGGCCAGGAGCCCGGCCTCGAGTCGTGCCTGCCTGGCGATCGCTCCGGGGGACCGGCCGGACCCGGGAGCGGCCCGAGCTTTGTCCGAATCTTCTGGGGAAGGAATCGGCCCTCCCGGGCTCGGCGTCAGCAGGCCGGCGCCGTTGAGCCCCGCCCCCCCGTTTAACCCGGGCCAGGCCGGGCCCTGGAGGCGGGTTCCGAAGCTCTGAAGGGTGTCCCCAGCCGCGATGATCAGCTCGGCGTAGCCGTCGTCATCGACGTCGCCGTACACGGGCGAGCCCCGCACGGGCAGGCCTGGGCGGAGCTCGTGACGCACCCTGCCGGTGGCGGCGTCCACGATAAGGACCCGTCCGTTGTTCGAGCCGACCACGACCTCGAGCCTGCCGTCGCCGTCGAGGTCGCCGACGCAGGGGGTCGTATAGCTGCGGCAGGTCGCGTTCGCGGTGAAGTAGGGCTTTCCCGGCGGGCTGCAGCCCGGCGTGTGTTCACACCGCGCCGTCGGCCCGAGCGAGACGCGCCACTCCTCCCGTGCGGTGCCCGAGGCGCGCAGGGCCACGAGTTCGCCGGGTCCGAGCGTCGCTGCAAAGACCATCGGGACGCCCTCGACCGCGGCGTTTGTCGTACAGGCGTCCACCCCTGCGCCGACCCCGAATCCCCACACGATGCGGCCCGCGCCGTCCAGGGCGAGTACCCGATTGTCTCCCCGGCCGTTCAACGCCTCGCCCGTTCCAAAGAGCGTCAGCCGTCTGCCGTCCACATCCAGCACGGTGGCGGTGGAATCCACACCATACCGCAGGCGGCGCCACCACTTGAGCCTCCCGTCCGCGGCAGAGAGGCAGTACACCCGGAATGCCCGTGTGCCGATCACGACCTCGAGCTCACCGTCTCCATCCACGTCTGCGATGCAGGGAGAGGAGACGACGCCGTCCATCCGGGCCCAGACGGACGGCGGCAGCCACCGGCTCCACACCGTGGTGCCGTCCAGAGCGTCCAACGCCCGCAGGCGGTCCCCATAGGACGCCACGTACGCGAGCAGGCGTCCGCCCACGGTCGCGAAGGAGACGGTCGCCCGGATCTCCCGATGGAGATCCCGCTCCCACGCGATGCGCCCCGTCGCGGGATCGACCGCCACCATGCGACCAGCGTGCGTGCCGACGGTGACCAGGCTCCCGGGAGCGCCGGGCGTCGCGCAATTGGGCGATGCGGTGATCTCGGAGCCGAGCGCCAACGACCACACCTTCTGCAGCCCACCATCGAGTCCGATCAGGCTGCCGTCCCGTGCCGCTGCGATCACCCGCACGTTGCCCGCCGCCACCAGCAGGGGCGTGGACCAGGTCTCCGCGGAGAGCATGGCGGTCGCTTTCGCAACGAACATCAGCCGGCCCGCTTCAACAGCCGCCGGAGGTCGTCCGACTGCACGAGCAGGAAGGCGCTCAGCGGGAGGCCCGAGTCGCGCATGACCACCCAGATCACCCCCAACGCGCTCGCCGTGTAGGTGATGCACGATGCCATCGCTGCGCCCATCCCCCCGTAGAGCGGCTGGAGGATCAGGTTGAGCAGGGCGTTCGACGCCGTGCAGGCCACGCCGATGAGGATGAGCGGCCGAAGCTGTCCGCGCGCGACCAGGTTCGAAGCCGCCACGAGGTAGACAGCGCCGGTCACCACGCCAGGCAACAACACCCGCATCGGCCCCGCGGACGCGACGAAGTCGGGCCCGTAGAGGAGCCCCAGCAGCCACGGCGCGACGACGCCGAGGCCGATCGCGGGGATCACCACCGCAGTGAACGACCAGCGCGTCGCGATCGCAGTCATCGTGGCCGAGCGCTTGTCGCCCTGTGCTTCGGCCAGGCGCGGCAAGACGACGCTCCCGACCGCGGTCGGCACGCGCCACAGCATCTGTGCGAGCCCGGCCGCTGTCGCGTAGAGCCCGACCTCGGTCGCGCTGCACAGGTAGGGCGCCATGGAGATGTCCTGGCGCATGTGCAGGGACCACGTGATCGCGTACACCTGGTAACCGGCCCCGAACGCCACGAGATCCTTCCACGGCAGCGACCGCAGGCGGGTGCGGGAGGGCCAGGCGTCGAGCCGGGCGTAGGCGAAAGCGAGCACCATCACCCGCGCCGTCCAGCCGAGGAGCGAGAGCCCCAGCACCTCGGTCGCGGACATCGAGCCGCCGTGCCGCCACACGTGGAGCCCGACGGCGCCGAGCGGCAGGGCGGACTGGGTGAGCGCCGAGGCGTTGATCGCCAGTGTCCGCTGCTTCGAGCGGAGCATGCCCTCGAGGTTCCCGGCGATGATGAACGCGCAGGACATGCCCACCGCCGTCGTGATCGCGACAGGGTCCATCCCGGCCGGCAGGAGCAGCAGCACCACGAGGCTCGCGGAGATGCACATCGGGATCGTCATCCACCACACCGCGGCGTACACGTCGGCGGGGTTCGTACCCTTGCGGTTGGTCACCTGGATGGTGGCTTTCGCGACCCCGAAGCTCGCGATCGAGGTCGTGATGCCAACGAGCGCCACGACCGAGGAGTAGATGCCCTTGCCCTCGGGCATCAGCGCGCGTGTAGTCGCGACCGAGAACAAGAACGCCATGCCGAACGACAGCACCTCTGTAGAGAGCGCGGACATCAGTTGGTGACGCAGCCGCTCGCCCGCGGGTTTTTTCATCTCGGGGGGTGCTTCAAGGCGGCGGCGAGCTGGGCGACGCAGGCATCGTGGTGCGCCAGTACGGCCGCGCTGACGGCTACCTGGGCGTGGTTTGCGAGGAGCGCGCGGCGTCCGACCACCTCGGCGCCGGTGACCAGCACCAGCTTCGTGAGGTGCGAGGCCATGAGCGCGACGCGGTCGACGCGGGGGGCACAGGTCAGGGTCGCTGCGACCTCCATCCGCGTCCGCGTGGACTCGTAGTACTTGCGCAGCGAGCGGCTCTGCTCCTCGCGGTACACGTAGAGCACGTCGGCGATCTCGACGTAGTCGAACTCCCGAAGCGCCCGCATCATGAAGTCGTGGTCCTCGGACGTGCGAAACTTCGAGCGGTACGGCACCCGGTCCAGCACTTCGCGTCGGAACAGCAGCGTGGGGTGGGTGAAGGCGTTCCGCTCGCGGCGTCCGAGCCGGTGGGGCTCGGGCCTGTCGCGTCCGAGCAGCCCGGTCACCCGCTCGGCCTTGTCGGCCACCGCCGCCATCGATGCCACGATCGGTGCTCCGGTGGCCTGCATCGCTTCAAGCTCGCGCTCGAGGCGTTCGGGGTAGGACCAGTCGTCGGCGTCCTGCCACGCGATCAGGGGCGTCGTCACCGCCGCGAGTCCGGTGACCCGTGCCGCCCCGCGGCCACGGTTGACGGGATGGCGGATGACCCGGATCCGGGGGTCCGCGAACGCTTCCACGATCGGGGCGAGCGGCTCGGGCGAGCCATCGTCGACGACGATGCACTGCCAGTCGGTGAAGGTCTGGAGACGGATGGAGGTGAGCGCCCGGGGCAGGTCCGCGTGGGCGTTGAACGCGGGGATGACGACGGTGATCATGATCCTGCCAGCATCTCACGGTAGATCGCGTGGGTTGCGGTCGCGGCCTCCTGCCAGGAGAACGCAGCACTCCGGACGACGGCGCGGGCGGCGAGGTCCGTGCGGAGCGCATGGTCTGTCGCGATGCGCCGCAAGGCGGCCCCGATGTCGGCGACGCTGGTCGGGTCCACCAGGAGGCCGCCGGCACCGACGACCCCGGGCAGGCTGGTGGTGTTGGACGCCACCACCGGGCACCCCCCTGCCATGGCCTCGGCGGCGGGGAGACCGAAGCCCTCGAAGAGCGAGACGAACACGAAGGCTGCAGCGGACCGGTAGAGCACGTTCAGCTCGGAGTCCTCGACGAAGCCGACAAATCGCACGCGGTCCCGCACACGGCTGTCGCCGATCGAGCGCCAGATCTCCTCGTCGTCCCAGCCCCTCGCCCCGGCGAGCACCAGATCGTGGGGAAGCTCGTCGAGCAGCGCCGAGAACGCCTGGACGAGGCGGACCACGTTCTTGCGAGGGTTCAACGAGCCGGCCGCCAGGAAGAAGGGACGATCGAGCTTGTGGCGCTTGAGCACGAGGGCCCTCGCGTCGTCGGTCTCGACCACCCGGAACACGTCGGCGACGCCTTCGGCGATGACCTCGACGCGGGTCTTCGGATTGATGTGCGTGCGCCACTGCTCGGCGCTGAAGTCGGAGACGGCGATGATCCGGTCGCCGCGCTTGTCCATCTGCTGCAGGTGGGCGTGGAAGAACCGGGGATAGGCCTTCCCGAAGAACCTGGGATGCGTGAACACCCCGAGGTCGTGGATCGTGGCGACCGCAGGCTTCCCGGTGGGCACCGGGTAGCAGGGGGCGGTGAAGTGTACGATGTCCACGGGGTCGACCAGGGTCTCGATCCGTGGGCGGCGGAGCAGGCTCCACCGCGCGATCCACGACCGCCTCCCGCCCGGTAGCACCACGCCGCCGGTGGCCGCCCGCAGCGCGTCGAGAGGACCCGCTTCCATGTTCGACCACGCGCCCACCGGTCGGACGGTCACGCCCTGTGCACGGAGCGCGACGTCGAGCTCACGTCCGTAGCGCGCCAGCCCGAGCGGGACCTGGTGGAAGTAGTGATCGTTGTACTGGGCGACCGCGAGGGGCATGGGCGCAGGCTAACCCGGACCCTGCGTCATTCCCGGGGCACCAGGACCACCCGGACCGTCTCGCCGAGGATCCGAAGGTCGCCGACGAACGACGCTCCCTCCAGGTAGTCCTTGTACATCTGGATCTTCGTGGGAAGGACGTCGTCGACATAGGCCTGCTCTGGATCGGCGGCCCGCGCCAGGATCTCCTCCTCACTCCGGAAGCGAACGGTCGCGGGGTCGGTCAGGCCGGGCCGGACCCGGTGCACCGCGGCCCGCTCGGCGTCCGTGTAGTGGGCGACGTACTTCGGGACCTCGGGGCGAGGCCCGACGAGCGACATCTCCCCCCGCAGGATGTTCACCAGCTCGGGGAGCTCGTCGAGCTTGGTCCTGCGCAGCACCCGCCCGATGCGGGTCACGCGGGAGTCGCCGCCCGCCGTGACCTGGGGCCCGGTGTCTGGCGTTTTCGGCACGCTCATCGTCCGGAACTTGAGCATCTGGAATGGCCGGCCGTCCTTGCCGACCCGGGTCTGGCGGAAGAGCGCCGGCCCGGGCGACGTTCGCCGCACCGCCACGGCGATCACCGCAAGGAGCGGGGCGGTCGCAGCGAGACCGGCTGCCGCAGCGGTGATGTCGAGGACGCGCTTGAGCGCGAGCTCGCGCGCCGAGTACATCAGCCCTTCTTGGCCGGTGCGCTGTGTTGACGGGCGACCTCGCGGACGACGCCGATCACGTGATCGACCTCCTCGTCGGTCATCGCCGGGAAGATCGGCAGCGAGACGAGGCGCGGCCAGATGCCGGCGGCGACCGGGAAGTCCGACGCGGCGTAGCCGTAGGTCTGGATGTAGTAGGGCTGCATGTGCAGGGGCAGCCAGTGTACGGATGCGGCCACGCCCCTCGCCTTCATCTCCTCGATGAACTGGCTCCGGGTGATCGTCAGGCGATCCAGGCGCAGTTGGACCGAGAACAGGTGCCAGGAGTGGCGCCGGTCGGGGAGCTCGGTCGGGGCATCCACCTCGGGCACGTCCTCGAGGCCCGCGATGAAGCGCTGCGCCACGCTGGCTCGCGCTGCGAGCAGTTCATCGGCGCGGGCAAGTTGGGCAACCCCAAGCGCCGCGGCCACGTCGGTCATGTTGTACTTGAACCCCGGCGCCACGATCTCGTAGTACCAGGAGCCCTTCGACGAAAAGCGCTTCCAGGCGTCCTTGCTCATGCCGTGCAACGACATGATCCGCATCCGTTCGGCGAGATCGTCGCGGTTCGTCACCGCCATGCCGCCCTCGCCGGTCGTGATGCACTTGTTCGCGTAGAACGAGAAGCAGGTGACATCGGCGGTGGAGCCCACCGCGCGCCAGGGCTGGTCGGCGCCGGCCCGATAGTGTGCAGGCAGCGTGTGTGCGGCGTCGTCGATGATCGCGAGTCCGTGTTCGCGCGCGACGGCGGCGATCGCGTCGACGTCGACCATCTGGCCTCCGTAGTGCATCGGGATGATCGCCTTCATCGGGCCATAGGGCAGGGTCATGCCAGGGAGTCGCTCGCCGCGTCGGATGGCCGCTGCGGTGTTGGCTGCTGCCACCGGGTCCATGCACAGGGTCACCGGATCCGCGTCCACGAAGACCGGGATGGCGTCGAAGTAGCGCACGACCTCGGCCGTGGCGGCGAAGGTCAGCGCAGGCACGAGCACAAGGTCGCCGCGGCGCACGCCCACGGCCTCCAGCGCCAGGTGAAGCGCCGCCGTGCACGAGTTGAGCGCGATCGCGTGCTTGGCCCCGACGTACTGTGCAAAGGCCTCCTCGAAGGCCTTGGTGCGAGGGCCGGTGGTCAGCCAGCCGGACTCCATGCACGCCACGACTTCGGCGATATCCGCCTGACTGATCGATGGACGAAAAAACGGCACGTTCATGTTAATTCCAGATGTAGCCCGGGCGTGGGAGCCCGCCGCGGGGTTTGGATTGCCTTACATTCGGTGACATCATCGCGAGATCGACCGTCCCAGAAGGTCCTCGTAGATGTCGAAGATCCCACGAATCACGCTCTCGTCGGAGAACTGTCCCAGCACCCTCGCCCGGCCGGCTGCGCCCATCCGGGCCCGGACGACCGGATCCTCGATCAATACTCGTAGCGCCCCGACAAGCGCGCCGACATCGCGGCTCGGCACGATGAGCCCGGTCTCCCCGTCGACGACGGTGTCCCTGCAACCCGGCGTATCCGTGGTCACGACCGGCCGGCCGGCGGCCGCGGCCTCGAGCAGGAAGAGCGGCAACCCCTCGCGGTAGATGGACGGCAGGCACGCGATGTGCGAGGTGGCGAGCAACCCGGCGACGTCTTCGACGTAGCCGGGGTTCTCGACGATGCCTTCGGCCACCCAGCCCGCGAGGATGGCGGGATCGATCGAATTGGGGTTCGCGGGGTCGGGCACCCCCGCCAGCACGAGTCGAAACGCGACCCCGTCGGCCCGCAGCACCCGGGCGGCCTCCACGAGCACACCGATCCCTTTGTCCCAGAGGAGTCGGGACGCGAGCACCACGACGGGTGGGCCCTCCGCCTCGGGTGTCGGGGTGAAGCGGCGCGTGTTCACCCCGGAGCCGCGCACGATGATCGTCCTGTCCTTCCGGACGAGGCGACGCTCGAGGCAAAGCGCCTGATCGTCGGTGTTCTGGAAGATCACACGGACCTGGGGGCTCGCCAGCGCGCCGCGCAGCATCGCGACGATCACCGCCTGCAACGCCCGCTGGCGCGGTCGGGTCGGGTCCGCGAACGTGTAGCCGAGGCCCGTGATGCTGTTCACGATCGCGGGGATGCCGGCCAGGCGCGCCGCTATGGTGCCATGGAGCACCGCCTTCACCGAGAGGTGGTGCACGATGTCCGGCTTCAGGCGCCGGTACATGCGGGTGATGTCTGCGATGGCCCGCGCTTCGTCCACCGGGTTCGTGCCGGTGCGCGCGAGCCTGAGCGGCAGCACCTCGAACCCCTCTGCGCGCAACTTCGCGGCGGCGGCGCTCACCGGGGCGATCAAGGTCACCTTGAACCCGGCGGCCAGCGCGGCGCGCCCGAGCGCGAGGCGGTGCTTGTGGAAGGCCCAGTCCTCGGTCTCCAGGAAGCAGATGGAGCCGATGTGGGAGGGCGCGGCCGTCATGAGGCCTCCCGGTGGCGGACGTCTGCGCCGGTCGGTGGCTTTGCGCTGACCGTGAGCCCGTGTTCGGAGAGGAGGCGCGCGTAGATGCCTGCGATGACCTCCCAGATCCGCTCACGGCAGAAATCGGTCTCCACGCGCGTGCGGCCCGCTGCGCCGTGCGCTCGTCGCAGGGGTTCGTCGGCCGCATACCGATCCAGAGCGGCTTCCAGCGCACCAGCGTCAGCAGCGGGGACGAGGGTACCGGTCAGGCCGTCCGCGACCGCGTCGACGCATCCCGGGATCCGCGTGGCGACGACCGGAAGCCCCATCGCCGCTGCCTCGAGCGGCACGTTCGGGAACCCCTCCCGGTAGGTCGGCAGCACGACCACGTCCATCGCCGCGTACATCGAGGGCGTGTCGTCGCAGAACCCCACGAGGTGTACACGAGGATCTTCTGCGAGCGCGCGTCGCACGTCCTGTGGCACCGGGTCGCCCTCCTCGTATGGCCCGACGAGCACGAGGTGCGCCTCGGGATGCCGCGCGGCGATCCCACGCCACGCCGTGGCGAGCTCGACCACGCCCTTGTCGCACACCAGCCGCCCGACGAACCCGAACACCAGTGCATCCTGCGGGATCCCGAGCTCGCTGCGGACCGCCTGGCGGGCGCCCGTGCGGAGCCGGGCCGGATTGAACTTGCCCCCCGAGTCCACCCCGTTCCCGCTCCCGGCGAGGGCGACCTCGATCTTGTCGGGCGCGCACAACCCCTCCGCCAGCGCGACCTCCCGGAGGGAGTGGCTCACGCAGATGACGCGGCCGGCGAGCTGGCAGGAGACCTTCTCGGTCGCGCGGAGGAGCGTGCGCCTGGGACCGCTCGCCGTCATCAACGGCAGGCCGCGCATGTGGTAGACGCGGACCGGCACCCCGGCGAGGGTGGCGGAGATCATGCCCAGGAGTCCACCCTTGGGAGTGTGGGCGTGGACGATCTCGGGGCGGATCGAGCGGAAGATACGCACGAGCCGGAGCACGGTCACGAGATCGCGGAGTGGCGTGACCTTGCGCGCCATCTCGACACCGTAGGCTGCGACGCCCTCGCGAGCCGCGAACGCGTCGAGCTTTCCGCCCGGCGACGTGACGACGCTGACGGTGTAGCCGCGATCCTCCATGAATCCGACCTGTCCGACGAGGAACAGGAGGGAATCGGGGACTGTCGTGACGTGGACGAGCGCAGTCACGGGCTCTTGCCGAACGCGCTGCGGATGGTGCTGATGACGTACGCCTGCTCCCCCTCGGTGAGGTTGCTGGAGCTGGGCAGGCAGATGCCCCGCCGGAAGAGATCGGCAGCGACCCCACCGCCCACGCACTCGGCGCCCTGGAACAGCGGCTGCAGGTGCATGGGCTTCCACACGGGCCGTGACTCCACGTTCCGGGCATCCAGGACCTTGATCAGCCGGTCACGGTCGATCGGGCTCTTCTCGTCCACGAGGAACACCGAGAGCCAGTTGGTGTGCAAGCCGAAGGCCGCCTGGGGCATCAGGGACAACGCCGGGATGTCTGCAAGCGCGTCCCGGTAGGTGAACGCGATCTCCCTGCGCCTGCGCACCCGCTCGGAGAGGACGAGCAACTGGCCGCGGCCGATGCCGGCCAGGACGTTGCTCATGCGGTAGTTGTAGCCGACCTCGGTGTGCTCGTAGGCGATCCCCGGGTTGCGGGCCTGCGTGGACCAGAACCGCGCCTTTCGCACCCACTCCGGGTCCCGAGCGACCAGCATGCCGCCGCCGGTGGTGGTGATGATCTTGTTCCCGTTGAACGAGAACGTGCTCACCGGAGCGCGGGTGCCCACCGGCTCGCCCTTGTAGAGTGTGCCCAGGGCCTCTGCGGCGTCTTCGAGCACCGGGACCCCGTAGTGGGCGCAAACGCTGAAGATCGGGTCGAGGTCTGCGCTCTGCCCGTACAGGTGGACGACGACGACGGCGCGGGGCAACCTCCCGGCACGGTGTCGGGCCTCCAGCACTTCGGCGAGCAGGGCGGGATCGATGTTCCAGGAGGTGCGTTCGCTGTCGATGAACGTGGCATGGCCGCCCAGCCACCCAATCGGGTTCACGCTGGCGACGAAGGTGAGGGTCGGCGCGAGCACCTCGTCGCCGGGCCCGACGCCCAGGAGGCGCAGGCCGAGGTGGATCGCAGCAGTGCCGCTCCCGAGCGCGACGGCCGAGCGTTCGGGCAGGCTGAGGCGTTTCGAAAACTCAGCTTCGAACGAATCGATATTCGGACCGACGGTCGACAGCCAGTTGGTGGAGAACGCCTCGCGTACGAACGTCTCCTCCTGCCCGCCCATGTGCGGAACCGACATCAGGATGCGCTTTTTGGAGGTCATGAGCAGGCTCGTTGCAGCGGTGTCGAGGGCACGGGATGAGGCCGGGCTGGCACACCCACCACAGTAATGCCTGGAGCGACGTTCCGGGTGACGACCGCACCGGCTCCGACCGTCGCGCCGTCGCCGACGTGCAGCAACTGGAGCACCTGTGCTCCGGTGCCGATGAGCACGCCCCGGCCGAGCGTCACGGTCCCGGCGATGTTCGCCCCGGGGTTCACCACGGTGCCCCGTCCGATGACGGCCTCATGCCCGAGCGTGCAGCCATTGTTGATCATTGCAAAGTCCTCGAAAACAAGGTTCACCGTGCCGATGATTCCCGGATGGATCAGCACGCCCCGTCCGACCCGGCTGGATTTCCGGTCGAAGATCGCGGACGGATCCACGATGGCGGGCCAGAGCGTCGGGCTGTCCCCGAATTCGGCTTCCAGCTCCGCGGCCACCTTGAGCCGGGCCCTCGGGCTGCCGATGCCGATGACGATGTGGTCCACCTGCCCGCGGTGTTCGCGGATCCAGGTGTAGTCGCCGAGGATCCGCTCCCTGCTGTCGTGCGGCCCCAGGTGGCCGAGGTCGGTCACCACGAACCCGAGCACCTCCATCGCCGGCTCCGCGCGGCCGATGATCCACGCGGTCTCGCGGGCCTGGCCTCCGGCGCCGACGATCACGACGCCGCTCATGCTACGCGCTCCGACGGTGCCGATCCCATGAACTCGTGCATGGTGGCGCTGCCGGCGGCGGAGATCCCCGAGGGCCGCAGCAGGCGCGCCGCAGTCCGGGCGAGGATGCGCGCATCCAGGGCGAGACTCCAGTTGTCCACGTACCAGACGTCGAGTCGGAATTTCTCTTCCCAGCTGATCGCGTTCCTGCCGTTCACCTGCGCCCAGCCGGTGATCCCGGGCCGGACCTCGTGGCGCCGCGCCTGCTCTGGGCTGTACCGCGGGCCGTACTGCACCAGCAGGGGCCGCGGCCCGACGAGGCTCATGTCCCCCCGCAGGACGTTGTAGAGCTGGGGCAGCTCGTCGATGCTGGCGGCCCGAAGGAACCTTCCGAGGCCCGTGAGCCGCTCTGAGTCGGGCAACGTGCGGCCGTCCGCCACCGTCCTCGGCCGCATGGTCCGGAGCTTGTACAGTACGAAGCGCTCGCCGTTCAGCCCCAGGCGCTCCTGCGTGAAGATCACGTCGCCCTCGCCCTCGAGGCGGATGGCGGCTGCCGCGAGGAGCAGGATCGGCGAGGTGACCGCCAGCCCGGTGGCGGCGCCGATCGTGTCGACGATGCCCTTGACCCGGGCCCCGGGGCGCCGGTCTTGGGGCTGCGCATGGAACACGTCATCTCCTTGTCGCGTGCTCCGTCCGGCTATCTCGCCGCCTGTGCTGCTGTGCACAGTGCCGGTCATCGCCGCCGGGCGTGATCGGTGCGGAGGACGTGCCCGAGCATGCGCTGGTGGTGGGCATTCCCGGGCGGATGGTCCGGTTCCGGACCGCGTAGGCAGACGGCGGTTCCAAGGCGCGGGGGGGGGCTCCCGGCGCGGCCCACGGCTCACCCTGTGCGGCGCCGAGTGCTTTTCTTGACGGGAAACTCGCCGACTATCGGCATATGCTGGTTGATGCAGGTGTCTGGAGCTCAAAGTGCCTAGTTCGAAGTACGTCAGCCGGTCCTTCATCGTGTTCATCCACGATGTCGTGATGGCCGCCGGATCATTTCTGGTCGCCCTGTATCTGCGGCTCGGAAACTTCATGTTCACGATGTCGTTGAACTGGCTCGTGGTCAACACGATCCTGTTCACCATCTGCGCCGCGGTCGTGTTCCGGGTCATGGGCTTGTACCGTGGTCTATGGCGCTACGCCTCGCTCAACGACCTTCTCGCCATCACGCGCGCAGTCGTCGTCACGATGGTGGTGTACCTCCCCCTCACGTTCGTCATCACCCGCCTCGACCAGCTTCCGCGTTCGTTGATCGGCATCCAGTTCCTCGTGCTCATGGTGATGATCGGCGCGCCCCGCTTCGCGTACCGGCTCTTCAAGGATGGCCGGCTGGACCTGCGGCGGAGTGAGGGCAAGCGCGTTCCCACCCTGCTCATCGGATCGGGGGATGGCGCTGAGATGTTCATGCGGGCCATGGACCAGACCGACGGCCAGTACAGGGTGATTGGCATCATCGAGACCGAGCGCGCTCGCGTGGGCCATCGGATGCACGGCATCGATGTGGTGGGGCACGTCGACCAGGACCTCGCAGAGCTGATCGAGCGGCTCACCAACGACGGGGAGCGCCCGCAGCGCCTGGTGATCACCAGCGACGATCTGCGTGGCGACCGGGTGAGCGCCCTGCTCACCCTCTCGGACAGCCTCGGGATCGCGCTGTCCCGGCTGCCGAAGCTCACGGAATTCAAGCACGGCATCGCCGATCGCCTGGAGGTGCGTCCGATCGCCATCGAGGATCTGCTCAACCGACCGCAGGCGGTGCTCGACCGCGCGGGGATGCGGGATCTGATCGAGGGCCGGTCGGTGCTGGTCACCGGCGCCGGGGGGAGCATCGGCAGCGAACTTGTGCGGCAGATCTCCGACTTCCGCCCGCGGCGGCTCATGCTTCTCGACAATTCCGAGTACCACCTGTACCTGATCGACATGGAGATCGCCGAGCGACATCCGACGCTGTCGCGCGCTCCGATGTTGGCGGACGTCCGTGATCGGGACAAGATCTTTGCGGTGATGGGGACCGAGCGGCCGGAGCTGGTGTTCCACGCCGCGGCGCTCAAACACGTGCCCATGGTGGAGATGCACCCCACGGAGGGCGTGCTCACCAACGTGCACGGGAGCCGCAACGTGGCCGACGCGTGCCGCGCCATGGGCGTGCGTGCGATGGTGATGATCTCGACGGACAAGGCGGTGAACCCCACCAACGTGATGGGCGCCACCAAGCGGCTCGCCGAGAGCTACTGTCAGGCGCTCGATCTCGTCGATTCGGAGCGCGAAGGCGGCACGCGGTTCGTCACCGTGCGGTTCGGCAACGTGCTCGGGTCGACGGGTTCGGTGGTGCCGCTGTTCCAGAAGCAGCTCGCGAAGGGCGGTCCGCTCACCGTGACGCACCCGGACATCGAGCGGTACTTCATGACCATCCGGGAGGCCGTGGAGCTGGTGCTCCAGGCTTCTGTCCTGCGGAGCCGCGAGGTGCACGGCCAGGCGGTGAGCGGGCGGCTGTTCGTGCTCGACATGGGCGACCCGGTCCTCATCCTCGATCTCGCAAAGCAGATGATCCGGCTCGCGGGCTTGAAGCCGGGCGAGAACATCGAGATCAAGTTCACGGGCATGAGGCCGGGGGAAAAGTTGCGCGAGGAGCTGTTCCACAAGGCCGAGGAGCTCGTCCCGACCTCGGTGAAGGGCATCCAGCTCGCATCCCCACGCACCGTGGACCACACCGTGCTCGCGCGAGCGCTCGACGGACTCGTGGAGTCGGCCCGCGGAGGCCGCGTCGAGGAGACGCTCGTTCGCCTCTGCCAGCTGGTGCCCGAGTACGATGCCAACGTCCCGCGCCCCGCGGATGCGGCCCACACGGTGCGGCCGGACCTGGATCGCGCGAACTGATCCTCGTGGCTCGACCTCGACCTGGGAGCGTCGAGCCCCCGTAGCGCCGGACGTGCCCGTCCGCGCGGGAGGGCTCGAGGGAGCCTTCGGCTGCGCAGGCGCGGCGATCGTCCCGATCCCCGCTGCGGCGGACCGGGACGTGTGTGCAGCACGGCGCCGCCGCGATTTGCCCCGTTGCCCTACCCCTTGCGCACGTACTCGAACGCGACGTCCTGACCGTTGATCCCGCGGCGCGGCTCGGCGATCCAGTGTGCGATCTTGCCGGGCTCGGTCACGGGGTGCATGAGGCTCGCCACGTAGGCGCGGTCCGCTGCGCTCGGCAGCCAGGCGTCCCGGTTCCGCTCCCATGCCTCCGAGCCGATGAGCTCGCCCTCGCGGTTGAAGTTGTTGTCGGCGTACACGCCCTGGCGGCGGAAGAAGCGGGAGTTGGGCAGGCTGACGCGGAAGTCGCTGCCCTCCTGCTCGAGCGCGGTGTTCCAGCGCTTCACGACGCGGCCGCAGTCCGTGATGTACGACTGGCGGAGAACCTCGTTCATCGCGTTGCGCAGCGGCACGTTCTCCTCGGTGAGCGAGCCGTTCTTCACCACCGGGAGTGCGTAGTACTTGTCCAGCGCCTTGTGGTCGGTGTAGTCCTTCGCTTCGTTCCAGCGGCCCTTCAAGCCCATGGCGAAGAAGTCCGCGCCGTTGGAGCTGATCTCGCTGCCGAACAGGTCGATCGAGTAGCAGAACCAGAAGTTGATCCACTTCTGCACCGTCGGCAGGTCGATCCCGCCCTGGGCGCGGGCATCGCCATTGGGATCGAGCTGGGTGAGCTGGGCCGAGCGCCGCAGGACCCGCTCCACGCCGAGCTCACCCACCGAGAGGTGGTGGGCCTCCTCGGTGAGCATGAAGCGGCAGGTGCGCGCGAGCGGATCGAAGCCGGACTCGGCGAGGGCGCCCAGCTGGTACTTGCCGTCGCGATCGGTGAACATCGTGAAGCAGAAGAAGGTCAGCCAGTCCGGGCAGGGCTGGTTGAACGCGTCGAGGATCCGGGGCTTGTCCGGGTCACCCGAGCGCCGGGCGAGCAGTTCGTCGGCCTCGTCGCGCCCGTCCTTGCCGAAGTAGGCGTGGAGCAGGTACACCATCGCCCAGAGGTGCCGTCCTTCTTCCACGTTCACCTGGAAGAGGTTGCGCATGTCGTAGAGGCTGGGCGCCGTCATTCCGAGCCATCGCTGCTGCTCGACGCTCGCGGGTTCGGTGTCCGCCTGCGTGACGATGATGCGTCGAAGGTTGCTGCGGTATTCGCCGGGAACCTCCTGCCACACCGGCTCGCCGGTGTGGTCACCGCACGGGATGGTGCGGCCGTGGTCCTGGTCTTCGAGGAAGATGCCCCACCGGTAGTCGGGCATCCGGACGTGGTCGAAGTGCGCCCATCCGCCGGGTTCCGTAGAGATCGCCGTGCGCAGGTAGATCTGGTCGAGCGCGGTCCCGACCGGCCCGACGTCCCGCCACCAGTCCAGGAAGGCGGGCTGCCAGGTCTCCAGCGCCCGCTGCAGCCGCTTGTTGCTGGAGAGGTCCACGTTGTTGGGGATGCGGTCGTCGTAATTGATGGGCATGGTTGGGGCCTCGGAGTGGAGCGTGAAGGTCTAGGTCCTGCGGTAGTCGAACACTGCGCGTTCGGGCGCGCCGAACATCTTGAGCGCGCCGCGCTCGCCGACGGCGTTCGGGCGCTGGAAGATCCAGTTCTGCCACGCGGTGAGCCGGCCGAAGATCTTGTTGTCCATGCTCTCCGGTCCGCCGAAACGCAGGTTCTGCTCCATGCCGGTGAGGGCGTCTGGTGAGAGTGAGCAGCGCTCTTCGACCGCGATCCGGACCTCGTCGTCCCAGTCGATCGCGTCCGGTGCGAACGTCACAAGGCCCATGTCGTCGGCCGTCTCGGCGTCGATCACCGACCTTCGGGCGGCCGCGGCCTCGGCGAGCAGACGGGCCTCCTCGTCGCCCGGAAAGCGCGCCTGCAGCCGGGTGAGCCCGCTGTGCATCGGAAACCTCCCGGTGGACGCGGGGGAGAGCGTGATCGAGTTGGAGCCCTCATCGTCGGCGAGCATGTAGCTGCGGTCCACCGAGAACAGGATCTCGGCGAGGGAGCCGGCGTAGCAGTTTCCCGGTTCGACGATGGCAAACAGGGTTTTGGCCATGTTGTCGAGTCGCCGCAGCACGCGACCCTGGTACCCGCGCACCTCCGTGGCGAACCATCCATCCCCCTCCACCGAGGCATCGTGGGCGAGGACCTGCGCAGCATCTCCGACGGCGCGAAGGAGCAGCAGTCCCACGTCCAGTTCGTTCACGCGCAGGCGCAGCAGCGCGTCGTCAAGCTCGCGGAAGAATCGGAGCGCCCAGGCTTCGGCATCGGCGAGGTGGGCGGGCGTGGGGGCCTCCGCCGGTCCTCGCAGCTCCACGCTGGCGACCCGTGCGCTGCGGTCGATCCGAACCGACACGTGGCGGTAGTGCCAGGTGTCACCGCTCATCTCCGGCGCGACCGGGGGCAGTGCGACGGCTCGTGCGTCGTCCGGTCGTGCGCGGGCGCCCGCCACCACGGTGGCTGCCCGGCTGCGGATCCCCTCCGACCACCTGGACCGCGAGTAGCTGCCATCCACCACGTGGTGCTTCACGGCATCGCGGGCCTTGAACCCCTCGGCTTTGGTGCAGAACACGTCTGCGATGTCCCGGCGGACCTTTCGCTTGTCCGTCAGCCGCGTGAGCCCTCCAGTGCCGGGCAGCACGCCCAGCAGCGGGACCTCTGGCAGCGAGACCGCCGAGTTCCCGTCGTCGATCAGGTAGATCTCCGCGCACGCTTCGGCCAGTTCGTAGCCGCCGCCCGAGGCAGTGCCGTTCAAGGCGGCGATCCAGGTCTGCCCCGAGTGGGCGCAGGCATCCTCGATGTAGGTGCGGGTCTCGTTGGTGAATTTGCAGAAGTTCACCTTGAAGGCGTGGGATGCGCTCGCGAGCATGCGGATGTTCGCGCCTGCGCAGAACACCTTGTCCTGCCCCGTCACCACCACAACCCGGACCTCCGGGTTCTCGAAGCGCAGCCGCTGGACCGCGTCGGCGAGCTCGATGTCCACGGAGAGATCGTAGCTGTTGAGCTTGAGCTCGTACCCGGGCCACATCCCGCCGTCCTCCTGCACGGCCATGGTCAAGGTCGCTACCGCGCCGTCGATGCCGAGCCTCCAGTGCTTGTACTGGGAGGGATGGGTGTCAAAGCTCACCGGGGGGTACGACGTTTCGGCCATGGTCTCGTGGGGATGATGAGCACTATACTGCGTTTCCGTTGTCGTAAAGATGCGCTATACTGCACATCTGATCCTCGGTCCGGAGTCCGATGCCGTCTCGTCTGCCCCCCTCGTCACGGCTCGTCGCCGTGCTCACCCCGCTCGGCGGAGGAGTCCTCGGGGCAGCGCTCGCAGGGATCGTGCTGATCGTGCTCGCTTGGGTCACGCTCGATCCCTGCGTCAACGAACCGCCGATCCCGCTCGTGATGACCGGGTTCCTCGAGTCCGCGGGGGCGCTGCTGACGGGCACCCTGGTGATCGTCGTGGAGGCCCGTGCCCGCGTGGTCTGGGCCGGTGCGGTCGTCGCGCTGGTCCTCGTCGCAGGGCTCTGGCTCGGTCTCCTCGCACATGCCGGGCATGCGGCGCTCGACTGCACGTGGAAGCTCTACCCGCCGGTGCACGAGGGCGCGTGATGCTGCTTGCCGCGCTGGGCGCCCGGATCCGTTCGCACCGCGAGGCGAGGGGGTGGACGCGGGGCTACCTCGCCCAGCGTGCGGGCATCTCCCTGCGGTTCCTCGCGGATGTCGAGCATGGGGTGGGCAACCTGTCGGTGCAGCGTCTCTCCGAGATCTGCCAGGCCCTTGGGGTATCGCTGGGTACGATGACCGCCTGGCTGGGCGAAGCCCCAGGGGCCGGCAAGATCGCGCTCGTGGGGCTGCGCGGAGCGGGCAAGTCCACCATCGGTTCGGAGCTCGCCCGGGCGCTCGGCTGGGCGTTCGTGGAGGTCGACGCCCTCGTGGAGGACTCCGCTGGAATGCGGCTGGGCGACCTGTTCGAGTCGCTCGGCGCCGGTCGTTATCGGGAGCTGGAGCGGGAGGTCCTCACAGCAGTGCTGGCCACGCCCACGCCCACGGTGCTGGCCACAGGCGGCTCGGTGGTCACCGCCACCGAGACGTGGGACGCGCTGCGCCGTGCCGCGAAGACGGTGTGGCTGAAGGCCTCCCCGGAGTCGCACATCTCGCGGGTGGGGGCCCAGGGGGACTTTCGGCCGACCATGGGGCGCGCGAACGCCCTGGCCGAGTTGAAGGACATCCTCCTCACCCGCAGCCCGCTCTACGCGCAGGCAGCGCTCACCGTGGACACCGAGGGCAGGACCGTACAGGAGGCTGTCGACGCAATACAGCGCGGGTAGCGAACGGACGAGCGCGGCGTCTCCGATGCCCGTTGGCCGGTCCTGTTCCGTTGGGTGTGGATCGTGCGCTCTGGCGCAGACTCCTGTGCGAGTGGACACAGGCCTGTGCGGATTCATCCAACGGTTCGCTGAATTTCCGGGACTCCCTCGTTAATCTGACTGGGCGGACACTCGGCACACGCCTTGCATCGGCGCGCTTGGGAGTTTCGATGCGCGCTGTCGTCCTGCACACCCATCGACGCACGTCGCGCCTCCACCCGGGGGCGCGATGAGGATCCTCCTGGTGGAGGACGAGCGGATGATCGCCGGCTTCGTCAGCCGCGGCCTCGTGGAGGAGGGCCATCGGGTCGAGGTGGCCGGCACGCTCACCGACGCTCGTGTGGCGGCGTTCAGCAGCCCCTGGGATCTGCTGATCGTGGATCGTATGTTGCCCGACGGCGATGGTCTCTCCCTGGTTCGAGAGCTGCGCCGGAACGGCTCGGCGGTGCCGGCGCTCTGCCTGACTGCCATGGACCGGGTGGAGGAGCGCATCGCAGGGCTCACGGGCGGGGCGGACGACTACATGGTCAAGCCCTTCTCGTTCGCTGAGCTGCTCGCCCGCGTGGAGAACGTCACCCGACGCGCGACGCATTCCGCCCGGGAGATCGTGGTGGCAGACCTGGTGATCGACGTCGCGGCGCGGCGGGTCACGCGTGCCGGCAAGCCTGTCCAGCTCACGACGCAGGAGTTCAACCTGCTGCGCTACCTCGCCGAGCACGCCGGCCAGGTGCTCACTCGCGCCCGCCTGCTCGACGCCGTGTGGGACATGAGGTTCGACCCCGGCACCAACATGGTCGACGTATACATGAGCTACATCCGCGCGAAAATCGACAAGGGCTTCGAGAAGTCGCTGCTGCACACGGTGCGCGGCGTCGGGTACGTACTCGAAGACCGTCCGCGGTGAGGTGGCCGGATTCGGTGGCGGGGCAAGCCGCGCTCCGCGCCTCGCTGATCACCTTCGGTGCGCTGCTGCTCACCGGGGTGGGCACCGCCACCGCGCTGTACGCCAAGGCAGTGCGGTCGACGGACGAGATGCTGCTCGTCGCTGCCAAGGAGGGCGCGCATCCGCCGGCCTGGACATCGGAGCACTACGAGTCCCCCGTCACTGTGCGGGTGGAGCCCGGCAAGGGGCGAAGCGAGCGCCCGCGGTTCTATGAGAAGGGTGATCAACGCGGGGTGGAGCTCTCCGTCGAGGACGATCAGGAGCGCCACATGCGCGTCTTCGCGGAAACCCGCCGCGTGGATCCCCTGGGGACGACCCTGCCCTTCCTCGCGCCCTTCGGCGCGGTCGGGGTCGTCGTGGCCGGGCTCGCGGGGTTCGCCCAGGCCGCGGGGATGACACAGGCGCTGCGCCCACTGGAGCGCGCGGCAGACGATGCCTCCCGGATCACCGCGCTCGGCGGAGGTGCGCGGCTGAACGAGGAGGGGCCGCGAGAGGTGCGCCACATGCTCGCGGCGATCAACGCGCTCCTCTGCCGGCTGGAGGCGGCATTCGCCGGGCAGGCGCGGTTCACCGCAGAGGCGGCGCATGAGCTCCGCACGCCCGTAGCGGCGATGCGGGGAGAGCTGGAGGTCACCCTCCGGCGGCCCCGGCAGCCTGAGGAGTACCGGGGGGCATTGGCGGGCGCGCTCTTCGCTGCGGAGCGCCTGGGCGCGCTCGTGGACGGACTGCTCGCGCTGGCGCGGGTGGATGCCGGTCAGGCCGAACAGGGGCGCGAGACCGAGCATGCAGCCATCTTTGCGCAGCGTGCTGCGTCGCAGGAGAAGTCGGGGCTGGACGCCGCTGGTTGCGTGTTGCGCCTCGACGTCCTCGCAGACCCGGAGCTGACCGCGCACGGGCCGCTCCTCACTGCAGCCATCGCGAACCTGCTGCGCAACTGCGCCCGCCACGCCGCAGGCCAGCCGGTCACGCTGACCGTGGAGCAGCGCGGTGAGCTCGTCGCCTACGTCGTCGACGACGAGGGCGGGGGCCTCGCGGAGGCGGAGCGGGAGGAGGTGTTCGCGCGGTTCGCCCGGGGCGGAGCGGCGCGGGGAGAACACCGGGATGGGCTGGGGCTCGGGTTGCCGCTCTCCCGCGAGGTCGCTCGGCGTCACGGTGGGGAGTGCTGGATCGAGCGCGGCCCGACCGGCGGGTGCAGGACGATCCTGACGGTGCGAGCCTAAGCGGTCACCACCAGCTCCCGCAGCGACACCTTTCGGCCGTCGACGAAGATACCGGCCTCCCCGGTCTCCAGCTCCACGGCGATGCCCCCGCGGACCAGCCAGAGCAGGGCCTTCTGCACCTCCGGGTCCCGGCCATCGCGCGAGAGGCGGACACGCGCCCCCGGTGTGGAGACGATCTCCCGACGCTGTGTGGTCGAACGGGCTGCCACGGCGACCCGACGGGGGTCGTCGGTCGGGCCCAGGTCCAGCAGGCGATCAAGAAAGCGGGGCATGCCCCTCTCTACTGCGCTGGCGGCCAGAGCGTCGCGAGGCGCGCCCCTGCCCGGCCGCGAAAACATCGCTAAAGGGCACGGCATGCAGTTCTTCACCGGTCGCAGCGCGTTCGACAAGCTGACCCAGTCGCTGTACAAGTCCTCGGAGGAGCGCGACGCGTTGATTGTCGAGGTGCGGAACCTCGGCGTCCGTCCGCCACAGGCCGTCGCGCTGTTCCTGCACGCCGACGCCGCAGTGCGCAGCCTCGGGGGCGATCTCCTCGTCACGCGCAGCGACGCCGGAGCGCTCATCGAGGTGCTCGATCGGTCGGCCGACATCCCGGCCGCCCGAGGCCACATCGGCCGCCTCTGGGGTCGACTCGCACCCGATGCCGGACAGAAGCTGATGGACACGCTGCTGGGCGACAGGGCTCATCATCGGCGGCGTCAGGCCTGGGAGGTGCTGATCCAGCTGAACGGGGAGTGGCGCCACCGCTACCTCGAGCGGGCGATGTTCGAGGCGCCGGTGGCCGTGCGGTACCCGGCCCTCCAGAAGCTGCTTGCCGAGCGGCCCGCGGAGGCGATGGTCGACCTGCTCCTCAAGCTCTCGACGGATGAGGAGCCGCGCGTCGCATCGACGGCGATGGAGGCCGTGGCCGGGCTGCAGGACCCCCGGCTGCTGGAGCTGATGCTCGATCGCCTGTCCAAAGGGGACGGCCGGACCCGGGAGTTGGCGCGGATGTGGCTGCGCGAGGCCGCCGCCAGCACGCCCACCGAGCTTCGTCGCCGGATGATCGATCTGCTGGCTGCGGGGGAGGAGGCGACACGTCACGCCTGCGTCGAGATCATCCTGGAGACAGGCCCGCACGAGCTGGTGCTCACCGAGATCCTCGTGTTCTGCAGGAACCTGGTGGGCTGGCTGCGGACGCGGATCCTCGAGACGCTGCGGAACTTCGGCGAGGTGGTCTTCCGTCCGGCCTGTAGTCTGCTCTCGCATCCGGACGCCGATGTCCGGACCGCCGCGCTCGTGCTCGCCGAGAACTTCAACGACCCGCGCCTCGTCCTGCCGCTCACGACCATGCTCGACGATGCGGACTGGTGGCTGCGCATCACGGCGTGCGACGCGCTGGGTCGGCTCAAGGACGAGCGCGCCATCCCGGCGCTGGTGAAGGCGCTCGACAATCCGGACAGCCGTTGGGCAGCGATCGACGCGCTCGCCCAGATCGGTTCCCCCACGGCGCTGAAGTCGCTGGTGGCGCTGTTGAGGGATCCCCGGGCCGAGATCCGCCTGGAGCTGGTTCGCGCCTTCTCACGGTTCACCGACGCCAGGCTCGTTCCGCTGCTCGTCCAGGTGAAGGAGGGCGACTCCAGCTCCGAGGTGCGCACCCGCGCGAGCGAGGTGCTCCGCGACATGCAGGAGCGGCTGCAGATGACCGTGGACGACGCCGAGCGCGGAACGGCGTCGGTGGCCTCCACCTCGATGGTCAAGCCGATCGACAGGCTGCTCGCCTCGATTCGTGAGCAGGACTGCTCCGATCTGCACCTCACCGTCGACGAACCACCCTTTGTCCGCAGTCAAGGCAAGCTCGTGCGTATGGGCGGGATCGAGCCGATCTCGGCCGCGAGCACCGAGAGCGCGGTCTTCTCCCTGCTCACCGAGAAGCAGGCTGCCACGTTGCGGGAGACCGGGGAGCTCGACTTCTGCTACGCCATCCCCGAGGTCGGGCGGTACCGGGTGAACGCGTACCGCCAGCGCCTGGGCTGGTGCGCGAGCTTCCGGGTGATCCCGAACCTGCCGCCGACCTTCGCCTCGCTGCGCATCCCGGGCCGGTTGCGGGAGCTGCTCGACTATCACCAGGGCATCATCCTCATTTCGGGGCCGGCCGGCTGCGGAAAGTCGACGACGCTCGCGGCCCTGGTGAACCTGATCAACGAGACGAAGGCCGACCACGTCATCACGCTGGAGGACCCGATCGAGTTCATGCACCCGGTCAAGAGCGCGCTCGTCAACCAGCGGGAAGTGGGCACGCACACGATGTCCTTCGCGCGGGCGCTTCGGGCAGCGCTCCGAGAGGATCCCGACGTCATCATCGTGGGCGAGATGCGGGACCCCGAGACCATCCGGCTGGCCCTGACAGCGGCCGAGACCGGTCATCTGGTGATCGGCACGCTGCACACGACCTCGGCCTGCGGAACCCTCGATCGGGTGATCAAGAGCTTTCCCCCCGAGGAGCAGGGCCAGGTGCGGATGGCCCTCTCCGAGTCGATGAAGTACGTCGTGAGCCAGTCGCTCCTGCCTCGTCGGGATGGGCTCGGCCGGGTGGCGATCTTCGAGGTGCTCAAGGGAACGCTCCCGATCAGCACGCTCATCCGGGAGAACAAGATCCACCAGATCCCCACGATGATGCAGATCGGTCGGGGCTCGGGGATGCAGACCGTCGACCAGGCCCTCCTTGAGCTGGTGCAGGCCGGCCTGATCACGGGTGAGGCGGCGTGGCGACGTGCCGAGAAACCGTCCGACTTCGAGCAATTCTGTGATCCGCTGTTCTTGCGGGAGAGTGGCAGCATCGAGGCCGACATGAAGACCCAGGAGGTGGAGAAGATTCCGCCCGCCCCCCGTGTCGGGCCTGCTGCGCCGTCCGTCACCCGCGGTCTCGGGCCGAAAGACCCATGACCCCCCTCTCGCTGGGAGCCTCCCATGGCTGAGTCCGCCAACCGCATCGACCGGTTCCTGAAGCTCATGAACGATCGCGGAGCCTCCGACCTCCACCTGTCCGTGGGGCGCCCGCCCATCTTCCGCCTCTCGGGACGGATGGATCCGATCCGCTTCCGCGTGCTGGACGACAACGACCTGCTCGCGTTGCTCCAGCCCATCACGCCTCCACACCTCTGGGAGTCGTACCTGCGGGAGGGTGACACCGACTTTGCCTACGAGGTGCCCGGGGTCGCCCGGTTTCGCGTGAACCTCTACCGACAGCAGCGCGGGATGGGCGGTGTGTTCCGGATCATCCCGACCAAGCTGATGACCATCGATCAGCTCGGGCTTCCGCCTCCCGTGCGGAAGCTCACCCAGCTCGATGGGGGGCTCGTCCTCGTCACGGGTCCGACCGGCTCCGGCAAGTCCACCACGCTCTCGGCGATCATCCACGAGATGAACGAGAAGCGGGCCATGCACTTCGTCACGATCGAGGACCCGATCGAGTTCGTCCACCCGAACCGCAAGTCGCTCGTGAGCCAGAGGGAGGTCGGGCCGCACACGCGGAGCTTCTCCGCGGCGCTGCGCGCGGCGGTGCGGGAGGATCCCGACTGCATCCTCGTTGGGGAGATGCGGGATCTCGAGACGATCGAGATGGCACTCAAGGCCGCCGAGACCGGGATGCTGGTGTTCGGCACGCTGCACACCAACTCGGCCGCGAAGACCATCGACCGCATCATCAACGTGTTTCCAGCCGAGCAGCAGGACGGCGTTCGCGGCGTGCTCGCCGGCGTGCTCAAGGGCGTGCTGGCGCAACAGCTCCTGCGGCGGGTCGGCGGAGGGCGGGTTGCGGCGCTCGAGATCCTGTTCGGCACCGGGGCGCTCTCCTCGCTGATCCGCGAGGGGAAGACGCACATGATCGCGGGGCTGATCACGCAGGGGCGGGCGTTGGGGATGGTCTCGATGGACGAGAGCCTGCGCAACCTCGTCGTCGCGAAGTTGATCGAGCCAACCGCGGCGTTGGAGAAGGCCCTTGACAAGGACGAGATGCGGAAGTGGCTCTCGGAGCGAGGGTTCGAGGTGGGCGAGGGGTAGGGGGGTCGATAAGGCGCCGTTTCCTCCGTCCCCGGTGTCCGCTTGATCCGTGACCGCCTGCTTCGCATCTGTGAGAACCTCTGGTGGTGCTGGGATGTACAGGCAACCGAGCTTTTTGCCTGCCTCCACCCCGAACGCTGGGAGGAGGTGCAGCACAACCCGTTGATGCTCCTCGAGGAGCTGGACGACAGCACGCTCGAGCGACTACACGCCCGGTGCCCGGGGGCCCTCGAGGCTGTCGAGCGCAAATTCGATGCCTACCTGGCGGAGACCAACACCTGGGCCTCCCGGGAGATGGCGGCGTTCACGGGGAGCGTCTGCTACTTCTCGATGGAGTTCGCGCTTCACGAGTCACTGCCGATCTACTCTGGTGGTCTGGGCGTCCTCGCCGGCGACCACCTCAAGAGCGCGTCGGACCTCGGGCTCCCGTTGGTGGGCGTGGGCCTCCTGTACAGGGAGGGGTACTTCAAGCAGGTGATCGCCAACAATCGGCAGGTTCCGGCCTGGCCGACCACCCCGCTCGAGCACACGCCGCTCAAGAAGCTCGACGTCTTCGTGGACGTCCCCCACGGGCACCACACCTACAAGGCCCAGGTCTGGGAGCTCAAGGTCGGTCGGATCCGGCTCTACCTGCTGGACTCCGATGTCGAGGGGAACCGCCCGGAGCACCGGAACCTGTCGATGCAGTTGTACGGTGGCGACGCCGCGACCCGGATCCAGCAGGAGGTGCTGTTGGGGATCGGCGGGGTTCGCGCCCTCCGCGCGCTCAAGATCGAGCCCACGGTCATCCACATGAACGAGGGGCACGCCGCGTTCGCGGTGATCGAGCGGTGGCGCGAGGAGCTGCAGGCGGGGTACGCAACGGCCGCTGCGTTCGAACGGGTGCGTAGAACGTGTGTTTTCACCACCCACACGCCGGTCGACGCCGGGCACGATCGGTTCAACTGGGACCTGAAGCACGAGGCCCTGGAGGGGCTGCGGGAGGACATGGGCCTGCCGGAAGGCGCGTTCATGGACCTCGGTCGGGTGCAGCGCGGCAACGTGAACGAGCCCCTGTGCATGACCGTGCTTGCCCTCCGGGGCAGCCGTGCGGCGAACGGGGTGGCCCGGCTGCATGGGGAAGTGAGTCGAAAGATGTGGAAGAACCTCTACCCCTCCCTCAAGGAGGACGAGGTGCCCATCGGCTCGGTCACGAACGGCGTACACGCGCCAAGCTGGATGAGCGCTGCGATGCAGCATCTGCTCGACGAGGCGTCTCCCGGTTGGCGCGACGGCGTGATGCCCAGCCTGAAGGCCGTGAGCGACGAGCGGCTCTGGCAGATGCGCTGTTCCCTGCGGCTCAAGCTCGTGGCCTGGGCCAACCGACAGCTTGGGCGGGACTGGCTGGACCCGGATGCCCTCACCATCGGCTTCGCGCGTCGGTTCGCGCCCTACAAAAGGGGGAACCTGTTGTTCACGGATCCCGACCGGCTCGCGGCGATCCTCACCCACAAGCCCGTGCAGATCCTCTTCGCCGGCAAGGCGCACCCCCGCGATGCTGCGGGTCAGGGCATCCTGCGCGACGTGCTGGAGTGGACCCGGGACGAGCGCTTTCGCGGGCGGGTGATCTTCCTGCCCGACTACGACATGGCGCTCGGTCGTCGGCTCACACAAGGCGTGGACGTGTGGCTCAACACACCCCGCCGCCCGCGCGAGGCGAGCGGCACGAGCGGGATGAAGGTTCCGTTGAACCTCGGGATCAACTGCTCCATCCTGGATGGTTGGTGGCCGGAGGCGTTCGATGGGACGAACGGCTGGGCGATCGGGGATGGCGTCGAGCGCCCCACGCCGGAGGAGCAGGACGCCGCGGATGTGGAGAGCCTCTACCTCCTGCTCGAGCAGCAGATCGTGCCGGAGTTCTACGCGCGCGACGATGGCCAGGTGCCGCACGCGTGGGTCTCGCGCATGCGCAGGAGCCTGGAGACCTGCGCCCACCAGTTCCACACCAACCGCATGGTCGCGGAGTACACCCGCAAGTACTATTTGGGGTGAGTCCTCCCCGTCCGCTCACCGCAATAGATGGAGGAGACGCTTGACGTTGCCGGGAAAGCCGGAACGGGGAGGACCGAGACTTGCTTCAGCGTAGTCTACGCCGGGCCCGCTGCAAAATGCAAGCGCTTTTTCGTCAACCCACGGCGCGGGTGATGATCTCCAGCAGCTCCCGCATCCGGAAAGGCTTTCGCAACACCGCCACGACGCGCTCGTTGACGAGCGAGCTGCTCACCACCGCCTCCCCGTAGCCGGTCATGATGATGACCTTCGCCTGTGGCTGCCGCACCTGGAGGTCGAGCAACAGGTCGCGCCCCCCCACGTCCGGCAGCGACCAATCGAGGATCGCCACGTCGATCGTGGCGGGGCCTGCGATGCGCGCGCGCGCGTCCCGGCCGGAGCTGCAGCAGTGGAGGTCGTGCCCGCGTGACTTGAGCACCTCCCCGACGACGTCGAGGAGGTCGGGTTCGTCATCCACGAGCATCAGCTGGGCCATGGGATGCCCTTACCCTGAATACGCGCGGTGGGGGATCCGCGGGTCGCAAACCGTACCCGGGGCGCGTCGGCGACCCTCCGGGCAGCTCACTCCACGGCGGCTCTCGGCATCACCAGCGCCGCGACGACGTCCCAACGCCCGTCGTCGAAGGTCATCAGCCGCACCTGGCCCTGTCTGCTGGCCTCGAAGTCATACGATGCGAGGGGGCTGGCCTGCGCGACGAGCACGACGCCGTGCTCCATGGATACCGCGCGGACCGTGGGTACCGGTGCGTTGGGGCGCACAGCCTGGGCATGCGCCTCCCCGGTGGGGAACGCGTCGCCCGTCTGCGTCCAGCCGGTCGGGCCAAGATCCAGGACCCTGAGCGTTTCAGAGCCCTGCAGCAATATGCGGGTCTCGGAGATCGCCTGCACGCCGCGGACCCACTCCATCAGCGGGAGTGGAGGTGCGGCGTCGACGAATTCGCTGCCCCCGACAACAAGGGTTCTCAGCGCCTGGGGGGTGTTCACGTCCGGCAAGGCGAGCAGCCACAGATCGTCTCCATGCGCCATCATCCCGATGACGTGCCCGGAGTCTGGCAGCCGGCCGAAGAAAGGGGCGCTGAAGGCGCCGCCTCGGGAGCCCGCCAGCCCGAACAGGACGACCTCTCCCACAGTCGCCCCGTAGTCACCACCCCAGAACATGCCACCTCGGGCCGCCGTCCAGGACAGGATCTCGCGTTCACGCGGCCCTGGGGGCCAAGGTCGGGGCTGGCTCCCGCGCGTCTCGGGCTAGTCCCCCGTCCAGTCTCCGCTGGCGTTCCTCTCCGAGAGCTCCATCACTGCGGCGGTCAGGGTGTCCTCCAGCGGGTCCTCCACCTCCTCGGCCAGGAGCTTCGCGTCGTCGCCCCCGAGGGAGAGCAGCATGTTCGGCGGGTTCTCGTTGGTGTTCCCGGCGAGCCACTTCTCCCCGGGGTTCAGCCGCGTCCAGAACGCGCCGTTCGCCTGGAGCGCCTCGCCGATGGCGTGCAGGTGCGGATGATCGGTCCAGGTGTCGATCACGTGGTCCACCTCGCTGCCGAGGATCATCACCGGCAACGTGGGCCAGCGCTGCACGAAGAGGTCGGTGCGGCGCCCCGCGTCGCGGTAGAACCACCACGCGTCGGCATCCTCCTCCGAGGCAAAGCCGGTCGGTTGGAGTCCGGCGTCGCTGACCGCCTGTCGCAACCTGGGGGAGAGCATGATCTCGCCGGTGTCCTTGCTCTCCGTGCCGTGCACCACCACGTCGTTCTCCTCCACGCAGGCGCCGTCCTGATCGAGGTCGAAGCACAACGTGGACGTGGGCCCGCCGGTGTTGGTGACGATGAGCTCGTCTGCCGGAAAATCGCAGAACACCCCCGCCGACTGGTCCCAGCTGCAGGTCCCCGGCTCGTGCACCGAGGGGTCGTTCCCGAGCTCCACGTTCGCGAAGGTCGCTGCGACCGGGGTCTCCCACGTCACGAGCCCCGCGACCGGTGGGAGGGTGAGCGAGTCGTCGGTGAGCACCGAGTAGGCGAGGTTGCCGCCGTTGGATGTGCCTACGAGGTAGAGGTCGTCCGTGTTTGCGGAGGGAACGCGGTCGGGGAGGTGGCAGCCGCCGGAGTCCACGGTCTCGCCATGTGCCCATCGCATCACCGTCGCCACGGCTGCGGCGGCGACCGGCCCCCGGCGGTCGTTGTACCCGCCGCTCAGGCCTGCACCCGGCAGGTCGACGTGGATGTCCACCACGCTCTGGGTGGTGTCGAGCCGGGTGGTGTCCGAGGTGACCGGGGTGCCCTCCTGGTTCCACCCGCCCTGCAGGGTGATCGCGATGGGGGCGGTCCCGTCTCCGCCCATCTTCCCGGCCCAGCGCACGACGACATGGAGGTCGTACAGGCCAGCGTCGTCCTGCAGCATCGTGCCGACGGTGCGGCCATCCTTTGCCAGGTCATCCGCCTGGAATTCGAAGCTGCACACGTCGTCCGCCGAACCCGTGCCCTTGCGGCAGCCAGGCAGGAGCGCGAGGGCCGTGGTGCACATCAGGAGTCGCGCGGCGCGCGTCGGAGGCGGAAAGCTCACGGGTGGAACCCTGGCGGTTCAGGAGATTCGACGGTCAGCCGGTCGGCTGGCCCGGGCCAAGGTAGCACCACACGCAGCGCGTGGAGGAAGATTCTGGTGGCGGGGGGGCCCCCGTAGTCCTCGTCCCCGACGATCGGGGCACCGACGCTGCAGAGGTGGGCCCGGATCTGGTGGGTGCGGCCAGTCTCCGGCCGCGCGATCACGCGGAGCCGGGTGGCGATGCGCTGGTCGACGGTGAGATGCGTGCGCGCTGGCTTTCCGCGACCGATCTGCACGCGCCCGCGTTTCCACTCCCCCAGCGGGAGGTCGACGAGGAGCTCGTCGGCCAGCGATCCTTCGCAGAGTGCCAGGTAGGTCTTTCGGACCGTTCCCGAGGCGAATGCCTCGGAGATGACGCGCTGGCCCATCGCTGTTCGGGCCAGCACCAGCACGCCCGACGTGCCGACGTCCAGCCGATGGCACACGCGCAGTCCCAGCAGGTCGGCGAGCGCATCCTCCCCGGAGCGGCCGCTCTGCACGCCGATGCCGGTCGGCTTGTCGACCACCTCCAGGTGCTCATCCCGGTAAAGGACAACCGGCGGGGTCACGGCGCGCGCGGCGGCGGGCCCGCGGGGGCGCCGGCGCCGGGAGCGCCTGGCGGGGGGCCGCCCGGCGGGCCACCCGGCCCTCCCGTCCGCATCGGGGCGGCGCGCCCGTCCAACAGTTCGCGATGCAGATGCGGCCGGGCCACGAGGACCTTGCAGCGATCCCGGATGAGCGGGTCCACGATGCGCGCGCAGTATTTCTCCGAGTTCGGGTCCACGTCGCGAGTGACCGTGAGCCAGACGAAGTCCCTCGTCGCCGGATCCTGGATCGAGCTCTCGGCGAGCGCGATGCCCTTCGCCGGATCGCTCTTGAAGATCCCGGGGAGGATCGCCAGGAAACACTCGTCCCGCGCGGCATCGGAGGAGAGCGCTCCGCAGCCCTCCGGGGTGGTGGGCTGCGAGGGGGCGCACCCGAGCAGGGTGGCGAGCAGGAGCAATGCCATGGGTTTCGCTGTATCCGAGGCAGGAGGAGGGCGATAGGCTGTGGTATGGCTCAGCCCCCGCGCAACCTCTCGGCAGCGATCGCTCGCACGCTGGTCGTGCTGGGAGACGATGCCGAGGCCGATCGGTGGCTCGGTCGGTGGATGCACAAGTTCATGCCCATCGCCGACAGGGCGATGCGGCGCAACGTGCTCTTCGAGCTGGTCGAGGGCACCGACGACGGAACGCTCCTGGGCATGCTGCCCCGTCTCGACGCGCGGGCCGAACAGGGGGAGCGCGAAGCCCGTTGGCTCCAGACCGAGCTGGCGCTGACGCCCTCCGTGCTCGGGGAGCTCCCCTATCTGCGGGTGACGGAGCTGTACGCGATCGCGAAGGCGGCCGGGCTCGACCGGGTGGCCACGCGGTTCCTCACGGACAAGCCGGTCCCCGCGCGGATCGCGGCGGAGAACCCCCACATGGACCTCGCCGCGGGCGTGCGCACGGCGAAGGCGCGCTCGCGGGATCGCATGGCGCTCGACCGCTTGATGCACGACCGTGACCCCCGGATCATCCGGGCGCTGCTGGAGAACCCGCGGCTCGTGGAGCGAGACGTGATCCGCATCGCGGCGATGCGCCCGACACAGCCCGAGATCCTCGAGATGATCGCGAGCCATCCCCGGTGGTCCCCCGGCTACCGGGTGAGGAAGGCGCTCGCCTTCAACCCCTTCACCCCCACCAAGCTCGCTCGACAGCTGCTGCCCACGCTGTTGCGCCAGGATCTGCTCGACCTGCAGGGCTCGAGGGTGCTCCCGGCGGAGCTCCACGGGGAGCTTCGGGAGCTGCTGCACCCCCCGCGGGCTGCCGCTTCCTCGCCCCCGCCGGACCCCGACCCCGACCCCGAGTCGTGGATATGACGCCGCCCGCGGCGGTGGGCGACGCATGGGTGGGGGGCCGCCGGGTGAAGCAATGCGCCTGACCCCCACGTCGTTCGCGGCGACCGGGGAGGCCGTGGGCCGCGCCGAGGATGATCGCGGCAAGATCGTGGCCGTGCGGGTCGTCGGCGGGATCGTGGGGGAGGAGGCCGACGTCCGGGTGGGCCACCGGGGCGGGAACTTCGTGCATGCGCACTGGGTGGGCAGCCCCGCGTTCTCGCCAGACCGGGTGGACCCGGGCTGCGAGCATGTCGAGGCCTGCGGCGGGTGTCCCTGGCTGCACATCTCCCGCACGCGCGCGCACGCGGAGCGGGCCGCCCGGGTGGAGGCCGTGCTCGCCGCCGCGGGGGTGCACGTCCATGTCGAGCCCCGCGCTGCGCCGCCGAACGAGGGGCGGCACGTGGTCAAGCTCGTTGGGCTCGATGGCCCGCGCGGGGTGCGCATCGGGGCCTACCAGCCCCACTCGCACGAGGTGATGCGGATCTCCGGGTGCATCGCGCTCGCGCCGAAGCTCCGCGCGCTCACCCGGCTGCCGCTGCTCGATGTGCCCGAGGGCATCATCCGCCACCTCATCGCGCGGGAGTCGTCGCTCGACGGCGCTGTCCTCGCGACGCTCGTGGTGCGCGACGACCACCCCTCGATCCGGAACCTCGAGGGGGTCTTTCGGCGAGCGGGGGTCGGCGGGTTGGCTGTGCACCGCAACACCCGCCCGGGAGACGGCATCCTCGACCCCACGGGCCCGACCTCGGTGCTCTGGGGTGTGCCGCGGATTCGCGAGTGGGTGCACCACGATGGTGAGCCCGTCGTCGTGGAGATCGGGCCGACGGACTTCTTCCAGACGAACCCGGTGGTGGGCCGTCAGATCTGGGCGGACCTGCCCGACCCGGGGCCCCTGCTGGTGGACCTGTACTGTGGGGTCGGGGCGGTTGCGTTCGCGCTGTGGGCGCGGGATCGGCAGGTGCGTGTGTTCGGCGTCGAGGAGAACCCGGGGGCGATCGAGCGTGCCCGCGCGACAGCCGCGCGGCTCGGGGCAGCCGCGACCTTCGCGGGGGGCGCTGCAGGCTCGGTGCCGCTGCCGGAGGGCTTCACAGGCGCCACCGTCGTGCTGAACCCCCCGCGGAAAGGTACCTCCGAAGCGGTTCGCCAGCAGGTGGACGCACTGCGCCCGCGAGCGATCGTGCTCATCTCGTGTCACCCCGAGCCGATGGCGCGCGACCTCGCAGCGTGGACCTCCACCGGATGGCGGGTCGACTCGGCCACGGCCTACGAGATGTTCCCGGGCACCTCGCACGTCGAGACCGTCGCGGTGCTCACCCGCGCTGGATGAGGGTCATGGCGATGGCGTCGAGGGCAGCCGGGGTCACTCCGGGCATGCGGGCAGCGTCTGCCAGGGTCGCGGGGCGCCCCCGGTCCAGGCGCTCCCGCACCTCGGTGGACAACCCCACGATGCTGGAGAAATCGAGCGTGTCGAGGCAGACCGCCGAGAGTGAGGAGGCCTCCGCGCGGCGCTGACCATCGCGCAGCAGGTAGCCCGCGTACTTCACGTCGATCTCCACCTGTTCCAGCGCGGCGAGGTCGCTCTCCGGGAACAGCGGCGAAACCTGCGTGGCATCCACCTCGGGTCGTGCGAGGAGCGCACGCAGCGTCACGGTGCGTGTGAGCGCCGGGATGCCGAGGGTCGAGAGTTGCTCGTTGGTGGCCCGCGAGGGGTGCAGCGGCCGTTCGAGCGTGGCGGTGAGCTCCCGGATGCGGGCGGCATGCGCCTCGAACGTCCCCCAGCGCGTGTCGTCGACGAGGCCGAGGCCCCGCGCGATCGGGGTGAGGCGGCGATCGGCGTTGTCCTCGCGCAGGTGGAGCCGGTGCTCCGCCCGGCTCGGGAACATCCGGTAGGGCTCGCCGCCGATCCCGCGCGTGACCAGGTCGTCGATGAGCACGCCGATGTAGGCGTCCTGGCGCCCGAGGCGGAGGGGGGCACCCGAGGCGTGGGCTCCCGCGACCAGCCCCTGCGCTGCGGCCTCTTCGTAGCCGCTGGTGCCGTTGATCTGCCCGGCCAGGAAGAGCCCGGGCACCGCTCGGAGCTGCAGGTCGTGCCCAAGCTGGGTGGGATCCACGAAATCGTACTCCACCGCGTACCCATACTGCAGGACTTCACACTGTTCGAGGCCGACCATGCTGCGGAGGAAACGATCCTGGGACCCGGCCGGCAGGCTGGTCGATGCGCCGCCGACGTACACCTGGTCCGTACTGAGCCCTTCGGGTTCGAGGAAGAGCTGGTGGCGGGTCCGTTCGGCGAACCGGACGACCTTGTCCTCGATCGAGGGGCAGTAACGGGGCCCCCGACCGGTGATCGCGCCGGTGTAGAGCGGGGAGTCGACGAGACCGGCGCGGATGACCTCGTGCGTCGCCTCGGAAGTATACGCGAGGAAGCACTGGATCGAGCCGGGGCGCGGTGCGGGAGGGCCGAACGAGAACCGGCTGCCCGGCTCCCCGGGGCGAACGTTCTCTGCCTGAGCCTCGAGCCGGGACCAGTCGATCGAGCCTGCGCGCAGCCGGGGGGTGGTCCCCGTCTTCAGTCGGCCCATCCGGATTCCCAGCCCCCAGAGGGAGCGGGAGAGCGCGTAGGCGGCACCCTCGCCCACCCGGCCGCCCGAGGTCTGTTCTGCGCCCCGGTGGAGCACGCCTCCGAGGAAGGTGCCGGTCGTGAGGACCACCGCGGGGGCGGCGAGCCTCCGCCCGTCATGGAGTTCGATGCCGGTGACGCGTCCGGCGCTCGTGAGCACTTCCGAGGCTTCCCCTTCGATCAGATGGACCGCGGGCTCGCCGTCAGGACCGCGGGCCGCGCGTAGCCGCCTCGTCATGGTGGCCGGGTACAGGGCGATGTCCACCTGGGCGCGGCTCGCCTGTACGGCGAGGCCCTTCCGGGTGTTCAGGCGCCGGAACTGGATCGTCGTCGCGTCCGTCACCTCGCCCATGGCTCCGCCCAGCGCGTCGATCTCGCGCACCAGGCAACCCTTGGCGAGCCCGCCGACAGCGGGATTGCACGAGAGGCGGCCGATGCGCTCCACGCTCAACGTCACCACGGCAACGCGGCGCCCGAGCCTCGCAGCGATCAGCGCGGCTTCGCAACCGGCGTGGCCGGCCCCGATCACGATGACGTCGAACGTCTGCATCCGCGGGCGCTATCCCGGCCCCGGCCGGGTCGGGTCGATCCGCATCCCCGGGGGCTACGAGCGCCGGACGATCTCGGCCACGCAGCCGAGCCCGTATCTGAGCGATCGGCTGGGTGAGATCGACTGCACGGTGTCGTCATAGCGAACGTGTACGGGGCGCTCCGCGATCGGGAGACCGCGCCGCAGGATCGCACACAGCATCTGCTGGTCGAACAGGTAGTCGTCGGAGTAGTCCTGCAGGGGCAGCGAGCGCAACAGCGCCGCGCTGAACGCGCGCGCACCGGTGTGAAGCTCGGTGTGTGCCGTCCCGAACCGGGCGTTCGCGAGCGCGGTGAGGGCGCGGTTGCCGAGGCGCCGCCATCCCGGGATCACGTGGGGATCGACGAGAAATCTGCTCCCCAGTGCCGCTTGTGCTGAGTCGAGAGCGTCCGCGAGCGCGAGTGTATCAGATGTGTCATACTGGTCGTCGCCGTGAAGCAGGACCACACGGGTGGCCCCGAGATCAAGTGCCGCCGCGTACCCGGTCTTCTGGGCGGCACCGTAGCCCCGGTTGACGGGATGGCGAACCACCGAGGGAGCGACGAGCGGTGTCGTGCTGCCGTCGTCCACGACGATCGACACCACGCCGGGCGGCAGCTTCCTGATCACGGAGTCGAGCGTGGACTGGCAGTTCAACGCCGGGATGACGACGACGACGCTGGATCTCATCGGCAGATGTCCTCCCAGCGGGCCCGGCTCTGCCACATCGCCCGCCACATCGCGATCTCGCCGCGTTGCCACCCGGCCCGGTCCCGGTGGCGCTCGGACCACCATTCGGGGGCATCCAGCGTGCCGTCCCAAAGGCCCCGCGCGGCTGCCCAACGCGCATCCCGGCCCACGCTCGCGCCCGGCCCGCGCCCTGCCAGCGCGAGCCCGGCGAACAGCCCCAGACGGGCGAGTGTCAACGCCGGGAGCGTGGCCAGCGCGGAAACCGGGAGGCTGCGCACTGCGGCGCGGATGCGGTTGCGCTCGATGCGGTAGAGCTTGGAGGCCGAGGTGCGCCCATAGGTGGCGCCCAGATGGTGGCTCACCCGCGCGGCGGGTACGGCCTGGATCCGGCCGCCCCGTCGCATCCAGCGGAGGGAGAGATCCACGTCCTCTCCAAAGCTGTCGAACCGGGGGTCGAACCCGCCGAGGGCGTCCCAGGCGCTCCGGTGAAACAGCACGGCAGCGCCCGAGAACCCACCGGGCCTCCCGCCGAGCTCCACGTCCCTGGCGCCGCGACCGCGAGCCCAGACGAAGCCGTCGGGGAACACCCCGTGCCCTTCGTTGTCGAGCCCGGACCCGTCGGCGAGAAGGATTCGCGGTTGAAACAGCGTCGGCGCAGTGCACGCGGCGATGGCGGCATCCAACGCGGCGATACATCCATCGTGTATCCATGTATCGTCGTTCAGCAGCAACACGTGTCCCGCCACCGCCGCAATGCCGGCGTTTGCAGCTCGGGCAAAGCCGATATTCGCCTCGAGCTGCAGCATCCGGACGCCGGGCAGTTCCCGCCGTGTGTTGCTCACGACGACGAGGACCTCTGCCGGGCTCTGCGCCCGCACGGAAGCGACGCACGCTTCCAGCAGGGCATCTGCCCGGTGCGTGACGATGACCACGGAGATGGGCGCCTGACTCACCCCCACGGACTATCTGCAGGTAGCTGAAATTGCCCTTCGGTGATCCTCCTGTTCCCCATCGTCGGCGGAATAGAGGAGGTGCATGATCACCCGTCTCGACCACATCGCCATCGCCGTGCCGGACCTCCAGGCCAGCATCCGGCGGTTCTGCACGGATCTGGGGCTCCACTTCGGGGGCTCTGAGGATGTCGTGTCGGCGCGCACCTCTACCGCGTTCCTGCCCGTGCCCGGCACCTCCATCGAGCTCGTGCACCCACTCGAGGGCCAGGGCCCGATCGCGGTGTTCCTGGAGAAGAAGCCCCACGGCGGGCTTCACCACATCTGCTTCGCCACCGACGACATCGACGCAGACGTGCAACGGCTCCGGGCGCTCGGGTACACGTTCACCTCCGAGGGACCCACGCCGGGTGCACACGGCAGCCGGGTCATCTTCCTGCACCCGCGGTGCTTCGACGGGGTGCTCATCGAGCTCGCCTACCATCCGGAGCACACGTGAACATCGTCGGCATCACCACATCCACCGCCGACCGCAAGCGGCGGGCCGGGCAGCGGCTCATCATCGGGCTCGCGGGCACATCGCTCAATGAACAGGAGCGAGCGTTCATCCGGGAGGCCCGCCCCGGCGGGTTCATCCTGTTTGCCCGAAACGTCGAGGACCCCGCCCAGGTGCGGGAGCTCAACCGGGAGCTCTCGAGCTTGTTGCCGTCGGACCTGCCCCCGATCCGGTGTGTCGACCAGGAGGGCGGTCGGGTGCAGCGGGTGAAAGCCCCTGCCACCGTGTGGCCGCCCATGCGGTGGGTGGGGAACGTGGGAGATCTGGCCTACACGCGTGCGGTCGGCGCCGCGCTCGGCGTGGAGGTGCGTGCCCTCGGGTTCGACCTCGACTTTGCGCCCGACGCCGACGTGGACTCGAACCCCAGGAACCCGATCATCGGGGACAGGGCGTTCTCCAGCGACCCCCGGACGACTGCGGCGCACGTCGCGGCGTTCGTGGGCGGGATGCAGGGGGCGGGCTGCATCGCATGCGCGAAGCACTTTCCCGGCCATGGGGACACGGCGACCGACAGCCACCTCGAACTGCCCGTCGTCGAGAAGGACCCGCCGGACATCGACGAGGTCGAGATCCCGCCGTTCCGGTCCGCGCTGGAGGCCGGCGTCGCGACCGTGATGACGGCACACGTGCTCTATCCAACCCTCGACGAGACCTACCCGGCCACGATGTCCCCGGCGATCCTGGACGGCCTGCTGCGCAGGAAGCTCCGGTTCCCAGGCGTGATCATCTCTGACGATCTCGAGATGAAGGCCGTGCGTGGCAAGTGGCCCCTCGAGGAGCAGCTGTCCCGGGCCTCCTCCGCGACCGTGGACGTGTTCCTCGCCTGCAAGGACCTCGGCCTGGTCGTCGACGCCTGGGAGACGCTCATCCGCCTGCAGGAGCAGGACAAGCGGCAGGAGGACGCCGCGATCGACGGTGTGCGCCGGTGGCACGCGTTGCGCCAGCGGTTCCTCACCGGTGCGCCTCCGGTGCCCGACCTCTCCGTGCTCGGATGTCCAGCCCACCTGGACCTCGCGATGCGGGCGCGGGTGGAGGGCATGGCGTGATCGGGGTCCTGCTGTCCGTGCTGAGCAGCGCCTGGGCGTGCGATGCGCTGTCGGAGCCGCCCGCTGCGGTCCAGATGGCATGGGTCAGTCAGGTGCGCGCGACGGTGGGGGCCGATGCGCCGATGCAGGTCGTCCGCTCCACGGAGCTGCAGCAACTTGCCAGCTCGCGTGGCGCCGACGTCGCCTCGGTGCTCCGCGCGATCGGGCTGGTCGGGCCTCATGCGGAGCCGGCCGTCGAGGACTGGAAGGTGAGCTTTTTTGATGTGTCACGCGACGCATTGTGCCGGCCGATGGCAGGGGTCGCCGGGGATGTCCGCTCTGGAGTTCCGATCTGCGAGGACAACCTGCAGGATCGGTGGCGGGGCACGCGGGCCCGGGCCTGGACCGGATGCGGCTACCTTCAGGACGTCGCGACGGGCGCGCGCACCCTCGACGTGTTCCGGCTGCGGTGGGCAGACGCGGTGAAGGACGGATTCTGCCTGCTGCCGATCGCCCGGCTCCTCGCGGGCCGCCCGGGTTGATCATCGGCGAAACCGGAATATGCCGGCGGCAACCCCGATCCGGAGCACTCCATGTCCACCGAGCTCACCACGAGTCCCAGGAAGTTCGTTGCGAAAAAGGCGCTGTTTTCGTTCCTTGGCCGCGTGTTCCGGATCTACGGCCCCGAGGGCACGTTGCGCTACTACATCAAGCGCAAGGCCTTCCGACTGAAGGACGAGCTCAACGTGTACACCGACGAGAGTCAGTCGACCGTGGCGCTGGTGATCAAGGCCCGGAGTGTGTTCGACTTCGGAGCCACATTCGACGTGCGCGAGCCCGGCGCCTCCGAGCCCATCGGCTCCTGCCGACGTCAGGGCCTCAAGAGCATCCTGCGTGACGAGTGGACGCTGATGGGACCGGGGGACGTCGTGATCGGGAAGATGCAGGAAGACAGCATGTTGATGGCCATGCTTCGGCGGTTTTTCGCACATTCGCTTTTTCCCCAGACCTTCGGGGTGTACGACGGCACCGAGAAGAAAGGGATGATCGCCCAGCGGTTCAACCCCTTCCAGCTCGCCTTCGACGTCGACTGCAGTCAGGCCTCCGGGCTCGACCCGCGGCTGATCATCGCCGGCACCATCCTGCTCCTCTCTGTCGAAGGCCGGCAGGAGTAGCCCCCATCCGCTCCAAAACACTGGCGAAGGACGCAGGAACCATGTATCTGCGACTCATGCGAACTCTCCCCGTTCTCCCGGTTCTCGGCGCCTTCGCGCTGCTCTCCGGGTGTTTTCCCGAGATCAAGACCGACACCGGCGGCAATCGCCCCCACCCGGACGGGGATGCGGACGCCGACGCGGACGCCGATGGCGACTCGGACGCCGACTCAGACGCTGATACCGACGCGGACGGGGACACCGACACCGACACCGACGCCGATACGGACACCGAGCCAGACACTCGCGGGTGGCCGGCCGTCCTGGAGTTGGACGCTTCCTGGAGCGTGGCAGGATCGAACTGGTCGTCCGGAGTGTACTCGCAGGCCCTCGTCTCCGCAGCCAGCCACGACCCGCTGTGCACCCTCGAAGGGGACCTCTACCGGTCGGGCAGCAACACCGTGTCGTCTGATTGTCCAGGGTGTGTTTGGCAATTTGGACTGTCCATCCGCAACTCCCAGGTGAGCGGCCACTGCGGGGGCAACACCCAGTACCAGGATGGAGCGTTGGACGTCGAGCTGGGCGAGCTCGCGTTCTCGCCGGTCTACGAGATCTTCGACTGGTACTCCATGAGCTACACCACCTACACGAACATCCTGTTCGAGCGGCCCAGCGGCTACCCCAATTTCTACCTTTTCGCGTGGTCCACCCCCGCCACCTCGTACGCCGACGTGAACGGATCGAGCGTGAACGGGAGCGCGTCGCTACGCTTCGACGGCACCTACTACTACTACTGACACGAGCCTACAGGATCGTCTTGCCCAACGCCGAGGTCAGGAGCCACACCGCCAGCTTTCCGGTGCGGTTCTCCGAGTCGACCACGGGGTTGAGCTCGACCATCTCTGCGCCGAGCAGCTTTCCCGTCGCCGCTGTTTTTTCGCAGATCAGGTGGGACTCCCGGAAGGAGAGCCCTCCGGGCACGGGAGTCCCGACGCCGGGGGCGTGCTGGGGGTCGACGCCGTCGAGATCGAACGAGAGGTGTACCCCCGCGGTCCCCGTCGTGACCCGGGAGAGGGCCTCGTTCACGCACACGGCGGTGCCGCGGTCATCGAGCTCGCTCATCGAGTAGACCCGCACCCCGGTCTCCTTGACGAGCGCCTTCTCCGTCCCGTCCACGTCCCGGGCTCCGATCACGCAGACGTCGCGGGGGTCGAGCGCCGGTTCGCTGCCGGCGATGGCGACAAGCTCGGCTGGGCCCTGTCCGAGCAGGACCGCCAGCGGCATGCCGTGGATGTTGCCGGAGGGGGAGGTGCCGGGCGTGTTCATGTCGGTGTGGGCGTCCACCCAGAGCACCCCGATGCGCTTGCCCCGCTTCCGCCAATAGCGCGCGATCCCCGAGATCGTGCCGATGGCGACCGAGTGGTCCCCCCCGAGGACGATCGGGAAGTTCCCGGCCTCCAGCTCGCGTTCCACGTGGTCCGCGAGCTCGGCGCACACCGCCGCGATCTCCGGGAGGTAGCGGGCGGTGGGATCCCCGAACGAACTCATCTCCTGCGAGGGGACCGAGATCGCGAACGTGTGGTTCACGCGGTGTCCGAGCGACTCGAGCCCCTGCTTCAATCCAGCGAGGTGGATCGCGGACGGCCCCATGTCGACCCCCCGACGTCCGGCGCCCAGGTCGAGGTGCATGTTCCCGATGACGATGTTCATGCGGTCCCTGCTAACCCGCGAACGCCGCTCCCCTCGGGCCCGGCATCGGCCGTCAGGAGTTCGGGTTCTCGAAGTTGCGGCGGTTCATCCATTCCTGGAAGCCCTGGCCCATGCCCGTGCCGGCCCAATTCTTGGTGAAGCGCGCCACGAAGATGCGGTCCTCGGCGCCCACGTGAGGCTTGAGCAGGTCCCTGATCTGCGATGCGGTGAACCGGCTCTCGACGATCCAGGCCCCCTTCGTGCGGTTGGACCAGTTCCCGAGGGCCTTGAGCGCGCGCTCGAGCTCCGGGTATTCGGGCCGCGAGCTCAGTTCCAGGACCACTAGGTACATCATTGCAGGCATCTCCAAGGGTGTGCGAGGCTAACGTGGTGGCTGCGGCAGGGATAGGGCCTCTACATGCGCGGTTGGCATGTGTATGAGGTCGAGGTGGCTCGTCGGCAGGTGCCGGACGTGAGCCGTCAGCTCCGGGAGATCGGCGCGACCGGTCTGCAGGAGGATCAGCTGCCCGGCGTTCAGCCAGTCCTGCGCCAGCCCTGGGACACCGGCCCCGCGCCCCGGCAGCCCCGACGCGTGCTCCTTCGGGCGTGGTTCGACAGCCGCCCCGCCGTCGAGCTCCCGGGGACCTGGAGTTTTCAGCCCGAGGAGGACTGGAATGAAGGGTGGAAGGTGCATTTCCAACCTGTGCACATCTCCTCGCGCCTCGCGATCGCTGCCCCGTGGCATGGACTGGCGGGCGCGGGTGTGGTGATCATCGAGCCGGGGAATGCCTTCGGCACGGGGGACCACGTCACCACCCGCTCCTGCCTGGTCGCGATCGAGCGCCTCGCGGTCGACGGGGGCACGCTGCTCGACGTGGGCTGTGGCTCGGGCATCCTCGCGCTCGCCGCGGCGCGCCTCGGCATGGTCGCGTTTGGCAACGATCTGGACACGGACGCAGTCCGAGCGGCGGTGGACGCTGCGCGAGCGAACGATCTGGCGGTGCGCTTCTCCGACGCCCCCTTGAACGCGCTCCCCGCCGATTTTCCCGCCACCTACGATCTGGTCGTCGCAAATCTGTACGCCGAGGTGCTCGCGGCGCTGGCGCCCGATCTCCTCCGGGTGGCCGACGGGCCGATCGCCTGCGCGGGCATCCTGTCCGACCGCGCGCACCTGGTTCGCGATGCGCTGGGGAGCCGCGCCCTGCTCGTGGACGAGACCTCGGGGGACTGGACGCACCTCGTGTTCGGTGGGCGGCCGTGAATCGCCTGCTGGTGCCCCACGGTGGCGAGGTCGGAGAACGGGTGCTCGCGGGGCTGGCTGAGAGCCATCACCTGCTGGACGTGCAACGGGTCGCGCGGGGGCGGATGGTGCGCCTCTCCGACGGGGAGGGCTGGGTCGCGGACGCGGAGCTTGTGGACGTCGTGGCTGGGCAGGCGGTCCTCGAGGTTCGGGCGGTGCTGCCACCCGAGGCGGTCGCGGAGCGGGTGGTCGTCATCGGGATGCCGAAGGCCGGTGCCCTGGAGGAGGCGCTCGTGCTCGGGGCGGAGGCGGGGGCGACCGCGTTCGTGCTGGTCCGGGCGATGCGCAGCCCTCCGGGTGAGCTCCGCGCTGATCGGCTGGACCGGGTGCTGCGGGCGTGCGCCACCCAGTGCGGGCGCGGCGAGCTTCCGCTCGTGCGTGGGCCTGTCTCGTTGAGCGATCTGGGACCGCTGCCCGCGGCGCGTTTCGTGGCCACCCCCGGGCGGCATCCTGTGCCTTCGCTCCTCTCCGGGGAGGGCGCTGCCATCGCCGTGGGCTCGGAGGGTGGCTGGGACGAGGTGGAGCAGCGGGCACTCGAGGGTCAGGGGTTCGCGCCCCTGGGGCTCGGTCCGTTCATCCTGCGAACGCCCACCGCCGTCGCGGTCGGGTTGGGGAGGCTTTGCCGTGGCTGATCCGAGGTTGCACCCGTCCTGGCTTCGGCATCTCGCCCCGGAGTTCCAGGAGCCCTACATCGACTCACTCCGCTCCTTCCTGACCGAGGAGAAGCGCGCTGCGAGGGTCTTTCCTCCGGGGCCCGAGATCTTCAATGCGTTCAACCTGACCCCATTGGAGCAGGTGCGCGTCGTCATCCTGGGCCAGGACCCCTACATCCGGCCCGGACAGGCGCACGGGCTGTGCTTCTCGGTCCGGCGGCCCACGCCCCCTCCGCCCTCGTTGCAGAACATCTTCAAGGAGCTGCAGGCCGACGTGGGCTTCACCCTGCCAGACCACGGCGACCTCACCCCGTGGGCGCAACAGGGGGTGCTCCTGCTCAACTCCGTGCTGACGGTGCGCGAGGGGGTCTCCTTTTCACATGCGAACCGGGGCTGGGAACGCTTCACCGACCGCGCGATCGAGCTCGTGGCTGCCGAGCGCAGCCGGGTGGTCTTCCTGCTCTGGGGGCGGCCTGCCCAGGAAAAGGCCGGACGCATCGATCGCACGCGTCATCATGTGTTGATGTGTGCGCACCCCTCGCCGATGTCCGCCACACGTGGCTTCTTCGGATGTCGGCACTTCTCGAAGACCAATGCACTCTTGAAGGCAGACGGCGCGGCCGGGATCGACTGGCAGATCTAAACAGGATCGCTGCTCAACGTAGCGGTTCGAGGCCGTCGTTGTCCGAGATCGACTCTCGAGCGTCGAGTCTCGATCGGCGACTCTCGACTTTCGAGACACGATCGTCGATCACGACACTCGTATCTGCGACGTCACGGGCACGGGTTGGCGGCGGCGCGGCCCCCGCGGGGGGAGGGCCGCGTACCGCCCGGTCTGGAGGACTCAACCCGCGGCCCTCCGGAGTCTTCGATGGAGTACCGTTTCGATCACGAGAATCTCGATGCTTACAA
>CAIQVJ010000133.1 GCA_903875225.1 uncultured Pseudomonadota bacterium
AACTGACCGCCCTGGATCGTGATCCCAACCGTGTCCTGGATCCGGACCAGCGTTGCAGCGCTGCCACAGGAGACCTGGACGTCCTCCAAAAGGAGACCGTCCGCGCCGGTGATGAGCAGGCAGGGGTTCGGGATCGCCGTGACGCCCGAATCCTCGTCCGTTCCGACAGTTATCCGCAGCCCAGTGAACGTCTGGTCCTTGCCCACGATCTCGACGGAGGCGCGCGCCGAGTCCAGTTCCAGGATCGCCCCCGCGAGGAAGGTGCACCGCTGGCCGTCGTGCTTGAACTTCAGGTGCCCGCGTATCTTGTAGGGGCTCACCTCGGTGTGGGTGGTGTCACCGTCTGGGTTGGGCACCTGTTCTACCCTGCCCTGTGGAAACAACACATGACGTCCCGTGTTGATGGCGCGTTGGATCGCTCTCGTGTCGTCCTTCACACCATCCCCGGTTGCGCCAGGCAAACCACCAATCGGATCTCTCACGTTCTGATAGACGTCCGCGAGAAGCTGATCCATGGGGGTCTCCGTTCAGCGGGGGGGTGGGCGGCGCCGCACGACCGTGAGCGCGAGCGCGAATGCGGCGAGGTGTGCGCCGAGGAACGGACCCGGCAGCGTGGCACAGCCTTGCTTCCCTCCAGCGCAGCCGCCTGGGGGGCCACCAGAGTCCGTGGCGGTATCGGTGGCGGTGTCGGTATCGGTGTCGGTGTCGGTGTCGGTGTCGGTGTCGGTGTCGGTGTCGGTGTCGGGGTCGGTGTCGGTATCCGAATCGCCGCCATCGCCCGTGTCCGGAACGGCGTTCGGCAGGTGCAGGCTCGTCGACAGAAAGACCTCTCCGCCGCCGACGAGCACGTCGTCGAACCCATCCCGATCTACGTCCCCCGCTCCCGAGACCGACCAACCGCCCGAACACAGCGCTACCACGGGGTTGGTGACCACCCCGGTCGCGGAGCCGAGAAAGATGTCCGCCTCATTGTAGCCTCCCACGATCACATCGCCGTACCCGTCCCCGTTCACGTCCCCAGCGCTCGCCACTGAGAAGCCGTATGAGTCGAGGTCACAGAATGGACTCGCCCTGCCCTCTCTGACCCACACGGCCGCCGGCGTGACCTCCGCGGGGCCGCCGAGGAATACCTGGGCCCTTCCATGCGGCGGTTGGCCGCCTGAGGAACCGTCCGACCAGGAGGGTTCGCCAACGATCACGTCGTCGTACCCGTCGCCATTGACGTCACCAGCGCCGTTCACAGCGTACGCGTACGTCTCCTCTTCCGTTTCGAGTGTCGTGGCCGCAGCGCCAGACACCCCGGCCCCCGAACCATAGTAAACTGCGGCGTAAGGCGAGTTCGCACCCACGATGATGTCATCGTACCCGTCCCCGTTCACGTCACCGGCACCGCCCACGGAGAATCCGAACAGATCGGAGCTCGCGGGATCGCTGTCGGCGTGCAGTTCGACCGTGCTCGCGTCGTCCAGGATGCCGCTTGGGGAGCCGAGGTGGACGACCACGCGACCGGGGCCGGTGGCGCTCGGCAGCCCTATCACCACGTCGTCGTACCCATCCCCGTTCACGTCTCCGGCGCCCGCAACCGACGCTCCGGGCGGATCGCGTGCAAACTCTGGCAGTGCCCAGGTTGGGGCCGAAGCAGTCGCGAGACCACCGGCGGACCCAGCGTATATGTAGACCTGCTTCGACTCCCCCGCGGCCGCGATGAGGTCGTCAAACCCATCCGCGTTCACGTCCCCCGCGATCGCGATTGGGATCCGAAAACCGTTGTTGTACAGATCGAACGCGCACCAACTCGGAAAAGCCTCGAATCCGGCTGAACTACCCAGATACCCGCATGCGTATCCGTCGTCCCCATAGGCCGAGATGAAGGCATCCACGTACCCGTCCCCATTGACATCGCCACCCCCTACCACAGTGACGGCGGAACCGTACTCGAGGACATAGTCCGGATCAATCCGCACGGGGTACCGCGCGTCGGCGTCGTCCACCGCGATCCGGACCCCCTCCTCGGTTCGCTCGAAGCGACTGGCGAGCGCGATCCCATCCGCATCCCACGCCCGGAGGTCTGAAACCACCCAACTCTGTCCCCTCGGGGTCTGGATTCGTACACGCGCGCCGTCCACGGAGACACTCTCCGCAGCGACCGAAAGGTCCAACGTCAACTCCCCCGATCCCCCGGGCGCAGACCGGATCGTCCAGCCCTGCTCGAAGCCATCACCGTGGTCCAGCCACCACTCCGTCAGCCCAGGGTTTTCAATCTCGACGCACGACGCTCCACCGCAATCGCCGATCTGCGGGCCAGCGAGACCGATCGGCGCCATGACACTCCCCCGGCCGTACGCCGTCGTCCGAACGCGCAGATCCGCGCCCAGGGAGACCGCCCCACCCGACTCAAACCAGGCCCGGATACGACCACCCGCAGTGCTCGCCCGCACGCCATCCGCACCCGACACGAAGCCGCTTCCGCCACCCGTCGCAGCCGGGGGCGGGAGCGCGTACGCCGGCGCAACCGCGACGGGGGGAGCGGAGGTGCAGGCGAGGAGTGCGAGCAGCGCATGCGCCATCGGAATCGTCACTTGACCCTGCAGTCGATCAGCCCAAGCCGACCGAGATCCGCCAACAGCGTCGCGAGCACGGAGTAGGTGTCGTTCATCAGGACGTTGCGCGCCGTACGGGCCTCGGTCGTGTACTTCCCCGGCCGCGCGACGGGGGCGTTGC
>CAIQVJ010000134.1 GCA_903875225.1 uncultured Pseudomonadota bacterium
CACCGGGCGGAGATGCAGCATCCGTCCTTCGACAGCGCGGGGGCCGCTCTGCCGGGCCCGGCCCGCGGCGCGGCGGACCGGAGTCGGCAGGACCGCCCCATCCACGCGACCTTTGTCCGCGCGGCGGACCAGAGTCAGCAGGACAGCCCCATCCCCGCGACCTTTGGCCGCCTGGCGGACCAGAGTCAGCAGGACAGCCCCATCCTCGCGACCTTTGGCCGCGCGGCGGACCAAAGTCGGCAGGACAGCCCCATCCCCGCGACCTTTGGCCACACGGCGGACCAGAGTCAGCGAGACAGCCCCATCCTCGCGACCTTTGTCCGCGCGGCGGACCGAAGTCACCGGGACAGCCCCATCCCCGCGACCTTTGGCCGCGCGGATCCCGCCAGCGCCGCGATGCGCCGCTAGATGTGCGCGCTCTTCCCCAGCGCGACGGCCACCGCCTCGTACATCATCTCGCCCAGCGTGGGGTGCGCGTGCACGGTGTGCAGGAAGTGTTCCGCAGTGACCTCAGCCGACCGGGCCATCACGAAGTTCGCGAGCATCTCGCTCGCCTCGTGTCCGACGATGTGCGCGCCGAGGATCTCCCCGTACTGCTTGCCGATGAGCACCTTGACGAATCCTTCGCTCGCTCCGACCCCGCGTGCCTTTCCGTTCGCCGAGTAGGGGAACTTGCCGACGAGGTAGTCCACGCCGACCTTCTTGCCGTCTGCCTTGAGCTTCTCCTCGGTCGCTCCGACGCTGGCGATCTGGGGATTGCAGTACGTGGCGGCCGGCATGTTGGCGTAGTCCACGTCTGGAGCGTGAAGGCCCTTGATGCGGTCCACGCACACGTGTGCCTCCATGTAGGCTGTGTGGGCGAGCGCCGGCGGGCCCGAAACGTCGCCGATCACGTAGATCCCGGGCACGTTCGTTCGGAAGCTGGAGTCGTGGGTGACCCAGTTGCCCTTCTGCAACGTCACGCCGGCCTGCTCCAGCCCGATGCCCTCCACGTTCGGGGTCACGCCCAACGCCAGCAGGCAGTGCGAGCCGCGCAGCATCGACCCGTCCTGGAGCGTCACGACCACGCCCTCCTTGTTGCCGTTGGCCTCGTTCGCCGGCTCGCGGACGACAGAAGTGCAGAGCGCGTTCGTGCGGACGTTCATGCCGAGCTTCTTGAAGCTCTTCTCGACCTGCGCCGAGACCTCGCCATCCTCGAGCGGCGTGAGCCGGTCGGCGCCCTCCACGAGCGTGACCTGCGTTCCGAAGCACTGGTAGAAGTAGGCGAACTCGCAGCCGATGGCGCCCGATCCCAGCACGATGACGTGCTCGGGTTGCACGGGGGAGGCGATGGCCTCGCGGTAGGTCACCACGCGCTCGCCATCCACCTGCATGCCGGGGAACACCTTCGCGCGCGCGCCGGTGGCGACGAGGATGTGTTTTGCGAGCACGATCTGCTCGCCAGTCGCGCCGGTGACGGCGACCTGGCCCGGGGCCGACGCGGTCGGTGCGCTGACGATGCGGGCGGTGCCCTTGACCTGCTGCACGCCGTACTTCTTGAACAGGAACTGCACGCCGCGCTCGGACTGATCCGCGATCTTGCGGGAGCGCGCGATGACCTTTCCGTAGTCGTGCCGCGGGTTGTCGGCAGCGAGGCCGAACACCTCGAGCTCGTTCTTGAGGAACCAGTAGTTCTCGGCCGAGCGCAGGAGCGCCTTCGACGGGATGCAACCCCAGTTCAGGCAGACGCCGCCGAGCCGCTCCTTCTCGACGCAGATCGTTGTGAGCCCAAGCTGGCTGGCGCGGATGGCCGCGACGTAGCCGCCGGGGCCCGAGCCGATGACCACCACGTCTACGCTCAACGGAGATGGTCGGACCGCTTTCGGGGTACCGCCGGGGACAGGGGTCTCCATCAGAGCACCAACATCGCGGGACACTCGACATACCGGCGCACGGCCTGCAGGAACCGCGCTCCGAGCGCTCCGTCCACCACACGATGATCACAGGTCATGGTGACGCTCATCCTCCATCCGATGGCCAGTTGGCCGTTCTTCACGACGGGCACCTGCTCCACCCCACCCACCGCGAGGATGGCCGCCTCCGGTGGGTTGAGGATCGCAGTGAAGTGTTGGATGTCGAACATCCCGAGGTTCGAGATGGTGAAGCTGCCGCCGGTGTACTCCTCGACGGCGAGCTTGCCCTCCTTCGCGCGGGCAGCGAGCGCCCGGACCTCGCTGGCGATCTGGGTGGCGGTCTTCGTGTCGGCGTTGCGGATCACCGGCGTGATGAGCCCCTCCGGCAGCGCAACGGCCACGCCGATGTCGATGCTGCCGCGCTCGACGATGGTGTCGCCCATCCAGGCGGCGTTCACCTCCGGCACCTCACGGAGGCTGCGGGCGACGGCCATCAGGACCAGATCGTTGTAGCTCACCTTCACGCCGGAGCCACTGGCGGCCGCCTTGAGCTGAACGAGCGCGTCTGCGTCGAACGTGACGGTCAGGTAGAACACCGGCACCTGCTGGTGCACGTCGGTGAGCCTCCGCGAGATTGTCTTGCGCATCTGGGTGACGCGCTTGGATGTGTCAGTACGTGTCGGCGCTGAAGACGGTGCCTTCGCGGCCGCCTCGACGTCGGAGCGGACGACGCGCCCGTCGGGACCACTCCCGGTGATGCGGTCGAGCCTCACGCCGAGATCTGCGGCGACGGCCCGGGCGAGCGGGCTGACCGCCGCGCGCCGTGCGGTCGCGGGGACGTAGGCGCCGCGTGGCTCCATGATGGACTCGTCGATGGGCTTGCCCGCCCAGGAGAGCTTCGGGCTGTGGCCGGGGGTGGGCGCGGTGACCGCCGCAGGAGCGGCCAGGGCGGGCGAGGGCGCTGCGACGACAGGTGCCGGAGCGGCGGGCGTTGCGACGGGGACCGGCGCGGAGGGGGCTGGGGCGGCAGCCGCAACGACAGGGGCCGCGACTACAGGTGCCGCGACGACAGGTGCCGCAGGAGCCGCGCTCATCTTCGCATACTCGGCGACCAACGCGGAGATGTCATCCGTCGCCGTGGTCCCGATGATCGCGATGGGCCGACCGGGCGGGATCTCGTCGCCCTCCTTCGCCAGGTGCTTGAGGAGCACGCCCTTGTCGAAGTACTCGATGTCCATCGTCGCCTTGTCCGTCTCCACCGAGGCGATGACCGACTGGGGCTTGAGGTCGCCGCCCTCGGGCACCGTCCACTTTGCCAGCACGCCGACGGTCATCGTCGGCGTCGCCTGCGGCATCAACAAGAATTCTGCCATGAAAGCTCCTGGTTTCGACGACGTGTCGCCGGTTCGTGATCGCTCGCCCCTACCTGCGCCCCATGACCTTGCGGGCGGCTTCGATCACCCGCTCGGGCGTGATGATGACCTGCTTTTCGAGGATCGTGGCGTAGGGCATCGGCACGTCGCGGTTGGTGACGCGGAGCACCGGGGCGTCGAGCAGGTCGAAGCAGGACTCCTGGATCCGTGAGACGATCTCGGCCGCGACGCCGGCGAACGCGAAGCCTTCCTGGACGACCACCGCGCGGTGGGTACGGGCGACGGCCTCGAAGATGGCGTCGTGGTCGAGCGGGCGCAGGCTGCGCAGGTCCAGGACGGCCGCCGAGATCCCCTCCTTCGAGAGCGCCTCGGCTGCCTTGAGGCAGTTCACGACCTGCTTGCCCCACGAGATCAGCACCAGATCGGTGCCCGCCCGCTTCTCGTCGGCCTTCCCGATCGGGATCAGGTACTCCTCGGTCGGCACCTCTCCCTTCACCGCGTACATCATCTCGCTCTCGAGGTAGATGACCGGGTTGTCGTCGCGGATCGCGGACTTCAGCAAGCCCTTCGCGTCGTAGGGCGTGCTGGGCGCCACGACCTTCAACCCGGGAAAGTGGGCGTAGATGCTCTCGACCGAGGTGGAGTGCTGTGAAGCGAGGTTCTCGGCCGCGCCGTTCGCCCCCCGGAACACGATCGGGCACTTGTACTGCCCCGCGGACATCTGGTAGATCCGCGCCGCCGAGTTGATGATCTGGTCATACGCGACGAGGCTGAAGTTGAACGTCATGAACTCGATGATCGGCCGCATGCCGGCCATCGCCGCGCCCACGCCCAGGCCGGCGAACCCGTTCTCGGCGATCGGGGTGTCCACCACGCGATCGGGGCCGAACTCATCCAGCATGCCCTGGCTCACCTTGTAGGCGCCATCGTAGTACGCGACCTCCTCGCCCATGAGGAATACCATGGGGTCGCGGCGCATTTCTTCGACCATCGCCTGTCGGATGGCTTCGCGCATCTGGATTGCGGGCAAACGGGGCTCCTGCTCGGGCGCGGAGCGTAACCGCGTCGGGGTCCCGCATCCTGCATGCTGTCGTACACACCGGGGTATGCGGGGAGGCATGCTGGTCCTGCTCCTCGCCTGTCACTCCGCCGCGACCGATCCGACCACCCCGCTGCCCGGGTGGACCGACGATCAGGGCCGCATCGTGCTCCACCGCGGCATGAACGTGGCCTCGACCTCCAAGTCCACGGCCGACCACCTGCCCGGCTTCGACGATGCGGCCTACGACCTGCTCCCGGCGCACGGGATCACGCTGGCCCGCTACCTCGTGTTCTGGGAGGCCATCGAGCCGGTGCAGGGGCAGTACGACGACGCGTACCTCGACGCCGTCGCCCTGGACATCCAACGCCTCCGGGACCGGGGCATCGACGTGATGCTCGACTTCCACCAGGACGTGTACGGGGAGGGCTTCGGGTTCACCGGTTTTCCGGACTGGACCTGTGATCAGGCCCAGTACGACAGCTTCACGCTCAACACGACGGCGTGGGGGCTCAACTACCTGGCGCCCGAGGTGGAGTATTGTTTCGACAATTTCTGGGCCTCCCAACCGTTGCAGGACGCCTACGCCGCGATGGCCACCCACGCCGCTCAGAGGCTCGGAGACGAGGTGATCGGCTACGACACCATGAACGAGCCCTATTGGGGCACGTCTGCCCAGGAGGAGTTGGAGACGGGCGCATTTGGCGATTTCCAGGCGAACGTGACGGCGGCGCTGCGTGAGGCCGATCCCGATGCCTGGATCGCGCTCGAACCCCTGGCGTACACCAACCTCACGGGCGAGACGTACCTGCCGTTCCCGGACGACGACAAGCTGCTGTATGCCCCGCACTTCTACCCGAGCTACGCCGAGTCCGGCGAAGGCTGGGGCGGTGACTTCACGAAAGAGGCGGCGTGGTTGAACGGCCTCGCCGATGCGGCCGACGAGCGGGGCGTGGGCTTGTGGCTCGGGGAATTCGGCATCTTCAGCGACAACGGGAACGAGGCCGAGTACGTGCAGGACGTGATCGACACGCTGGAGCCCCGCCAGGCCTCCACGAGCTACTGGGCGTTCGACCCCGGGCAGATCTTCGACGGCGCGACGAACGAGGCCGCGCCGCTCTTCTCGGCGTGGGAGCGCCCGTTCTTCCACGCGATCCCGGGCCGCGTGCTCTCGGACGACGGCACCTCGCTCACCTACGCCCCGACGATGCCTGGCGTGCCTTTGGAGGTGGTGGTGCCCGAGGGGGCGTGCGCGACGTTGACGATCTCCGCCCAGCCGTCGATGGTGGGCATGGGTGTCGTGACGACGACGGGGCGCGTGCAGTTGATCGGGGATGCGGTGGGGGAGCAGACGGTGACGTTGGCGTGCGAGCCCTGACGACGCTTCTGCAAGTCGGTGGCTCAGCTCCCCGATTCGCCCCAGGTCGCCGCTGTCTCCCTCGACTCCCAGGCCACGCACCCGTCGTGCTGGCAATCCGGGTCCTCCCAGCCCTCGCCTGCCAGTGTGACCGCGCCGTAGCCCCCGCCCGGAGCGAGGACCCCACCCACCGCGGCGCCGAGGCTCGCGTAGTCGGCGGTCGGGTCCGCGTAGTCCCACTTGTCGAAGGTGCCGGTGAGCGTGACTGCGTCGAGGTCCTGGGTGAAGGATGATCGGTCCACCCCAGAGGCCTGCAGGGTGAGGGGCCAGGACTCGGCGAACACCCCATCGTCGGTGGAAAAGCCCACGTTCACATCGACCTCGAGCCAGTCTCCGCACGCGTTGGAGCCGCCGGTGTCGCCCAGTCCGGTCCCGTCGGACTCCTGGTCGACGAACCGGACCTCCCCCGTGGTCCAGGCAACGTCGAGGGTGAGCAGGGTGTCCTCCTCTGCAGCCAGCCAGCTCAGGGGTTGGCTCGTGACCCCGCCCACCTGGGCGATGAGGTCCGCCGCGGAGAAGCCCAGCGACGTGACCACTGTGCCGTCCACGACGGTGGAGGTGCTGGTGCAGCCGCCCCCGGAGCCTGTGTCGTCATCCTTGTTGGAGCCATAGTCGGTCGGCTTCTCGATGCCAGGGGTGACGGTGTGGCAGCCGAGGAGGAGAAGCGTGGGCAGGATCGGCATGATGGAGTCTCCACGGTCGGATCTATCACAATGACCGTGTTGGGGCGGCGCGGATGGGAGTCGTGCGGGCTACGATGGGATCGTGCTCCAACTCCTCTTGATCGCGTGCTCCTGCCCGACGTTCCAGGAGATGGAGGTCCGGGATCCGGACGGGCTGGCGGGCGAGGGGGTGATGGACGAGATCCGGACGGCGATCGCGGACTTCGCCGTGGCGACGGGCCGGGAGGGTGTCTGCGTGCCTGCGGTGGATGTGGTCGGGCCGCTCACGCACCGCGAGGCACCGGTCTGCGGGGACTATTCGGGGCCGCGCTGGTCAATCCGGGTGTCCGCCGAGCGCGACTGCGTCTCGCAGCAGACGGTGACCCACGAGCTCTGCCACGCCATCGACACGATGGAGGGCCTCTCCGACGCGCATCCGGACGAGTTTCCGGGCGACGAGGTCGACACGGCGGTCTACGAAGAGGAGATCCGGGCGACGGAGGACTTCGCGCAGGCCTGCGAGGACGGGCCGCAGACCTACGAGCTCGATGCGGCCTGGGACGACGCGTGCGGCGACCCGGTGCTGGACGCCGGCGACCGGTTCGTGCAGGAGAACGTCTACGTCGACGCTTCACGGCTCACTGTCGAGAACACGGGCGTCGCGCTCGACATCGTGGACCGGAGCCTCCCGCTCGATGCGGAGACCCAGGTGCTGGACGCGACTGGTGCGGATGGGGAGCTGTGGCTGACCGCGTGGCACTACGTGGGAGAGCAGCGGTCCACGCAGCTCTTGCGCCTGGATCCGGTCACGGGCGAGGTGCTCGGCGACATCGAGCTTGCGCCGCTGAGCGACGATGCGCCCGCGGCCAGCTTCGCGGTGAGCGACTCGGATCCGATCGTGCTGGTGCATCGCGAGCGCGAGTCCGGGCCGGACGCCTGGGAGGTGGAGCGCGTGCACCCGGCCAGCGGGTGGGTCGAGCGGCTGGGCACGACGCATGAGGCCTCCCTCGGCGCGGCGTGGTCGGAGGGCGTGCTCTACATCGCAGGGTACGACCCGGAGGACGACACGTCCAACCTGTGGACCTGGTCGCCCGGGGAGCGGGGGGAGCTGGACGCACCGCAGTGGGTCCACGCGATCCGCCCCGCGCCCGGCGGGGTTGAGGTCCAAGCAGGGGAGGGGCTCTGGCGGTACGATCGGGAGCTTGGCACGTGGTCCTCGGTGCCCCTCCTCGGGCCGTGGGAGGGGTTCGCCCGGTGGTCGGGCACGTTGCGGATCTTCCTGGCGCCCAGGGCCCAGGCCCCCAGCGGAGGCGGCTTCGAGTTCAGCGGAGATGAAGAGCGGGGCCTTGTACTGCTCGACACCGAGACAGGCGTAGTCGAACTGCCGCAGGATCCATGCGCGAAAGTGGGCGGCGGGCGGCACTGGTGGGTCGAACTGGGAGAACAGGTGGTGCTCGTCTGGTGGGGCGTGCCGTTCGGGAGCGTGCTCACCATGACCGTGATCTCCCCGGCGGGCCGCTGACCGCCATGCCGCCACCCTGGCTCCGCCTCCTCCCGTACGGCTCGACCCTCACGGTCTTCGACGAACGCACCGGGCGCGACGTCGCGCTCTCGGCCGACGGCCCCGGCGACCTCGGATCCCACCCGCGGCTCGCGCGGTCCGGCTTCCTTGCGCCGCTCGACCCCGCGCTGCTCATCCCGCACCGCAAGCTCCACCCCTTGTTCCTGCCCTTCGAGGGCGCGCTCCTCTGCCCCGACCCGTCCCGACATCCTCCCGGCGGCTGGTCCTGGCGGACGATCGACCTCGCACCGCGCGGCCTCGCGCTCTGGAACGCGGTGGACGGGCGCCTCACGGTGCCCCAGGTCGCGGCGCAGGCAGGCGTCCCGGTGGCCGAAGCGCTCGTTCGCCTCGGGGAGCTTGCCGCCTGGCCCGTCCAGGCCGTTCTGCTGCGCCCGGACCGGGTCCGCCCCGATCACCCGTCGCTGGCCCGCGTGGTGGGGCCACCACGAGAGCCCAACCTGCGCGAAGCCCACATGTACACCGGCGGCGCGACCACGCTCGGTGACTTCCACGACGCGATCGACGACGCTGGAACACGCTTCGATCTCGCGGAGACCACGCTGGCGCACGCCCTGGCGCTCCCCCATCCCGCGCTGGGCGGGCAGCGCTATGGCGAGCGCCTGTGTGACCGCCTGCTGCAGTCCTCGGTCCGCTGCGTGGAGGTCGGGGGTGGCACCGGGGAGCTTGGCGCCGCGTTCCTCGACCGGGCGCGGGGGAGGGGACTCACGCCCTCCTACCTCCGGATCGACCGATCCCCTGCGCTGCTCGCCCTGCAGGCCGAGAAGATGCCGGGCACCGCCGGAATCGTCGGCGATGCGCTGGCGCTGGCGCTGCCCGACGGGACCGTCGATCTGCTGCTCGCCAACGAGATCATCGCAGACCTGCCGTCCACTCGCACGGCGTCGGGCTGGTCAAATGACGGCGCGCTGCAGTTTGTCGGGGAGGTGGCGCGGGTGCTGGCGGCGGGCGGGACCGCGTTCCTGTCCGAGTTCGGCAGCGAGGCCGACGAGCCCGAGGAGACCGAGCAGCTGGACCACCCCGAGGTGTCCATCCGGTTCGAGACGCTCGTGCAGCGGGCGCGGGCGCTCGGGCTCCAGGCCCGGCTGGTCCCCATCGCCGAATTCCTGAGTCTCGATCTGGATGCGCACTGGCTGTGGCGCCCCCACCTGGGTGCAGTGCGGCACCTCGATCAGCGAGCCGGTCGCGCGCCCACCGCGGGACGCGCCTGGACTCCCGCGACGCTGCCACGCCCGGAGCATGCGGAAGGGCTGCGCTGGGTCACGCTGCGCGACGAGGGGCCGGGGCCGCTGCCTGGCCGGACGTGGGCGCTGTTGCTGCAGCGGTGACGATCCGGCTCGAGGAGGCCCGGATCAGTCGACCGCCAGCACGTCGAGCATCGTGGCCTGGGTGTCGCTCCAGCGGATCAGCGCCACCGCTGCAGCGCCGATGGCATCACGTTCCTCGGCCCCCGCGCCGTTCAGGTACCAGACGTGCGGGCTGTCGAGCATGGAGAGGGCGCCGTTCGGGCCCAGGGCGTAGCCGATCAGCTGCGAGGACCCGTAGCCGTTCTGCAGCTCGAACACGCCCTCCACCGGGACAGGCGCCCCCTTCCGGATGACCAGCGAGCCCACGACCTGCCGACCACGGGCGTCCACATCGAGCGCCCAGTCGTCGTCGCGCGCGGCACACTCCAGCATGCTCTCCTCCACGGCGACCACCGGTCCGACGGCGCTCGCCTTCACATGCGCGATGCACGTCCCGCGGATGCTGCGGGCGCCCGTCCAGAAGAAGCTGTAGGCGCTGCTCTGCCACTCCGACCCCGCCCTGCCGACATTCTTCCCCGTGGGGAGCCACGGACGGCCCAGATCCTGGTACCGGGCCCCCCCGATGCGCCCGGTGTTCGCATCGGTCTGCTCGATGGGCACGGGAGGGCTGTCGACGAGGGTCGCCGGGAGCCGGACATCGGCAAAAGTACACGCCAAAGCAAACAGGATTGTATACATGTGATCCCACCGTGAATGTAGTGATCATAAGCACATCGCGGGGTGATGACTGTCAAGACTGCGAATCCAGACCGCGAATATTTGGTTGTTGTCCTGGCCCGCCGAAAGCCTGATCCGTGCCTATACTTTGTACATGATTACTCTGCTCCTTGCCTGCACCAACTTGACCGTCAGGGAGGACTCGGGCATGGCCCCCGCGCCCGACAGCGGCCCCGAGGTCGGTGCCTATGCCCTGCGCGACGGAACCTACGCCGAGCTCGATCACTACGGCCTGGTCGTGAGGCCCGACCGGAGCGCGCGCTTCGAGTCTGCCTGCGGCTACGCGGAGATCGCCTCCACCCCGGTGGTGAACGGCGCGCTGCAGTGGGGTCTCGACTGGTACTCCACGGAGGAGTCCGCCTCTTCGCCACATCGCCTCCTCCTGGAGGGGAGGCTCGTGGATGGCTCCATGCCGCACGACACGATCATTGCCACGATCACCTCCGAGGAGGGGCGTCAGAGCACTCTCTCGCTCGTGTACGGCGCCGTCTACACCCAACCCAGGTGCCACTGAGCGCTCACTGTCGGGCCTTGTCGCACCGTCCAGTGTCATTCTGCACAGGCACCCAGCCCCCTCAGTTGGCGGACCGCCCGACACGGAACCCGAGCCCGTTGCTCGTGCGGTCGGGGAGGTCGTTGAAGCGATTGGAGATCCTGGAATACGACGCGTCGAAGGTCCAACCGCCGCCGCGGTACACGCGGACGGTGCCCGAATCGGGGCCGGCTGGGTCGTAGACCGGGTCCCACGCGGGATCGGAGGATTGGTAGGGCTCGTACCAGTCCTGGGTCCACTCCCACACGTTGCCGCTCATGTCGTAGATGCCGCACGCGTTGGCGTCGAGATCTGCCGCCCGATGGGTGGTGGAATCGCTGTTCTCGTCCACCCAGCCGACCGACAGGATGTCGTTCGAACCGGCATACTCGAGGTCTTCCCCGCAGCGCGCCGCCGCCTCCCACTCGGCCTCGGTCAGGAGCCGGTACCCCGTGCAGTCATAGGGATTCACGGAGACCTCGCACTGCACCTTCAGGTCGGTCCCGGTGCATTCGTAGCACTCCTTCATGCCTGCAGCCGCGGAGAGGGCGTTGGCATAGGCCGCAGTCTGGTGCCACGAGACCTGCTCGACGGGGCAGTCCGCCCCGTACGTGTCGCAGGTGGTGAAGTATGCAGGGTCGTAGCCCATCGTCTGCTCGAATTGCACCTGGGTCACCTCCGTGGCTCCCACGAGGAAGCCGCGGGTGAGGGAGACCGGGTGCTGGGTCTCGTCGTCCCAGCAGCTCCATTGTCCGGGTGTGCAGCCCATGTCGAAGGTGGTCGGAGGGACCCACAGGTAGCCCCCTTCGCGGGCCACGCCAAAGTGGTTCGTGCAGGCGGCAAGCGTGAGAAAGGCGAGGGGTAGGGCGTTCATCGGTCGCTCCGTGGAGCAGGGGGGCTCTCTTCAAGGCCCGGCCGCCAGCGGCGGCACTCAGGGAGGTGCAAGTTGTGTGCCGGCCCAGCCCCCCGGACGCCCGCGCGCCGCGTCGCTACTCCAGCACGTAGGTCGCCGTGACGGTCAGCTCGAGCGGGGTGGTGCCGGGAGCGATGGCACCGTCCGCGTCGACGCTCTCGGAGAGCTCGGTCTGCGCCACGTTGCCGAACGCATTGCCGAAGGAGTACCCACGGCTCGTGCTGGCTCCGCCCTCGCTGACCGTCAGGACCGGTCCGACCTTCGCCCCCGAGCCCGTGGCAAGCTGCTCGGCCTTGTCCCTCGCGGCTGCGAGCGCCAGCTCCCGGGCGTGCTTCTTGTGTTCGGGCATCTTCGTCGAGTGGTAGTCGACGTCGACCGCCGTCACCCCGCTGGCGACGGCGAGGTCGACGATGTCGGCCACGCGCTCGAAGTCGGGCGTCTTCACGTTGAGCAGCGTTGCGCTGGTGTAGCTGACCACCCGGTTGGAGCTGTCCCAGCGGTAGTTGGGGTTGTCGGTGGTACTGCACAGCTCCAGGGCATCCGGAGGCAGGCCGAGCGCGAGCACTGCGGTCTTGAAGGCCTGCACGGCGTTGGCGGAGGTGGTGTGGGACTTCTTCATGCCCGTCGCCGTCGCCTCGAAGGTGAGGTGGATCGTCGCTTCGTCGGGTGCCACGTTGATGCGCGCGGTCCCGGAGACGCTCACCTCACGCACGGGAGGCGCCGGCGGTGGCATGGGTGGTGTGGGCGGGGTGCAGGCGAGCAGGACGGCGAGCAGCAATGGCATGGAGACTCCAGTTGCCCGGCATATAGCCCCCGAACGTGCGCGCTGACCTCCCGATCCTCCTCGCTGCCGCCCTCGGCGCCCTCCTCGGCTGGCCGCGCCTCCCAAACGCCGCCGGCTCGGACGCCCCCGCGACCGGATTCTCAGCAGACCGCGCGATGGGCCGCATCCGCGTCTGGTCCCCCGAGCCGCGGCCGACGGGCAGCGAGGCTCACGAAGCTGTGGTCGACTCGCTCGACCACGATCTCACCTCCCTCGGCTTCGACGTTCAGCGCCAGACCCCGGGCGCGTTGACCAACCTCGTGGCTTCGTCCCCGGGCGCCGGGCCCGAGGGCGTCTGGCTGGTCGCCCACAGCGACTCGGTGGCCGCCGCGCCCGGTGCCGCCGACGACGGGCTCGGGCTCGGCGTCGTGCTCGAGGCCGCGCGCGCCCTCTCGGTCGAGCGCCCACCCGGCCGTCTGCACGTGCTGATCACCGATGGCGAGGAGCGTGGCCTGCGAGGTGCCACCGCGTTCGTCCACGACGCCCCGGCCGCCGACCGGCTCGCCATCAACATCGACGCTCGCGGGACCGAAGGCCCGGCCTACATGTTCCAGATGGCGGGCTCCACCCCTGAGCTGCTGTCCGCATGGCGCGCGTCCGGCTGCGCGGCCCAGGCGACCTCCCTCGCGCAGACGGTCTACGATCTGCTGCCCAACGATACGGACTTCACCGTGTTCCGGGGGGCGGGCTGGCGGGGCTACAACTTCGCGCTCATCGGCGGTGCGTGGCGCTACCACACGGCCGACGACACCATCGCGAACCTCGCCCCCCGCAGCGTCCAGCAGATCGGCGACTGCGTGCTTGGCCTCGCGCGGGCGTGGCTGGACAGGGCGCCCGGCCTGCCCGCTGCCCCGTCAGAGCGGGCGTACGCCCAGGTCGCCGGGCTCACGATCGGCGCCCCCCCTTGGCTCGTCACGCTCCTCGGACTCGCGCCGCTCGGCCTCCTGCGATGGCGCACTGCCCCGCGTAGCTGCGCCACCTTCGCGGCTGTCGCGCTGCTGACCGTGCTCGCCGGGGCGTTGATCTCCCGCGGCGCGCAGGTGTTCTGGCCCGGGTTCAGCACCGCAATCGCGGAGGTCCCGAACCCCGGTCCGCTCTACGCCGCTGTGCTCCTTCTGGGCCTCGCGGGGTGCGCCTTCCTGCGCCGGTTCTCACCGGACGGCATGGCGGCCCCGACGATCCTGCTCACAGCCGCGGTCGCGGGGCTCGCGCCTGCGGTCGGGTACATCCTCGTGCCCGGCGCCTGGGTCGCGGGCCTGCGTGGCCGGAGGACGTGGTGGCCGGCGGTCGTGCCGGCGCTGTTGGCGGGTCTGCTGCTGGGACCGTTCTACGCTGCGATCTGCCCGGCGCTCACCACCCGCATGTTGCCCGTGCTGGCAGTGGTGCCGCTGGTCACGCTCGGCGGGTTGTTTTCGAGGAGCGCGGAGAAGGGGACCAGCGCGGGGAGTTGAGCGGGTTGGCGGCCTCGCTCGCCCGGTCGCGCGGGTGACCGCCGCAGTGGAACGGCCGGCAGCATCGGATCGGTGGCCGGCGCGGGCTCGCGGCACCGATCGGGGGTCGAACGCACAGGTCCCCGACCCATCGGCCCCTGTGCATCCAGGTGGCGATCGGTCGGCGTTGCCCGGTCACGCGGGCGGCGCGTAGCGGCCCCGTCGACGCCAGCCCATGATCAACGCCCCGACGATCCCGAGCGCAGCTGACCCGTCCGCCGGCGCCGTGGCGCAGCCCTTGCTCTTGCCGCCGCCATCTGCGTCGGCGTCGGTGTCGGTGTCGGCATCGGCGTCGGTGTCGGAATCGGTGTCGGTGTCGGAATCGGCGTCGGTGTCTGAATCGGTGTCGGCATCGGCCTCGGTGTCGCCGGAATCCCCCGTGTCTGTCGGGCAGTCCGTGTCGTCGCCGTCGCCCGCGCAGTCGTTGTCGATGCCGTCGCAGGGGATCTCGGTGGCGCCGAGCGAGGCGGCGGCCTGGTCGTCGTCGCAGTCGCCCGCGCTGGGGAGCTGCCCGTCGCCGTCGAAGTCCAGCTCGGGACAGACAGCGGCGCGGGCGCCCATGTCGCTCGGAGTGCCGTCGCTGTCGGACATCGCGGGGTCGCCAGCGTCCCTGACGGGTGAGCCCGACGCCGGGAACAGCTCAACGTCGAGCTGGGGATCGGCGGCGATGTTCCCGTTCGTGCCCGTGGGGTCTGCGATCCCGCCCGCCCAGTCCCCGCCCGAGTTGCCCCACACGTCGCTGTACGTGAAGAACGCGGTGCGCGTGCTGCCGGGCCCGAAGATCCCGGCGCCGGTGCCGGCGGTGACGATGCTGCTGTCGAGCGTGACGTACGGCGCCCCGAGCACGACTGCGCCTTCGGTCGCGCTGGAGCCGGAGAGCGTGACGTGGTCGAGCCCGCCGACCTGATCGAACTCGATGTCGCCGGCGGTGCCCTGGTTGTGCTCGAAGATCGAGCAGCCCCAGGCGAGCCCGCCGTCGTCCAGGACCGCGCCCGGGCCCGCGCTGGCCACGTTGTGCCGGAACACCGAGCCGGTCACCGTGCCGGTGGAGTTGGAGATCACGAGGGCGCCGGCGTCCACCCCGGTGTTGCCCTGGAAGTTGAGCCCGGTCGCGGTGACCGTGCTGTCTTCAATCTGAAGCGCGCCCGCACCGCTCGTGGTCGTGTTGCCAAGGAAGCGGACGTTGGTGAGCGTTGCGGTGGAGGAGGTGATCACGGAGGGCGAGGTGCTGGTGCTGTCCTGGACGACGATGTCGGTGAGCGTGCCGGCGTCCTGGAGGAGCAGCGGGGCTCCGCCTGCGGTGCAGGTGAGCCCGTCGATGTCGATCACGGCGGAGGAGACGCAGGTCCCGCCGGCGGTGATCTGCAGGTCGGCCAGCGCCAGCGCAGGCCCGGTGATCCCGTCGCCGCCGGCGTGAAGGCTGCCGCCGGCCCAGGTGCCCCGGGGGAGCACGGCTCCGGTGCCGCCGGCCCGCACGCTCACATCGACACCCGCGAAGAACGAGCCGCTCTCGCCGAGGGCCACGCCGGTCCACGCCTCGATGGTCACCGACTCGAGGTGGGCGTTCATGCCCGACTCGGCGTCCTGCACGCCGATGCCGCTCTCGCTCGCGACGATGCTCGTGTTGGACGCCGTGAGCGCGGCGAAGACCGAGCGGGTCGCAAGGACACCGAACCCGCCCTCCGCCTCGATCGTGGTGTCGTCCAGCGTGATGACGGCCATGTAGTTGGTGTGCGCCGCCGTCGTGACGATCCCGTTTGCGCCGGCCACGATGTCGAGCCCGCTCGCCGTCAGGGAGCCGCCGAACTGGCTGATCCCCGAAGCGGTCGAGGCGATCGTGACGTCCGTGAGCGTGGTCGTGGAGGCGAGCTTCAAGCCGTGGTCGCCCGCGGTGATGTCGGTGTTCGAGAGGGTGACCGTGCCGTCTGTCGTGGCCAGACCATCGCCCGTGGTCTGCAGCGTGACGCCGTCGAGCGTGACGTCGTACCCGTCGAAGGTCCCGAGCGTGCCGACATCCGCGATGGTGCAGGACCGCAGGTCGAGCGGGTAGCCGCCCGAGACGAGGTCGTACCCGGAGATCGTGAGGTCCTCCCCGGTCGTCGCCCCGCCGAAGGCGGTACCCCCACGTCCGGCGAACGTGCTGCGGGCGATGTCGAACGCGCCAACCAGTCCGCTCCCGGCGAACGCAGAGTCGACGATGGAGCCGCTGCCCGAGACGAGCCCGCCGTCCACGCTCACGTCGGAGAGGTCGAGGGTGCCACCGAGCACGTAGGCGGCGTCGTCGTAGCCCGTGAACGTGGTGCCCGACACGGTCGCATCAAGCTCCCAGCCGGCCTGGGCGCCGGTCGTGCCGGTGAACACGTCGTCCGTCGAGGTCCACTCGACCGAGTACACGCCCTGGGTGTTGGTGTCGAACGTGCAGTCATGGGTCGTCGCGGGCGTCGTTCCATTGTGCCAGGCGGTGAGATGTCCATAGGAGATCGCCGCCGAGTTGCGGGCAAACAGCGTGTTCCCTGCCTCGATCGAGCCGTCCGGCACGTAGATCGCCGCCGCGGCGTTGTCGGTGAACGCGGAGTCCGCGACCGTCGCGAGCGCCCCCCCGTCCACGGTGAGCACGCCGTTGTCTTCATAGGGGTTCGCCATCACGTTGTCGTGGGCGTTCAGCCCGGTCGCGTCCACGGTGCCCCCGCCCGCGTAGATCAGACCGATCGGCCGAGTGCTCAGGTTGTTGTCCCAGATCTCCAGCCCCACCAACCCCGTCACACAATCCTCCAACACGACCGTGTTGGTGGCCGACGTGTTGTCGGAGATCGCGATCCCGTCCCAATTCACCGTCGCGTCCGAGACCGTCAGCGGGCCGTTCACCAGCGAGAGCGCACCCCCGTTCCACGTCCAATCCACCCCCTCGGCCGTCCCCGGGTCGTCACTCCCCCACAATTCCACGTTCGTGAACGCGAACGATCCGCCCGCGGCCGCCACCAGCGTGTCGCACCCCGCGATCGACAGGTCCTGCAGCACGAGGTCCCCACCCGAAGCCGTCAGGCAGACGGCCGCGCGGGTTCCGCCGATGGTCGTGCTGGCCGACCCCGCACCCACGAGCGTCAGCGACTTCGAGCCGACGTCGATGCCCTCCTGGAACGAACCCGCCGCGATCTCGATGCGATCGCCGCTCGAAGCCGCATCGATGGCCGCCTGTACCGAGTCGCCAAGCCCGACGGTGAAGGTGGACATTGGGGCAGTCTACCACGCGGCTCGCGGCGGAAACAGGGCGCGACCGCACCCGGGCCGGTTACTCGCGGGCCCCATGCTGCGTCGCCGACTCGCTGCCCTCGCCTTCGGTACCGCGCTCGCCCTCGTGGGCCTCGGTGGCGTCGAGGCGTGGTGTCGGGAGGGGGAGCGGCGCCTGGAGTACCTGTGGGACAGCCCGCGGCTGTTCGCGGTGCGGCCGGGCGTGGCCGGCACCAACGCGTGGGGGTTTCACGAGCGGGAGATCCGGCCGGAGCCCGCGGCGGGGGTTCGCCGGGTAGTGGTGATTGGCGACTCGGTCACCTGGGGTGCGGGCCCGGCCGAGGAGGCGTACCCGCGTCGGGTCGAGCAGGCGCTGGGGCCGCCGTGGCAGGTGCTCAACCTCGCGCACTACGGCTACGACATCCGGCAATCGGCCGCGGTGCTTCGGGAGCTTGGGTGGGCCTACGCCCCGGAGATCGTGGTGTACGCGAGCTACACCAACGATCCGGTCCCGTCGCGCGCCATCGAGGTCGACGGCGGGCACGTCTGGGTGGGCGAGGGCGGGTTTCTCCCCCCATTGCTCCGCCAACACTCGGCGCTGCTCCGCCGTGCGGAGGGCGCGGTGCTCGTCCGCCGACTCCAGGACCGTCCGGACTGGGAATTCTATCGCGCCTCCCTGCAGGACCTGCGAGACCAGGCGGTCGCCCACGGCGTGCCCCTGCTCGTGCTGGGGCTCGTGCCGCACGTCCTCGCCGAGCCGGATCTGGCCGTGTGCAGCGCCCGCGTGGGCCAGCCGGGGCTGTGTGAGGAGCACGCTGCGATCGCCGACGCGCAGGAGAAGGTGGCGCACGCCCTCGATCTGCCCTGGCTCGGCGTCCTGCCGGCGCTGCGGGCGAGCGGACGCACGGACTTCTATCCGCCGGACAGCAGGGACTGGCAGCACCCCGGTCCGGAGGGGCACGTCGTCTTCGCCGGCGTGCTCCTGAAGCTGCTCGCGCCGTACGCGGGATAGCCGCCCCGGATGAAGCTGTCCCCGCTCACCGCTCTCGTCCTGCTCACCGGCTGCATGCACCCGGCGCCCGGCCAGGCTCCCGCCCCGCTGAACGCAGACGCCGTCGCGGGCGTGGCCGATCCGCGGCTACGCCAGCTGCTCTCGGACGAGTGGGAGAACGCGATGATCGAGACGCCGACCACCGCGACCGGCCTCGGGGACCACCGGTACGACGACCGCATGGATGTGCACTCCCAGGCTGCGATCACGGCGTCGCAGCACGCACGGGACGGCTTCCTCGCCCGGGCGGACGCGATCCCGGCGGCCTCACTGAACGCACTCGACGCCACGACGCTCGAGCTGTTCACGGAGACCCTCCGGGACGGCCAGGGCACCGACGTGTGCCACACGGACCAGTGGGGGCTCTCGGCCCGCAACAACGCGCTCACGATGGTCGCGGCCATGGGTGATCTGCAGCCCATCGTCACGACGCAGGACGCGACCAACTACGTCGCCAGGCTTCGGGGGCTCCCGGTGTACATCACGGACGACATGGACAACCTGCGGCTGGGCATCGCGCAGAAGCGCACGCCCAACGCAGCGTCGGTACGGTTGGTGATCCAACAGATCGACGCGGTCCTGGCCACGCCGATCGCCGAGTGGGCGACGGCCGAGCCGCTCAAGACCCCGCACCCGGATTGGGGGCCCGGTGTCGAGGGCCGGTTCCACACCGATGTGCTGGAGTTCGCCACGATCGCCCTCGTGCCCGCGCTCACGGGCTACCGCGCGTTCCTGAACGACGAACTGTTGCCCGTGGCACGGGGGGACGACCGCGTCGGGATCTGGGCGCTGCCGGATGGAGACGCCTGCTACAAGGCGCTCATCCTCTCCCACACGAGCCTGCCGCTCGACGCCGCGGATCTGCACGCAACCGGGCTCTCGGAGTTGGAGGGCATCCACGCGGAGATGCAGGTGCTCGGCCAGAAGTTGTTTGGCACCTCCGACCTGCCCACCCTGTTCGCAAAGTTGCGCACCGACCCGACGCTGCGGTTCTCCACCGCAGACGAGATCCTCGCCAAGGCGAACGCCAACCTCGCCGCCGCCAAGGCCCGCATCCCGGCCTTCTTCGGGCACCTGCCCAAAGCGGACTGCGAGGTGCGGCCGATCCCGGGCTACGAGGCGCCGTACACCACGATCGCGTACTACAAGCAGCTTGTCCCCGGCGAGCAGCCTGGGTACTACTACGTGAACACCTACCAACCCGAGACCCGCCCGCGGTTCGAGGCCTCGGCGCTCGCGTTCCACGAGTCGATCCCCGGTCACCACCTGCAGATCGCCATCGCCCGCGAGCTACCCGAGATGCCCGCTTTCCGTCGGAACCTCGAGATCACGGCCTTCGAGGAGGGCTGGGCGCTCTACACCGAGCGCCTGGCGGATGAGATGGGGCTCTACGCCACGGATCTGGACCGGTTGGGGATGCTCTCGTTCGACAGTTGGCGGGCGTCCCGGTTGGTCGTGGACACGGGGATCCACGCGATGCACTGGGATCGAGCCCAGGCCGAGAAGTTCATGATGGAGAGCACGCCGCTGGCGGAGAACAACATCCACAACGAGGTGGACCGGTACATCACCTGGCCGGGGCAGGCGCTCGCCTACAAGACCGGGCAGATGACGATCCGCGATCTGCGCAGGGAGGCCGAGGCGAAGATGGGCCCGGCGTTCTCGTTGCCCGCGTTCCACGACGTGGTGCTTGGAGGCGGGGCGGTGACGCTGCCGCTGCTGCAGGAGCGGGTGCGGGCCTGGGAGAACGGGAAGTAGCCCTACTTCTTCGTGCCCACCGAGGCGTCGCTCGCCTTCATGTCCTTGATGTTCACCTGAACCGAACCCGAGTCCACGCCGAGCGCGTCGATCACGAGGCGGGAGAAGGTGGCGCTCATCGAGCGGCCCCCGTCCCGGTCCACGCTCGCCACGTTCGCGCCGGGCTCGCTCCCGAGCGTCGTGCTGAACCCGTCGGTCGCGAGGGTTCCGGGGCGCAGGCCGACCGTTCCCTGTACGCTCACGTTGTTCGGATCGAGCAGATCGGGTGCCGCCGCTGCAGCGGGCTTTGCTGCGGCGGTGGGCGCAGGCTTCGCCGTCTGGGAGGAGGGGGTCGTGGTCGTGGACGTTGCAGTTGCGGGCGCGGGCGTCGCGGTTGCGGGCGTAGCCACGCCGGGTGCGGTGGCGGGGGCAGGGGTCGTGGGGAACAACCCTGCCGCGACGGCCTGAACGGAGAGCGGCACGCTGTCGCCCTTCGCGCCGATCGCGCTGTTCGCCGTCGCCGTGAGGTTCTGGTCCCACAGCCCCGAGACGTCGGCGTAGAGCTTGCCCTTCTTGTCCAGGTACACGCCCGGGACGCTCGTCCACCCCCACGTGTCGAGGGGCTTGTCGAACTTCGCGCTGGTGCCGGAGGGGACGATCTGGCCGTCCACGATCTTGACCTCGACGAAGGCAGTCGTGCCGGGCTTGATGGTCGCCCGGGAGAGGCCACTGCCCATCGTCTGGGCGTTGAGCGGGGCCTGGGCGTGCAGGTCGGCGTTCCCGATCAGCGCGGCGGCCTGTTGCAGGACAGGGGCCTGCGGCGTGGCTGGGGCCTTGCCCTCGGACGCTCCCACGTGCACGGCGGTGGCGCCGGCGCTCGCGGAACCTGCCTTGACGCTCACGGGTCCGGCATCCACGGCGAGCCCGGATGCGCGGACGCCCTGCGCGCCGACATCCACGCCCGGCTTCGTCGCCGTGACGTCGGTGTGGAAGCCGCTCGCCGTGACGTTCTCGGCCTCGAACGCGCCGGCGTGCAGGTGGTCGACCGAGACCTCGGGCGCCGTGGCACTCGTGTTCCCCTGCGCGGAGTGGACCCGCGCGCCCTTCGCGCCGCCGGATCCGATCGTGAGTCCCCCGGAGGTCAGGTCCTTCGCCGTCAGGCTGTCCGCCGCGATGTCGGTGCCCTGCGTACCGGCGCTGAACGAGGCGCCGGTCATGGAGCCCCCGCCGAGCGTCGTCCCACCAAGCTCTGCGCCCGAGAGGCTCGCCGTGGAGGCGCCGCCCCGCGCGCCCTGCTTGTCCACAGCGACCTTCGCCCCGGTCGCGCGGGCATCTGCGACCTTCGCGCCGCCGGCGCTCACGCCGCTGGCCTGGATTGTGTCCGCAGCAGCATCGGTGCCATGCTCCCCGGTGGTGAACGAGGCGCCGGTCAGGGCGCCGCTGGCCACCGAACCCCCGCCCACCTCTGCGCCCGAGATCTGGGCCGCCGCGGCGCTGCCGCGGACCCCCTGGGGATCCACGTCGAGCTTCGCTCCGGTCGCGCTCGCGCTCTTGAGCTTCGCCGTGCCCACGGTCACGCCCGTTGCGCCGATCCTGTCTGCGGCCGTGCTGGTGCCCGTGGGCGCGATCTTCGCGCTGCCACCCTGCAGGGACAGCGCGTCTGCCGAGGCCTGCTGGGTCTGCACTCCCGTGGCCGATGCATCGGCGACGCCCACGGTGGTCGTCCCCTTCGCCACGCCCACCTTGACCCCGGCGGCCTTCGCGGACTTCACCCTCGCCGAGCCGGCGCTGATGCCACTCGCGTCCGCCCGCCCCAGCGCCAGGCTCGTGCTCTCCCCGGTCAACCCCCCGCTGATGTCGGAGGCCCCGAGGCGATCCACGTGGGCGGCGCCCACCGCGACGTTGGTGGCCTGCGAGCTCTTTGCCGCGAACAGGGTGGACTTCGGCGCGATGGACCCGCTGCCGGCAGTGACGTCCAGCGTGTCGGCCGAGGCGTCGCCGAGCTTCGCCTTCTTCGCCTTCGCGCTGCCGACCTTCAGGCTGGTCTTGTCACCGACCACGTTCGCCGAGAGGGCGGAGGCGGACACGTCACCCAGGGTGGCGTCGCCCGCGGTGACGTTCTCGGCGTGAGCGGTGTCTGCGGCGGCCTGGGTGCCCCCGGGGCCGATCGTCGCGCGTCCCCCGGTCACGTTGGCCCTGCTGGCCTTCGCACCGCCGGCGCGTACGCCTGTTGCATCGATCCCGCCGGCCCCGATCGTGCTCGTCCCGTTCGCCATGGCGAGGCTCACCCTGGTGGCCGACGCCTGCTTCGCGCCCAGGGCAGGGGACTCCACCGAGGTCGCTGCCAGGCTTCCGGCTGAGAGTCGGGAGCCGGTCGCGCTCTTCGCCCCGGCCACCGATCGGGCGCTGAGCGTGTCCATCGTCACCCCGCCCGTGCTCACGGCCCTCGCGTCCACCCGGTCCATGCCCACCGTCGCGGAGCCGTTCGAGGAGCCGATGGTGAGCGCGCTCGCGTCGGCGCTCCCCGCCTTGAGCGCTGTGGAGTTCAGGCCCGTGACGGAAGCGTTCGCAGCGGAGAGCCCGAGGCCGTCCTTCCCCATTTTCCCCTTGACCTTCGTGGCCCGGGCGGCGTCTGCGTGTACGCCCCCCGCGCCAAGGTTCGACGCCGACACGACATCCGCGCCCGCCGTCGCGCCGCCGGGCCCCTGGGAGGCCGTGAAGTGGTCCACCGACGTGCTCTGGGAGGTGACGCCGTTGGTGGAGAGGCCGGTCATCTGCGCCGAGCCCACGCCGAGCTGGCTGTTCTTGCCATCGCTGGAGCCCACGATGTTCCGTGCGCTCACCCGTTGGGCCGAGATGTCCGGCGCCTGCAACCCGGAGATCGCGGCGGAGTCGACGTCTACCGTGGTCATCCCGGGCTTGGAGAAGAAGTCGGTCAAGGTGGCGGACTTGCCGAGGTCACGCTTCACCGTGATCCCCTGGATCTGGAGCCCGGCGGCGGCCATCTGGGGGGTCGCGCTCTTCAGGTCCTTCGCGCTCGCGTCGTCGACCGTCATCTTTGCCTGGAAGTTCCCCGCCTGCGACTTGTCCTCCTCGCGGACCTTGATGTTGTCCGCGTGTACCGCGTTCGCCTGGACGCCCTCCTTCTGGAGGCTGGCGATGCGGAGCTTCGGGATCCGGATCTCGTCCTTGCCGATCACGTCCGCGGAGAGCCGGTTGGCGTCCTTCTCGGAGTTGTCCCAGTGGATTCCCTTGCCGGCGCTGCCGAGCATCGTACTGACGCTGCTGCTGCCCATCACCGCGCCGATCTTGTCGAAGAACCCGGGCTCCTTCGGGGTCTCCTCGGGTTGCTGCGAGGCCGCGAGGCTGGCTGCGTAGGCGTTGCCCCCGCCGGGCGCGGAATTGGCGTTGAGCACCTTGTTCGATCCCCACGTGCCCGCTGGGCGGTCGGTCTCGGGTGCGGGCGCGTTCGTAGCCTGTGGGCGGTAGGACTTGTCGCTCATGCAAGGGACTGTACACCCACGCGCGCCGGACCGCGGGTCCACATGCCGGTTTTTGGCCTCTTTTCGGCGTACCCTTGCCCTATCAGGGTCGCGTCGCGCCGCCCCCGGATCGGGAGGCTCGAGCGAGCCGATCCAGCATCCCCCGCGTCGTCGCCACACGATCGCACCAGGGCCCCGAGGCCGGGCTGGCTGCATACCCTGCATCCCAGGTGCCGAGTACGGTGTCGAGCGCTGTGCACAGGTCGGGGATGCGATCGTACTGGGCCGCGGCGCAGAACAGACCCTCCAGCAGGTCAGGCCGCGCGCCGAAGGTCATCGGCAGGTCGAGGGAGCGGGAGAGTCGCGTGATGGCGGTGCGGGTGAGGTACCCGCCGGCCTGGCAGGGCAGGCACAGGTGCTCGGCGATGCCGCGCAGGCCGGTGCGCGGATCCTCGAGGACGGCCACCGTTGCGGGCAGGGACCACACCGGGGTGGTGCCACCCACTGCGAGGCGGTGGTCGAGGATCAGGTCCTGTGCGAGCCGGGCTCCGCGAACGTACATCGCGTCTGCCCCTTCGTCGCCGATCCCTCCCTCCGAGAACCCGGACAGGGCCGTGACCAGCTGGGGAATCCACCGGAGGAGGTGCTGGTCGAGGGCCTCGCGCTGAAGCTCCAGGATTCGGGTCGCGTCGACAGCGTCGCGCCGGGCATCGGCCTCTGCGCCGGTCAGGAACGCGAGCCAGGAAAGCTCGGCACCCAGGTGGTCCGGCTCCTCGTCCAGCGGGTCCCCGAGACCCGCGTGCGCCCGAGCCCGGCGTACGGCGTCCGTCACCTCGCCGCCGAGGAGCCCGTCTGGGGCGCAGAACGCGCTCTCCAACGGCGGGAGCTCGATCAGGAACAGGCTGGTGTGGGCCTCGGCGGTCGCCTCGAGGTCCACCGATGCGTCCGGGGCGGCGAGCACGCCCGCCGGGGCCTGCCGCCAGGCGGCGAGCGAGCGCTCGGTCAGCCCGTGGGAGTACAGGTCTCCGAGCAGGGCATAGCCGCGGCTGCGGGCGAGCGCGAGACCGGTGTTCACGTTCGCCCGAACGGCTTCTCGGGCAGCTTGAAGGCGCCCCGCACCGGCTTGAGCGGGCGGTTCAGCCAGTAGGGGCGCCGTTCCCCGTTCGGGCTGTGGTCCACCGCCGAGCGGCTGAGGGCGAGCCAGCGCTGGTACAGCTCCCTGCTCTTGAGCGTGTCGACAAAAACGTCCCCGTGGCGCTCGCCTGGCACGGCCTTGCGGACGCTCAGGGCCTTCTGCAGCCAGCAGTGTGCGCCGCTCACCGGGTCGGGCTGCACCGCGTGGGTGAGGTTCTGGTGGACGCCCACGTCCTTCCACCAGATGCGCGCGGTGTCCGGGTCGGGTCCCGTCCAGGCCTGGGCGCCCTTGAGCATGTGCAGGGTGTGCCCGCCCTTTCCGTCCTCGTCAAGGCTGGCGAGCGCGGTGGTGCCCTTGTTGCCGCCGGTGTCCTCCTGCAGGCGCCAGCGCCCGAGGTGGTGACTCATCGCGATCATGCCGGGCTTGATGCCCTCCGTCACCCACGCACGGTCGATGAACCAGCCGATCTCGGTCTCCACGCGCAACAGTTCGCCCGTGTGCACGCCCAGTCGGGTGGCGTCCTCGGGGTGGATCCAAACCGGGTTGGTGTGGCCGATCTCGTAGAGCCACTTGGCGTTGGCGGACCGCGTATGGATGAGGTGGGGCAGCCGGAAGTTGGGCAGCAGGATCATCTCGCCCTTCGCCCGATCGATCTCCCGGGGATGGACGTGACTGTCGAGCGTCCAGGGCACGGTGTACTCGAGCTCGGGCCAGCCCCAGTCGTGGAGGGTCGGGCTGAAGAATTCGAGCTTTCCCGAGGGCGTCGTGAAGCCGGCGCGCACGACGCCGTCCACGAGGACGCCGAGGCGGGCCCCGGCGGCGTCGGTGGCGAGGCCCTCGGCCGAGACCGTTGCAGCCGTGCCGGGGACCACGTGCTCGTAGGGGAGGTAGTTGGTCTCCTTGAGCTCGAAGCACCCATACTTGCGCATGTAGGCGAGGGGGGAGAGCCCCTCCGCCTTCGCGGCCGCGGGCAGGCCTGGGACAGAGTTCTCGAACATCCAAGCCCAGTATTCGTCCTGAGTGACAGGCGTTCCCGGCTCCTTCAAAGACTCGACCCACTGCCGGATCCCAAGTGAGCCGTCCGGGTCCATCCGCCAGGTGAGGTCGACCCAGAATTCAGACTCCTCCCACACCTCGCCCGGGTTCGACTCCCAGGTGTACTTCACCTTCTTGCCAGCCCGCTCCATCGCGACTCGGCGCACCGGCTGCCGGAACCCGACCCACATCCCCGAGTGCGTCTCCTGGCTCATCAAATCGTGGCGTTCGCCCGCGTGGCCCATCGGGAGCACGTAGTCGGCGAACCAGGCGCTCTCGTTCCACGTGGGGGTGAGCGCGACGTGGCACTTGATCTTCTCGGGATCGCGCAACGCCTGCATCCACATGAAGCCGTCGGGGTTGATCCACATCGGGTTGTACACGCGGGTGAAATAGACGTCGACGTCGCCCCGCCCCTCGTCGAGAAAGTGAGGCAACAGGAAGGACATCTCGTAGAACGCGAGCGGGTACTCGTGCGGCATGTGGAGCTCGTTCCACGCGTCGAACGCGGGCGGGCTCTTGTAGGCCTTCGGCACGAACTTGTTCCAGGTGTTGAGCGAGGTGCCGCCCTCGGTCCCCACGCTGCCTGTCAGCACGTTCAGGAAGAACAGGCAGCGGGCGGCCTGCCAGCCGCCGCGGTTGCCCATGCTCGCGGACCGCCAGACGTGCGCCGCGAGCCTGTTTCCGGCCTGCGCGACGTAGCGGGCTGCCTCCTCGATCCGGGCGATGTCCACCTGCGACTCGGCCGCAGCCAGTTCGAAGGTGAAGCCCGCGTACAGGGCCTTCAACGCCGTCTCGAATTGCTCGAAGGTGAGCTCCGCGCCCTCATTGCCTGGCATCGCGGACAGCACCGCGGCCTTCTGCGCTTCGGGCAGGCCCGATGCACGGACGACAGAGGCGCCGTCGGTGAGGAAGGTCCTCCAGTTGACCCACCGCCGGACGAACTCTCGGTCCCACTTCCCGGTGCGGAGCAGGTGATTGGCGATCGAGAGCAGCAGCGTGGACTCACTGCCCGGCCAGGTGGGCAGCCAACAGTCACTCTTGGCAGCCGTGTTGGAGAGCCTGGGATCGAGGGTGATGATCTTCGCGCCGTTCATCTTCGCCTCGATGATGCGCTGTGCGTGGGGGTTGAAGTAGTGCCCGGTCTCCAGGTGGGAAGATACGAGCAGCACGGTGCGGGCGTTGGCGTGGTCCGGGCTGGGGCGATCGGCGCCGGACCAGAACGCGTACCCGGCGCGCGACGCGGCCGAGCAGATGTTGGTGTGGGAGTTGTGTCCGTCCACACCCCAGGCGGTGATGACTCGATTGGTGTAGTGATCCTCCCCAGGACGGCCGACGTGGTACATGATCCCCGTCCTGCGTACCTTTCTGCTCTCCCGCATTCGCTCTGAGATGTCGGTGAGCGCCTCGTCCCAACTCACGCGCTTCCACTTGCCTTCGCCGCGCTCCCCGACCCGCTTGAGCGGGTAGAGGATCCGCTCGGGGTCGTAGGTCTGGTTGTGCGTTGCCGGGCCCTTCGCACAGTTGCGTCCGCGACTCCCCGGATGGGCGGGGTTGCCCTCGAACTTGCGGACCTCGAAGGTGGTCTTGTCCACGTAGGCGAGCAGCCCGCAGGCGCTCTCGCAGTTGAAGCAGATGGTCGGGACCAGCGTGTACCGGCGGGGCACCTTCTCGGGCCAGCGGGCACCGTCATGCTCCACCCAGTCGGCCCAGTGTTCCGGGGGTGGGTAGCGACTCAAGCGGCCGTCAGGGTGGTGGACCTCGGTGAGCGGGATGGGTACGCCCGGGTCCACCGAATAGGCGGGCATGGCCTCCCCGGCCACGTTGGTCGGGCCGGTGGCGGGGGCCGGCACGGGCCGCTGGAGCCCAAGCATCGAGGCGAGAAAACTCTCCAGGGCGGACGCTTTCATGAGTTGGGGATCTCCTGCGGGGCCATCACGAAGGCGTGCTCATAGAGGTACAGGCCGATGGCAGCGAGGACGCCAGCGACGGCGACGAGGAACGAGCCCGCGTAGGGCTGCGGGGCTGTCCAAACGGAAGCAGCGAGCAGGATCAGCGGGACGATGTGCCCGAACAGGATGGCGCCCACCCAGAACTGCCGCGCGTACTTCCCATGCGATATCGCGTGGGCCGCCTTCGCCGCCGACTCGCTCGCGTGTGGGATTGCGAACTCGCCGGCAAGGATCAGGAAGAGGTCCACGATCAGCGTGAGCGCGAGCATGCCGAAGGCCCAACCAGCGATCCGCTGGCTCGGGGCGAAGGCGGTCACGACGCCGAGCACGGCGCTCCCCATCATGCCGGCGTGCACCAGCATCTGCGGGGGGAGCAGCGGGCTCTGCCACAGGTCTCGACCCTCACACTGCGCAAAGAGGAACGCGGTGTAGATGGCTGCGCCGATCGCGAGCGGCAGGGTGAGCGCTGCGGCCCCGAACCAGACGGCTCCGAGTACCCCTCCCGTCACGCCGCAAAAGGTTGCCACCTGGGCTGCGAGCAGCAAGGTCGAGCTCATCGAGAACCCGACCAACAGGAACGCCCCCCGTGTGAGCCAGCTTTTCCATTGCGGGCGCGTCAGGATGCGCAGGAACCGCTCGGGTCGCTCGAGATCCCCGACCAGCAGCGCAGTGGTCAAGAGGGTCGCGATCAGCCCGACGAACCCGGCCGCGAGCCCCGCGCCGGTCGACGCGGCGTCGCTGACCTTGAGCACGGACAGCGCGAGCAGCCCGAACGTGCCGGTGCCGATCGCCTTTGTCACCGTGTACGCCGGCACCTGCCAGTGCCACGGGACCTTGTGGAACACGGTGTTGGACACCTGCGAGACCATGTGCCCGGCCATCGTTCCCGGTTGGATCTGGATCGGACCGCCGCCGGGCACGCCCTGCTCACCGGGGTCGCGGATCGGGGTGCCCGAAGCCGAGGTCCTCAGGCTGGGGAAGTCCTGCCCGTCCCCCAGCCTCAGGTGCACCTCGTAGTGCTTCGCGTCGCCGTAGCCGGGCGAGGGATTGTGCCCGTGCGCGTCGAGCACCTCGGCGAACATCAGGCCCTCCGGCTCGCGCGGGAGTGCTGTGGGGTGCATCGCGACGTCCGTCCCGCTGATGTAGAACAGCTTGGGGGAGGTGCCCTGCTCCGGCTTGCGCACCGTGGTGTCGTTGCGGGCGAGCACCCGGCTGATCTCGGCGCGGGGATCGTCCATGTCGCCCGCGATGATCGAATGCGTCGGGCACACCACCACGCAGGCCGGCTCGAGGCCGTTCTCGACCCGGTGGCCGCAGAAGTGACACTTGGCGGCTGTGCCGCTGTCGGGGTCGATGTAGATGGCGTCGTACGGGCAGGCCTGCAGGCAGCCCTTGCACCCGATACACACCGAGGAGTCGAACTCCACGATGCCGTCGTTGCGTTGATACATCGCCGTGACCGGGCAGATCCGCACGCACGGAGGGTTCGCGCAATGGTTGCACCGTGTCACCTGGAACGCCCGGCGTGTGTCGGGAAAGCGCCCGGTCTCCGTGTACTTCACCCACGTGCGGTTCACGCCGAGTGGGACCTCGTTCTCGCTCTTGCACGCGGTGGAGCAGGCGTGGCAGCCGATACACGAGCGCGTGTCGATGACAAAACCGTAGTTCATGCGCGGGTGCACGTAGCACCGCCCGAAGCTACAGGCCCAGCCCGGCCCGTACCAGATCGTGCAATCGCACGAGCCCAACGTACCGGCCGTTCTCCACCACGGGGAGCACCGAGATCTGGGAGTCCCGGCGCTCCATCCGCTCGAGCGCGACCCGCGCCGGCTCATGCGCCTCGACCGTGACGGGTGAGGCGGTGCACAGCTCCGCGACGCATTGCTGGAGCGCGGCAGGTGAGCGGCCTACGGCCCTGCGGAGGTCGCCGTCGGTGAAGATCCCGCCGCCTTCGAGCAGCACGGCCCCGGAGCCGAGGCGGGTGATCAGATCGATCACCAGCGCATCGCGGGGCACGAGCGGGGCAGGGATCATGTAGTCCCGCACGGGCCGGGACATGGCGCCGATGTAGCCCCCGGGGTGCCGCACCTCACCGCCAAGCTGGAATGCGAGCATGTCGGCCAGCGTGACTGCGACGGTGAAAGCGGTGGCGGGGAGGGCGCCCCCAGCCTCGAACGGCACGCTCGTGTCGATCACGGCGCGGGACAGGGCCGCGAGGGGGGTGTCTGTACGGGTGAGCGCCACCACGGGCAGCTCCAACGCCCCCACGAGGCGGAGCAGCTCAGGGGTGTGACCGCTCTGCGAGACGGCGACCAGCGCGTCGGAGTGTCGTACGGCGCCGCCATCGCCGTGCAGCGCCTCGACGGGGTGCAGAAAGAGGGCCCGGCGCCCGAGGGAGGCGAGCGTGCCCGCCAGCTTGCGGGCGACGAGGCCGCTCTTTCCGATCCCGGAGCACCAGACCACGTCGGCCTGGGCGAGCGCCTCCACGGCGGGCGCCCAACGCCCGGAGTTGGTCGCGCGCGCCGCGTGGAGCGCGCCGATCGCGGCGTCGAGGATGTCGGGAGTGTCGGACACAGGCGCGCGAGGACCGTCAGCTCCGGCGGCGCCGGAGCGCCATGAGCCCGACCAGCCCAAGCGCCCAGCCGGCCGCGTCGGTGTCCACCGTCGCGCAGCCTACGCCTCCGCCGCCCTGGATCGAACCGCTGTCCACAACCGCGGTGTCCCCGGTGTCGGTGCCGTCCACGCCGTCGCAGTTCTGGTCGATGCCGTCGTCGGGGATGTCCTCGGCGCCGGGGTTGACCGTCGCGTTCGAGTCGTCGCAGTCGTCCTCGTCGCTGGCAGCCGCGAAGTAGTCCGGAGGCTCGCAGGCCTGGGTTTCGACATCCGGGTTCGTGTAGCTGTCGGCGTCGGCGTCTGCATACCAGGTGGTCTGATCGACGGCGTCGGTGTCGATGATGTTGTCGCAGTTGTCGTCGATGCCGTTGCACACCTCGACGGCGTCGGGGTTCACGTCGGCGTTCGCGTCGTTGCACTCCATGCAGGCTGCAAAGCCATCCTCGTCGAGGTCGTCGTACCCGACGGACCCGTCGCAGTTGTAGTCGTTCGGATCCTCGCAGTCCGATTCGTCGGCACCGGGGTGGTACGCGACGTCGCCGTCGTCGCAGTCGCCCGTGGGCTCCGTGGCGTCGGCCTCGCCGCGATCGGTGCAGTTCGCATCCGGCGACTCGACGGTCGAGGTCTCGTCGGGGCGGTAGCCGTCGTCGTCGGCATCGACGTAGCAGAGCTCCCCACCGTCGCAGTTCGAGTCGACGCCATCGCCGGCAAGCTCGGTCGCGCCCGGGTTGATGGCGGCGTCTTCGTCGTTGCAGTCCCCGTCGGGATCCGAGGCCAGCGCCTCGCCGGGCTGGTCACAGGCGAGGGTGACCCCGTCGACCGTCGTGGTGTCGTCCGGCCGGTAGCCGTCGTCATCCACATCGACGTAGCAGATCTCCGCGCCATCGCAGTTGCTGTCAAGCCCATCGCCCGGCAGTTCGGTCCCGTCGGGGTTGATGGTGGCATCTGCATCGTTGCAGTCGTCGCAGGCCGCGAAGGTGTCCCCGTCGGCATCCGCATACCCGACCGAGCCATCGCAGTTGTAGTCGTTCGGATCGGAGCAGTCGTCTTCGATGGCGGCGGGGTTGTAGGCCGTGGAGGTGTCGTTGCAGTCGCCCGTGAGCGCTGTGCTCAACGCCTCGCCAGCATCCGCGCAGTCCTCGTCTGCCGATTCCACCGTGGAGGTCTCGTCGGGCCGGTAGCCGTCGGTGTCGGCATCGACGTAGCAGGTCTCGTCCGTGTCGCAGTTCTCGTCGATGCCGTCCCCGATGATCTCGATGGCACCGGGGTTCCGGGCGGGATCGGTGTCGTCGCAGTCGCCAATGGGGTCGGAGGCGAGGGCCTCCCCGGTCTGATCACACGCGAGCCCTACGCCCGGCACCGTGGACTTCTCGTCCGGACGGTAGCCGTCATCGTCGACGTCGACGTAGCAGATCTCGGAACCGTCGCAGTTGCTGTCCAGGTCGTCCCCGGGAAGCTCGGTCCCGTCCGGGTTGACGGTCGCGTTCGCGTCGTTGCAGTCCTCGCACGCGCTCCATCCGTCCGCATCGCCGTCGGTGTAGCCGACCGACCCGTCACAGTTGTAGTCGTTCGGATCGGTGCAGTCCGCCTCGGTGGCGCCGGGGTTGTACGCCGTCGAGGTGTCGTCGCAGTCGCCGGTGAGCGCGGTGCTCAGGGCCTCGCCGGGGTCCGCGCAGTCGTCGTCGGCCGAATCCACGGTCGACGTCTCGTCCGGGCGGTAGCCGTCGCCGTCGGCGTCGACGTAGCAGGTCTCGTCGCTGTCGCAGTTCTCGTCGATGCCGTCCCCGACGATCTCGGTGGCTCCGGGGTTGCGGGTGGCGTCCGCATCGTCGCAGTCCCCAGCAGGGTCCGTGGCGAGCGCCTCGCCGGTCTGATCGCAGGCAATCCCCACGCCTGTCACGGTGGAGGTGGTGTCCGGCCTGTAGCCGTCATCGTCCAAGTCGACGTAGCAGGTCTCGGAGCCGTCACAGTTGCTGTCCAGTCCGTCCCCGGGGAGCTCGGTGCCGTCCGGGTTCACGGTGGCGTTGGTGTCGTCGCAGTCGTCGCACGCGGCCCAGCCGTCCGCGTCGGCGTCGGCGTAGCCGACCGACCCGTCGCAGTTGTAGTCGTTCGGATCGGTGCAGTCCGCCTCGGTCGCGCCGGGGTTGTACGCCGGTGAGCTGTCGTCGCAGTCGCCGGTGGGCACCGTGCCCAGGGCCTCCCCGCGATCCACGCAGTCGGCGTCTGCCGAGATGACGGTGGACGTCTCGTCGGGTCGATAGCCGTCTGCGTCCGCGTCGACGTAGCAGACCTCGACGCTGTTGCAGTCCTCGTCGATGCCGTCGCCGACGATCTCCGTGGCGCCAGGATTGCGGCTCGGGTCGGTGTCGTCGCAATCGCCGCCAGGATCCGTTGCGAGCGCCTCGCCGGGCTGATCGCAGGCGACGCCTACGCCGGCCACCGTGGCCCCGTCGGCCCGGTACCCGTCTCCATCGACGTCCACGTAGCAGAGCTCGGTGCCGTTGCAGTCGCTGTCGACGCCGTCACCGGGGGCGTCGGTCGCCCCGGGGTGCACGGAGGGGTCGGTGTCGTCGCAGTCGTCGCAAGCGGCGTAGCCGTCGCCGTCGGCATCGACGAACCCGACGGAGCCGTCGCAGTTGTAGTCGTTCGGATCGGTGCAGACGGTCTCAGAAGCCCCGGGGTTGTAGGCCGCAGAGGCGTCGTTGCAGTCCCCGGCAGGCTCGGTGTTGGTGGCTTCGCCAAAATCGGTGCAGTTCGTGTCGGCCGAGACGATGGTCGACGTCAGGTCCGGGCGGTAGCCGTCGTAGTCTGCGTCGACGTAGCAGATCTCGCCCCCGTCGCAGTTCTCGTCCACACTGTCGCCGACGACCTCGGTCGCGCCCGGGTAGCTCGACGGGTTGGTGTCGTCGCAGTCGGTGTTGTTCGTGCTGTAGCCGGATGGGATGTCGCAGAAGTTGGAGGAGGTCGTGCTGCCGTAGGTGTCGCCGTCCCCGTCCACGAAGTAGGCGACGGTGCCGATCGCGCCGGGATCGTTGTTGTCCGACGTACCGCTGCAGTCCTCGTCGAGGTTGCGATCGTCGCACACCTCGGTCATGCCGGGGTTGATCGCGGGGTTGGTGTCGTCGCAGTCGGTGGAGTCGTCGACGTAGCCGGCGGGGACGTCACACGCGTCGGTGATCGAGGTGCCGCCGTAGTTGTCGCCGTCGGCGTCGAGGTGGAAGGTCGAGAGCCCGATCGCTGCGGGATCGTTGTTGTCGGCGACGCCGTTGCAGTCCTCGTCCTCGTTCGCCGGGTCGCAGATCTCGGTCGCGCCGGGGTGGATGGCGGCGTTGGCATCGTCGCAGTCGTCCGAGTTCGCGACATAGTCGCTCGGCATGATGCAGTAGCCGCCGCTCAAGGGGCCGCCGTAGCCGTCGGCATCGGCGTCGCCGTAGTACGTCGTGGTGTCCGTCGTGGTCGGGTCTTCGTCGTCCGCGAAGCCGTTGCAGTCCTCGTCGGTCTGGAAGGGGTCGCAGATCTCGACCTCGCCCGGGTTGATCGCCGCGTTGGTGTCGTCGCAGTCGTCCGAGTTGTCGGCGTATGCAGGGTCTGCCGGGCAGGCCGCGGCGCTGACCGTGGTGCCGTAGCCGTCGCCGTCGCTGTCGACGTAGCGGGTGATCGGGTAGCCGATGGCCGGATCGTTGTCGTCGCAGTCGCTGGCGCCGAGCACCAGATCGTTGTCCACGTCGTCGTCGCTGCCGAAGTAGATCCGCGCGGTGCCGAGGCCAGAGGACTCGTTGTACGCGCCGACGACGATGTCCGCGAGCCCGTCGGTGTTCACGTCGCCGGCGTAGGCGACGCTGTACCCGAGGTAGCCAGGCGTGGCGTCGGTCCCGAGGATCGTGACGTCCGCCACGTTGTCGATCGTGGGACCGCCCACGTACACGCGCGCGGCGCCCTTGCCCGAGGCCTCGTTGAAGGAGCCTACGACGACGTCATCGATGCCGTCGCCGTTCGTGTCTCCCGCGTACGCCACCGACTCGCCCATCTGGCCGTTCGAATCGGTGCCCTGGATGACGATGTCTGGCGTGGAGTCCATGGTGCCCGCGGCACCGTAGTAGATGCGCGCGGCGCCCTTGCCCGAATTCTCCTGGTACGCCCCGATGACGAGGTCGCTGTACCCGTCGGCGTTCACGTCTCCGGCCCGGGCGACCGAGTACCCCATGCGCCCACCCACGGCAGTGCCGCTGATGACGACGTCTGCGGAGTTGTCCATGCTCGTGCTGCCGTAGTACACGCGGGCTGCGCCGAGCCCGGAGCTCTCCAGGTAGGACCCGACCACGATGTCGTCGAAGCCGTCGCCGTTCACGTCTCCGGCGTACGCGACCGAGCGGCCGAGGTACCCGGCCACGGCACCGCCGGTGATGGTGATGTCGGCGGTGCTGTCCATCGACGTGCTGCCGAAGTAGATGCGCGCGGCGCCGAGGCCGCTGCCTTCGCCGAAGGCCCCGATGATGAGATCGTCGTACCCGTCGCCGTTCACGTCGCCTGCCGCTGCGGACGAACGCCCGAAGCTCCCCGCGGTGTCGGTGCCGATGAACGTGGCGTCGGCGTTCGTGTCCATCGACGCGCCACCGTAGTAGATCCGCACCGCGCCGAGGCTGCCGCTCTCGTTGGGCGAGCCCACGAGCACGTCGTCGTAGCCGTCTGCGTTCAGGTCGCCCGCGCGAGCGACGCACCGCCCCATGTCGCCGAACACGGTGCCGAGGATCGTGACGTCGGCAACGGCGTCCATCGATGCCCCGCCGAAGTAGATCCGGGCCGCGCCGTAGCGGCTGTTCTCGCCCGAGGAGCCGACGATGACGTCGTCCACGCCGTCGCCGTTCACGTCGCCGGCGGATGCCACGGAGATGCCGAGGAACCCGGAGGTCGCAGTGCCTGCCAGCGTGACGTCGGCCCCATTGTCCATCGCCGGGTCGATCTCGATCGGCCAGGTGGCGTCGGTGTCGTCGACGACGATCTGGATCCTGTCGCCCACCACCTCGAACCATGCGCCCAGGGCTTCCCCGTTCGCATCCCAGGCCGCCAGGTCATGGTACCGGTAGACCTGCCCTGAATCGCCGACGAGGCGGACAGCATCGCCGTCGATGGAAGCCGTGGCGCCGTCGACCGCTACCTCCAACACGACCGGGCCGCTGCCTTCCGGGCGGGCGTCCAGCGTCCACCCCTGCATCGGTCCGCCCGCGGAGTTGCTCACCCACTGCGTCGCGCCGTCTTCATGGTCGAAGGTGACCTCGCGCGCGCACTGCCCATCGGGCAGCATCTCCCCGTCGCGGCTGCAGTCCAGGCCGGGAGCCACGGCTTGCACGGTGTCCATCGCTTCCGCACGGCCCCACGCCGTGAACGCCAGCCCGATCTGGTCCTCGCCGTGCACGACGCGAAGCCCGGCGGCATCCACGCGCACGTCGTAGTCGAGCGCTTCGTTGCGTGCCACGTACCGTCCATCCGACGCCTGGAAGGCGCGCGTGGCGGCGTCCGTACGGGTGTAGATCTCGGTCATCCACCCGGCGGGGGTTTCGGTGGAGGACGCCACGGCGGCGGAGGGTGCGGCGGACATGACCACTGCCTCCGGCAGGCCGGCCGGCGCGGACCCGGCCCGGTCGAGGCCCGGCACCGCACCCTGGCAGGCGACGAGGCTGAGGAGCATGAGCAGGGACCGGGGCGAGCGTGCGTACGAAGAGCGGGTGAGCATGGTCCGTACTCCTGAGTAAAGGGTGAGAACCTTACGATAACATGGCGGCCAGCGAATCAGAAAGACTGAAGTAGACACCAGCGGATCGATTTTGACAGCCCCATGAGTACGGGAACATGGGCCATGTAAAGGAAAAGCGAGCGGCGTCCGAGCCAGCCGAGCGGGTCCGAATGTTTCGCGCGCCACGTCCAGAGCGTCGCGGGCATCACGGTGGCTGCGACCACGCCCAGGAGCACGAGCCCGAACCAGGGGACAAAAGGTTGAAAGTCGAAGGTTGGCACACCCGCCGAGCCCAGGCCCGTCCACCGCAGCAGCGGGGTGTCGAAGCGCGGGTCGCCCGGCAGCCCCGCGAGCACGAGCCATCCGAGGGCCAGCGGGAGGGCCGAAAAGCCCGCACGACGCAGGGGCCAGGCCAGCATCGAACTCACGAAGATGCAGTGCAGGACACCGAAGGTGACGAACCGGCCCGGGTCGAGGACCAGGCTCGTGACGCTCACGACTGCGGCGCAACCGGCGATGCGTGCGCTGCGGAAAGCGAAGTGCGAAAACCTCACCTGATTTTCACCGGCGAGCCGCACGCTCACTCCCACCAGGAGGAAGAACGTGCCGGCGACCGTTCGTTGGTACGCTCTCCAGCCCGCGGCGCCGAAGTCGATCTGGGCGAACCCCTCCTCCGTGGCGAACCACGCTGCGTGGTAGGCGATCATCGCCAGGATCGCGGCGCCTCGTACGGCGTCGACGACCGCAGCACGGCCGGGGGGAGGGGGGGCGGGCATCGGACGGGTGGCTCGTCCCGCCTCTTACCGTCTTTGCCGCGAGCGGAAGCGCGCCGGCGGCCAGCTGCCGCCGTCAGAGCCCCGATGCCACGACCTGCCCGATCCGCTGCGCCTGCGCGCCGGAGATCTTCATCTCCGCGAATGGCGTGAAGGGATCGGCCACGAGGTCGCGGCGCACCTCCATGCACAGCACGCGTCCAGGGTGCCGGGCCGCGTGGTGGAACGCCCAGGTGCTCGGGTGCAAGGGGTAGGTCTCCCCCGAGGCAGCCGTGATGCCCACCGCAGCGAATCCGGTGACCAGACGCTGGAGCAGGCCGGGGTCGATCAGCAATGTGCCGTCGAGTCCCCTGCCGATGACGTCGACCTCGGGTCGAAGCGGCCACGTGGCAGCCACGTCGGGGAGGTAGGCATGGTGCAGGTTTGCGACGATCCCGGAGTCGACCTCCACGTCTACGGATCGCGGGGCGTAGGTGTGGAGCAGCAGCGCAGTGCCCCCCGGCCGGCACACGGTGTCGATCGCCATCGTGGCGGCGTCCACGTAGGCCTGGTGCAGGCTGGTGAGCAGCGAGAGATCCGATGGAGCGGTGATCCAGGGCGGCACGCCGGGCGTGACCTTGCCCTCGCGGAAGGACTCGCTGGAGGCGCCGATCACGCGGTTGCAGTCGATGAACGTGCGGGGGATCTCGCTGCACAGCACCCAGGCGCTGCGCTCCGGAAACCGGGCGACCCATGCCTGCGCCGTCGCAATGGCGATCTCGGGCGCGCCCGCGTCGGTGTTGACGTGAAAGAAGTCGATGAGGTCCGCGGCGATGTCGCCGGTGAGCCGGCTGCGGAGCTCCGTGTAGTGGAGGGTCCGGGTGGCCCCGTGGGGGACCTCGATCAGGAGGCCGGGTGCGCGGTCGTCCGGGTGTGCGGATCCCCGGATCTCCTGCAGGCTGTAGATGCCGGGACTTCCGGTGGGGGGCCTCCGGGTGGATGTGGTCGGCAACATGGGCTCCGGGGTGCGGGGGAAGGCAGGCCGCTCGCGGTGTACTGGCCCGACGCGGCGTCGCGCCATAACGTACGGCACATGTCCCAGCGTATCGTCCTTGCGCCCGGAGAGGTCCTGTTCACCCAGGGCGACGAGGGGCAGGACGCCTACATCATCGTGAGCGGCGCGGTGCACATCAAGGCGGTGCGCCGCGGGGTGGACGCGCTGGTGAACGTGCTCGGGCCCGGGGAGATGCTCGGGGAGCTCGCGCTCATCGACGGCGGACCGCGCACGGCCACGGCCATCGCTGCCGAGCGGACGGAGCTCGCGCAGGTGACGAACGCCCAGATCGCGGAGCGGATGAGCCGTGCCGACCCCGTCCTCTCGCTCCTGCTCACACAGGCGATGCGTCACTTTCGTCGGGAGATCCAGGACCCCGTGCACGAGCGTCCCGCCTCCGTGGTCGCGATCGAGCGCATGCGCCTCGAGGGCGAGCTTGCCGGAGCCGTGGAGCGGCGGGAGCTGGAGCTCTGGTATCAGCCGATCGTCGACCTCGACGCATGCACGGTCGCCGGGTTCGAGGCCCTCGTGCGCTGGCGGCATCCCGACCGGGGCCTCGTCTCCCCGGCAGACTTCATCCCGCTGGCCGAGGCGAGCGGGTTGATCGTGCCGATCGGGGAGTGGGTGATCGACGAGGGCGCGCGGGCGCTCTGCGAGCTGGACGACATGCCGGGAGAGCCCCGGTTCATGAGCGTCAACGTGTCCGGTCGGCAGCTCGACTCGCCTGGTCTGCTCGAGACCGTCCGGCGCGCCGTTCGCACGGTGGGCGCCCCGAACCGACTGCACCTCGAGATGACGGAGGGGGTGCTCATCCAGAGCCCGGCAGCCCGCGATGCGGTGCGTGCGTGCAAGGAGCTCGGCGCAGGGCTCTTCCTCGACGACTTCGGCACCGGCTACTCGTCGCTGGCCTACCTGAACCAGCTCCCGTTCGATGCCCTGAAGATCGATCACTCGTTCGCCCGCAAGATGGAGGAGATGGGCGACGGGCACAAGCTCATCCTCGCGATCGTCGGCCTCGCAGCCACCCTCGGGCGCGCGGTGGTGATGGAGGGCATCGAGACCGCAGGGCAGCGTGACGCCTACCGCGCGATGGGGGGCCGGCTCTGCCAGGGCTACCTTTTTGCGCGTCCGGCCCCGCTCGCCGCGGCCCGGGAGCTGCTGACGAGTTCGCACCGCCTGCCCTGGGGATAGCGATGGGCTTCTACTTCTCGAAGAGCTTCCGGTTCGGCCCCCTGCGCCTGAACCTCTCGCGCGCCGGGTTCGGGGTCTCCATCGGGGTCCGCGGGTTTCGCATCGGCCTGAACCGGTTCGGGATCTACCTCTCGATCTCGAAAGGCGTACTGCGGTACCGGACCTACCTCAGTGGGAGGAAGGAGCGGGTGTCCGAGGAGGTCGGCGATTGAGCGGACGCAGGGCTCCGAGCCGAGTAGTGTAGGCGATGCTCTTCTTCGTCGGTCTGGCGTTCGCCCACGTCCCGCACTCGGTGATCCCGGCTCTCGCCAGCGATCCGGGGCTCGCCGAGGACCTGCCCTGGTTCTGCACGCACGACTACGGCGGAGCGAGTGAGCTCCTCGAGAGCACCGATGGGGGGGACACGTGGTCCGCAGTGGGGGGCGACCCGACGCGTGACGTGCTCCTCGACGCGGGCTGGACCAACGCGGGCGAGGTGATCCTCCTCGCCGAGGACCGGTACTGGTGGTCGGTGGACGCTGGCGGCACGTGGAACGAGGCCGCGCTGGATGGCGTGGCCGCGCACGTCGCGTCGGGTGACGGGCTCGCGATCGCCACGGACGACGGGCTTCGGGTCGGAGGGGTCGGCGCGCTGGAGACCGTAGGATCGGGGGAAGCCTTCGTGGACGTGAGCTTCGGCCCGGGCGGTTTCGCTGCCGTGGGGCAGGGGGTGTGGGTGGACGGCGGGGTGGGGGCCTGGGCGCCGATCGAAAGCCCCGTCGGGACCGTGACCCGCGCGCTCGCGGCCCCGGACGCCGTCTACGCAGGCACGGCGGACGGCTCGGTCTGGCGCTGGAATGGGGCTGCATGGTCCGCTTGCGGTGCCACGCCCTATGCAGGCGCCGACCACCCCTCGGTGGTCGCGTTGGCGGCAGACGGGTCGAGGCTCCTGGTGGCCTCCGCCGGCCGGGGGCCCGCGGTCTCGACGGACCAGTGCCGCACCTGGACCGACATCGCAGCCCCCCTGGACTCGAGCTTCGGCGGGGCGGGGGGCGCGCGCGACGACGACGAGACCACCAGCACCCTCACGATTGCGGGAGATCACATCATCCAGGCCGGCTGGGCAGGGTTCGCGTTCACCACCGACGGGGGCGCGACCTGGACGAAGCGGGCCGTGCTGGCGCCGGACCTGCTCCGCGGCATCGCGTTCTCCCCGGACTTCGACCATGACGGCGTCGTGCTGATGGGCGGGTTCTCGGGCGGCGTCGACCGGAGCGAGGACGGCGGGCGCACCTGGTCCTCCACCGGCATCGGCGTTCCCGCCCCCAACATCCAGCAGATCCTCTACGCGCCCGGAGATCCGCAGCGCGTGTACATCGACGCGAACCACACGCTCGCCCGCAGCCGAGACGGTGGGCGCACCTGGGAGGACGTGGACGTCGCGTGCGGCTCTGCCTGCCACGGCTGGACCGTGATCGCGGACGGGTCGCTCTGGCAGGCCGGCGTGCCCGTTGCCGGGAACGCGTTCGGAGTGTCCACCAACGCGGCCGTCAGCCGGGATGGAGGCGTGACCTGGTCCGACGTCGAGGGGCTCGATCCCGGCGTGGAGTGGGACAACTTCTACGACACGACCGAGCGACTGTGCGTGACGGGCGGCGACCTCCTCGTGTGCTCGGCGGACAGCGGTGCCACCTGGCAGACGGTGAGCGACTCCAGCGACCGGGTGATTGCCATGCTGGACGTGGGCGAGGTCGAACTCACCGCCGTCGAGGACCAGGGCATCTGGCGCACGGTGGGCGGATCGGCGGAGCTCGTGTGGGATGGCTCCGACGACCCGGTGTTCACCCTCTCCCGTGCAGACGACGACACGCTCGTCGCGACGACGCGCGGCGCGCGAGTCCTGCGCAGCGACGACGTGGGCGCGACCTGGTCCGACACCGGCATCGACCTTCCCGCGGCCGTCCCGGCTGTCGCTGTTCGCCCCGGCTTCGCCGCCCACCCGGACGTCCTGCTCGCCACCTACGACGGGGGCTGGCTCTACAACGCCGACGGCGACGCGCGGTTCGGCCGGTACGAGCGCGTCGACAACTCCAGCGGGTTTGCAGAGACCGAGGGCGTCGTGACGAAGGACGATCCGGCAGCCGCCCTGGGTAGCTGCGCCTCGATGCGGCCTGCGAGCGCGATCCGCGTGCTGGTGCGCGGCTCACGCGTGCGGGTGCTCGGGCGCGCCGGCGGGCAGAGCCAGGCGATCGTCCGGATCGACGGCGCCCAGGTCGCGACCGTCGGCGGGAGCGTGGTGGACGACGCGCAGGGGGAGATCTGGCGATCGGGGGCGCTCCCCGACGCGTGGCATCACGTGGAGGTCGCTGGCCAGCTTGGTGAGGATCTCTGCGTGGACGGGATCGAGGCCACGGCAGAAGGTGCCGTGCTCGACGTGCCGGATCTGGAGCCCGATCCGGGGGACACGGGAACGGGCGGGGGCCGACGCTGCGGGTGTGGCGACAAGGGCGGCGGCGACGCAGTGGGGATCGTGCTGATCGGGCTCTGGGCGGTGGGGGGGAGGAGGAGGGCGAGGTGAGGCGGCGGTGAGACTCCGTCGGTCCGGGAGTCTCGGCCCCACGTCGGGGCGCGGGCTATGTTTGACCCATGCCTTTCGTCTCCATTGTCACACCCTGCTACAACGAAGAAGACAACGTCGACGAGTTGCACGCCCGCATCGCCGCGGTGCTCGCTGCGCTTCCCCAGTACGACTACGAGCACATCTTCATCGACAACGCCTCGGCAGATCGCACGCGGGAGAAGATCACCGCGATCGCAGCGCGTGACCCGCACGTCTGGGGCATCTTCAACGCGCGGAACTTCGGGCACATCCGCTCCCCGTTCCACGGGATGATGCAGGCGCGCGGGGATGCGGTCGTCGTCATGGCGAGTGATCTCCAGGACCCCCCGGAGCTCATCGGGGAGTTCCTCGCGGGATGGGAGAAGGGCGGCAAGGTTGTGGTCGGCGTGAAGGTGAAGAGCGAGGAGTCGCTCCCCTTCTGGGTCCTCCGGTCGATCTACTACCGCCTCGTCCGCGCCATGGCCGACGTCGACCTGATCGAGCACTTCACCGGCTTTGGGCTGTACGACCGACAGGTGGTCGAGATCATGCGTGATCTCGGCGATCCCTATCCCTACGTTCGGGGCCTGGTCTCGGAGATTGGTCTACCCATAGTCCGGTTGCCGTACGCCCAGCCGCTCCGAAAGCGGGGGATCACCAAGAACAACTTCTACACGCTCTGGGACATGGCGATGCTCGGCGTCACCACGCACACCCGAATCCCGCTGCGAATGGCCACGATCGGTGGGTTTCTGGCGGGGGCGCTCTCGTTCGGCATCGCGCTCGGATACCTCATCGCCAAGCTGGTATGGTGGGACGATTTTGAGCTTGGGTTCGCCCCGTTGCTCGTGGGCATGTTCTTCCTGGGATCCGTCCAGATGCTCACGCTGGGGATCCTCGGCGAGTACATCGGCGCGGTGCTCACGCAGGTGCGGGGCCTGCCGCACGTGGTGGAGTTGCAGAGGGTGGGGGTGGGAGCGAAAACGCGGTAGCGCCTCGACGGCGAGAACGGGCCCGACCGCGCCTCACCGCCGGAAACGGAAGGACGGAGGCAGCATGTTCGCGCTCAGCTCCTCGCGGGAGAGAAACGGGGACATGTCCTCGAGCCGGGACGAGACCATCGTTCCATCTGGGTTTTTCCGGGAAGATAGCTTGGGTGCGAACGGCTGCGCCTGATCGATCAGCACCTCGCAGATCATGGGCCCGTCTGTCGCGAGGACGTTCTCCACTGCTTCCACCAGTTCTGCGTTGCTCGAGCACCGGGAGTAGCGGATGCTGAACGCCCGGGCGAGAAGCTCGAAGTCGGGGAACCCGACACCGGAGGGGCGGTCGAAACCCACGGGGTTGTCCGGGAAGTAGGCATGCTGCGTCTGCCGGATGCTGTGGTAGCCGCCGTTGTTCAGGACGAAGATGCGAATCGGCAGCCGGTGCGTCGCGATCGTCTGCAACTCCTGGAGGTTCATCATGATCGAGCCGTCGCCCGCCAGGCATGTCACGGGCTTCCGGCCGCGAGCGAAGCAAGCGCCGATCGCGGCGGGCAGATCGTACCCCATCGGCGCGGAGCCGGAATTGTGGTAGAGGCGCTGCCCCTCCCGAAGGACCGCCGCATGAAACGTGACCGCGCAGGCCGTTCCGTCGGCGCACACGACCACCTCGCCCTGGGCGAGCTGCGAGAAGAGTGCGGCGACGAAACAGTAGGGATTCGCAGGGCCTTTTGACTCCCAGTATTCGGGCAGGACGGTTGGGTAGCGAGCAACGCGTTCCCGGCACCATGCAAGCCACGATTCGTGTTCGACGCCGGGGCTCGTGTCACCCACCACGTCGAGCATCTCGCGGATGATGTCGCGCACGTTGGCATGAACAGGAACATCTACCCGGATGGTCGGCTTCTCCAGTTCGGCCCGATCGATGTCGATCGCGATCAGGCGTGCCGACGGAGCAAAATTCTCCCAGTTGTACCCGACCTGTCGGATGCTAAGCCTGCAGCCCATCGCCACCACGAGATCGGCGTTCTGCACGACGAAGTTCCCTGCACGGTCTCCGAGCGTACCTGGACGGCCGGCATAGCAGCGGTGCGAGTTCCAGAGGAGATCATGACTGTTCCACGCGGTGGTAACCGGGATGCCGAGCTTCTCGACAAGCTGCAGAAACTCAGCGTGAGCGCCCGAGACGCGGACTCCTGAGCTCGCCAGGAACACGGGCCGATCCGCGCTCCGGATGGCCTCGAGCACCATGATGGCCGCAGCGCGGGCGTCCGTCACACTCCACGGATCCTCGTCCGAGGGCGGCGTGTCCCCGTCGAGCCCTTCGGGATCGATCAGCGCACCTTGCACGTTCATGGGTATGTCCAGCCAGACCGGGCCAGGACGACCGGCGTGCGCCAGCCGCCAGGCGCGTTCGAGGTGGCGGCGGATGGATCGCGGCTCCACGACCACTGCCGCGTACTTCGTGATGGGCCCTACAATAGAGACGATGTCGGCCTCCTGATCACCGAGCTGCCGCAGTGGCAACCCGGTGCTACGGGCCATGGTGTCGTGCCGGACGTTCCCAGAGACGACGATCACGGCCAGGGAGTCGACCCAGGCGCCCCAGACCCCGGTGATCGCGTTCGTGCCGCCCGGCCCACTGGTCACATTCACCACCGCGACCCGGTTCGTCAGCCGGAAGTAGCTCTCGGCGGCGATCGCACAAGCCTGCTCGTGGTGGCAACACACCACCTCCAGCCGCCGCTCGCGCCCGAAGGCATCGTTCAGGTGCATCGCGCCGCCCCCCGTCACCATGAACACATGTTCCGCACCCCGATCGGCAAGCCAACGGGAAATGAAGTCAGCGACGCGAATCATGCGGGCTCCTGAAAGTCAGGCTGTGGCTTATCCTGTCCTCGGGGGGAGTCTGGCGTGCGCGCGTGGCGCATCATATAATGCGGGCGCTCTCACGAAACCCGAACCCCAACAGGATCCGCCGCCATGAACCGACTCGAAAAGCAGATGGTCTCCATCCTTGAGGACCTCAAAGCGAACTACTCCGTCACCGGCGTCAAGGCTGAGTTCGAGGCGGAAGGAACCCGCATGGAGGAGGCCATGCGGCTCAAGGAGGTGAGCATGTGCGCCGGACTTGGGATGACACTCAAGATCGGAGGATGCGAGGCCATCAAGGACATGTTCGAAGCGGGCAGTCTGGGTGTCAAACACCTCGTGGCACCCATGGTCGAGACCGCGTACGCGCTCAAGAAGTATCTCGGCGCCGTCGACATCGCCTTTTCGGAAGAGGACCAGGCAGACGTCGATTTCCTGATCAACCTCGAGACGATCACCGCGGTCGCGAACTTCGATGCCATGCTGGCCCTGCCCGCGATCCGCGGACTCCGGGGCGTCGTTGTCGGCCGCGTCGACCTCACCGGCTCCATGGGCCTGGATCGGAGCTCCGTCAACGGGGAGCAGATTTTTGCGATCACGAAGGAGGTGGCTGAGAAATGCAAGGTGCATGGCCTGGAGATGGTGGTGGGCGGCGCCGTTTCGGTGCACTCCATGCCCTTTTTCCAGGCGCTTCCCTACATCACCCGGTTTGAGACGCGGAAGGTCGTGTTCAGTTGCCCTGGCGCGCTGAAGAACCCCGAGGCCGCCTTCTTGAAGGCGGTGGAGTTCGAGTTGCTCTGGCTCAAGAACAAGAAGAACTACTACGGCTGCATCCACCGCGAGGACGACATCCGCCTCACGATGATGGAGGAGCGCTATCGCCTTTCCATCGAGGCCATTTCGGGGCGCGCTGGCGAAACGAAGAGCTGACATGGCGCGCACCGCATTGGTGACGGGCGCCTCGCGCGGCATCGGCGCGTCTATCGCAGAGGCGCTGCGTGGTCAGGGCGTGTGCGTGCTCGCCCCGCCGAGGGAGGAGTTGGACCTGTCCAGCGCCGCGTCCATCGCGGCCTACGTCGATCATGCCGCGTGTCGCGATGTCGACATCCTGGTCAACAGCGCTGGCATCAACGTCCTCGGCAGTTTGGAGCAGATCTCGGACCTTGATTGGGCAAGGATGTTCCAGGTCAACCTGACCGCGCCGCGGGCGCTGCTCCAGGCTGTGGCTCCCGGGATGCGAGGGCGCCGGTGGGGGCGGGTTGTGAACATCAGCTCGATCTACGCGCTCGTCACACGGGAGCGTCGCGTCTCATACTCCTCCACGAAGGCGGCGCTGCTGGGACTGACCCGCGCGGCGGCCGTGGAACTCGCCCAGCACGGCATCCTCGTCAATGCGGTTTGCCCTGGCTTTGTCGAGACGGCGCTGACGCGGCAGAACAACACCACCGAGGAGTTGGCCGAGATCGCGAGGAGCATCCCCCTGGGGAGACTTGCCCACGTCGAGGACATCGCCTCGGTCGTCGCGTTTCTGTGCTCCGAGGAGAACCGCTACCTCACCGGTCAGGCTCTGGTCGTCGACGGAGGATTCACATGCAAGTAGGGCCGATCCTTACGATCGCGAGTCGTGCGCACCCATACGCTGTGGATGTGCTCGGATCGCTGCAGGAGGCGCTCCGCTCGGAGGATGGGCGCAAGAGCCTCTTCCTGGTCGACGCGGTCGTTCTCGCGCTGTATCCCGACGCCTTCGCTGGGCTGGAGTCGCGCATCGTCCAGGTCCACGCAACTGAGGAACAGAAGTCTCTCGAGCAGTTGACTCCGCTGGTCTGCGAGGTGATCGGCGCGGGTTTTCGACGGGACTCCACGCTCGTCGTGGTCGGAGGCGGCGTGGTGCAGGACATCGGCTGCTTCATCGCCTCGGTGCTGTTTCGGGGCGTGCGCTGGGTGCTGGTGCCGACCACGTTGCTCGCGCAGTGCGACAGTTGTATCGGTAGCAAGAGTTGCCTCAACGTCGGACCGTACAAGAACCAACTCGGAACGTTCTACCCGCCTCATGCCGTGCACCTCGTCTTCGAGGTCCTCGGAACACTCCCGCCGGACGAGCTCAGATCCGGGCTCGGGGAGGTGGTGAAGCTGCACCTTGTCGAGGGACCGGATGCCGTGGCTTGGCTCGAGGCGTGCCTTGCCGGTCCCTGGAAGAACCGCCTGCCCGAGCTCATCGTGGCAGCGCTCGTGATCAAGAAGAGATTCATCGAAGTCGACGAGTTGGACCGCGGCCCCCGAAACCTGCTCAATTATGGACACACGTTCGGGCACGCGTTCGAGTCGGCCACGCAGTTTGCGATTCCCCACGGGATCGCGGTGACGCTTGGCATGCTCGCCGCCACTTCCTTCTCCGAGGAGCTCGGCATGGTTCCCCCGGGCACGAGGGCCGGCCTCGACCTCCTTCTGAGGCCGCTCTACACGCCCTATGAACGCACCGTGGTCAGCGCGGACCCCCAGGCAATCTACCGCGCGATGAAGCAGGACAAGAAGAACGAGGGAGACGATGTCATCTGCATCCTGACAGAGGGCCCCGGTGCGATGAGAAAGGTTCGCCTCTCCGCCGAGAATCAGGTGTTTCCGATGCTCTCCCGCTTCCTTCGTTCACTCGTCCCATGATTCCCGAGCTCGATCGGATTTCCCCCCTCCTGCTGCCCCCAGTCAACGAGCCCGATCCCCAACATGGCGAGCCCCGTCCACGGGCACCCGACCGCAGTTCGACCCCGGATCGGGTGTCTACGCTTTCCGGGTCCGTCGCGAACGCCGCCGTCGCAAAACGGGCGGCTCGCCCCCCTCACTTCTCCAACCCAGCCTCCATCCGTGCGAGCACGGGCCGAGCCAGCTCCGCGTCCCGGTGGTGCATGGGGTCTCCCGCTGCCTCCGCCATGTCGATGAAGGTCTGACAGGCTGCGATCGCCTGCTGCCGCATCCCCGCGTCCCCGGTCGCGGTGGCTACGCTGCCGGCGGTGTGGCAGAGGCCCATCCGGATGTACGGGCTCGTCGGGGCCACTGCAACGGCCCGGGCATACTCGTCGAGCGCGTCCAGGAGCGTGAAGGAAGCAGCACGGGGCTGGCGGAGCACGCTCAACGCCGAGGCCATCGTCATGTCGAAGTCCCCTCGGTACACGAGCAACGTGCCATCCCCGATCTCCCCGCTGGGCGCGGCGTTCCGGAAGGGCTCGGCGATCTCGAAGTCGTCCGTGGCGTCGCGCGCTGCAAGGGTGCTGCTCACGAGGATCGTGCCGGAGATGTGGGGTGGGATGATGCCGGGTTGTCTTGGCCCGATCGCATGGCAGGGCACGTCATACACGTCGGGGCTCCAGAACCAGTCGGTCAGGAGCCAGCAGGGGTCCGTCGGGTTCTGCTGCAGCCATTCGCGCGCCTGGATGTAGCCCTGGCCCATGTCGTTCCAGGGAAGCAGCTTCCCGGTCTGGAGGGGCCCTCCGAACAATCCGTTGTTGAAGGTAAGATAGTTCGGGAACGCCTGGAGCGAGGATGCAGCGTGGGCCAGCAGGAGTCCGCCGATCGCCAGCTGTCTCCCGCGCCCGCCTGTGGCCCAGCGGGCGAGCGCGCCGGCGATCACTACGACGAGCAGTGGGTAGACCGGCAGAAGGTAGCGGATGGGCGGGGTCGAGAGCGCGCGAGACATCACCGCCAGAAAGACGAGGGTCGGGCCGCCGAGCAGCAGACAGGCGAGCGGGCGTTCGCGGAGCACAGTCCGGGCCCCGGCGAGGGAGAGCGCGGAGAGCACCATCACCGGCACCGTCAGTCGGACCCCGAGCGTCAACGGGAGCGCAAACCAGGGTGGCGTCGAGTAGAACCGGCCGGAGGCGTAGGCGATGGATGCCCCGCTGGCCAGGTGCGCAGCGCCGGCGAGCCCGGTCAGGTAGGGGGGCGGCAGGAGCCCCAGCGCCGCAACGAGACCGATGATGCCCCCAGCCTCCGCGGGCGCGCCGGTGGGCGATGGAGATCCCGACAGGCCGTACCCGGTCCAGAGCGTCGCCACCGCGACCAGCGCGATGCCTGCCAGACCGAGGAGGTCCCCCCGGACGCTCCGGAGGGGGGAGACAGGGTGCCGCAGGTGCTCGGCACCGACGACGAGCACGAGGCACGGGAACAGGATGTCGCCGGAGTGCTTCGTCAGCAGCGCGAGCCCGACCGTGACGCCCGCAGACAGCAGCGCTAGAGGGCGCCTCGTGGTCAGCCACCACCAGGCTGCAGCGATCCCGCCGGCCATCGTGGCCCCCGCCGCTACGTCGGTCATGACGAGCGGCCCGAAACCGAGCACCGTGGGTTCAAAAGCCACGAGCGCGACTGCGATGCAGGCAGCCGCGCGCCCGAACATGCTCCGCGCGAGCCCCCACACCAGCAGGAGCAACGCGAATGCGGCTCCGGACACGGCCATCCGGGCGGCCTCCAGCGGCGCCTGCCAGGCCTGGCCCAGCAGCCAGTCGACGCTCATCCTCGCCTGTGCGAGGCCCTCGGCAGGGGGCGGAGTGCAGTCCGGCTGGAGTCCACTCCCGAGGGCCGCTGCCGCCGCGACCATGCCCACCAGCGGCGGGTGCTCCGGGGCGATGAGGAACTGCCTGCACACGAGGTTCTGCATCCCGGCGTCCAGGTGGGTCGCCTCATCTCCGGTGAGCGAGATCTCGCGCTCGGACAGCATCATCTGTGCACCGAGCAGGACGCAGGCCAGCGCAGGAAATGCCCACTCCATCCAGGGACGCCAGGCGGTGAGCTGCGTGACCGGGGCTTCGGACATCCAGCACGCAAGGTAGCGCGCGGTCCGCCCGGGCGCCCGTTCTGGATAAGGCGGAGCGTGCCCGCCCCCCGCCCCCTCCGTTTCCTCCTCGTCGGACTATGGAACACCGCGTTCGGCTACGGACTTTTCGTGGCGCTCGTGGCCCTCACCCGGCTCCTCGGCATCTCCTACCTCTACGCCACCGTCCCCACGCAGATCATCAGCGTGTTGATGGCCTACGTCTGCCATCGGACGTTCACGTGGGTGGACGGCGACAAGTCGTTTCGTGGGTTCCTGCGCTTCAACGTGGTGTACTGGGTGATGTTCTGCATCAACGTCCCGCTGCTGGTCGCGCTGGTGGACGGGGTCAAGATCCCGCCCGAAGTCGCCCAGGCGCTGCTGATCATCGGGAACACCGTGATCAGCTACGTTGCCCATGGACGGTGGTCGTTCCGGACGCGGGAGTCGGATACATCCGGGCCGCGAGGTCAACAGTGAAGGCGATCATCCTCTGTGGCGGTATGGGCACGCGGCTCCGTGAGCACTCGGAGACACGTCCGAAACCGATGGTCGAGGTAGGCGGGCGGCCGATCCTCTGGCACATCATGAAGAGCTACGCGAGCCACGGCATCACGGACTTCGTGCTCGCCCTCGGCTACAAGGGCGACATCATCCGGGACTATTTCCTGCAGTACGAGCTCAAGGCGAGGGACGTGACGGTCACGCTCGGTGCCCATGGCAGCCTCGAGATCCACACCGATCACGAAGAGACCGGCTGGCGGGTGACGCTCGCGGAGACGGGGGAGCGTGCCCAGACCGGTGCGCGTGCCATCCGGGCGAGTCGCTACGTGCCGAACGAGACGTTCGCGCTCACCTACGGCGACGGCGTCTCCGACGTGAACCTGCAAGACGTGCTGCGTTTCCATCGAAGTCATGGCGGGCTCGTGACGATCACGGGCGTGAGGCCACCGGGCCGGTTCGGCGAGCTTCGCTCCCGGGATGGGGTGGTCACCGCCTTCGCGGAGAAGCCCCAGGTCACCGAGGGCCTCATCAACGGCGGCTTCTTCTTCTTCGAACCGGGTTTCCTGAAGTACCTGCGCAACGAGGAGTCCTGCACGCTCGAGTCGGATGCCATCGAGGCGGCCGTCGCGGATGGGCAGGTGCACGTGTACGAGCACGACGGGTTCTGGCAGTGCATGGACACCCCCCGCGACTGGGAGACCCTCGAGCGCCAGTGGGCCTCGGGTCGCGCGCCCTGGAAGACCTGGTGAGCGTGCTCGCAGGCAAGAGGGTGTGGCTCTCCGGCCACACGGGGTTCATGGGCAGCTGGCTCGCCCTGTGGCTGCATCGGCGCGGGGCCGAGGTGCACGGGTTCGCCCTGGACCCGCCGACCCGACCCTCCAACTTCGCGCTGTCACGGGTGGGCGACCTGCTCGCCAGCGACGTGCGCGCCGACCTGCGCGACGCCGCCGCGGTGTCGAAGGCCCTCGCGGCCGCTGACCCCGACGTCGTGCTGCACCTCGGGGCGCAGCCGCTCGTCCGGGAGTCGTACATCTCCCCAGTGGACACGTTCGCCACGAACGTGATGGGCACGACGCACGTGCTCGAAGCCGTTCGGCGGCGTGGGCGCGCCTGCGCCGTGGTGATCGCGACCACCGACAAGTGCTACGAGCCGCATGCAGACGGCACGCCCCACGTGGAGAGCGACCGGCTGGGTGGGCACGATCCGTATGCAGCGTCCAAGGCGGCCGCCGAGGTCGTGGTGGACGCCTATCGGCGCTCCTACTTCTCCCCCGAGCGGATCCATGCGCACGGGGTGCAACTGGCGACGGTCCGTGCGGGGAACGCCATCGGGGGCGGGGACTGGGCGCCAGACCGCATCCTGCCAGACGCCGTGCGGTGTGCGCTCGCCGGCCGCTCGCTCGAGCTCCGGATGCCACTCGCCGTGAGGCCCTGGCAGCACGTGCTGGAGCCGCTGTCCGGCTACCTGCGGCTGGTGGAGGCCATGCTCTCGGGGCCAGACCGCCGCTGGTGCCAGGGCTGGAACTTTGCGCCGGACGCCACGGACTCGGCGACGGTAGAGGCGCTGATCCGCCGGTTCGAAGCGGGGTGGCCGGGCGCTCGCCACCACGTGACCACCCCGGACGATCATCTCCACGAGACCGCGCTGCTCCGCCTCGATCCCAGCGCCGCGCAGGTGGCCCTGGGGTGGCGCGCGGCGTGGACCTGGGAGGAGGCGGTGGATCGCGCGACGGCCTGGTACCGTGCGAACGAGGCCGGCCAGGACATGCGGGCGGCATGCCTGCAGGACATGGAGGCGGCCGAGCGGTCGGTCGCCCGGCTCGGAGCCTCCGGGATCGCTGCGCAGCAGGCGCCCGGCGCCGGAAAGCCGGCAGGTGCACTCGACGTCGCCGAAGCCCGCATCCTCACGCTCACCGGGGCGCTCATCCGGGACCGGCAGTCCCGCAAGCCTCCGTTCGACCCGGCGAAGGACGCTGTGCCCTATGGAGGGCGGGTGTACGGCGAGCGCGAGGTCCAGGCCGTGGTGAAGGCCGGGCTCGATTTCTGGCTCACGCACGGCCCGGAGGGCGACGCGCTGGAGCGTGAGCTGGCCGGGTTCCTCGGCGTGCGACACGCGCTGCTCGTGAATTCCGGCTCCTCTGCGAACCTGATCGCGTTCATGGCGCTCACGAGCCCGCTCCTGCCCCGCCCATTGAAGCCGGGCGACGAGGTGATCACCGTCGCCGCCGGCTTTCCGACGACCGTGGCGCCCATCGTCCAGGCCGGCTGTGTGCCTGTGTTCGTGGACGTGTCGCTCCCCACCGCCAACATCGACGTCACGCGGCTCGAAGCCGCGAGGAGCGATCGTACGCGCGCGGTCATGGTCGCGCACACGCTCGGAAACCCGGTGGACGTCACCGCGGTGCAGGCGTTCTGCAAGGCGCACCAGCTGTACTTCATCGAGGACAATTGCGACGCGCTGGGCAGCCTGTGGCAGGGCCAGCACACGGGTTCGTTCGGCGACCTCGCGACCTCGAGCTTCTACCCGCCCCACCACATCACCACGGGGGAGGGCGGCGCGGTCTACACCAGCTCCAGCCTGCTCAAGCGCGCAGCGGAGAGCTTCCGCGACTGGGGTCGGGACTGCTGGTGCGCCAGCGGGAAGGACAACACCTGTGGCAAGCGCTTTGGCTGGGACTGGTCGAAGGGTGGCCGGCCCGCGAACGAGACGCTGCCGCACGGCTACGACCACAAGTACGTGTACTCGCACCTCGGGTACAACCTGAAGATGACCGATCTGCAGGCCGCGATCGGTCGCGTGCAGCTCACCCGGGTGGAGGAGTTTGCGGTCGCACGGCGGCGGAACCACGCCATGCTCACGGAATTGCTGGCGGAGCTCACGCCCGACTGGGAGTTCCAGCAGGCGACTCCGGGTTCGGATCCGAGCTGGTTCGGATTCCTCATGGTGATGCGTCGCCCGGACCATGCGAAGCTCACGGCGTTGTGCAGGGGGCTGGACGCCCGCCGGATCGGGAACCGCCGCTTGTTCGGGGGGAACCTGCTTCGCCAGCCCGCCTTCCTGGACGTGGAGCACCGGGTGGTCGGGGGACTGTCGACCACCGACCGGATCGCCGAGGGTGGGCTCTTCCTCGGGGTGTACCCCGGGCTCACCGAGGAGATGGTGCGGCACGAGGTCGCCGTGGTGCTCGACCTCTGGCGGGCGCTGCGGTGAGCGGGGGCCGCGAGTGAAGCGCATCGGCGTGACCGGGGCCGGGGGTTTCATCGGCCGGAACATCGTGAGCATGCTCACCGGTTGTGTCGTGGATGCTCCGGGCCGCAGGGAGCTCGACCTCTGCGACCGGGCGGCTGTCCGGTCGTGGCTCGAACGCGGCCGGTTCGACTGCGTGATCCACACCGCGACCCACAACGCCACGGTCGTCGCGCAGCCGAAGCCGGGAGCGGTGTACGAGCGGAACATGCAGATGTTCGAGGCGCTCGCGGACTGCGAGGGCGCTTATGGCAAGCTGATCTGGTTCGGCTCCGGCGCGGAGTTCGACCGGCGGCACTGGCGGGGCGACCTCGACGAGCGGGAGCTCGGGACCCATGTTCCCGCCGACGAGTACGGCCTCTCCAAGTACCGGATGACCACACTGGCCGCCGAGCGCGCCGACATGCTCAACCTGCGGGTGTTCGGCTGCTACGGCCCGTACGAGGACTGGCGCGTGCGGTTCATCTCCCAGGCGTGTGTACGCGCGATGTGGGGATTGCCGATCCGGGTGCGGCTCCACAACAGCTTCGACTACCTCTGGATCGATGACCTGGTCGAGGTGGTCCGCTGGTTCGTCGACCACGACGGGCAGCACCGCGTGTACAACGTGTGCACGGGGCGCCAGGTGGAGCTGTTCGACCTGGCCCGGCTCGTGGCGCAGGCTGTGGAGCGAAGCACTGGGCAGGTCGTGGACATCGAGGTGCTGGGGGAGGGCAGGGGGGTACCCTACGGGGGAACGAACACGCGGCTGCTGGGCGAGGTGCCTGGGTTGCGATTCACGCCGCCCGAAGTCGCCATCCCGCGGCTGCTGGCGTTCCATGAGGCGCGGCGTGCGGAGATCGGGCTGGCGGACGTCCAGGAGCTCAGGTAGCGCATCAACGTCGGGCTCGAAACCACTTCAACAACGCATCCCTGCGCCGCTCCCGAGGTGGGGCCACGAACCGCTCCGCAGGCGCGTCGGCACCCGGTCCGAAGAAGGTCTTCTTGATGTTGGCGATGCTCTCGTACACGCCCTGGGCGTCGGCGTACCGCGGGTCGAGGTAGTCGCGCGGGTGCAGCAGGAAGCCGTGCGTCTGCACCTCGAACGTCGCCATCCGCGTCCATCGCCCGAAGCCGCTCGTGATCGGGAACATGTTGCCCATCTCCTCGTTCCAGAAGCACACGGGCGGCTCTCCATTCACGGACTTCGTGAGGTCGAGGCAGTCGAAATCACCGTTACCCCAATCGTGGAACGGCACCAGCCGCCGCTTGCAGAGCTCCAGCCAGTCGTCCGCGTTCGTCTCGGCGTCGGGCTCGGTGCCCGAGACGGGGATGCCGTACAGGTCCATCCCGTTCGATTGACGCAGGAAGTCCACATACGTGCCTGTCAGCGGGAGCGCGAAGCGGGCGGTGAGCGCCGCGATCTCCCCCCCCGTGGCGCCAGGTCGACGGAGAGCGTGAAGATCGACACCGTCGCGGCCGCGGAGGCTCCGTGCTTCAATCTCGTTCCAGAGCACATCGTCGGCCATGGCCGGGGGGTATCAAGCTTCACGGCAGCCTGTGCATGCCGGCGCGGCTTGATATACACCTCAGCATGATGCAAAAATGGCGAATCCAGACTGGCTCCACCGACGTTGAAGTCGAGGCCGAGGGGTGGCTCGACGCGCTCACCGCGGCTCGAGGCTCACTGAATCTCCGCTCCGAAGCGCTCGCCCGGCTGAGCTGCGCGGTGCAGCGGGATGGCAGCGTGGTCGCGCGAGATCTGGTGAACGGGACCGAGATCCGCGTCTCGTCCGTACAACTCGGCAAGCCGCCTGCGTTCCGCATGCCGTCGTCCAGCTTCCCGAACCTCAAGTACACGGCACCCGAATTCGTGACTCCCGTGCTCGCCCCCCAGGCCAGCGTAGCGGTCGAGATCACCCCGGAACCGATGCCCCCGGCGCGCGTTCCGCCGCCCCCGGTCGTCGCGCCCCACGCCGCACCGGTGCCCGTGGAGGCCCCCCCGCCGGTGGTCGTTGCGCCGCCGATCGTCGTTGCGCCACCGCCGATCGTCGCGCCGCCGCCGCCGCCGATCGTCGCTGCCCCGCCGCCGCCTGTGGTCATGCCGCTCCCGCCCGTGATCGCAGAGCAGCCCGAAGCAGAGCCCGTGGCGCAGACCGACATGAGCGCCTTCATGGCCGACTCGATGATGGAGATGCTGTTCCTGGAGTTGGGAGAGCTCTCCATGGCCGAAGGGGTGGCAGAGGCCTCGGGCATCGCGTTGCGTATCGTGCTCGGGCACGTGCCCGCAGAGGCCGGCGCCGTGCTCATCCGCACGCGCTCGGGCGAAGGCCTGCGCTTCCGCGCGGCGTCGGGCCCCGCCAGCCGGGAGCTGATCGACACGGTCATCCCCCTCGGCAAGGGCATCGCCGGCCAGGTCGACCACCTGGGCATCGGCATCCTGATCGAAGATGTCCGCGCAGACATCCGCCACAACAACAAGATCGACCGGTCCACCGGGTTCGTGACCCGCTCGATGCTCGCCGTTCCGGTGCGGGCAGACGTGGGCGCGACCTACGGCTGTCTCGAGCTCATCAACCCGCCGCGCCCCTTCACCGGCATCGATTTTGAGCTGGCCGCTCGCGTCGCAGCGTCGTTGGGCGTGTTCCTGCACAGCGCGTACGCCGCTTCCTGATACGCGCGGGCGTGGGCGCCCGTGAGTTCTGCGCGGAGCACGCCGCCTCTTCGCGGTCGGGGTACGTTCGTGCATGCCCAACATCGAGCTCATCCCCTACGAGAAGGCTTCCGCCTACCGTCGCATCGCGGCCGTTGCGTGGAACCCGCCCAACGATCCGCACGTGTACGGCACGATGGAGATCCGCGCGGAGGCGCTGGAAGCGTGGATCCAGAAGAAGCGCGCGGAGACCGGCGAGCGCATCACGTTGACCCACGCCGTGGGGCGCGCCGTGGCGATGATCATCGGCAAGCACCGTGACCTGAACGCCCTGGTGCGGTTCGGCAACCTCGTGCAGCGCAAAGACGTCGATGTGTTCGTGCAGGTCGTCGTGGAGGACGAGGCGAGCATCGGCCGGGCCGACCTCTCGGGGGTGAAGTTCAAGAACGCCGACAAGCTCGACGTGGCATCGATGTGCAGGCTGCTCAAGGAGCGCGCGGGCAAGATCCGGGCGGGCCAGGACGAGGAGTTCAACAACACCAAGAAGTCGCTCTCGTCGATGCCAGGGTGGATCCTGCGCCCGCTGCTCAAGTTCATCGACTTCCTGCAGTACACCTTGAACGTGAACCCGAAGTTCCTCGGGACCCCGGGGGATCCCTTCGGCTCGGCGATGGTCACCAACGTCGGGGTTTTTGGCCTGACGGTGGGCTACGCGCCGTTCTTTCCGCTCGCGCGCTGCCCCATCATCCTCACGCTGGGGTGCATCGAGGACCGGGCGGTGGTCGAGAACGGAGCCATCGTGCCAGGCCGGGTGCTGTACCTCAACGGCACCTTCGATCATCGGGTCGTGGACGGCTACCACGCGGGGATCATCGCGAAGGAGATGCGCGCGCTGCTGGGGAGCCCGGAGCGGCTGGACGAGACGCTGTAGCCGCGCCGGAGCGAACGGCCGTTCCGCGGCCCGACCTGTACCGGGACGCCGGGGTCGCGAGGCCGCCCACTTTCGCGGGCCCCGGAAACCCTGTACAGTCCCCGGGCCACTGGATTCCGCCCATGTCGCTCCGCTTCCCTTCCGCGCTCGGCCTGCTCCTCGGCCTGCTCGCCGTCGCGCCCGCACACGCGGCGGATCCGGCCTACGTGCCGTCCCTCGATCAGCTCATGCACGACACGATGAAGTCCGACCCGGCCCCGAACCGGGTGGACATGGTGTGGTGGATCCCGACGGACTTCTGGCGCGCCACGTTCGCGACCAACCCGGATGTCTCCGCGGCGCAGGCCCAGAAGATGGTGGACGCGCTCGATCCCTACGCGATGTTCGCCGTGGTCCAGGGCCAGATGGGCCCGATGGGTGCGGTGGAGTTCAAGGAGGGGGCCGAGGTGCGGGCCGGGCTCTCGCTCAAGACGGCGTTTGGCACGACCCTCGTGCCGCTCGCCGAGGACAAGCTCGGGGGGGACGCCGCCCTGTTCGCGCAGTTGATGAAGCCGATGCTGGCGCGCATGCTCGGCCCGATGGGGGAGCACCTCGAGTTCTACTTCTTCGACAACAAGGACGCGAAGGGCAGCCTCGTGGTCGACCCGCGCGCGGAGGGTGCCTTCACCGTGCAGGTGGGCACGCAGCCGTTCGCGTGGCAGCTTCCGCTCGAGTCCCTGTTCGCGCCGGTCGACTGCGCAAAATGCGGTCGGGAGCTCAAGGGTACGTGGAGCTACTGCCCCTACGACGGGACGAAGGTGAAGAAGTAGCGCGAACGAGCCGGCAACCGGTCAGTAGACCGTGGTGTCGGATCTCTGGCTGGCGGGCGACTTCGGGAGCTTCAGGATGAACACGCTCCCCCCGGAGGGGTTGTCCTCCACCCACACCTGGCCGCCGTGCAGGATCGCCACCTGCCTCGTGATGGTGAGCCCGAGACCGCTGCCCCGGACGCCGTCCTTCCGGAGGCGCTCGAAGCGGTTGAAGATCGTCTGCTTGTGCGCATCGGGCACGCCGGGGCCCTGGTCCTTCACATAGGCCAGCCAGGACTCGCCGTGGTCCTCCACGCCGACTTCGATGCTGCTGCCACTAGGGCTGTACTTGATCGCGTTCGAGATGAGGTTGACGAACGCCTCCTTCACGATGGGGTGCACGCTCGCATGGACGCTGGCATCGGACCGATCGGTGAGCGTGAGGTGCTTCTCCTCGAGCTTGTGCTCGAAGTCCGGCACGACGGTCTGCAGGACGGCGCGGGTGTCCATCTCGATGAACTCCAGGCCGCCACTGCTGGCCAGCGAGGCCAGCCGGGCCGCGTTCTGGGTCATCTCGATCAGGTTGTCCGCCGCCTGCCGCAGCCTCCGCAGCGCGTCGAGCTTCCAGGCCTCGGACTCCCGCGAGAGCAGGATGTCCGTGACGTTCTTGATCGCGCCCGCGGGGTTCAGGATGTCGTGCCGGAGCACGTCCGTGAACACGTCCTTCATCCGATCGGCCTCCAGGAGCTCGGCTGCGAGTCGCTTGAGCTCCCGCTCCGACCGCTTCCGCTCGCTGATGTCCCGGGAGGAGGCGAACACGAGCCGCTCTCCCGCGATCTCGATGCCTGCCGCGCTCACCTCCACGTCGATGACGCGCCCGTTCTTCCTGCGATGTCGCGTCTCGAACACCTGGCGCGTCTCATACGCGGACGGCAGCCGCTCCGTGAGCAGCTCCGCCTCCGACCAGTGCGCGTCCCACTGGGCCACGTTGAGCTTGAGCGCCTCTTCGCGTGTATACCCGAGCATCTGGCAGAAGGCGTCGTTCACCTCCCGGACGTTCCCCTTCATGTCCAGCACGTGGATGCCATCGGCGGCGGATCGCAGCAGCGCCTCGCTGCGGAGCACGTGCTCCTGGAGCGCATCCAGCGCGTGCTTCTCGCGCGTGATGTCCCGCGAGATCCCGCAGATGCTCACCACCCGCCCGCTGTCTGCCTCGAACACGGGCCACTTGCAGGTGATCACCCACCGTGTGTTCCCCCGGTGGTCCACGTAGGGCTTGACCATGTTCTGGCACCCAGTGCCGTCGCGGACGATCTCGGCGTCCTCCTGAAGGTGCTTGCGGGCGATCTCCGGGGGGAACAGATCCGCGTCGCTCTTGCCGACCAGCTCACGCCAGTCGCTGTAGCCGCACAGCTCCGCCAGGCTCTGGCTGCAGAAGATGAACCGGCTCTCCCGGTCCTTGAAGAAGATGAAGTCCGAGGTTCGCTCGAGCAGGGTGACGAACTGGTGGCCCAGGCGTGCATCGGGCGGTGGGTCGGGCGGTGGGCTCACCCGCGCCTCCATTCGATGGCGATGCGGTCAAGGTCCAGGACGCAAGCGGGGTGGAGGAGCGGATCGCGAAGGGCGGCCAGGCCCATCACAGCACCGGTCCGTCGGTCGAGGCCCCGCCGGGCGACTTGGGTAGCACCACACGGAAGATGCTCCCGCCAGAGGGGCTGTCCTCCACCCACACCTGCCCGCCGTGCAGGTGGACCACCTGCCGCGTGATCGTGAGGCCGAGTCCGCTCCCCCGCACACCGTCCTTCCGAAGGCGCTCGAAGCGGTTGAAGATGGTCTCCTTGTGCTCGTCGGGCACGCCGGGGCCCTCGTCCGACACGTAGAACTGCCAGGACTCGCCGTGGTCCTCCACCGCGACGTCGATCCGGCTCGCCCGTGGGCTGTACTTGATCGCGTTGGAGATGAGGTTGACGAACGCCTCCTTGATGATGCCGTGGAAGCGGGCGATCACGCGCGGGTGGGAATGGTCGACGAGCGCGATCTCCCGCTCCTGGAGCCTGTGCTCCAGATCCGGGAGGACGGCGCGGAGCGCGCTACAGGCGTCCATCTCGTGGAATTCCAGGCCGCCGGAGTTGCCCAGGGAGGCGAGCTTGGCGGCGTTCTGCGTCATCTCGATCAGGTTGGTCGCCGCCTGGCGCAGCCTCTGGAGCACCTCGATCTTCCAGGCGTCGGACTCGCGGGTGAGCAGGATGCCGGTGGCGTTCCGGATCGCACCGGCGGGGTTCAGGATGTCGTGCCGCAGCACATCCGTGAACACATCCTTCATGCGGTCGGCCTCGAGGAGCACATCTGCCAGGCGCCTGAGCTGGGCCTCCGATCGCTTCCGCGCCGTGATGTCACGATGGGCGCCGAAGAAGAGCTGCTGGCCGTCGATCTCCACGGCGGTGGCGCTCACCTCGACCTCGATCTCCTCGCCGTCCTTTCTCCGGTGCCGTGTTTCGATCACCTGCCGTCTCGTGATCAGGGCCGGGAGCATCTCGTTGGTGATCTGCTCGGGCGAGAACTTCACGTCCCACTGGGCGGCGTTCATGCCCACCATCTCCTGTGGGGTGTACCCAAGCATCTCGCAGAACGCGTCGTTGGCCTGCAGCAGGTTCCCCTGTCCGTCGAGGACGCAGATCCCGTCGGCTGCGGACTGGAGCAGGGCGGAGTTGCGCAGCGCCTCGCGCCGTTCGCCCTCCTCGTGGCGCCGGCTCGCGGTGACGTCCCTGGACACACCGACGATGCCGACGACTGTCTTGCCGTCCGTTGCGAGCACGGGCCACTTGGAGGTGCTGATCCAACCGCCCTGACCATCGGCGCCGACGTAGTGTCCCACACGGTCCAGGACGGGCTTGCCTGACTCGAAGATCGCCTGATCCTCCACAAGGCAACCTCGAGCGACCTCTTCGGGGAAGAGGTCGAAGTCGGTCTTCCCCACCACGTTTCGCCAATCGCCGCGACGGCACAGCGTGGCGAAGGACTGACTGCAGAACCGGATGCGGTACTCCGCATCCTTGAAATAGAGGAAGTCCGGGGTCTGCTGGAGCAGCGTCGCGAAGTCCTGAAGCGGGTCATCCGGGGCTTGCGCGGGCACGAGATCCTCCCTGTTTGCTGACGACAACTCTCCACCAAAGGACTACAACAACAATAGCGCTGAGAGGCGGGTTCGAACCTACGTCGTTCGACGTGAGCCGGTCCTGCCCGGTCATCGCCACGTCAACCCGGGTCGGCGGCCTCACCCGCCCGGTGCTCCCGGCCCTTCACCGCCTTGGAACGGCCGTCTGCCCCGACGGGGACCCACCCAGCCGATACACGCTTTCCTGCACCCGCTCCGCGTGCCAGGCGAGGAGCGTGATCACCTCGTCCCGGTCGCCCCGGGTGAGCGTGTCGGCCAGCACGATGTGGGAGTAGCCATCGTGCTCCAACGCTGTGGTCCCCTCGTCGATCTGCGCGGGGGTGGGCCTCGGGGATGCCAGGCCGTTGCGGGCGAACCACGTTCGTGGCGGCGGACCACCTTCGCGGGGTACACCCAGCACCTGGGGGTGGGTGAGGCACCCAAGCAATGCGATCACGAGGCCGTTGTGGGCCCAGGCATCGGGCAGGAAGCTGTTCACGCCGTAGGGCATGCGCTTCTGGTGGAAGATCGCGAGCATCTCGTAGCGCCGGTTCCCGTGGTGGGCGTCCGGGGGAAAGTTGAAGATCCCCGTCACGGTCGGGTCTGTGGCGGCCTGCAGCGTGAAGGGGTCGGGGTCCACCGGTGCGGTGCGGGAAGCGTGAGCCGGCAGCGACCCGATCGGGGAGATCCAGTGGGCCTCGGCGAGGAAGATCAGGGAGAGCACGAGGGGCGCGAGCCAACCTGCACGAGCGGGCAGCCGGCGCGCCGCGGCCTCGACGCCCCCTGCAACCAGCGGGGCCATCGCGAGGAGCAGGACCACCACCAGCCGGTAGGGGTGGTGGATGAATTGCACCGGAGACCCTGGAAAGTAGAGCACCGCCAACGGCATCCACACGTCGTGTGCGGCCACCCGCAGGGGGTGCTGGCCGAGCGCGAGGGAGGGGCCGAGCGCGAACACGAAGGCGAGGGCGAGAGCGGCGGGGACCCTCCAACCCAACGCTCCGCACCGGATCGCGTCGGCGCGGTGCGCGACCAGTCCCAGGCCCGCCAGAAGGATCGCGACCCATCCGATGTAGGGCACGTGCACGATCCCCACGTTCCCGCTGCGCGCGTTGTCCGGGAAGAACCAGCCGCCCGGATGAACGAAGGCGAGGGGATCGACGGCGGGGAGGTTGCCCTGCACCCATCCGGGCGCGGTCTCGGCGTGCACCACGGCATCGGGCGCGTGCAGCGTCGTGAGGGCGAACATCGCCAGCAGCGTGATCGGCGGGAGCGCGAGCGCGGCAGCCCGGGCGAACTGGCGCCAGCTACCCGGGCTCTCCACGAGCCAGACCAGCGCCAGGAGACCGGCGAAGGCCGCGTAGTAGAAGTTCGCAACCGCCGCGAGCACCCAGAACGCGGCGGTGGCTGCCGGACGCACCCCGTTGCGGAGCGCGAAGTAGAACGCGGCGACCGGCCCGATCGCGACGAACTCGTACACGCCGCTCTGCAACAACCCGAGGGTGTACGCCCCGGCCCCGACCACCACCGCCGCAACCGGCGCACCGAGCGGGGACTGTTTCCGGAGCCCCAGCCACACAGCGAGCAGGGTCCCGAAGACCTGGGCAGTGAGCACCGTCGTGGTGGCTGTGGCGGTCGAGACGAATGTCTGTAACGGCGCCGCCAGCAAGGCATTGAGTGGGTCCACGAACCACAGGGTCCCGCCCGGCGGTTGGTGGGACAGTGTGGTCCGCAGCGGGTTTTCGAGGTGGCCGAGGGCGTACGCCCACCACCAGTACCCCCACAAGTGGTCGTAGGCATCGCTTGTGGGGTCGCCGGGGATCACGGCCCCTGCGTGCTGCCAGGCGGGCCAAAGGGTACAGACCGCGGCGCCGAGCAGCGCGAAAGGGACAACGCGATTCAGATGCACAACAGTCCGGCCCTGCGCGCGGCTGCCAAACCCCCGGAGAATCGCGAGAAGTCGCCGGGAAAGGCGGTGATCGCGGCGCCAGCATCCAGCGGTGGCTGGCCGGGTCGTGAGGCTTCGATCACCTCTGCGAGCCAGTCCAGCGAGGCCCGCTTGCCCCGTACGTGCTCGACCCCATCGATGTGGTGCAGCAACAGGCCGTCCTCCTCCAACACATCCCCACCCGTCCAGACGAGCCGCCCCGACGGCACCTGCGTGGCCCCGGCGCCTGCCACGGGTTCGAGCAGCCGCAGGATGTAGTCGGGCGCCACGGTCGTCTCCGGCATCGCCCGATCAAACCAGCCCTGCACCGGCCTGTCCACGGCCTCCCCGCGCATCCAGGCACCCAGCGCGGTGGCGAGCGGGCCGTCGAACTGATCGTGGTCTCCGCCCGCCGGATCCTCATGGTCGAGATCGTTGCGGGCGAACACCGACGCGGGCTCGGGCAGCACCCGGAGGCCCCAGCTTGCGGGATCCACCGACATGCCCGAGTACCGCGTGAGCACGAACCGGTGCCAGAACGCGGAGTCGAGCACGCCGGCCGCGAACATCTGGCGTACGACCTCCATCGCGTCGAGGGTCTCCTGGTCGGTCTCGGTGGGGAAGCCGTACATCAGGTAGGCGTGCACCCGCACGCCCGCGTTCCGGAACGCCATCGCCGCCCTCGTGACCTGCTCGATGGTCACGCCTTTCTGCATTGCGTCCAGGAGGCGCGGGCTCGCGACCTCCAGCCCGCCGGTCACGGCGATCAGCCCGGCGTGGGCGCACAGCCGGGCCAGATCCGGCGTCCAGGCGCGCTCGAACCGGATGTTCCCCCAGAAGCTGGCCCCCACGCCGCGCTCGAGGAGCGTGAGCGCGAGATCCCGCATGCCGCGCGGAGGCACCGCCTCGTCCACGAGGTGGAACCCCGATTGCCCGGTGTTCCCGATCTGGTCCACCATGGCGTCCACCAGCACCTCTGCGTGGTTCGGTCGGTAGCCCGCGATGTAGTCCAACTGGATGTCGCAGAACGAGCACTTCTTCCAGTAGCAGCCGTGCGCCACGGTCAGCTTGTTCCAGCGCCCGTCGCCCCACAACCTGTGGGTCGGGTTGAGGCTGTCCACAAGCTGCAGGTAGTCCCCGAGCGGGAGGTCCCCGTACGACGCGGCGCAGGCTGCGGGCTCGTCGCCGTGCGGCTGATCGAGCCTCCCCGCCGGGGTGATCGTGCGGTGGCGCTGGTCGGGCCCGCCGCCCATCCACCCGACCCAGGCCAACAGCGGGCCCTCCCCATCGTCGAGCGTGACGGCGTCCACGTGGTCCCACAGCCGCGGCTCGTCCACGTCGCGTAGCTCGGTGTTGGCGTAGCCACCGCCCAGCAGCACAGTCGCGCCGCGGTGCTTCAGCGCCCGCCCGATGCGCAGCGCACCGTAGAGGTTGCCCGGGAAGGGGATTGAGAGCCCGACGAGGTCGCCGCTCTGCACGGGCATCGCCGCCACGAGGCGGTCCAGGTGGGCGTCCACGATCGAGGTGTGGGTCAGGCGCTCGGCGAGCCCGTCGAACTGCACAGGCCCGGTCGCGAGGTGCCGCTGGTAGTGCGAGAGGGTGAACCCGGGGTCCAGGACCGCCCACAGGTCCGCGAGATCCGCGAGGTAGAGCGTCGCCAGTCGCCGGGCGGCGTCATCGACGGCGAGCGGGCCGAAGAGCCCGAGCTCCCCTCGCTGCACCGCGAGGTCGAGGCGTGGCGTGCGGGGCAGGAACGGGGTCTCGAGGATGCGGGGCCCGAGCCCGCGGTCCTTCCCCTGGAGAAAGCGGACCACCCCGTCGATCGCGCGGACGTGGGCGCCCTGCAGCGCGCTCGCCCGCCACACGGAGTCGTCGAGATCGTCCTCGAGCGCGCCGAGCGCACTGAAGAGCTCGGTGAGCCCGTCCCGCGAGAACAACCGCAGCACGAGCTGCAGGCCGAGGTCGTACTGGCAGGTGTCCACGCCGTGCGAAGCCAACGCCCGGTTGAGGTACGCCGTTGAGGGGTACGGCGTGTTGAGCTGGGTGAGCGGCGGGAGGGCGAGGTGGACCCGCACGCTGGGCTACGCCTTGGGGCTCGGCCGGCGCCGCGGGGCGCGGGGCTTCTTGGGCGCGGCCTCGGGCGCGGCGCTGAGCGGCGCCAGCGGCTCGCCAGCGGGGAAGTCCGGAGGGAACAGCGCGTTGAGGTCCTCCTCGTGGGGCGAGTCGTCCGACTCGGGCTCTCCAAGGCGGTCCAGTTCGTCATCCAGCGAGGCGTCGGACTCGGGCTCGGCAGGCTGCGGGCCCGCCTCCGGCTCCTGGCCCTCGCCACTTCCCTTGCGACGACGACGACGACGGCGGCGTGCCGGCGCGTCGCCCGCCTGGGGCTCCGCCTCGTCTGTCCGCTCCGGCTCCCGGGCGGTGGGCTCGCGCTGGGCGGGCTCGCGGGCCGCGGGCCGGGCCGGCTCACGTGCGGCGACATCGGTGGGGGCGGCCTGGGGCGCTGCCGTGGGCTGGGCGCCCGGCTCGCCGAACACCTCGCGCACGGTGGCCGAGTCGAGCACGTCTCCGGCCTCGGCCAAGGCGCCGCGCGCGTTGGCGACCAGCCGCTGGCGAAGCAGTTCCGGGCTGTCCGGCGTCTGGAACGGGGTGGTCGCGGTCTTGACGGCCTCGCCCTCGGGCGTGCGGAACGCGCCAGAGCGCAGAAGGTTGTTCAGGATGCCCTTCACCACGCGCGGCGGGATCGACGTGCGCTCGTTGCGGGCGCGCCGCAGGAGGTCGCCGATCAGGTACTCCACGGCGCAGGTGCGGCCCCGGCGCGCGCGTTCCTGGCAGGCCGCCACGAACTGGTCGGTCACCCAGGCGCGGTCGGCCAGCGTGCCGATGTCCAGACCCAGCTCGGCGAGGCGCGTGAGGAGCCTGCGCTCGCCCTCGCCCGTGGGCGCCTGCAGCGCCGGCTGCTGGGGCTTCTCCTCGCGGGGGAGCTCAACCCGGTAGCCGCCCGCGCGATCGTCGCGGAACAGGCGCACGAGCCCGCGCTCCTGCGCCAGTTCGAGGAAGATCGCGAAGGTGCGGAACCCGAGGTCGACCTCCGAGAACGTAGGCGCCTTGCGCTTCATCGAGGTCTTGAGGATGCTCGCGTGGATCGGACCGGCGTCCTCGCGGGCCTGGTTCTCCAGCGTCTCGATCAGGAGGTCGAAGGCCTCGTCCCGGGTGAGGGAGCCCTGGTCGCCGCTGTCCGGGCTCACGATCGTGCCGGTGCGGGCCTCGGCCCGGAGGGTGTCGTAGAACATGAACTCGTCGCAGGTCTCCGCGATCAGGCGGCTGGTGGAGCCCTTCGTACCGAGCCCGATCACCCGCTTGTTGAGCTCCTTGAGCCGCATCACGAGCGGCGTGAAGTCGCTGTCGCCGGAGAGGATCACGAAGGTGTCGATGTAGTCACGCGTGTAGGCGATCTCCATGGCGTCCACGACGAGCGCGATGTCCGCCCGGTTCTTGGCGCCCATGCCGTGCGCGGTGAGCTCCATCATGTTCACGCCGCTGAACACGAGATCCTGCTTGAACCGGGACCAGCGGGTCCAGTCCGCATACGCGCGGGAGACCAGGATGCGGCCCTTGTCCTTCAGCCGGCGCATGACCATGCGCACGTCGAAGATGCCGAGGCCCTCTTTGTCGCAGCCAGTGCCGATGTTTTCAAAATCAATCAATACGCAGAGGTTTGCTTCCATGTCTGTCTACCGGGTGCGGGGCGGGTCGGGGTGTTCGGCGACGAGCGGCCGATGGGGTGGGACCGGGCGTGTAACGCGGCGGACCCCGAAAATAGGCACCGCGTCCGGCCCGACGAGCCATTCGTGCGCCAGAATGATCTCGACCTGCCCCGGGCGGTCCGGATCACTTCACGGCGGCGACCGGAAAGGCGCAGATGGTGCCCTGGTCGGCGTGGCCGACCAGCACGGTCTGGGCGTCGGCGGTGAGCCGCACGATCATGGCGTTCAGGGTCTTTCCGGCGAGGTTCAGCTTGCCCTGGATCCTCCCCGCCGCCGTGACGCGTTGAAGCTGCTGCTGGTCGGGCGAGACGACGAGCCAACCGTCGCGTGGTTCGGTGGCCAGGACGTCCGAAGCGGGCACTGTGTAGGCCCGGGCCAGCGTCGCAGTGTAGAACGCATGGCCGCCCAGGAAGAACACGCCGCGCTCGCCAAAGGAGTGAAGGCTGTCGATCTGCCGCTCGCTGGGCGGCGTGCCGTCCGTGACGAAGCGGGTCGAGGCGATCGCCCCGCTCACCGGGTCCACCCGCAGGATCCGGCCGTCGTTCGTGCGCGCCACGATCACGAGACCGGTGATCGGATCCACGCGCACTGTCAGCTCACCGATGGCGTCGGGGTCCGTGATGGTCGGGCCGCCGAGCGACCACCGCGTGATCTCGGCCTCTGTCTCCGGGTCGACGACGACCAGCGTGTCCGAGTAGCTCTCCGCCAGGTAGAGCAGGTCGCGCGGAGGATCGTAGGTCAGCGTCGAGAACGTGAGCAGCGGGTTGGGGCCGAACCCGGGATCGATGGTCGCGAAGGGCGCGAGCGTCGTGGCGTCGAGGCCGACGATCACGCCGTCCGTCTGCCGCACCATCCACACCACGCCGCGGGTGTTGTCGATGAGGGGGGAGTAGGGCCAGTGAACCGTGTCGGTGCGCGCTGTCACCACGCCGTCCACCACCCGCTCCACGCTGTCGGAGAGCCTGCCCGTGGCGATCATCACGTCGGCATCGGTGGGATCGGGGGCCAACCCGTCCACGAACGTCCCGAGCCGGTCTGCTGCGACCTCCTCCCCGGTCTCCGGTCGAAAGGCGACGATCTCGGCGGTGCCCTCGCTGTTCGCCCACAGGAGCCCGGTGACCGGATCGATGCCGCCGAAGCCGGTGTTCTTTGCCGTCTGGAAGTCGGGCGCAACTCCTTCGGAGGTCACCAGCCAGACCATGCCGAGGTTCGGGTCCTCGGGGCCGATACGGTCGAGGACGAGGGCGCCGTCGTCGTAGGGCGTGACCTCTTTGGCCTCCACCCCCACCCGCCAGTCCGACGTCGTCGCGCAGTCGGACCAGCCGATCCGCTCGTCGTCCGAGACGACCACGCTCCCGTCGGAGAGCACCGCGGCGTGTTCGGCCTGGAAGGGAAGGGGACAGGTGCGCACCAGGGCGAGATCGTCCCAACCGCGCACCTCGCCCGCCTCCCCCAGCAGGAGCACGCCGTCGGGAGCGGCGGCGATCCCGCTCACGCCGGGCGCCGCCCGGGCGGTGGCGACGGACCCGTCGGCGTCCAGCACCACGAGCGAGTGCACCGAGTCGAGCAGCCCGAACGCGACCAGCCCACCGTCGGGGCGTGGCAGGAGCGCGCTCACCGTGTCCAACGGGCTCGAGGAGGAGAGATCCTGCGCCGCCTCGTCCCATCGATACAGGGAGGGCTCGGACGCATTGCCGATCCATGCGACGCCCTCTGCGTCCGCCACGACCTCTGGCCGCTCCAACGCCGTCTCCCCCAGGTTGATGGTCTCCCTGGCGACGAGCGTGTCTGCATCGATGCTCGCGAGGCTCGCGGTGCCGAGCGCGGTCCCCCAGATCACGCGGTGCGCCGAGTCCACGAACACGTCGTAGGGCTGGATGAAGTTCACTGCCGCGGGGTCGTCGAGGAGGCTGATGCAGGCCCCGTCGTCGTGCGAAGCGCGACAGCCGCACAGCGCCGACAGGAGCACCAGGAGGCGCGCAGCGCCACCGCGCTCGGCGCTGCGCAAGACTCAGTGCCCGCTGGAGAGGACGCGGGGGACGGGCGCCCTACGGATCACAGAACTCCAGATCGAACGCGGGCATCGTGGTGCAGTCCACCCAACCCGCCGGCGGCTCGCAGCCCGTGTAGCTGTAGCAGGTGTCGGTGGGGTTTCCGTCCGCGTCTGCAGGTGCGGCGTAGTTCTGCCCGGCGTCACACTCGGGCGCGGGACTCGTCATGCACACCTGCGCAGCCGCGACGGCGTCCTTCGGGATGCACCAGCCCGTCCCGACGCCGGTGAGCTCCACGGCGGTGAAGACCGAGCACTGGTCGTACTTGGCGCAGATCGCGGTGTCGTACTTCGCGCACGGATCCTCCTTGTTGCAGGCGGTGAGAGCAAGGGCGAGAAGCAGCGCGAGGCGGGACATCGAGACTCCACACCCGGGGGCCATAACTTCCGCTCCGGTCGCGCGTTACCTCGACCGGCCGGAACCCCGGCCCGCACCCCGGTGTCTACGTTCTCCCACCTGGAATCTGCATGCCGCACCTGCTCTCCTTTGCGCTCGCCCTGCTCTCCTTCGCGAACGCAGGTGGGCTGCAGATCGAGACCGGTGACGTCGAGATCTCCGGGGCCGCGAGCGACGCTGTCGCTGCAGGCCAGGAGGCGCTCGCGCGGGGCGACTTCGACCAGGCGGCGAGCCTCTACCACTCGCTGTTCGCGGCCAACGGGGGTGCCCCCGCGGCGCTGGCGGAGGCGTTGGCGCGGTACGAGGGTGGCGATCTGCGGGGGGCCAGGACGGCAGTGGAGGCTTCGCTCGCGCTCGACGCGCGCAACGTGGCCGCGGCGAACCTCCTGGGCCTCATCCTCGTGGACGGCGGCGCGGTGGAGGAGGGGATCAAGGAGCTGAACGCGGCCGCGGTCCTGGCAAAGGGCGGGGATGCACGCGCGTCGGCCCGCATCACGCTGAACCTCGCGCTCGCAGCCCTCGACCAGGGTCGGGCCGCAGATGCAAAGGCCGGGTTCGAGCAGGCGAAGCAGGTGGCGACCGACCAGGGGGACGGCATGCTGGCCGGGGCGGCGACGCAGGGCCTGACGGCGGCGGCGGGCCTCTCCGGCTCCGACACCGGCGTGGGTGCGCTCCTCGGCAAGGGCGACGTGAAGGGCGCAGCCGCCGAGGCGCAGAAGCGGGTCTCCCTCGCGACCAGCGACCGCCAGAAGATCAACGCAGAGCTCGATCTCTCGGCCGTCGAGCGGGCGCAGGGCAACCTCGATGGCTCCGTGATGCGGCTGCGCACGGCCATCGACGCCGCTCGCAAGGCCGGAATGATGCGGGAGGTCGCGATCGGGCTCGGAAACCTCGGCCTGGCGTACACCCTGCTCGGTCAGCACCCGCTGGCTGCCGACTCGTTGCGGGCAGGGGTGAACGAGGCCAACAAGGCGGGCTACCGGGTGGTCGAGGCCGATCTGCGCAGCGAGCTCGGGTTTGCCTTGATCCACATGGGCGACGCGACCGGAGCCATCGAGCAACAGCGGGCGTGCGGAGGGCTGCTCGCGCGCATGGACTACCCCGCGGGGGTGGCCCGTCAGGCGGAGCTGGGCGGCGCGATCGCCTCCGAGCAGGGAGACGTGGCGACGGCGAACCAGGCGCTCACCCAGGCCGCAGACTGGTACGTGAAGCACGGTCGCCCGCTGGATGCCGCGCGGGTGGAGACCCAGCTCGCCGCGGCATGGCAGCGCAGCGACCCGACGAAGGCCGACAGCTTCGCGAAGAAGGCGGAAGGCTACTTCGTCGACGCCCACGAGCCGCTCGGCCCGGCCCACGTGGCGCTCGCTCGCGCCCTCGCCGACGCCCGGGCCAAGCGCCTGCCCGAAGCGCTCGCCGGCTTCGCCCACGCCGCGGAGCTCGGTGACGCCGCGAAGAGTGGTTCGGGCGCCGCCCTCGCGCGCGTCGCCCGCCAGGATGCCGCCAGCACGCTCGTCGCCCTCGGCGCGGGGCAGGACATCGCCGCGCTCGCAGCGAAGCAGGGCCTCGGGGACCTCGTGGCGCGAGCGAACTCGATGCAGACGGCGTTTGCGTCGTACGACCAGGGGGTGAAGTCCTACGACGCGCACCAGTGGGAGGCCGCCCGCCAGAGCTTTGGCGACGCCCAGGCTGCGTTCACGAAGCTCGCAGAGACGGGGTACGCGACCCGGGCGCACCGCGCCGCGGTGTGGGCACAGTACAACGCGGCGATCTCCCTCCCGGTCTCGCAGGCCGTGCCTGTCTGGTCGAAGCTCCTGCCCGAGGCCGGGCAGGTGGAAGATCCAGAGCTCTACACCCGGGCGTATGGGGCGGCAGCCGTCGCGGTCCACCAATCGGGCCAGGGCGATCCCGCCGAGCGGCTCAACGAGTGTGTGAGGCGCGCGGCCTCGATGGGGCTTGGAGACGTGGAGGCGCGCTGCCACGGGGCGCTGGCGGAGATCGAGGGAGACCTCGACGCGCGGGCCCGGGAGGCGCGCGCTGCGCACAAGCTCATGCCGGGCGACGCCGAGACCGTGTATGCGCTGTACAGCGTCGCCATCGACGCCTACAACGCTGACCGCGCCGATCTGGCCCGGGAGCTCGCGACGCTGGCGCGGGCGAACGCCGGGGCGCTCGCGGCGCAGCTCGACATCATCCTGAAGGGCACCCCCCAGTGAAGGTGCGGGGCCGGCTCCGCGCGCTGTGGACCCCGCGGATCCTCGCCGCGCTGGCTGTGGTGGCGCTCGGGATGTGCTGGCTGCCCTCCTGCGGCGTCCGGTATGTCGTGCGCTCGGGGTACTACCAGATGGAGCTGATGGCGGCGCGCGAGCCCGTGGACGAGGTGCTCCAGAGCCACGAACTCTCTGCCGGGCAGGAGCAGCGGCTGCGGATGATCGCGACGTTCAAGGCGTACGGAAAGGACACCCTGGGCCTCTCGGCCACGGAGAACTACGACACCGTGGCCGTGCACTGGGGGCGCACGATCTGGAACCTCACCGCGTGCGACCCGCTCTCGTTCACGCCGCGGACGTGGTGGTTTCCGGTGGTGGGGCGGATGCCGTACCTCGGGTACTTCGTGGAGTCGCAGGCCCGCGACATGGAGGAGCAGATGAAGGGCGAGGGCCTCGACGTGTACGTGCGGACCGCAGGCGCCTACTCCACGCTCGGGTGGTTCCGGGACCCCGTGCTGCCAGGCATGCTGTCCTGGAGCGAGGCCGACCTCGCAGACACCGTGTTTCACGAGCTTGCTCACGCAACGCTGTGGATCCCGGGCAGCGCGATGTTCAACGAGAGCTTCGCCGAGCAGGTCGGCGTGGCCTCGATGCACACCTGGATGGTCGACACCTACGGGGAGGACTCTCCGCAGTACCGTGCAGTGCTCCAGGGCGAACGGGACGACAAGGCCTACACCGCCCTGCTGCACCTGCTTGCCGCAGACCTTGACGCGGTTTTTGCGAACTCCGCGCTCGACTCGCAGTCCAAGCTCGAGAAGAAGGCCCTGCTCTATGCGTCCATCCCAGACCGGATCGCGAAGTCGGACATCTCGCAGAAGGATGCCTACACCCGGTGGGCCGCGCGGGACACATGGAACAACGCTCGGATCATCCAGTTCAAGACCTACAATGCGGCTGACGACGAGTTCGCGGTCGTCCTCGCCCGGCACGATCTCGGGCACGGTCGCACCGACGTCAAGGGGTTCATCAACGAGATCCAGACGATCATGCACCCCGTCGGAGCGGGCTGGGTGGACGATCCGTTTGTCGCACTCCAGGCCGCGGCCCGGGTCCCGTAGACCTCGCCTGCACATCCAGGAGTGTCCACGGGCGTCCGAAAATTCGGACAGGTGCCCAACCCCGGAACACTCTCTTGGAGTTTGGATCCCTTTCAACCCCCCCGCCGGGGGCTGCTTTCGCTCGCGTCAAGGGATGGTAAAGATGGCGCGCCGCAGCGCGTCCTTGATGATTCCTGACGTTCCGTGACGACCGGCTAGCCCCGGTGACAACGCGGTTTCCAGAGCCTGGCATGATGCTTGCAGCACCTCCTGGTGTGAGGCTTCTTTCCGAAGCCAGATTCGTACACCCCCGGAGGCGCCATGTCATTCGCATCACCCGTCCGAAGGTCCACCCCCATCGGTACCGGCAACGTCCTCCTCAACAAGTACCTCAAGACCATGGGCGAGATTCCGCTCCTCTCGCGGGAGGACGAGGTCGAGGTCGCACGTCGGATCGATCTGGGCGGCCCCGACTCGGAGATCGCGAAGGTCGCCCTGGTGAACGCCAACCTGCGCCTCGTCGTCAGCATCGCCAAGCAGTACACGTACCGCGGGATCCCGCTGTCCGACCTCATCCAGGAGGGCAACATCGGCCTGATGAAGGCGACCGAGAAGTTCGATCACACCCGCGGGTTCAAGGTCTCCACGTACGCCTCGTGGTGGATCCGGCAGAGCATCATCCGTGCAGTCGAGAGCCAGTGCCGCACGATCCGCATCCCGATCTACAAGCTCGAGGTGGTGAACAAGGTCCACCAGACCCAGAAGGAGCTCTTCCAGGTGTTCGGCCGGGAAGCCACGATGGACGAGGTCGCCGCGCGGCTCGAGATGGACGTCGACAAGCTCGAAGCCCTCATGAAGCTCACCCGCGAGCCGATCTCCCTCGACGCGCCCGTCAGCGACGACAGCGAGACCACCATCGGCGAATTCGTAGGGGACCCCGACGCCGTGAAGCCCTCCGACGCGCTCGAAGAGGCTGCGTTGCGGGACGAGGTCGAGGACGTCCTCGCCTCCCTCACCCCTCGCGAGGAGAAGGTGATCCGCATGCGCTACGGCATCGGCGAGCCCTCCCAGTACTCGCTCGAGGAGATCGGCGCCCAGTTCTGCCTCACCCGCGAGCGCATCCGCCAGATCGAGATCAAGGCGATCCGCAAGCTGCGGCACCACCGCCGTCGGTCGAGCCTGCAGAGCTTCGTGGGCTGATCGGGGGAGCTCCAGCCGCGCTCCGCGCGCGGCTCACCCGCGCTGGCGGCCCATGGCTGCCCGCACGCGGGTGAGCAGCTCGGAGGTGCCGAAGGGTTTTTCCAGCATGTCGACCTCCGGAAGGATGTCCGCGGCGTTGTCCATGGCGTGGCTGGCGAAGGCAGAGGCGAACAAGGCGGGGCCTTCGTAGCCCTCGGCCCTCAGTTGCCGCACCATGTCCACGCCACCGAGCCTGGGCATGACGACGTCCGTGAGGACGAGCCGGATCTCGTCGCTATGCGCACGCCAGAGGTCGATGGCTGCGATGCCGTCTGCGCCGCGGAGCACCCGGTAGCCCCGCTCCGAGAGCACCCGGACGATGAACCCCGCGACCAGGTCCTCGTCCTCGGCCAGGAGGATGGTGCCCGACACAGGGCCGGAAGCCGCGCCGGTGTCGGGCTCCGGCTGGCGAGGCACGGCGTCTTCCGTGCGGGGGAAGATCACCGTGACGGTCGTTCCGAGCCCCGGCGCGGTCTGGATGTCCACCACACCGCCGTTCTGCCGGGCGATTGCGTACACGGTCGCGAGGCCGAGCCCCGTGCCTTCACCCGGCGCCTTGGTGGTGAAGAACGGGTCGAACGCCCGGGCAGCCGTGGTGGGGTCCATCCCGGCGCCGGTGTCGGACACGCTGAGGAACGCGTACGGTCCCGGCGCGAGCGCCGAGCCGAGCCCCGTGGCCCCGGCCACCACGTCGACGCTGCGGACCGCCACGTCGATACGGCCGCCGCCGCGCATCGCGTCGCGCGCGTTCGTCGTGAGGTTGATGACCACCTGCTCCACCTGTCCGGTGGCGGCGCGGATGGTGACCGGGGCCTGGGGGGCGTTGATCCCGATCTGCAGGTGCTCGCCGAGCAGGCGCCGCAGCATCTTGTCCAGGTCGCGCACGGCGCTGGCGAGGTCGACGACCCTGGGCTGGTGGTCCTGCTTCCGCGCGAACGCGAGCAGCTGTCGGACGAGGGCGGCGGCCCGCTCCCCAGCGCCACGGATCTCGCGCACGCTTGCGAGCCTCGCGTCGCCCTGCAGTGTCTCCGTGAGGATGTCGGCGTGCCCGAGGATCGCGACGAGGAGGTTGTTGAAGTCGTGGGCGATCCCGCCGGACAGACGCCCCAGGGCCTCCATCCGCTGGGCGACCCTCAGGGACTCCTCGAGCTGCTTGCGCTCGGTGATGTCGCGCCACACCACGTGCAGGACCGGCTGGGCACCGTGCTTGATGGCGGTGAGGAGCACCTCGACCGGGAACACCTCGCCCGTGGCGCGAACGTGCTCCCACTCGAACCGGTGGCTGCCGCGTTCGAAGGCGAGCGCCATCATGGCGTTGGCTTTCTCGAACGACGGCTGGCCGTCTGGCTGCTTCGGAGGCGAGAGCTCGGACGGGTGCGTGCTCAACAACGCAGCCTTGTCCTGGTACCTGAGCATCTCGACGGTCGCCCGGTTGCAGTCGACGAAGCGCCCGTCCTCCAGGATCAGGATGGCGTCGGCGGAGCGCTCGAACACCTCCCGGTAGGGATCGGAACCTGGTGCGGCGGCAGGATCGATGTGGACACTTCCCCGATCAAGGTAACCTCCCGGCGCAGGAAGCACCCCTGGGAGCGACACGGTGGACGACTGTGGGTGCAGAAAAGCAGCCCGGCCAGGGATCGCGGATTAGCCCCCGCCGGTGCAACGTACCGCTCGTTTCGACCTCCTCGCGACCGCCGGAAACGCACGTCGCGGGCGGTTGACAGTGCCGCACGGGGTGGTGGAGACCCCCGCGTTCATGCCCGTGGGCACGCAAGGCACCGTGAAGTCGTTGAGCCCCGTCGACCTGCAAGGCGCCGGCGTGCAGATCGTGCTCTCGAACACGTACCACCTGTGGGTGCGGCCCGGGCACGAGCGCATCGGAAAGCTGGGTGGGTTGCACACGTTCATGGACTGGCACGGGCCCATCCTGACGGACTCGGGCGGCTACCAGGTGTTCAGCCTGAAGGACATGAACAAGGTCACGGAGGAGGGCGTGAAGTTCCGCTCGCCGTTCGATGGCCAGTGGCGGATGCTGTCGCCCGAGAAGGCGATCGAGATCCAGGAGACGTTGGGTGTGGACGTCGCGATGGCGTTCGACGAGTGCGTGGAGTGGCCGGCGACAGAGGAGCGGGCCCGCGCCGGCATGAATCGCACCACCCGGTGGCTCAAGCGCTGCATCGCCGCCCGGCAACACGCAGATCGTACCGCGCTGTTCGGCATCGTCCAGGGCGGTACGCACGAGGGGCTGCGCACCGAGCATGCGGCCGAGCTGGCCGACCTCGACCTCGACGGGTACGCCATCGGCGGGCTCTCGGTAGGGGAGCCGCGCGAAGAGCTGGTGCGGTTCACCACGTTCACCGCCCCGCTGCTGCCCTCCACCAAGATCCGCTACCGGATGGGCGTCGGCTACCCGTGGGACCTCGTCGACGCCGTGATGGCCGGCGTGGACCTCTTCGATTGCGTCATCCCCACGCGTTCAGCGCGATTCGGGGTGGCGTTCACGAGCGTGGGAAAGGTGACCATCAAACACACCCGCTACCGCGACGAGGCGGGCCCCCTGGACCCGAATTGTGCGTGTTATGCGTGCGCCCGCTTCAGCCGTGCCTACCTGAGGCACCTTTTCACCTCGAACGAGATCCTCGCCCCGCGCCTCCTCTCCCTTCACAACGTCACCTTCTACCAGCACCTCCTCACGCGCATCCGCGCAGCGGTTGAAACATCCGCGACGACGGACCCCCAGGCGCTCCCAGCGCTGCAACGTGAGGTCGCTTCCTGGCAACGGTCGGCCGACGCTACTGAGACCTGACTCGATGCTGCCTTCGCTCTCTCCGAACCCCGTCTCGCTGCTCGGCCCACTGCTCCTGCACGACAGCCCCGCCTCCGGCCTGCCGTCGGGCGTGTTGATGATCCCGATCATGCTCGCGATCTTCTATTTCGTGCTCTGGCGGCCCCAGCAGCAGGAGCAGAAGGAGCAGCAGAAGCTGATCGCGGGCCTGCAGCGTGGTGACAAGGTGGTCACCACCGGTGGGATCCACGGCACCGTGTGGGAAGCCAAGGATGCCACCCTGGTGCTCGAGATCTCGAAGGACACGTACATGACGGTGGACCGCGACACCGTGAAGCGCAAGGTCACAGCTGTCGACTCCACCGCACCGACCGCCAAGGCAGGCAAGTAGATGGAACGTGGATTGCTCGCCCGTCTGTGGTTCGTCGCGTTCACGGTGCTCTTCGCCTGCTGGGCGCTGCTCCCGACCTACCTCGGGAAGGAGGTCCAGGAAAACCTCGACCTCGCCGCCAAGCGCGCGAAGATGGACAACCCGCCCCCGCTCGAAAAGCCGCTGCCCGGCTACGTGGACTGGCTGCCGAACTGGAAGATCAACCTGGGGCTCGACCTGCAGGGCGGCATCGACCTGACGCTGGAGGTCGGCGTGGAGGAGGGCGTGCTCTCGAGCGTCGCCCGCGACATCCCTGCCTTCAAGACCAGCGCCGACAAGCTCGGGGTGAAGATCAACTCGATCCGACGGGATCCGAAGCAGCCGCAGCTGCGTATCGAGCCGGCGGAGGGCACCACCCTCGACCAGATCCAGACCGTGGAGCGCACCGCGCTTCGGCGGTACACCTACAAGACCACGGAGACCGTCGCAGGACGGACCGAGCTGGTCTTCGAGATGGAGCAGGCGGCCCAGGACGAGATCCGGAAGCGTTCGGTTGAGCAGGCGCTGGAGACCATCCGAAACCGCATCGACGAGACCGGCGTGAAGGAGCCTTCGATCACGTTGAAGGGCACGGACGGGATCGACGTGCAGCTCCCGGGGGAGACGAACGTCGAGGACGCGGTCGCCACCGTCGGGACCACCGCACGGCTCGTCTTCATGCTGGTGGACGAGGACTCGAAGCTGAAGGACTCCGACTTGAGCTTCCGGCCGCTGATGCCGTTCGTCGAGGAGGCGAAGGCGGCCATGTCACCGGAGGAGTTCAAGGACGACCGGGCGCTCTCCCAGTGGCTCGTCGACAACGGCAAGATTCCCGAAGGGCGGCTGGTGCTCTGGCACTACGATCGGAAAGACAACGTCGACATCCGGCAGTATCCGTACATCCTCAAGGACGAGGAGATGCTCTCCGGCGACGACATCAACAGCGCGTCCACCGGTTCGGACTCCCAGACCGGACAGTACGAGGTGCACCTCGACTTCAAGGCGCGCGGCTCGCAGATCTTCGGCCAGGTCACCGGTGCGAACCTGCAGAAACGTTTTGCCATCGTGCTCGACGACAAGGTGCGCTCGGCGCCGGTCATCCAGTCGCAGATCTTCGACAACGCGCGAATCACCGTAGGGAGCGATGGCGCCGACGGCGGCAAGAAGGAGGCCGGTACCCTGGCGCTCGTCCTGCGGTCCGGCGCGTTGCCCGCGCCAGTCACGCCTGGGGACGTCCGCCTCGTAAGCGGTTCTCTCGGCGAGCAGGCCAAGACCGAAGGCGTGCTCGCTGCGGCGCTGGGTAGCGGGCTGGTCATGCTCTTTGCGGCGTTCTACTACCGGGTCTCCGGCCTCATCGCCGACCTCACGCTGATGATCAACGTGCTGCTGGTGCTCGCGCTGCTCGCCATCGTGGGCGCGACGCTCACGCTGCCGGGCATCTGCGGCATCGCGCTCACCGTCGGCATGGCGGTGGACTGCAACATCATCATCTTCGAGCGCATCCGGGAGGAGCTACGCGGCGGAAAATCGCCGAAGATGGCGCTGGAGGTGGGCTTCGATCGAGCGTTCGTCGCTGTTTTCGACTCCTACAGCGCGCACTTCCTCTCCGGCGTGGTCCTGTACAGCTACGGCAGCGGCCCGCTCAAGGGGTTCGCCGTCACGTTGATGATCGGCATCTTCACGACGCTGTTCACGGGAGTGTTCGTTTCGCGCGCATTCATGTCCCTCCTCATCTCCGTGCGCCGGTCTTCGACCGCGCTCTCCATCTGAACGGCCGGTACGGATAATACTACGATGTTCCAGCTTGTTCCTCACGGTTACTACTACGACTTCCTGAAGCGCAGGCACCTCTGGGCCAACGTGTCCTGGGCGGCCGCCGCGATCTCCATCATCCTGTTCGTGGTCAAGGGCCCGAACTGGAGCATCGACTTCACCGGTGGCACCGAGGTCCAGGTCACCTTCGACCAGACGACGTCGATCGAAGCCGTCCGACAGGCCCTCGTGCCCGTGGGCGTGGGCGACGAGGCCATCCAGGCGATCGGCGATGGTACGAAGAGCCAGTTCCTCTTTCGAGTGCAGGGGCAGTCGAGCGCCAAGCCCGAAGACGTCGATGCGGCGGAGAAGGCGATCCGCGCCGTGTTCTCCGATGTGACGATCAAGCCGGACGAGCAGGTCGGTACGCGCCTGCTCGTGACCTGGCCGGCTCCCGCCGACGGCAGCATCAGCCAGCGCAGCACCGCAGACTTCACGAAGGCCACTTCCGGCCTCGTGGGTGTCAGTGTCCAGCCGTCACCGGAGGAGAACACCGTCTACGTGCGCTTGCCGGGCCTCGCGGAGCACATCCGCGGTGCGCTCGACGCTTCGCTGCACGACAAGGGTGTACACATCGACAGCGCAGTCAGCGTCGGGCCCAAGGTGGGCGGGTCGCTGCGCTCGGGCGCGCTGATCTCGGTCGGCGTCACGATGCTCCTGCTGCTCGTGCTCGTGAGCCTCCGGTTCGACTTCACCTTCGCGCCGGGTGCCATCCTCTGTCTCTTCCACGACAGCACCATCCTGGTGGGGATCTGGGTCCTCACCCAGCAGGAGTTCGGGCTCTCCATGGTGAGCGCGCTGCTCACGCTCCTCGGCTATTCGATCAACGACACCATCATCGTGTACGACCGGATCCGCGAGAACATGGGCAAGTACCGGTCCACCGACTTCACGAAGTTGATCAACGACTCCATCAACCAGACGCTGTCGCGGACCATCATCACGTCGGGCGGCACGATGCTCTCGATGGTGCCCTTCCTGTTCTTCGGGGGGCCGGTGCTCAAGCAGTTCGCCATCGCGATGCTCATCGGGATCGTCGTCGGCACCTACTCCTCGGTCTACGTCGCGGCGCCGCTCACCATCGTGCTGCGTGAGAACCGGCACTTCCTGGAGCGGATCACCGGGCTCAAGAGCGGGAACTGAGCGACCCGGATCACGCAAGTACATCAAATAACGTCCGCTGACCGCGCCTTCTGGGTTACGAGCGCGGCATGACCAAGAGCGAACTAGTGGATGCGCTGGCGCGGCGAGACGGCGTGCCCCGCGTCACGGCCGAGGTGGTGGTGAACGCGGTGTTCGACCAGGTGCGCGATGCCCTGGTGCGTGGCGAGCGCGTGGAGATTCGCGGATTCGGCAGCTTCGCCGCAAAGGAGTACAAGGGGTACACGGGTCGGAACCCGCGCAGCGGGGCGGAGATTGTCGTGAAGCCCAAGGTTCTGCCGGTGTTCAAGGTCGGGAAGGCGCTGCGTAGCCGCGTAAACGGCGAGAGCGAGTGATGCTCTGGCTGTCCGGACTCGCGTTGGCCGGAACGGTCTACATCAACGGGGTCCGGGTGGACCTGCTCCCCGTCGTCACGCTGCAGGGCGCGACGGTGCGGATGGACCAGAACGGCGACATCTGGATCGACGCGCCGAACTACAAGGTGCAGGTGGTCGGCGGGGCTCCGAGCCCGACGAGCGCGCAGGCCAGCGCCACCTCCGCGGTCTCCACACCCGACGCCTCCGGGCGCGTGTGGTACCTCGTCTCGGAAGACGAAGGCTCGGTGGACGGCGTGGTCGACGTCTTCGTGAACGACCAGTACGTTCGCCGGCTGCAGAGCGGACAGTCGCAGGTGCTCGTGGACCTCTCGGCCTACGTGCACCGCGGCAGCAACAAGGTGCAATTCGTCGTGCGCACGGCGCCGACGGGGCGCCTGGGGGCCTACGTGGGGGCAGGGGACAACACCGGAGAGGCGCTGCGGATCGACGCCCCGCCCGTCACCTGGCGTTCGGCCGGGGCCCAGACCGTGCAAGACTACACGTTTACCGTGCCCTAACCAGTGGGAGCCGGGCCCGAAACGGGTTAGCTAGCTCGCCCCCCCGGACGGTTCCCGCCGTCCTCCTCCCGGAGCCCCCGCCTTGGTACCCTCCCACCACGGGCACCAGCCCGGTCGACGCACCTACCTGCTCGACACCAACGTCCTTCTCTCCGACCCCAACGCAGTCTTCGTGTTCGACGAGCACGAGTTGGTGCTCCCGATCACGGTGATCGAGGAGGTCGACAAGTTCAAGCGGGAGCTCACGGAACGGGGCCGGTGCGCACGCACGATCAGCCGCACGCTCGATGACCTGCGCGCGAAGGGCCAGCTTGCCAAGGGCGTGGCGTTGCCCAACGGCGGGACCCTTCGGGTGGAGCTGGGGAGCCCGGGGGACATGGCGGAGCTTTTTGCGGGCGCCCTCGACTCCGCAGACAACGTGATCCTGCGGATCGCCATGCGCCTGCACCGGGATCTCGTCGCTGCGGGCAGCACGCTCATCGTGGTGAGCCGCGACGTGAACATGCGGCTGAAGGCCGACGCGCTCGGCATGGTCGCGGAGGACTACGAGCACGGCCACGTCGAGATTGACGAGGCCTACACGGGGGTCCTGGAGCGGGACGTGGCGAAGGAGGTCGTGGACGACATCCACGCTCGCGGCGTGCTCTCGGACTCCGGCGAGGGGCTCTGCCCGCACCAGTTCGTGATCCTCCGCAACGAGGTGAACCCGCAGCAGACCGCCATGACGCGGTACGACGAGCGCCAGAAGCAGCTCAAGCTCGTGGGCAAGCACCGCGAGGGCATCTGGGGCATCTTCGCGCGCAACCGGGAGCAGCTCTTCGCTCTCGACCTCCTGATGGACGACAGCATCCCGCTGGTCACGCTGGACGGTCGAGCGGGCACCGGCAAGACGCTGCTCGCGATCGCCTGCGGGCTCAAGCTCGTCGCTGACGACAAGCGGTACCGGCGCCTCGTGGTGGCCCGTCCGATCTTCCCGCTGGGGAAGGACATCGGGTTCCTGCCCGGGAGCCTGGACGAGAAGCTGAACCCGTGGATGAAGCCGATCTTCGACAACCTCGAGCTGCTGCTCGGCGGCGAAGACGCGAACGACAAGCCGGGCCGGCGGGGCGGCGCCCCCAACTACCAGACCCTCCTCGACCAGAAGATCGTGGAGGTGGAGCCGCTCACCTACATCCGCGGTCGTTCGCTCCCCAAGCAGTTCCTGATCATCGACGAGGCGCAGAACCTGACCCCGCACGAGGTCAAGACCGTGATCACGCGCGCCGGGGAGGGCACCAAGGTCGTCCTGACCGGCGACCGCTACCAGATCGACAACCCGTACGTCGATGCCACCTCGAACGGCCTCTCCTACGTGATCGAGCGGTTCCGCACGAGCCCGATGGGCGGCCACGTCACGCTGCGGAAGGGCGAGCGCTCGGCCCTCGCGGAGTGCGCAGCCAACGTGCTCTGACCGGGGACGGGCCGCGCGTGGGCCGCCAGCGCTATGAAGCGCTCGCGGCGCGCTTCCTCTCTCCGTACACCCGCTGCCTCAAGAACCGGTCCACCCGATGGTGGATGTTTTCGGGCTGCTCGATCAACGCTGCGTGCGTTGCATCTGCAAGCACGAGCAGCTCGGCGTTCGGGATGGTGTCGACGATCTTGCGCGAGAGCCACATGGGCGTGAACGCATCGCGCTCTGCTGCGACGATCAGCGCTGGCACTGTGATCCTCGGGAGCACATCCCAGGCGTCGTGCTTCTGGACCTCCAGCACGTTGTGCAGGAACACGCGCAGGTCGAGGCGCGCGATGTGCGCGAGGTACTTCACCATGTCCTCGCGGCTGGCGTACACCGGGTCCACCAGATCGAAGCGCCAGGTGATGAACCAGGCGACGGGGCTGCGCAGGATCGGGCGCAGCAGCGCGTGCGCGAAGGCTCCCTGCCGGTCCACTGCGGTGGAGGCGAGCTGAAACAGGCGTGGTGAGCCGGCGTAGTCGAAGAAGGTCTCCAGGGTGCGCCCGGCGCTGCCGAGCATCGGGACCATGCCCAGCACCCGGGCGGCGTGGTTCCGGTAGTACTCGAACAGCACCTGGCAGCCCATCGAGTGGCCGACGAGCACGACGGGGTCGTCTCCACAAACCGCCTGGATCACGGTGTGCAGGTCCGCAGCGAGCCGGGGGATCGACATGTCGGCGACCCGCCAGTCCGACACGCGATCGCTCCGGCCGTGCGCCCGGTAGTCCCAGACCACGACCGTGTAGTCCCGGGAGAACCAGTCGACGAAGTACCGCCAGAAGTAGGTGCTGACGCCCACGCCGTTGTTGCACACGAGCACCGGTCCCCGACCGACGGCGCGCCAATACAAGCGCACTCCATCATCAGACTTCGCGAATCCGGATCGAATGTGGGGTTCGGACACTCAGCCTCCGAGTGCTTCCCCGGCGATGCGGCGCGCGGGGACGACCAGAGAAAGGGGGGTGGAGAAGACCGGAATCGAACCGGCGACCTCCGCATTGCGAACGCGGCGCTCTACCAATTGAGCTACTTCCCCAACGAGCGCCGGTCTACTATCTGGGGACACGAAGGGCGTCAAGAGCGCGGCGCACGGGGAATCAACGGGACAGGTGCGCAACGGTGTCCACATCCGCGTAGTCGGCCTGCACGGGGCCGAACTGCATCGTGCGGAACACCCGTTTCACGCAGGCCAGCGCGTCGGACGAGATCTCGGGGGCCACCACCTGGACGCTCCGCGCGAGCCCGGTGGCATCGACGACGGCCTTGAAGTGAGCGTCAACTGGCTGGTCCGTGACGATGCACGCGGTGAGGTCGGCGGCGCGCTCCTGCACGATGCGCGCGCCCTCTTCGCTCATCGGGATGCCCCGAGCGCCGGCGGCGGGTGCCCACTCCATCGCATCGGCGATGTCGAGGCGGATGTGGCGGTCGAGGGTGTTGCCGGCCTGCAGCTGCACCAGCTCGTCGTGGGGGGAAAACCCGCGGGCCTCGATGCGCACCCGGATCGGGACATCGGCGTTGTCGGCGTGGAATTCTGCTGTCGCCCCGTGCCCGATCTCGCTGTTGTTCACGTACACGTGGTCTGCGGGAGGGTCGATGGCGAGCGTGAGCACGGCATCATTCGCAGCGGATCCCCACAGCACTGCCACTGCCACGAGCGCCAGGAGGCCCACCACGGCCACGATGCTGGCACCGATCGCCCACGGGAGCATCGACGTGCGGGAGACCTGGATGGTGATGGTCTTGCGCTCCCCGTGATCGGTCACGACCGTCAGGGCCGCCGACGCGTTGCGCCAGGGCATGCGATCGGCGTGTACCATCACCTCGACCACCTGCGTGGCGGCCTTCGGGTCGAGCTGAGGCTTCGCGATCTCGAGCCACTCGTGGTCCGCCACCACGCGCCCGGGCATCTTGCCTTCGCCCACGTTCCGAAGGAGCAGGCGGATCCGCACCCGCGCCTCCTTGGCCTTGATCACCAGGACGTCGGGGCCGTCCACGGCGAGCTTGGGGCCGCGCGTGCGCGACGACGTCGGGGCCTCGGAGGCCGCTGCCGTCGGACCCAGGCGCGGAGGGGGCGGCACCGGCATGAGCGGTGCACGCAGGCCCGCGTTGGTGATCTCCAGCTCATCGGCCTGTGGCTGGGCCCGCGGCATGGTGATCGGGCGGGGAGGGGGCTGCGTGTTGCGCACCCGCGGAGCGGTCACCGTGGGCGAAGCGGGCGATGACGCCGGTTGCGGCGAGTAGACCGGTGTCTGGCTCGCGGCGTCGTCTGCGCTCTCGGTCTCGCTGGTGTTCTCCGCCGTGCCGGGCAGGAGCCCGAGCACGCCGGACTGACGGGGTTCGTTCGCCTGCGCCCACGCCGTGCGCCGGGCATCGTAGCGGGAGCGCCGCTCGGGGTCCCGGAGCACGGTCCACGCCTGATCCAGCTTGTTGAGCATGTCGGCCGAAAGCGCGAGATCGTTCAGGTTCCGCGCCCAGCGGTAGCGAGCCCGGTACGCCTGCTCGAGGCGCTCGTTGCCGCAGAAGGGGTCGACCTGCAGGACGTCGTAGAAGTCGACGGTGCTGGGCGCGGGGGTGGGCTCGGCGTCCTGCTGGCGCCGCACCCCGGCTGCGTTGAGCGCCTCCTCGATCTGCTGCCCGACGAGCGCGTCCGGCAGATCCAGCTCCCGTCCCTGCTTCCGGATCGCAGCCTCTGCGGCGGCCGGCAGGCTTCCCGCGCTGATGGTGCCGCGGATGTAGGTGCGCAGGCTCTCGACGTTCCGCTCCATGTGATTGGATCGCAGATGGGTGCGATACGCGTCGGGCTCCTCGAGCAGCGCCTTGCGCACCAACGCGTTCTGCTTGATCAGGAACAAGGCCTCGACCTTGTATTTCGGGTTCGACTGCTGCCCCTGCGCCCACGCCCGGCGCTTCTTGACGAAGGCCTCCACATCGCCCGGCGAAGACGATTCAGCGATGCCATAGTAGGCCAACAGCGAGGCCTGGCCCACGGAGGCCAGGAAGCGGTCGATCTCCTCTAGTTCGCGACGATCCATACGCCGTGCCCTCTATCAAGAAACGGACCAACTGATCCGGCTCTCTTCCCGAACGGGCTACGCGTTGTTGCCTTCATGCGGCCCCGTTGCGCCCACCGGTCGCGGGCCGCGTGGCAGAAGTCCGCCATGAAGGTTGATTTGTTCCGTCAGCGGTGCTCGCGGGACCGTCAGTGTACGTTCGCGGCGGCCACGCGTTTCCGCGCCGCCTCGAACCCCTCGGGGGAAAGTGCTCCCTTGAGGACGATCCTCGCCCGGCGTGAGACGCGGGTCTCGACATCCGTGACGTCGACCTCGAGGATCTGGTTGACCGTATACCGATAGACCACCTCGATGGGCGTGCCCCGAGGGCGGGGGGGCAGACTGTCGAGGATGACCTCGCCGATCACGGTGACCTCGTCGCGGCTGGTGCCGACGCCCTCGGTCACCTCCACACGCACGGCGGTCATGTCGTCGTAGGCGTAGGCGAATCGCCCCCGCTTCTCGCATGGAAGGGGGGTGAACTCCGGGATCAAGGTGACGATCCGCTCGTTCAGCTGCGCGTCGAGCACGACGATGCCGAGCGGATGGCTCGCGACATCCGCGATGCGAACGCCGGGGAGTCCGGGGCCCTCGGCCTCGATCGGCTCGGCGACCGCGGGCGCGCTGCCACGCGTAGCGGCCTCGTTGGGGGCCGCTGCGGCCTTCTGGGCCTTGCGGGCGAGCGTCGCGCGCCAGTTCTGGATGGCCGCGTGCTTCGGCTGGTGGCGGAAGATCGCGGCGAGCGCGGCCCCGAGGGCTACGCACTCGTCCGGGTTGACGCCCGCCACGGGCGCCTTTCCAGAGAGCCGTCGCAGGAGATCCTGGACAGCCGGCATCCGCGTCGAGCCGCCGGCGAGCAGCACGTCGTCGATGTCGGACCAGCGCATCTTGGCCTTCTCGAGCACCAGTGCGCATGTATCGGCGCACTGATTGAGCAGGTCGCTGGTGATCGCCTCGAACTCCTCGCGCACGACGGCCACGACCGTGCGGTGCCCCTGGTAGTTCACCGGGATGACCGCCCGGGGCTTCGAAGACAACGAGATCTTCGCGTGCAGGCAGCGCTCGTAGAGCTCCTGATAGGTCTGCGGGTCGTCGCGTGGATCAAGCTCGTACTTCTGCACGAACTGTTCGGCGACGTGGTTCAGGAGCCTGTCGTCCCAGTCCTTGCCGCCGAGCTCCGCGTTCCCGTCGGTGGCGATCGTGCGCAGCGTCGTGCCCTTGATCTCCATCACCGTCACGTCGAACGTGCCGCCGCCGAGGTCGAACACCATGAGATGTCGGTCCCGACCGATCCGCTCGACCCCGTACGCGATCGCCGCTGCGGTCGGCTCGTTGATGATCGAGAGCACGTTGAACCCGGCCAGCGCGCCGGCCTCGGCCGTCGCCCCACGCTGCGCACTGTTGAAGTAGGCAGGGACGGTGATGACGGCGTTCTTGACCTCGAAGCCGAGCGCCTCCTCGGCGTCATCCTTGATCTTTCGCAGGATGAACGACGAGAGCTCCTGGGGGCCGTACGAGCGGCCGAACAGCTCGAGCTGGTAGCCCTCTTCGCCCATGTGCCGCTTGATGAACCGCACCACGTTCGGCGCGTCCACCACCACCATCTTCACGGCCTCTTCGCCGATCACGCATGCGTCGCGATCGTAGAAGTGAATCACCGACGCAGTGGTTCGCTGCCCCTCTGCGTTCGGGACGATGACCGGCTTGCCGAACGGATCCACATAGGCCATGGCCGAGAACGTGGTCCCGAGGTCGATGCCGAGGATGATGCCTTCATCGGCCATCGAGCAGGCCTAATCCTTGTTCCCGGCGCCGTTGGCGCCGTCAGCCCGTGCCGAAGCTTCGACATCGGCCTCCGCCCCGAACCGTGACACCGCGACTTCCTCCGCCCGAAGCTGCTTTTCACCGCGCATGAACCCGCGCTTGAGCACCGCCTGGACCTTCCAATCGTCCTGCGCCCCGACAGCCGGGACCACCCGGACCGCCTTGTGCATCTTGCGGTCGAACCGCTCCACGCTCTCGCAGGGGACCACGTCCCGCCGATAGAGAAGTTCGAGGAACTCGTCCAGAAGGTATTGAAAACTATCGGTGATCACATCTGCGCTCATCTCCTTTCGGGCGAGCGACTGCTGGAACCAGTTCAGTGAATCGTAGAACAGCAGCAGGTCGAGCAGGAACGGCTTCTCCTGCTGGAACACGAAGTCGTCCTTGTACTGGCGCAGCTCCTCGTAGAGCTGATCGAACGCCTTCTGCTGGATGTCGTCCTGGCGCATCCGATCCTGGATCAGGTCGTGCAGGGCCTGCACGCGCTCGCTGATGGAGGCGTCGGTTCCCGTGTTGTTGTCATCCGCCATTTTGCCCTCCCGAGAGCTCGGTAGCGAGGTTGATGAAGGTTCCCTGCAACTCTACGGATTCGTTGCAGAAGTGGTAGTCCTCGGTGCGCGAGGCGAGGCTCTTGAGGAAGTCGGGGCGCACTTGCGTGCCGACCCCGATCGTGATCACCCGCCCGCCCGAGGTGCGGATCCGGTTGACCTCGGCCACTGCGGCCTCGGGGTCGTCCGGGTGGCCGTCAGTGAGGATCATGTAGATGCGTTGCACGCCAGCGCGGTTCTTCATCATCTCGCGAGCGGCGAGCAGCCCCTCGGCGAGGGGCGTGGACCCGATCGGGGTGAGGCCCCGCACCGCGTTGGAGAGCTTGCTGCCATCGGCGGTGAGCGGGCAGATCACGCCACCCGGGAACGCGACGACCGCGATCTGGCGGTTGGGGCCGAGCGAACGTTCGACGAACGAGAGGGCGGCCTTGCGCGCCTCCTCGATGTTCGCGCCGTACATCGAGCCGGAGCAGTCCATCAGCAGCACGACGCTCATCGGTGCGCGGTTCCGCGCGAGGTCGTCGAGGGTGACGGCGCCGGCGGCGAGGCGGTGCGCGAGCGTCTGCCCGCTGTCGAGGTCCATCGCCTCGACCTCGACGATGCCGTTCGCGTTGTAGCGGAACGTGACCGAGAGGCGGGACTTGCCGGCTCCCCGGATCGGGATGCCGTAGAACTCGAAGTGGCCGAGGACGGCACACTCCAGCGGGTCGACGTTCTCGCCCTGGACAAGCCACAGGTCCATCGTGCTCTGGCCATCGTGGGTCGTGACGTAGTCATCACGCGTGCGCTCGCAGGGGATGCGCGAGTTTCTCTCGATGATCTTCGAGTTGTAGAGCTTTCCCTCCCGATACACGACCATGCCCAGCGAGTGGGAGGTGACGTCGTGGGTCCGGATGTCCACCGGCGGCGCCTCGCCGCTCGCCCGGCTCGCTTCGATCGCAGCGGTGAGCGCCGCGCCGAGGGCGACGCACTCGTCGGGGTTGATGTCCGTGGCGGCGTCGCGCCCGAACACGCCCTTGACCATCTCGCGCACCATGGGCATGCGCGTGGATCCGCCGGCGAGCACGACGGTGTCGATGTCGTTGGCGCCGAGCTTCGCGTCGTCCAGCACGTCCCGGGTGAGCGCCTCGCAGCGCGACATCAGCCCCTGCGTGAGCTCCTCGAACTTCTCGCGGGTGAGCTCCAGCCGCAGGATCTTGCCGCGGTAGTCGTAGAACAGGTTGACCTTCGGGCGCTTCGACAAGGAGAGCTTCGCGCTCGTCGCCTTCGATCGCAGGTCGTGGTACGCGGCGAGGTCGTCCAGCGGATCGAGGTTGTGGCGCGCCTTGAACTGATCAGCTGCGAACTGGATCAACGCGTCATCCCAGTCCTTGCCACCCAGCTGGTGATCACCCGTCGTGGCCAGCACCTGGATGTCGCGCCCGCTGATCTCGACGATCGAGACGTCGAACGTGCCGCCGCCGAGGTCGTAGACGAGCACCTTCTTGCGCTCGCCCATGTTCGAGAGCCCGTACGCGAACGCGGCAGCCGTCGGCTCGTTGAGGAGCGAGAGCACCTTGAGGCCGGCATACTCTCCGGCGCGGATCGTGGCGCGCCGCTGCTTGTCGCCAAAGTAGGCGGGCACCGTGATGACCGCCTGGTCGATGCGGTGCCCCAGCCGCAGCTCGGCGTCGTGCTTGAGCTTCGCCAGGATGAACCCGGAGAGGCGCTCGGGCGTGTACGACTCGCCGCGGTACTCGAAGGAGTAGTCCTCATCGCCCATGTGGCGCTTGATGAACTCGACCACCTGCTCAGGGTAGGCGACGGCCGACTGCTTGGCGTAGGTACCGATGATGACTTCGTCGCCTTCGAACAGGATCACCGAGGGGGTGATGCGCTCGCCTTCCGCGTTGTGCAGGATCTCGGGGACCCCGTACTTGTTCACGTGTGCGATGGCTGAGAAGGTGGTACCGAGGTCGATCCCGACAGCGCGGGTGGACATGCGTTCGCTCCGAGATGCACTGAAGGTCGGTCTGCGCGAGCGCGCAGGTGGCGCAACCCGCCGTTTGGATCGTATCGTGTCTGCGCGGAAGGTGGACCCGCCGACAGAAGAATGGGGCGGTTGTTTACACATCGGGCGTCAACGGCTCTCCGGCGTTGCGCGCCGCACACAGGACCGCGCGGTCGACCACGATAGAGCGGGCGCATGCAGCTCCCCTTTCGGGTCGTCCTGGCGACCGCGTCGCGCTGGCGCGCGCAGCTCCTCTCCGACACCGGGATTCCTGTGGAATTGCTGGCGGCCCCGATCGACGAGGGAGCGATCACCGCGCCGGATCCCGTCGGGCTCGCGCTCGCGAGGGCGCGGGCCAAGGCGGATGCGGTGCTTGCGTTGCTTGGGAACCCCGCCGGCACAGTGGTGATCGGAGCGGACCAGGTTGCCCACATCGACGGGCTGGCGTTCGGGAAGCCCGAACACCCCGCGGACCACCGCGGACGGCTGCGACAACTACGAGGCCGGACCCACACGCTCTCGACCGCCGTCGCGCTCCGGGGCTCGCTCGCCCGTGCGCTGGGCGACGACGCGGACTTCGTGGAGCACACGACCCTTCGTTTCCGGGCAGACGTCCCGGACGCCGAGATCGACGCATACGTGAGCTCGGGCGATGGTTCGGGCTGTGCCGGCGGCTACCGCGCCGAGGGGCCGGGCGCCTGGCTGATCGAGCGGGTGGACGGCGACTGGTCGAACGTGATCGGTCTGCCGGTGTTCGGCGTGCTCGAGAGGTTGAGGAGGCTGGCGCGGTGATCGGTCCTGGTGAAGGCCGGACCTACCTCCGGCGCCGCCCCCACAGCCCGCTGATGCCCTGCACCGGCATCATCCCGAGCTCCCGCAGCGCCGGCCCCGGATCCCCGAGCCGCTCCATCATGACCTCGGGCGCCGTGAACGTCCCCGAGCGCGCGCGGCCCCGCACATCTGCCGTCCATGCCTCGTACAGGTCCACGCGCACCGCGTGGTCGCCGAGCCGGATCATGCCGGCCAGCGGCCAGAACCCCTCTGCAGCGCGGCCCGCCGTGCCCATTCGCACGACCTCGCCGTCGCCGCAGTCGGGTACGCCGTCCAGGCCCGTCGCGACGGCCCCGAGGATGCGCCGCTCCCGGCTGCCCATCTGGTTCGACCACGCCCACGTCACCCCGAACCGGACGCCCGCTCGCGCGAGCGCCCGGCGGTCGTGCTCCGAGAGGCCGGTCCGGGCCTGGGCCACGCGCTCGATCGGCACGGTGCCGAGGCCCGCCTCGAGCAGGTAGCAGATCCCGCCGCGCTGCTGTCCTGCCGGCCGCAGCGGCGCGAGCACGGCGGCCACGAGGTCGCGCAGGATGGCGGTCAGGCGGCGTTCCACCTGCATCTGGTCCGAAGGGCGCAGCCACTCGGTGCGCGTGAGCTTGACCCGAGGCTCGCTGGGCACCGGGCCGGGCATCAGCCGCGCGACCGGAGAGCCGCGCCAGTGCAGGCAGACGTCGTCACCGAGCGTGAACGAAGCAGCGGGGTCGGAGAGCAGCGCCTGGACACGCTCTGCGATGGCGGGCTCCACGGCCGCCCGCACGGCGGGCGTGGGCGGAGACCCGTCGAGCGTGCGAAAGCCGAGGCCCTCGAGCGTGCCCACGACCCGCTGTCCGACGCGCACCTCGTCTCCGGTCACCACGCTGTGTCCGCCGGCGCTCCGGAGCTCCGCGCGCCGGTCCACGAATCGCGCCTGCAGCTCCGCGTGGAGCGCATCGGAGAGCCGGTCCTCGACATCCCGCGCGTGGTCACGCACGGTGCCGGCCTGATCCACCCAGTCGCCGCGCTGGCTCAGGTAGGACCATGTGCGGATCGAGGCGAGCCGCTCGGTCAGCACGTCGATCGCCGAGCCCGCCTCCTCCCCGGGGGCTGGGCCAGGAGCGTCGACCCGGTCCAGCGAGTCGATGGAGCGCCGCACCCAGTTCGCGGCCATGCTGCCGTTGTCGACGAGCCGGATGAACACCCGGACGAGCAGCTCGGCATGCTGCTCGGGGAGCAGGCGTCGGTAGTTCGGGGTGCGGCACACCTCCCACAGGAGCTCGACCACGCGGGGATGTGTCGCCCGGGCGACGACCTCGGGGTGGCGGGCCAGGAGCCGGAAGACGAGCTCGTCGTCATCGTCGTCGCGGCGGGTGAACCAGGTGCTGGCGCCCGGCGGCATCGCGAGCAGGGTCTCCTGGAGGGTGAGGAGCGAGGTGAAGTCCAGATCGCTGGCTCGCCAGTAGAGCCTGCTCACCGACGGGATCCTGTGCTCCTCGATGGCACGCCAGGTGGGTTCGGCGAGCGGGTCGGAGCTCTCGGTCACGCCGAAGGTGCCGTCGGTCTTGTAGCGCCCCGCACGGCCGGCGATCTGCGCGAGCTCTCCGATGTGCAGCAGGCGACTGCGGGTGCCGTCGAACTTGTGGAGCTGGGCGAAGGCGACGTGCTCGATCTCGAGGTTCAGGCCCATGCCGATGGCGTCGGTAGCCACGAGCACGGGCACCTCGCCGGACTGGAACATCGCGACCTGCGCGTTGCGTGTGCGAGGGGAGAGCGCGCCGAGCACGACCGCGCAGCCGCCGAACTTGCGGCGGGCCCGCTCCGCCAGCGCATACACGGAGTCCGCCGAGAAGCTGACGATCGCGCTCCGCGGTGGCAGGGCGCCCAGCTTGATGCGGCCACGGTGGGTGAGCGCCGAGAGCCGCGGCTGTGCGGTGATCGTGACTCCGGGACACAGCTTTCGCATGAGCCCCGCGATGCTGTCGGAGCCCAGGAACAGGGTGGCCTTCGTGCCGCGCGCGTGGAGCAGTCGATCGGTGAAGATGTGGCCCCGGCCGGGATCGCCCGCAAGCTGGATCTCGTCGACCGCGAGGAATTCCACCGGGCGCGAGAGCGGCATCGCCTCGACCGTGCACACCAGGTACCGGGCCCCAGGCGGCGCCCGCCGCTCCTCGCCGGTGATCAGCGCCACCTGCTGCTCGCCGACGCGCTGGATGAGCCGGTCGTAGACCTCCCGTGCGAGCAACCGCAGCGGCAGCCCGATCATCCCGGTGTCGTACCGCAGCATCTGCTCGATCGCGACGTGCGTCTTGCCGGTGTTCGTCGGGCCGAGGATCGCAGCGACTCCCGTGGGGGGCGGCTCGGGCGGACGCAATGAGAAGGGCAGGGGACGGGACATCGGCCGGTGGATGTAGCGCGGTCGTCCCCGCTCAACCCGGGATCCGTCGTCCTGCTGATGGGCCGGGCCGCTCCCAACGCCATGCTTGTCGGCATGATTCCGACCCTTCTGGCGTTCGCCCTCGCATGCAATTCGCCCGCGGACCCGGACGACACCGGGCCCATGGACACCGGCACCCCCGAAGGGTGGCCCGAGGCGATCCCGGAGTGCGCGGATCTGGCCGCCCCGTTTCCGCTCGCGACGGGTGACGACGTCGATGGTGCCTGGGCCGCACGGCCGCAGATCGAGGTCCTGAGCGCTGCCATGGGGCTGGCACAGGACGCCGGGGAGGCCACGGGCTGCCCCGCTGTCATCGACGATTCCTGCGGTGCCGGGCTCGTGATCACCGGGGGGTGCGACGAGGGGGGCGTGCAGGCGAGCGGCTCGGCCAGGAACGACGGGTGCGACGACGGCGGGACCTGGTACTGGCAGGGCTTCTCGATCACCTCCGCCGACCCTGCGTGGTCGTTCGACGCCGAGGGCACCGTGAGCGCCTACGTCTCCGGCGACATGTAGGTCGACTTCGACGTCACGAGCACGCTGCACGGCGTCTGCGCCCACGGGGCCTGCGAGGGCACGTTCACGTGGAGCGGCACGGATGACATCTCGTACCAGGAGTCACGGCACCAGCGCGTCACTGCCGCGCCCGCGGGCGACGCTCGCTCGGGGGACTACTGCATCGACGAGGAGCTCACGACGGTCGACGGCTGCGACGAACCCACGGGCTGGACCGTGATCCAGGGGGACCACACCGCCGTCGTGCTCTGGGACGGCGACCTCGCCTGCGACGCATGCGGAGAGCTCTACGTCGACGGAGAGCACGCCGGCTCCTGGTGCCGGTGAGGCCCCCGCAACGGGTCAGAGTTGCCCGATCTCGCCCACCGCGTCCCCGAGCCCGCGATCCACGTACAGGTTCACGATCGTGCCGGCCGTCTCCTCCAGTGCCTTCGCGGTCACGTTGATGACAGGCCATTGCCGGTTCTTCCTGAAGAGCGCCTGCGCGTACTCCAACTCGGCAAAGATGTACTCCATCTGCCCGTAGTTCGTCGCGGGGCCCACGCGCATGGTCCGGAGGCGCTGCTTGCGGATCTCCTCCAGCGACTCCGGCTCGATCATGAGCGCAAAGACCCGTCGCTGGTCCACCTCCCAGAGCTCCTTCGGGGGCTCCCGGTCCAGCACCAGCGGGACATTCGCCACTTTGTAGCCCTTGTAGGCCAGGAACACGGAGAGCGGGGTCTTGGAGGTGCGGGAGACCCCCACCAGGATGATGTCGGCCTGCTTGAGCATGCGCGGCTCCTTCCCGTCATCCACCTTGACCGTGAACTCCACGGCTTCTATGCGACGAAAGTACTCAGCATCGGCGCGGTGCATCAAGCCCGGCTGGTTGGTCGGCGCGGTGTCGAGCCAGCCCGAGAGGCCGGTGATCACGTTGCCCAGGACGTCGACCTGGAGGATGCGGTAGGCCTTTGCCAGCTCGTTCGCGAAGAGCCGCTGCTCGGCGGAGACGAGCGAGGTCACCACGAACGCCTGCTGCAGCGCGGCCTGCTTGAGGATCCGCTCGAGGTTCGCCCGCTCCATCACGTTCGGGAACAGGTGAACTTGCACCTTTGTCCCTTCGAATTGGCGCAGTGCAGCCCGGGTGACCCTGTCTGCGGTTTCTCCCGTACCGTCGGAGAGCACGAAGATCGAACGACTCATGTTCGGAAGGTACCCCGGGAGCCTCGATGTGTTTACGCTTTTGCATGGTCGCGGTGCTCCTGTTCCTGTTCTTCACGGTGATTCCGGCCTTCGAGACGTGGCTCCTGATCGAGGTGGGCGAGGTGATCGGCGGCTGGCAGACGGTTGCCTGGCTGGTCGCGATGGGCGTGCTGGGCGCGTACCTCGGAAAACGGGCGGGCATGGGTGTCTTGCGGCAGATCGGGGATGAGCTGCGGGCAGGGAGCAGCCCCGCGGACAGCGTGGTGGAGGGGGCGCTCGTGCTCGTCGGGAGCCTGCTGCTCGTCACGCCGGGCTTCCTCTCCGACCTCGCAGGCCTGCTGCTGTTCCTCCCTCCGATCCGACGGTTTCTGGCTCCGCGGGTGAAGGCGCTCGGCCTGCGTTGGCTGGCGAGCCGACCCGGCGGGTTCGGCGTTTCGGTCGGGCCGATGGCCCCGGGCCCGGGGGCACCCCCGCCGGAGCGGTTGAAGAAGGGCTTTGATCACCCGAGTTTTTGAGGCCGCGCAGGCGCGGCTCCAGCGGGAGGCCCTCGCCGCAGGGCTTTCACGATGCGGGGAGGGCTATGCGGGCGTGGTGTCCGGGGTGGCCGTGCGGGTGGCCACGGGCGGACCAGCAAGGTTCACGAGCATCGCGATCGAGACGACTGCTGCCACGCCCTGCATCGAGCTGAACGGACTGACCGGGCCCGGCCTCGTCCAGCCGGTGACGCGGGATCAGCGGCTCAACTCCCGCACCCGGTTTCCCCTGCGCGATGCGCACGCCCGGCTCCTTCTCCACGGCCTCGGCAGCGAGGAGCGTACAGCGTTGCGCCGCGCCGCGGGAGGGGACACCCTCCGCGTCGGGGAGGAGCGGATCGCGCTCCTGTTCGCCCCCGGGGCGGCCGCCCCGTCGCTGCCGGAGGCCGTGACGCGGTTGCAGCCGGTCGACGACCTCCTTCGCCGACCGGCCTCCGTTCGCGGGCACAACGTGCTGGAGGCAGCGTCCCGCTTCGAGGGCTACGCGTCGTCCTACGACCCCGCCGTGCAGGCCGCCGCGTGGGAGGCGCTGGCATGGAGCTTTCACGCGTTCGAGCCCGGGCTCCACGCCAACGTGAAGGCCGAGGCCGAGCGCGCGCGCACCGACCTGGCCGAACGGCCCGGGCGAGCCCACGCCCTCTTGATCCTCGCGGGGGCCAACCCCGAACGCCTCCTGCCCCACATCCAAGGGGCCCACGGCCCGGACGCCGATCTCGCCCACGTCCTGGAGCCCCTTGCCCGATGGGGCGAGCACGCGATGCTGGAGCGCATCGTCCGCCTGGCCTGGACGTGCGGCAGTCCCTCCTTCGTCGGAACGGCGCTGGCCTGGGGACGCTGGAACGCGGGGGACGTGCCCCGGCTGCGCTCGCTCGCGCGGGCCGAGTCGGATGCCGTGGCCGCTGCGGCGCTGCGCGCGCTGGTAGGGCAGGTGTCCGCGGTACCGGAGGCGCTCCACGCGCTCCACCGCGAGCAGCCTGTGGCTCGGGCGGCGGTCGATCTCCTGGCTGCGCAGGGGGATCTCCATGTGCTCCCGGCACTTCGACGAAGGCGGGCCTCCAGCGGCTTCGCCCGGGACCCGATCGACGCCGCGATCGCGGCGATCCGGTCGAGGGCGCATGGCGTCCAGCCCGGCCAGGTCACGCTCGCGCCGGACCGGGGCGGCGTGTCGGTCGTGGAGGGCAGGGGGTCGGTGGCGCTGGAGGAGGCATCCTGACCCCGCCCGGTTACCCGCGGGCGATGTCCACCGCCCGCGTGATCGCCCTCTATGGTTTCGTGGCCCTCGACGACTGCGAGTCCCTCGCGCCCCGGTTGCTGGAGCTGTGCCGGAAAAACGGCATTCGGGGCACTCTGCTCCTCGCGCATGAGGGGATCAACGGCACCGTGGCCGGGCCCCCGGCCGGGGTCCAGGCGCTGCTCGACTTTCTCGCCGCCGATGCCCGTTTCCATGGGCTGGATGTCAAGGAGTCGGTGGCGGGCAGGTTGCCGTTCCACCGGATGAAGGTGCGGGTGAAGAAAGAGATCGTCACGCTCGGCCTTCCCGACGTCGACCCGACATGCCGCGTGGGCACCTACGTCGAGGGGGAGGCCTGGAACGCGCTGCTCGCCGACCCCGAGGTGATCGTGATCGACACGCGGAACGACTACGAGGTCCGCCTCGGTACGTTCTCCGGTGCCGTGAACCCCGGCACATCCACCTTCACCGAGTTCCCGGCCTATGTTCGGGAGCACCTCGACCCCCGCCAGCACAAGAAGATCGCGATGTACTGCACCGGCGGCATCCGGTGCGAGAAGGCATCGTCGTTCATGCTGGGCGAGGGCTTCGAGCAGGTGTTCCACCTGCGCGGAGGCATCCTGCGGTACCTCGAGACGGTCCCGCAGGAACAGAGCCTGTGGCAGGGCGACTGCTTCGTCTTCGACGAGCGCGTCGCAGTCACCCACGCGCTCGCGCCGACCCAAGCCGCGGTCTGCTTCAACTGTCGCACGCCGCTCACCCGGGAAGACCAGCAGTCTGCCGACTTCGAGCCCGAGGTGAGCTGCCCACACTGCCGATCTACCCTCACCGCCGAGCGCAGGGCCTCCCTGCAGGAGCGCACCCGGCAGATCGCCCTCGCTGCAACGCGCGGAGAACAGCACCTGGGCGACATCGCGCCGCTGGTCGAGCGCCGACGTGCTGAGAAGAAGGCTCGCCGGGCGGCCGATCGCCACAGCGCAGGATAGCCGCGCGGCTCCCCTGGATCCCGACGTGAACCGCATCCTCCCCCTCATCGACGCCAGCGCCTACATCCGGCTCTTCCACGCCAAGACCTTCGTGATCAAGGTCTCCGGCAGCATCCTCGCCGACGAGAAGGCGCGCACCGCCCTCGCCGAGGACGTGTCGTTGCTCCACCACGTGGGCATCCGGCTCGTGCTCGTGCACGGCGGCGGGCCCCAGCTGGACGCGCTCTCCGATCGCCTGGACGTGCCGCGCGAGGTCGTGGCGGGGCGCCGCGTGACGGATGCCCGCACACTCGACCTCGCGAAGATGGTGTTCCGCGGCCAGCTCAACAGCGACATGGTCGGCGCCCTCGCTGCTGCCGGGGTCAAGGCCGTCGGGCTCTCGGGCGCGGACGGCAAGAGCATCCTGGCCACGCGACGCCCGCCCCGCACGATGCGTGATCCGTCGACCGGTACCGAGCAGCTCGTGGACTTCGGGTTCGTCGGCGACATCGACGTCGTGGACGCCGTCCTCCCGAACCTGTTGATCGACGCCGGGATGGTCCCCGTGTACTGCTCGCTCGCGTGCACCCCGGGCGGTCAGATGCTCAACGTGAACGCAGACACCGTCGCGGCCCGACTGGCGATGGCGCTCGGCGCGGAGAAGCTGATCCTGTGCACCAGCGTGGCCGGACTGCTCGAGGACGTGAAGGACCCGCGTCGCCTCGTTTCCTACGGCGATCTCGGAACGGTCGAGGAGCTCACCCGACAGGGCGCGGTGTCCGGCGGCATGCTGCCCAAGCTCTCGGCCTGCACCGAGGCGCTCAAGGGCGGGGTCTCCCGCGTACATCTCATCGACGGCACGCGCGCGCACAGCCTCCTCCTGGAGCTGTTCACGAACGAGGGCTGCGGGACGATGCTGGTGGCGCGCCGCGAGGCGTAGCTCCGCGGCTACTTCTGCTTCTTCTTCCCCCCGCTGTCGTCCTTCGCGCCGTCGATCGGCGCGTTCCTGCCTGCCTTCTTGGCCTTCTGCGCGTCCTGCAGGTTCTGCAGCCAGGTCTTCGACATCCGCGTCTCCGTCAGCCGGGTCTTGCCTCCAAACCGATAGGAGAGGTCGGTCGCGGGCAGGACCCACGCAAACGGGGTGGCGGACGAGCCGTAGCCGATGCGCGCATCCACGTGTTTCCAGCTCGCCTGGTAGGAGATCGAGACGACGTAGGACTTGGTCAACGGCACGGGGCCACCCGCCTTGTCCGTGTCCTCCAGGAGGCTGCCCAACGCGACGATCGGGGGCAGTGACTGTGCGGATCCGAGGTCGGTGGCGAGCGAGCTCCAGACGATCGCCGAGCCCTGCAGGATGAGGCTGTCGCGCCGGTTGAACCGCACGTCGGTCGCGGCGGTCAGGCTGAGCGCGTTCCCGAGCACGCTCAGGTTGACGTTGTCCTCCTGCAGCTTCGTGTTCAGGGCGTCGATGCTCTCCTTGGAGCCCGTGAGGAGCAGCGGGGAGATCTTCGTCAGATCGGGGAGGCCCTCGGCCTGGATCCGATCGAAGCTGCCGGCGAGGTGGAAGCTCCACGGCTTGACGATCTGCACGCTCGTGCGGATCCCGGCCTCGATGAAGCTCGCGTTGAAGCCGTGGGACGGCAGGACGAACACCGAGCCCAGCGCCGCGACGTCGAACGGCCCCGCCCGCACGACGTCCCACTTCAGGTTGCCGTTGGGCACCTTGAGGATGTCGAGGATCGGCGCGGTGCCGAGCTGAACGCGCGGGAGCACGCCCACGGTGATCGCGGCGAGCCCGAGCTTCACCTCGCCCCACTCGAGCGTGTAGGCGGTGAAGTCGGTCTGTGCGTAGGGGTTCTGCGGGAGCTTCCAGCGGTTCGGCTGGAGGTGCTTCACCTCGGAGGTGGTGAGGTCGCGGGTCTTGAGCGCCTCGGAGAGGTCGAGCCTGGGCTCCTCGTCAGGGGCGGCGGCCCCCGGCTCCGCGGGCGCCTCGGCTGCGGGTTCCTCGGCTGCGGGTTCCTCGGCTGCGGGTTCCTCGGTCTCGGGTTCGGTTGGCGTTGCGATCGCCGGGGCCACGGGCGTCTCGCCCGAGACGGGCGGTTCGGTCGTCGGTTCCGATGCGGGCTCGACCGGCGTCTCGGAGGCCGGTCCTGCCGCTGGATCGACGGCTGGGTCCACGGGGGGAGCGTCCGAAGCAGCGCCCGTCGGGTAGGTCGGCGGTGCGGCCTGGGGCGTGCCGTCAGTCGGGGGGTCGTCGGCCAGGGCCAGGTGCGCGGCGAGGACAAGGGGGAGCAGCATGCGCGGAACGTAGTCGGCTTTCCGGATATGTGCCGCGCCATGAGCGCATCCACTCCCCCTCTCCACCCCGCCGTAGAACGTGTGGCCGACGCCGCGAAGACCTGCGTCGACGCCGCCCTCGCCGCCCTCTCCGGCTACCTGCGGATCCCCGCGATCTCCTGCGATCCGGAGCGGGCGGACGACGTCCGGAGGCTCGCCGGGGCGGTCTGTGCGGATCTGCGGGCGCTGGGGCTGGACAATGCCCGTGTGATCGAGCTTCCCGGCGCGCTCCCCGTGGTGGCTGCCGAGTGGCTGCGGCAACCGGGCAAGCCGACCGTGCTGATCTACGGGCACATGGACCTTCAGCCGGTCAAGGGGGAGATCTGGACCTCCCCACCCCACGAGCCCACGGTGCGAAATGGACGGTTGTACGCCCGTGGGGCCGCGGATGACATGGGGGGCTGGGTCTCGCACCTCTTCGCGATCAAGACCTGGCTCGAGCTCACGGGGGAGTTGCCCTGCAACATCAAGCTGATCCTGGAGTCGGAGGAGGAGATCGGGAGCCCGAACCTCGAACGCTACATGGACGCCGCGCCCGAGGTGTTCTCCTCCGACGCGATGGTGCTGACCGACTGCGAGAACCCGTCCACCAGCATCCCGGGGCTGACCACCTCCCTGCGCGGCATCCTGGAGGCCACGGTGACGGTGAGCGCGCTCACGGCCGACATCCACTCCGGCCTCTGGGGCGGGATGGCGCCGGACGTGTCGACCGGATTGATGACGCTGGTGGCGCGGCTCGTGGACGACGACGGGCGCCTGCGTGAACCGCGCGTGGCCGTGCCGCTCTCGTGGCAGACGCCTGCGTGGGATGTCCCCCTGGATACCAAGGTGATCCGCGAGGGCGCCCACCTCGCACCCGGGGTCGACCCGCTGCCCTGTCGCGGACACCCGCCCGCCGAGCACCTGTGGCGCCAACCGGCGATCACCGTGCTGACCACCACGCTGCCGACTGCCGAACGCAAGAAGAACGCGCTTCGCCAGAGCGCATCGGCGATCCTCTCGGTGCGCGTGGCGCCGGGGCAGGTGGACGCCGTCGTGAAGGAGGCGATCACCCGGGTGCTGACGACGAACACGCCGGGCGGCGCAAAGGTGGAGGTGAAGTGGGCGGCCGGCGAGTCGGGGGCCTGGCTCTACTCGCCCCAGGGCCCGGCCTTCGAGGCCGCCGACCGCGCCTACGTGCGCGCCTGGGGCCGCCCGCTGCTGCAGATCGGCGTGGGCGGGTCCATCCCGTTCGTGGCGTTGTTCGGACGACGGTTCGGTGATCTCCCGCTGATCCTCAACGGGGTGATCGATCCGCTCACCACAGCGCACGGTCCCGACGAGAGCCTGGACATCGGGGTGTTATCCAAGGTGATCCTGACGAATGTGTACCTGTATGCCGAACTGGGGGCGGCGCTGGGTTCGAGGCGCGATCCGTAGCCGGGCACCGGGATCATGCCGGCAGCACCGGAGCTTGATAGGCCCCGGCTCCCTTCCAGAGTCCTCCCATGGCAGACGGCATCACCCCGCGCGCGACTGATTATTCCCAGTGGTACCTCGATGTGATCGCTGCCGCTGAGCTCTCGGACTACTCGCCGGTGAAGGGCTGCATGGTGTTCCGGCCGCACGGGTTCGCGGTCTGGGACCTGATGAAGAACGACCTGGACCGGCGCTTTCGTGAGACCGGGCACGTGAACGCCTACTTCCCGCTGCTCATCCCCGTGAGCTTCCTGTCCAAGGAAGCCCAGCACGTCGAGGGCTTTGCCAAGGAATGCGCCGTCGTCACGCACCACAGGCTCCGCATGGCGGAGGGCGGTGGCGTCGAGCCCGACCCCGCTTCCAAGCTCGAAGAGCCGCTCGTCATCCGGCCCACGTCCGAGACCATCATCTGGCACATGTACGGCCAGTGGATCCAGTCGTGGCGGGACCTGCCGATCCTCATCAACCAGTGGGCGAACATCGTCCGCTGGGAGATGAAGACGAGGCCGTTCCTGCGCACTGCCGAGTTCTTGTGGCAGGAGGGACACACCGCCCATGCCACGCGCTCGGAGGCCGTGGAGGAGGCTCGTCGGATGTTGGACGTGTACGAGGCGTTCGCCGCTGATGTGCTGGCGCTGCCTGTGGTCAAGGGTGTGAAGTCCACTTCGGAGCGGTTCGCGGGGGCCGAGGACACCTACTGCATCGAGGCGCTGATGCAGAATGGTTGGGCGCTCCAGGCGGGCACCAGCCATTTCCTTGGACAGAATTTCGCCAGGGCCTTCGACGTCTCGTTCCAGAACACCGCAGGTGAGCGCGAATTCGTGTGGGCGACGAGCTGGGGCGTGAGCACCCGGCTGATCGGCGCGGTGATCATGACGCACTCGGACGACACGGGGCTGGTGCTCCCGCCGGCCGTGGCCCCCGTGCAGGTGGTGATCACGCCGATCTGGAAGTCCGACTCAGAGCGCGAGCTCGTGCTCGGGCACGCCGAGCGTGTTCGCGCCGCGCTGGGCTCGGAGTTCCGCGTGAAGGTCGACGCTCGGGACACCATCAAGCCCGGCGCAAAGTACTTCGAGTGGGAACGCAAGGGCGTGCCACTGCGCCTGGAGATCGGGCCCCGCGACGTGGCGGGCGACTCGGTGTTCGCGGCACCCCGCACGGGCGGAAAGAAGTTCGGGATCCCCGCCGCGACTGTCGCGGACGGGGTTCGCGCTGCGCTCGCGGCCATCCAGGCGGAGCTGTACAGCCGGGCCCGGGCCCGCCGCGACGAGACGATGCGCACCTGCACGAGCTACGAGGGGTTCAAGGTCGAGCTCGAGAAGGGCGGTTTCGTACGTACCTACTGGGCGGACGATGCTGCGAACGAGGAGAAGATCAAGGAGGACACCAAGGCCACGATCCGGTGCTTCCCGCTCGAAGGGCAGGAAGAAGCCGCTGGCCAGACGTGTTTCTATTCCGGCCGCCCGGCTACCCACGTCGCGCTCTTTGCGAGGGCCTACTGATGCGTCTTTCCGTGAACCTCGGCGTTCTTGCTCTCGTGCTCGCCTGCGCAGCCTGCGTCACGTCCCACGACGACGGCGCCAACCCCGTGTGCGCATGCTCGGACACGTCGGGCGCCGACACCTCGGGCACCGAAACCGGTGACACCTCGGACAGCGACTCCGACACAGACACCGCGGCGACCGAGACCGGTGACACCGCGCGCCTGCCGTAGGCCGACGCGCGTGAGTGGGCCCGCCCGTCGGCGCCGATCTCAGCCCCGCCCGTAGCCGTAGGGGTCCGATGACGCGGCCCCGGTGGAGTTCGTGGTCACCCCAAGGTACACGCCGCCCGCCACGACGATCTCGCCGAGCGCCCGCATGAGGCTGGCGACCAGCCCGATCGCGCTGCTCACCGTGCTGATCTCCGACATCGACCAGCCCTCGCTCGCCGCGCTGATGGTGAGTGCGGTGGTGCCGTAGCTCGCCACGGAGGCGAGGAGCTGGAGCAGCGTGCCCACTCCGAGGGCCACGGCAGCCCCCCGATTCCGGCCGTACATCCACCCCGCGAGCCCCAGCACGACGAAGTGGGCGAGCACGCTTGGCAGGTAGAAGACCGCCATGGAGAGGAGGGAAGGCAGCAGGGTGGACAAGTGGCGACCTGGGATGCCCCGCACCTAATCCAGGGATAAGCGGGCGGCTCACGCACGAGAGTCATGACTGTCACAGAAAAAGCCTACAAGAATCTTGAATTCCTGACGAGTGGAGAGGCCCGCACGATCCGGATGTTGTGCGAGTACGAGGAGCCGCAGCGCCGGTTCTCCAACCAGAAGGTAAGGGACACGGTCGTGATCTTCGGCTCCGCACGGGTCAAGTCGGGCGCCGTTTCGGGGGTTGCGCTTCAGGCGGCGCAGGCCGAGCTTGCAGCGGAACACGCGACCCCCTCTGGCCACCCCGACCGGTTGGGCCATTTGGAGCGCGGGCTCCGGGAGGCCACGCGCGCGCACCGCATCGCCAGGTACTACGACGAGACCCGGGAGCTGGCCCGCCGGCTCACCGAGTGGAGCATGGGCCGTGAGCGCAGCTACCTGGTGTGCTCCGGCGGTGGACCGGGCATCATGGAGGCCGCCAACCGCGGTGCTGCCGACGTTCCGGGGGGCCGCAGCGTCGCGCTCGGCATCTCCCTGCCCTTCGAGGAGAAGGTGAACGCGTTCGCCACCCCCGAGCTGGCGTTCGAGTTCCACTACTTCTTCATGCGCAAGTACTGGTTCGCCTACCTCGCCAAGGCCGTCGTGATCATGCCCGGTGGCTTCGGCACGCTCGACGAGATGTGCGAGGTGCTCACGCTGCGCCAGACAGGCAAGATCAAAAAGCGGCTACCCATGGTGCTCTACGGCAAGGAGTACTGGGACGAGGTGCTGGACATGGACGCCATGGTCCACTGGGGCACGATCTCCGAGAAGGACCTGCTGCTCATGCACCGCTCCGACAGCGTGGACGACGCGTTCAACTACCTGACGACCGCCATCGAGGCCAACGAGGCGGCGATCGCATGACCCCCTTCGGCATCCGCAACAAGCTGAAAGCCATGCTCGGGCGGCCCGCCCCCTCAGGCCGAGTGGACGAGCGCGTACCCATCACGTTCGTGACCCCGGACGGCGTCGAGAAGCAGGTGCTCTCCGAGCTTCGCTACACGCTGGTGATGGCGAGCCAGACGCTCGAGGCGCCCATCGCGACGGGATGCCCGGACGGCCACTGTGGGAACTGCGTGGTCGAGGTGCTCGATGCCACCGGCGTGAGTGAGCCGACCACAGCGGAGGCGAAGCTCCTGGCGGGCAAGCCGGACAAGAACATCCGCATGGCGTGCCACGCCAGGGTGGTGGGCCCCGGCGCGAAGATCAAGGTCCGTGAGGTCTGGTCGATGGAGTCGATGCGCGGGGACTGAGGCCCGGCGCTCGTCAACCGAAGGGCAGGTCCGAGACCGTCACCGGGATCCCGCCGGCGTCCAGCCCCAGCCCCGGCACCCAGGCGGACTTCTTCAGGAGCACGAGCGCCCTCGCAAAACCGTCTTCCTGGACGCCTGAGAGCACGCTGCCAACCACATCGTCCCCGCTGCGCACCTCGGTGCCCGGCTCGGGGAGGGTGGAGCAGACGAGGCCCCATACCTGCTTCTGCACCTGGCCCATCACGTCGATGCGGTTGATCACCTCCTGCCCGATGTAGCAACCCTTCTCGAAGTTGCACATCCGCGGGACGATCCGCATCTCGTGGGGCAGCGTCTTCTCACCCATGTCCACAGGCCAACGGACGAGACCGGCCTCGACCCGCAAGCGCTCCAGGGTCGCCGGGTCACCCAGCTCGCCGAGTCGTTCGACCCACGCGGTGCTCCCGTCGGTCGGGAGGCACACGTCGAACCCGCCCGCCCGGGAGCGCGCGCGACGCGTGACGGTGCCGGCGGTCAGGTCGCCGCCAAGAGAGAGGACCTCGCCCTCGTCAGCCGGGATCGGCAACCCCGCAGCCAGCAACCGCTCCGTGGCACGCGGTCCCTGCACCGTCACCACGCGCCACTGGTCGGAGACGTCGGTGAGCTCGACGTCGTCGAAGATGATGTACTTCTCGTACCGGGCCAGGAACCGCTCCACGGTCACCCCCTCGAGCGTGACCCGGAAGTGCCCGCCGGTCTCCGGAGCATCCCCGAGGCACGCCACGTCCAGCAGACCCTGGATGCGGGCCTTCTCGTCGACCATGGCGTTCTGGTTGCTGCGCCCCACGGGGAGGTTGCGGATGTTGTTGGTGAACATGCCGTTGCAGAACCGGCGTGCATCGGGCCCGACAAACGTGAGGACGCCGACGGGACCGGCGAACACGCCGGCCTCTGCCCGCGCGAAGGCCACCTCGGCGAGGCCCTCGGAGCTTCGAGGATCGAACATGCTACTTCTCCGAACGCGGCAGCGGGGGAGGAACGCCCGCGTCGCCGACCGTTGGGTTGGGCTCCACCATCCGGGCCCGGACGAGCGGGGGGGCGGAGGGGGACGCCGTGATGGTCCCCGGTGGCGGCGGTGGCGGCGGTGGCAGGTCCGGCTGTCGCCCGCGGTCCATGACCGAGGTCATGGCCCCGTCGCCTTCGTCGTCCTCCGGCACGGGTGGTGGGCGGACGGGGTCCGGTTGAGCCTTCACGGTGGGCGACAGTGATTCTGCGGCCTGGGCCCGGTTGACGGGAGCCGGCGGCCTGGCGATCGCGGGGATCGACCGCAACGTGGGGGTGTCCTGCGTGCGGCTGGGGATCGGCGCGGGCCGGGGGGTGCGCTGCGTGGGCTCGTACTCGAGCATCGTGAGGCTGGCGCGGGTCTGCACGCCGGAGCCCGGCGCGGCGGGGAGCCCCTCGATCTGCTCCGGCGTCGGTTTCTTGCTGCGGAAGATGAACGCGGCGATCACGATCAGGAGCACGAAGAACGCAAGGCAGCAGCACGCTGATCCGACCCAGGGCGCGAAGCTGGCGATTGAGTTCATCTGGACTCCCGTGCGCTCCGTTATCCCGGGGCGGATTTCGGGGCCGGGGCCAGGCGCGATAGAGCGTGCGCTCCCCGAGGTCGTATGTCCGGTTCGCTCGCCCACCTCGCCACCCTGTTCGGGCCGCTGGAGCCGACCGTGCGTCCCCTGCTGCCAGGGGTCTATCTGGTGCTCGGGGTCGCATCGCTCCTGTGGGGCGCCAGCGTGTGGAGGAGCGTGCGCGTGGCCTCGGGGGTGCTCCTGGGCATCTGGGTCGGCATGGAGGTCGGCGGGCTCACACATGACGCCCGGGTGGGCCTCGTGGCGGCCACGGTGCTCGCCATCGGCGCGGGCGTGGTGTTCTACCTGGTGGAGCGCGTGGCGGTCGCCGCGCTCGGCGGTGCGGTGGCAGTGCTGGTGATCCAGGTCGCGTGGCCCCTGGTGCACCCGGGGCAGGTGGCCACGACGACGATCCAGGGCGTGTCGGCGCTGGTCGGCACGCTCCTGGGCGCCTTCCTGCACCAGCCGGTGATCAAGGCGGTGACGGCGATCTTCGGCGCCTTCCTGATCACCCAGGCGGTCGGCTACGGCGAGAAGTTGCCCATCGTGCTCGGCCTGGCCGCCTGCGGGTGGGCCTGGCAGATGTGGGGACGAATGCCCGTGGGGGGCGGCAGCGGCGGGGCGAGGCCTGCGAAGAAGAAGGGCAGGGAACGGTGACCGCACACACCGCAGGTGATGTCGAGCCCGGAGTCGGGGCGTGAAGACCTGGCTGCTCACCGGCGCGACCGGCTTTCTGGGCGCGAATCTCGTGCGCGTGTTGTTGGGGCGAGGGGACCGCGTCCGCTGCATCGTGCGGAAGCCGAACCTGTGCATCGAAGGGCTCGACGTCGATCTCCTGCATACCGAGCTGACGGACCTCGAGGGGTTGACCAGCGCTGCCAGGGGCACCGACGGCGTGATGCACGTTGCCGGGACGTTCGACCCCGGCCCGGGCGGCGAGGCGCGGATGCGTGCGGTCCACGTGGACGCCGCCGCGGTCCTGCTCGGCGCCGCACACCGGGCCGACGTGCCGTTTCTCTACTGCTCCTCGAGCATCACGGTGGGCTACGGGCCCCGCGATCGGCCGGGCGATGAGGAGACCCCGCTCGACGTGACCGGCGTGTACGGCGCCACGGGGCCGTTGCGCGCCTACTACGAGACCAAGCTCACCGGCGAACGCCTGACGATCGAAGGCGGCGGCGTGATCGTCAACCCCGACTTCGTCCTCGGGCCCTGGGATGTGAAGCCGACCAGCGGACAACTGCTGCTCAGCCTCGCTCGACACCCCATGCCGATGTACCCGCGGGGAGGGAAGGGGTTCATCGACGCCGAGGACTGCGCCTGGGGCCACGTCGGGGCGATCGAGCGGGGAAAGGCAGGGCGACGCTACCTGCTCTCCAACCACAACCTGTCGTACCGGGAGTTCCTCTCGCAGGCGGCGCACCTCGTCGGGCGCAGGCCCCCGTTCCTGCCGATCCCGGACCTCGCGCTGGCCGTGGCCGGGCGAGCAGGGCGGGTCCTGCAACGTGTGGACGCCCATCGCTTCGCGGGCCTCGACCCCGTGCTGCTGCTCGCCATGCAGCAGGAGCGCTACCGGACGGGGCAGCGTGCCCGGGCCGAGCTGGGAGTGCCTGTCACACCGATGGAGACCACGCTACGGCGCACGCTCGCCTGGTTCCGGGAGCGCGGGTACCTGCGCGGATTGCGTGCTATACACGCGCCCCCGTCAGGAGACCCGTGAGCACGATCCGTCGCCCCGTTCAAATCGCCGCCCCGACCCGGGCCGTCTGGAACGCGCTCCTCAGCACCGAGGGCATCACGAAGTGGCTCGGCACCGAGGGACGGGTGGACCCGCGGGAAGGCGGGCGGTTCACCTGCAAGCTGGCCTCCGGTGAGGAGATCACGGGCATCATCAACGCCTGGCGCCCCACGGCCAAGGCCGAGATCCTGTTCGACAAGCGGTCGGCTGCCCCGTGGGGGGGCACCACGCTGACCTTCGCAGTCGCGCGCGATGGGACCGAGTCGGCCGTCCATGTTCAGCACAGCGGGGGAGCGCTCGACGACGATGCGGTCTCGGCGCAGTTGGACACAGCGTGGAAGGGTTGGCTGTTGCAGCTCCGGGACGCACTGGAGTCCTGACAGAGCTTGCTTTCTCGGGCCGTTGTGGGGTATTGTGGGGCGTTCGCACCGGAGAGCGCTTGCTTACCACGTCCTTGCTGTCTGCCTCGCTGGCCCTGCTCGCCTACGCCTCGCCCGCCCGTGCAGAGGATTGGGCCGCCGGCGCGACGATCCCCCAGGCCGCGACCGTAGACATCACCCCTGAGGGGTTCAACGCGATCTCCGCGATGATCCCCGCATTGCTCCCCAGCAGCATCGAGATCCCGGAGACGGGTGCCTCCGGCGGCTACTGGTGCTTCGACTACATGTACAACCTCGCGGGCGCCTGGGTGGGCCTGCAGGTCACGAGCGCGAGCATCGTCCCCGGCAACGGCGTCCTGGACGTGAACGCCGACCTGCTCGTGAACGTGAACGATGCGACCGACCCGTTCGATCTCTCGTACGAGATCCTGTGTGGCGACGGCGATTGCGGCGGCTACGTCACACCGTTCCCCGTGCACATCCACACCACGATGGCGTTGGCCATCGTCACCGCGAGCGACGGCAGCACGTCGCTCGACGCGACGGTCGGCGCGCTCGACGTGACGTATGAGCTCACCAACGACAACATCGTGCTCGATTGCTGGGTGCAGGACCTTGAGGACGTGCTCGGGTACTTCGGCCTGTCGATCTACGACCTGCTGATCTCCCAGGTCGACAGCGCGCTCCAGGGCGCCGTCGGCGACCTCGGGCCCACCCTCGAGTCCACGATCGAGGACGCCTTCGCCTCCGCCAACATCGAGCAGGATCTCGACCTCAACGGCGTCGCTGCGCACATCCACCTCTACCCCTCCGACGTCGTCATCCAGCCGGAAGGGGTCCGGCTCACGATGGCCGGGTCGGTCAGCGCCGACTCCTCCACGTGCACCGCGGCCTACGACACCGGCGGCTCGCTCAAGACAGCGTCCAGCCCCCCCGACATCGGCGTGGCGCCCAGCGGCATCGACTCGCCCTTCCACCTCGGGATCGCGCTCTCCGACGACTTCGCCAACGAGGCGATGTACGCGCTCTGGCGCGGCGGCCTGCTCTGCTACAGCCTCGCGCCGGACAACGACACCTTCCCGCTCGACACCTCGATCCTCAACCTGCTCTCCGGGCAGGCGTTCACCGACCTGTTCCCCGAGTCCGCCCCCATGTCGCTGAACACCGTGCCGCGCGCCGCGCCGACGGTGGCCTACACCGGCACGCATGACATCGACGTGAACGTGAAGGATCTCGATCTCGAGATGAACGCCGAGCTCGACGGCCGCATGGCGCGCATGCTCGCCGTCACGCTGAACGGTCCGATCGGGGCGGATCTCAACCTCGACGGCACCACCGGCAACCTCGCGATCGCGCTCGACATCAACCCGGAAGCCCTCAACCCCACCGTGACCTACAACGAGTTCCACGCAGACGCCAACAGCGCGATCGAGGGCAGCTTCGGCAGTTCGCTCTCCGGCATCCTCGACACCGTGCTGGGCAGCCTGCTCGACTCGCTCTCGTTCGCACTGCCCAACTTCTCCGGCATCGGGCTCCAGGATCTGCAGACCACCGCGGCAGGCACCAACCAGGACTGGCTCGGTGCGTATGCCTGGGTCGGGGCGGTGACCTACGGCTCGAGCGGCGGCTGCGGCGGATGTGGTGGCGACACGGGCACGGACACCGGCAGCTCCAGCGCGTCGAGCTGCGGCGGGGGCTGCTCCACGGGCGGGATCCCCGCGGCGTGGACGTTGATCATCCCCTTCGGCCTCTTGCTCGGATTGCGCCGCCGGGACTGACCCGATCGCCGGGACGACCAGGCTGGGCCACGGATGGCGGCCTCGCCCGGAACCGGCGGGCGCCGCCCCACGCGATGGGACGGCCGTGAGCCAGCCGGCGCCGCCGGCGCGCGGGGCTTTTCGGTAATGGCTGCGACCGATCGGCTCCTGGCCTCGCTGCCTGGCCCCCCCGTCCCGCGATAGCCCCGCGCCATGGCCTCCCAGACGATCTCCGACGCGTTGACGCGCCTCCTGCTCACGGTGGAGAAGCCCAGCCGCTATCTCGGCACCGAGGTGAACTCGGTGCACAAGGATCGCTCAGAGGTCCAGGTGCGGCTCGCGCTCTGCTTTCCGGACCTCTACGACATCGGACTCGGGAACCTCGGGCTGCACATCCTCTACGGCATCCTGAACGCCGTGGACGGGGTCTGGGCCGAGCGCGTGTACGCCCCGGCACGGGACATGGAGGAGGCGTTGCGCGGGGCCGGGCTGCCGATCTTTGCGCTCGAGTCGAAGGATCCGCTCGCGGCTTTCGATGGCATCGGGTTCACGCTCCAGTCGGAGCTCACGTTCACCAACATCCTGAACGTCATCGATCTCGCTGGATTGCCCCTGCGCACCCGGGACCGGCGGGAGTTCGACCCGCTCACGTTCGCGGGTGGGCCCGCGGTGTTCAACCCCGAGCCGCTCGCGCCCTTCATGGACTTCTTCGTGATCGGCGACGGCGAGGACATCGTGCTCGAGATCGCGGAGGTGTTCCGTACGATCCCCGGTCGTGAGGCACGGCTCGACGCGTTCGCCAGGATCCCCGGCATCTACGTCCCTGAGCGCTACCCGATGGACGTGTTGCCGGACGGCCGGGTGCTCCCGCCGCTCGATGCCCCCAAGATCGTGAAGCGCACAACGGCCAGCCTCGACGCCGCCAGGTTCCCGGTGGCCACGGTGGTGCCGTTCACCGAGCAGGTCCACGATCACGTCTCGCTCGAGGTGCTGCGCGGGTGCACCCAGGGGTGCCGGTTCTGCCAGGCGGGGATGACGACCCGACCCGTCCGGGAACGCACGCTGCCCAACCTCGACGACCTCATGCAGCGCACGCTCGACGCCACGGGCTACGACGATGTCTCGCTCGTCTCGCTCTCCACCTGCGACTATTCGCGCGTGCGCTCGCTCGTGGACCAGGCGGTGCGCATCGCCAAGCCCAGGAACGTGACGGTGTCCTTGCCCTCCCTGCGCCTGGACAGCTTCTCCGTGGAGCTTGCCGACATGGTCGCAGAGACGCGCCGCAGCGGCCTCACGTTCGCTCCGGAAGCCGCGAGTCCACGGTTGCGAGCGGTGATCAACAAGTGGATCCCGGACGAGGACCTGATCGGGATGTCCTCCCAGGCGTTCCAGCGCGGCTGGGACCATGTGAAGCTCTACTTCATGATCGGGCTCCCAACCGAGCGGGATGACGACGTTCTGGCCATCGCAGACCTGTGCCAGCGCACCGTGAAGGCGGGACGTGAGCACAACCGCGGCGCGACGGTTCGCACGGGCGTGTCCACGTTCGTGCCCAAGCCGTTCACCCCGTTCCAGTGGGCGCCCCAGATCACCATGTACGACACGGACCGAAAGCAACGCCTCCTGGGCGACCGGTTCAAGACCATGAAGGGCATCAAGTTCGGGCGGCATCACCCCGAGGAGACGTTCCTCGAGGGCCTGGTCTCCCGATCAGACCGGCGGTCTGCGGATCTCATCGAGGCGGCGTTCCGCAACGGGGCCCGGTTCGACGCATGGGGGGACCTGCTCGACTTCCCGGCGTGGGACAAGGCGATCCGGAGCACCGGCTTCGACGTCGAGGACGCGCTGCGGGAGCGATCCGTCGACGAGCGACTGCCGTGGGATCACATCGACATCCACGTCCCCAAGGCGTGGTTCGCGCAGGACTGGGCTCGCGCGGTGGAGCTGCAGCACGCCGAGGACTGCCGGCACTCGCGGTGCCATCGCTGCGGGGTGATCGACGCGTTGCGGCCGCTGTGTGCACACATGCTGCGGGACAACATCGAAGGCGCGAAGGAGGAGAAGGTCTGGAAGCGCAGCGAGCCCGCCGCCGCGACGGAGGCGCCCCTGCCGGTGCAGCGGCTCCGGTTTCACATCGGGCGCACCGACGACCCGCGCTTCCTCTCGCACCTCGAGCTGCAGACCGCCTGGATCCGGGCCCTGCGCAGGGCGAAGCTCCCGGTCGCCTACAGCCTCGGCTTTCACCCCATGCCGAAGGTCTCGTTCTCCTCTGCGCTGGCGCTGGGGGAGGAGTCCACGGCCGAGTTCCTGGACGTCGTGTTCACGGCGCGCCTGCTGCCGGGAGAGGCCGCGGAGAGGCTCCGCGCCGCAGCTCCCGGCGGGTTCCACGTGTACGGTGCGCTGGAGGTGGGGCTCAAGGCCCCGGCGCTGATGGGCACCGTGGATGCCGCCGACTACGCGATCTCCGGCGCACCCGACGTGCGCGACCGCATCGACGTGATCCTGCAGAGCCGGGAGATCCTCGTGGAGCGCAAGAGCAAGTCGGTGGAGGGCCGGATCGACATCGACATCCGGCCGATGATCCGCAGTCTGTCGCAGTCACCGGAGGGGCGCATCCTCGTGGCCCTGCAGGCGGTGGACGGCAAGCCCGGGAAGGCGAAGGAGATCGTGAAGCTGCTCGGGCTGGACGGCCTCGGGGTCCGGGTCGTGAAGCTCGCGGTGTACGAGGGGCGCGTGCAGGTCGGGCTCCCGGCCGCCTGCTGACGGCCGTTCCCCTGCGGCGACGGCCCGCCGATCCCGGCGGGCGAGGCCGCCCTATCGCCCTAAAGCCCGACGGCTACGCCGGACTGGCCGGGGTGGACGTGCTCAACCCTGGTCTCCGCTGCGCCCTCGTCGTGGGTGGTGGGGTTGCCGTCGAGGTCCACGCGGATGCTCAGGGTGCCGTCCTCCGGGAAGGCGCCGCCCATCGGCGAGTCGCTCGCCCCGAGCCGGAAGTCGAGCGGGAAGGTGGGGTTCTGGAAGCGCTTGACCGCAGAGGGAGGCCCGCGGTCCTGACCCGCCGGACGCAGGTAGACGAACAGGTACGGGGCAGGGGACGACGACGTGATCGTGCCGGAGATATCGGTGGGAGAAGGAGGGGATTCCGCGCCCGATGGCGCACCGCCCGACATCGGTCCGGCAGACTGGGGCTGGCCCCCGCCCGGGGCCGCGAACGGGTTCTTCCCTTCCTTCGCCATCTGGATCAGCGGATCGAGGTTCTCCTTCTGGCTCGGGTCGAGCGCGATGACCTTCTGCCACACGGCGATCGCGTTCGCCGAGTCGCCGGCGTTCAGGTACACGGCGCCCCGGTAGCCGAGCGCCTCGACGTGATCGGGATGCAGGCTGATCACCTTGTCGAGCAGGTCGGTGGCCATCTTGATGTCGCCGATCTGCAGCAACATCACCGCCTGCAGCGTGCGGGCATCGGCGTCGTCGGGGTGCGCCTTGATGATGTTCTGCGTCTGCTCGTAGGCGAGCTTCACGTCGCCACCGTCGAGCAGGGCACGCGCGTAGACCAGCCGCGCGTGGACGTCGTCCGGGGCGGCGTCGGCCGCGGCCTTGGCTGCCGCGATCCTGGCGGCGGCCTGCGCCTTCTGCGCCTCCGTCATCGGCGCATCGCCGCTCATCTCGCCCTGGTCGGCCGCGGCGCCGCCCATCGTCCCGCCGCCCATCGTGGCCGGACCGTCCTTGGTGTAGCTCTGCAGGCCCATCACCAGCGCAGCGCCAAACACGCCGGCCGTTCCGCCCACCACCGCGCTCACCCAGGGGCTGCGCGCGACCGTGGGGCGGGGCTCCGGAGCCGGCGCGCTCGCGGCCTGCTCCATCGCCTGCAAGGTGGTCGCTGCTTCGATCACCAGGCGGTGCCGCGCCAGCGCCCGGTCCTCAGGGCGCCAACCCGGCTCGCCGTCGAGCGCGCGGATCTGCTCGTAGAGCGCGTCGCGCTGCCGCACGAGGTGGCTGGCGCGGGAGGGAGCAGCGACCTCGCCTGAGGGCCTGGCCTTGCGCCACAGCCTGAGCGCGACGAACACGCCGATCGTGGCGGCGAGGCCGAGTGAGATGGCTCCGGGGGTCCAGTCGGTCGGTACGGTCATGATTGTCCCTCACCCACAACGGCGTACACCTGCCGCACAAATGGCTCCAGCGCCGGATCGACGGGGGGCAACGTCCTGGGCGCCGGGGGTTTGCGGTTTCCGAGGCGCATCCAGGCGATCACGCCCAGTCCGAACACCAGCAGGGCACCCGGCCCCGCCCACACCAGCAGGTTGAGCCCCTCCGCCTTCGGCTCCAGCCGGATGAACTCGCCGTAGCTGGCCTCGAAGTACAAGAGGCACTGCGCCTCGGTGTAGCCCTGGGCCGCGAGGCGTTCGACCTCGCGCTTGATCGCGACGGCGCTCTCGCTGGGGCTGTCTGCGACGGAGAGGCCTTGACAGACCGGGCAGCGGAGCTGCGAAGCGATGGTTCGCGTGGCGTCCTCGAGAGCCTTCCCGGACAGCGGAGGCCCCGCCGGGGGGCCCACGATGGGCGTGGGGTCGGAGGAGGCCGCCGGAGCATCCGCCGTCATGTCCTGGGGCGCGCTGGCGACCGCGGAGCGGGTCGGAACCGGCGAGCCCGCGTTGGGCTCTTCGGCGCGCGCGGGGCTGTGCGCCGTGAGCAGGGTTGCGAGTAGCAGGATGTTCACGTGCCCTCCTTGAGCAGGCCGGCGAGCAGCGCCGATACCTCGTCGTAGTCCACTCCACCGGTGAACTTCTGGCGGATGACGCCCTTCTTGTCGATCACGAACGTCTCCGGGACACCATAGACCCCGAACGCGATCGCGGCTTGCGAGCCGACGTCGATCAGCGTGGGGTACGCCCGCCCGCGGCTGTTGAGCCACGCATCGATCGCTTCGGGCTTGTCCTGGTACACGAGCCCAAAGAAGTGCACTGCGCCCCCGAACTCCCTGGAGATCGCCAGGAGGGTGCTGTGCTCCTGCTGGCACGGGATGCACCAGGTGGCCCAGAAGTTCACCACGACGGGGTGGCCCTTCTGCAGCGAGAGCTTCACGATCTGCTCGGACCCGTCTGCAGCGGGCTCGATCGCCTTCAGCGTGAAGTCGGGGGCCGGCTTTCCGATCATCGGCGACGCGATCTCGTGCGGGTCGTGCTGAAACCCGCTGGCCAGGACTGCGACGAGCACCGCTACGACAGAGAGCCCGCCAAGCAGGATCATGGGTCCGCGTTTCATGCTTCGGCCGCTCCCGGCACGACCGCGGGGGTGCTGCTACGCACTGCGACAGTCCCTCGTGCGGGCACGAGCGAGATCAACGTACCCAGCGCGACCACGCCGCCTCCCAGCCAGAGCCAGACCATCAGCGGCGTCTGGAAGGCGTGGACGCCGATCTCGCCGGAGTCGATGCTCATCAACGAGAGGTACAGGTCGTGCCCGGCGGTCGTGTACACCGCAGGGGTGCCGATCGGCGCCCCCATCTGCGGGTAGTTGTTCAGGGCGGGCGAAAGCGTGGTGATCACCTGGCCGTCCTTCCGCACGTCCACGGAGGCAAGCTGCCGCGTGCGGTTGCTCTCCTCGATGGTCTGCTTCCCGGTGTAGGTGAGCGTGTAGCCCTGGAAGGGCACGGTCACGCCCTTCTTGAGGTGCATCTCGGTGTCCACCCGGTAGGCGCTCGACATCGCCACGGCGACGAGCATCATGATGATGCCGGCGTGCACCACGTACCCGCCGATGCGGCGGGTCTGGCGGGCGAACCCGATCCGGAACGCGCCGTACAGCTCCATCACGGTCACGCACGCGGCGAACCCGGCGCACACCAGGGCGAGCACCGGCCACACCGTGCGCACCTCGAAGGCCCACCCCAGGGCGCCAGCCAGGACCCCGACCACGGCGGGCGGGATGAGGGCGCGCATACGCTCTGGGGTCGGCTGACCCCACGGGAGCGCAGGCCCGACGCCCATGAGGAACAGGATGCCGACGCCCAGCGGAACAGCCATCTGGTTGTAGTAGGGCTCGCCGACGGAGACCTTGGTCCCCCGGATCGCCTCGGCGAGCAGGGGGTAGGTCGTGCCGATGAACACCGTGAACGTCAACCCGACGAAGAGCAGGTTGTTCAACAGGAACGCGCTCTCACGGCTGACAATCGCGCCACCCTCGCCCTCGCCCTCGAGCCGGTCGATGCGCATCGCCACGACCACCACCGAGAACACGAGCGTGATGGCGATGAAGCCCAGAAAGGTGGGCCCGATGTCGGACTGGCTGAAGCTGTGTACGGAGTTGAACACGCCCGAACGCGTCATGAACGTGCCGAGGAGGGTGAGCAGGAAGCTCACGAGCACGAGCGTCGTCGTCCAGCCCTTCATCGTCCCGCGGCGTCCCGGGAGCATCGCCGAGTGGAGCGCGGCGGTACCGGTGAGCCAGGGGAGGAGCGATGCGTTCTCGACCGGGTCCCACGCCCAGTAGCCACCCCATCCGAGCACGTCGTAGGCCCACCAGGCGCCCAGGACGATGCCGATCGAGAGGAAACCCCACGGTACCATCAGCGCGTTCCGCAGCTCCTTGAGCTCGGCGGGGCCGAGCGATCCGCGAAGCAGCGCGGATATCGCGAAGCCGAACGGGATCGTCATGCCGACGTACCCGAGGTACAGCATCGGCGGGTGCACGACCATGAGGATGTGGTTCTGGAGGAGCGGATTCGGACCCGGACCATCCGACATCACCGGGCTGGCGAGGGGAAGGAACGGATTGGCGGGGCCGGCCATGAGGAAGCAGAAGAAGGCCCCGACGCCCAGCCATGTCGCGATCGCGTCCGCCAGCGCGGGACTGGAGCGGTCGTGGGTGAGCCAGATGCTGATGGAGATGTAGAGGGCGAGCACGAAGCCCCAGAACAGGATCGACCCCTCGAGCGAGCTCCACAACGAAACGATCGTGATGTACGTGGGTGTCGAGAGGCTGCCCACCTGCGCCACGTAGCGAACGGAGAAGTCGTGGGTGAGCAGGGCGACTTCCATCGCGACGGTCGCGCCGATCATGCACGCGGAGAACGCGAGCCCGAGCCAGCGCGTCCACTTGACGCCCTCGGGGCTCTCGCGGCGCCCTGCCGTGAAGCCGACGATCGAGCCCGCCGCGGCGAAGACCAGCGCAGCAAGCACACAACCCATGCCAAGGTAGCCGAGCATTATGGTGTCCCCGCAGCGACAGGGGTCTTGCCTGCGTTCGCGGCGTCGTCATCGGCGAGCGTGCCGAACATCTCCTTCTGGTCGGGCATCTTGCCTCCGGTGGGCGCCTTGTAGGAGTTGTCGTGCTTGACCATCAGCCGTTTCGACTCGAACGTGCCGTTGGAGTCCACGGTCCCTTCGACGACCACGCCGATCCCCTCGCGGAACATCGCCGGGGGGATCTCGGTCGTGAGGACCTTGACCTCGGCGGTGCCGTCGGTCACCGTGAACGTGAGCGGGTCGCCCGGCACGATCGAGCCGGTCTTCACCATCCCACCGAGCCGTACGATCGCGCCCTGCGCCTTGTCCCCGTGGTCGTGGAGCTCGGACGGCGTCCAGTAGTACACGAGGTTCTCGCCCAGGTTTCCGAACGCCACCCAGCCGACGCCGGAGACGGCTACCGCGATGGCGATCACGAGGAAGAGCTTTTTGGACTTCATGACTTGTCTCCAGTTCGGGCAACGTTCTTGACAGCTGTCACGGCGTTTGCTGCAGCACGCACTCGGGCGAGGACGGATCCAAGATAGACCGCCATCGTGAGTACACTGATTGTGTACGCCAGGACCACCGAGTCCCAGTGACCTTCCATTACACCGGTCATGATGCACCTCCAGCAGCGGCACCAGCATCGTCCCCGGCGAGCAGCGCCTCACGGTTGAGCGCAGCGAGCCGGGTGCGCAGGCCCATCAGCCCGATGCTGATGAACAGGATGGCCAGCGAGTTGATCCCGAGCGGAATCCGGATGGCTGGATCTACAGACTCGGTCGACGACTGCACCTGGTGCAGGGAGGACCACCAGCGCACCGAGAAGTACACCAGCGGGACGTTGATGTAGGCCACGAGGGTGGCGACCGACGACCACGTCGCGCGGCGGACGGGCTCGTCCACGAAGCTGCGCAGCGCGAGGACGGCGACGAACATCAGCTCCATGACGGCGACGGTCGTGAGGCGCGGGTCCCAGGTCCAGTAGACCCCCCACGTCGGCTTTGCCCAGATCATGCCCTGCACGCAGAGCAGCGCACCGAACATGACCCCGACCTCGATCGAGGACTCCAGGGAGTCGTCCCAGCCCCAGCGCCGCTCGGCGCCGACGCCCGCACGCTTGGCCTTCACACCGAGGTCGACGACCCACCCGATGGCTCCGACGAGGCTCACCGAGAAGCACACCATGGTCGCCCACGCGCAGGGCACGTGCACGTACATGATGCGCTGGATGTCACCCATGAAGCGATCTGCAGGCGCCAGGAAGAGGCCGTCGTACGAGCCGACACAGAGGAGCAGGACGCCGAGAACGCCGAGTCCGGCGGTGACACGTGAGGAGAGGGTACTGGACAATCAGTCCTCCAACAAGAGGGGGTAGAGGAGCCCGCACAGGCTCCAATAGATCGCGTCGAATGCGATGATGAGGCCAATCCAGCTCGACGCCCTGCCCATCGGGTCGCCAGCCATCACAACTTCTGTCGCCTTGACTGCGCCGAGGAGCGCAGGCACCACGAGGGGAAAGAGCAGGAGCGGGAGGAGTACGTCGCCTGCGCGCGCCCGACTGGTGAGGACCGCGTAGAGCGTGCCCGGCGCTACCAGCGCGGCAGAACCCAGCCACACCACCGCGAGGAGAAGGAGCGGACCCTCCTTCATCGGGGCGTCGTAGAGCGCCACGACCACGGGGATCAGCAGCGTGCCGAGCCCCCCGAGCGTGAGCGTGTTCACGAGGGCCTTGGCGTAGTACAGCGCCCGACCGTCCACCGGCAGCAGCACCAGGGCCTCCAGGGCGCCGTTCTGGACGTCCAGCCGGGCCGCCTCCTGCAGCGACAACGTCGACATCAGAAGGAGCGCGAGCCACAGGTACCCGGCCGCGTGCGCCTTCAGCGCAGTGCTGTCCGGACCCACCGCGAACGAGAAGATGAGCAGGGCGGTGACCCCGAACACCAGCACGGAACCGAACCGGGCGCGTGTGCGCCACTGCAGCAGCAACTGTTTCCGGGCGAGGGCGAGGCATTGAGCGAGAGGTTCCATCAGCCGTGCCCAGCGGTGGATGCATCGCGGGCCAGGCCGACCCAATTAACCCTTCCGCTCTCCAGCTGGATGGCCCGATCGCTGTGTGCTGCCGCGCGCTCCACCTGGTGCGTGGAGGTGAGGATGGTCCGCCCTTCGGCGCGAAACTCGTCCAGCAGGCCATCGACGAGCTTGGCGCCCTGCGGGTCGAGCGCCGAGTAGGGCTCGTCCAGGAGGATCAGGTCGGCCTGCTTCTGCAGCAGCCGGGCGAAGGCCAACCGCTTCCGCATGCCGGCGGAGAACGTGCGCACGAGGCTGGCCGAGCGGGCGGCGAGTCCCACGCGGTCGAGCAGGTCGGCCGGCGAAGGGCGGCCTGTCCGCGCGGGGAGCAGGGCCGCGCTCATCTCGAGGTGCTCGAACGCCGAGAGATCGTCGTAGAGTCCATCCTGGTGGGAGAGCATCGCGATGCGGAGCCGGTCCGGGTCCGTGGACCCGAACCACTGCAGCGTCCCCCCGGAGGGGCGCATGGCCGACGCGAGGAGCCGGATCAGCGTCGTCTTTCCAGCGCCGTTCCGGCCGAACAGCACCGTGGAGGTTCCGGGTTCGAGGGCGAGATCTACCGCGCGTAATGCCCAGAATGCGCCATGACGGCGTGAAAGGCCTGCGGCGGAGACGGAGGGGCTGGTGGGGATGGTCTGCACGGGGGCGACGGATAACCGGGCCTCCACTCCGTGGCGGTGAGAAGGCTGTGAGACCGATGCCGGATCAGGTGACATCATGAACCTGACACTGCACAGAGTGCGGCTTGAGCAGGTTCGTGGATGTGAGTGTGAACAACACGGTGTTGACAGACCTCGATGCGCCCGACTGCAAGGGGTGTGCCACCCAAAAAACTGTGTTCTATGAGCACCGTGGGCAATCGCACCCACCCCCATGTGTGAACTCGCCCAAGTTGGTAGTTCCGGCACATCGGTCAGCCGGTGGACGCGTCAGCGCGGACAGAAAGACCGTTCCTTGATAGCCCACCGGCCGTCTTTGGAGTCAATCATGTCCGTTTCCTCCCGTCGTGTCTTTCTCCTCGGTGGCGCCCACACCCCCTTCGTCGGCAAGGGTAGCCCAGACTTCATCTGGAAGAACCATCCGGATTTCGGAAAGCGTGACAACCCGACCATCGAGGAGCTCCTCAAGTCCGCGGTCGAGAAGGTCTTCGCCGAGACCGGTATCGATCCCTACGCGGTGCAGCGCGGCTATGTCGGCAACTTCGTCGGCGAGCTCTTCAGCAAGCAGGGACATCTCGGCGCGGCGCTGGCCGGCAGCCACCCCGCGCTCGCGATGAAGCCGATGACCCGCACGGAAGGCGCTTGCGCCTCCGGTGGGCTCGCCATGCTCTGCGCGGTGGACGCGATCCGGGCTGGGACCGACGTCGTGCTCGTCACCGGGGTGGAGGTGCAGACGACGGAGAGCGCTCGTGTCGGTGCGGACTACCTCGCCCGTGCGTCGCACTACGCCCGCCAGCGGAGCATCGACGAGTTCACCTTCCCGGCCATGTTCGGCCGTCGCACCAAGGCCTACCGCGCGGCGTTCGGCGTCTCGGAGGAGGCCATCGGGCGTGCAGCGGTGAAGGCCTATGCCAACGCCAACAAGAACCCGCTCGCGCACATGCGCGCCCGGAAGATGGACCTGGAGACCGCCGCGGCGGCGTCCGAGAAGAACCCCACGTTCCTCCAGAACGCGGAGTACGCGCCCTTCATCAAGATGAGCGACTGCTCCCAGGTCTCCGATGGCGCCAGCGCCATGGTGCTCGTGAGCGAAGAGGGGCTCAAGCGCCTCGGCAAGTCCATGTCCGACGCCATCGAGCTCATCGGAACCGGCCACTCCACGGCGTCTCTCTATGAGGACAGCGATCCCACCGTGCTCAGCACGTCAGCGCACGCCATCCAGCAGGCCTACGCCGACGCCGGCATCCACGCCGGGCAGGTGAACATCGCCGAGGTGCACGACTGCTTCACCATCACCGAGCTGATGATGTACGAGGCGATGGGCATCGCTCCCCTCGGCAAGGGCGGCGACCTGCTCGCCGAGGGCGTGACCGACATCGGTGGTCGACTCCCGGTCAACACCGGCGGCGGGCTGGTCGGCTTCGGCCACCCTGTCGGCGCCACGGGCGTGAAGCAGGCCGTGGAGATCTGGCGCCAGATGAAGGGCAAGGCGGGGGGGTATCAGGTCCCCGGCGCGCCTGGCATCGGTCTCACTGTCAACATGGGCGGCGACGACCGCACGACCGTGGTCGGCGTGTTCAAGAACCTCGGGTAGCAGGTCCGGTGCGAGGGGCTGTTCGCAAGAGGGCGAGCGAACGTAGCCCCGACCCCCGTTCTGCGTGAAACCCGCGGGGCCCGTGGCGCGTTCCCCTCGGGCTCGCGGTGCGAGGGGCTGTTCGCGAGTCGACGAGCGAACGCAGCCCCGACCGCCTTCTATAGGAGAAGCCCACGGGGCCCCGGGCGCGCGTACTCGCGCGTCCGGGTCGAGTCGACGAGCGAACGCAGCCCCGACCGCTTTTCAAGGCCTGAAGTCCACGGGGCCGCGGCGCGTTCCCCTCGGGCTCGCGGTGCGAGGGGCTGTTCGCG
>CAIQVJ010000135.1 GCA_903875225.1 uncultured Pseudomonadota bacterium
CTGCTGACTCTGGTCCGCCGCGCGGACAAAGGTCGCGGGGATGGGGCTGTCCTGCCGACTCTGGTCCGCCGCGCGGACAAAGGTCGCGGGGATGGGGCTGTCCTGCCGACTCTGGTCCGCCGCGCGGACAAAGGTCGCGAGGATGGGGGCGTCCTGCTGACTTCGGTCCGCCGCGCGGACAAAGGTCGCGAGGATGGGGGCGTCCTGCTGACTTCGGTCCGCCGCGCCGCGGGCCGGGCCCGGCAGAGCGGCCCCCGCGCTGTCGAAGGACGGATGCTGCATCTCCGCCCGGTGCTGTACAGTCTGCGTCATGATCCCCTTCCTCGAGCGCCTCGGCAGGAAGCCCTTCCAGGTCGTGTGGGAGATCACGCTCGCCTGCAACATGAGCTGCCGTCATTGTGGATCCCGGGCGGGGCGGGCGCGAGCCGACGAACTGTCCACCGCCGAGGCGCTGAAGCTCTGCCAGGACCTCGCGGACCTCGGCACACAGCGGTTGACCCTGGCCGGTGGGGAACCGACCCTGCGCCAGGACTGGGACCTGCTGGCCAAAACGCTGGTATCGCTGGGAATCCGTACGAACATCCTGTCGAACGGGCGCACCTGGAGCCGGGAGCTGGCGCAGAGGGCGCGCGCAGCGGGGCTTCGCTCGGTGGGGTTTTCGATGGACGGCTGCGAGGTCACGCACGACTACATCCGCAGGGTCGGAGGACAGTGGCAGGGCGTGATCGATGCGATCCGGCTCTCCCGCGAGGAGGGGCTGGACGTCTCCGTGGTCACCCAGTTGAACACCGCGAACGTGGCGGAGCTGGAGGCCATGCACGCCCTGCTGGGCGGGCTGGGCGTGCGTGCGTGGCAGCTCCAGCTCGGGAATCCGAGCGGGAACATGGCCGACCACCCGGAGCTGGTGCTGCCGCCCGAGTCGGTCCTCGACATCGTGCCGCGCATCGCCGCGCTGCGTGAGAAGGGCGCCGCGCCCAGGATCTTCGTCGGGGACAACATCGGGTACTTCGGCCCCTACGAGCAGCTCCTGCGCGACCAGGGCGGCCCCATCCCCTTCTGGATCGGCTGCCGGGCGGGGATGACCGTGCTCGGCATCGAGTCCGACGGCAACGTGAAGGGGTGCCTCTCGCTGCCCTCCGCTCAGAACGGCGTCGACCGGTTCGTCGACGGCAACATCCGCGAGAAGCCCCTGCGTGAGATCTGGGAGCACAAGCAGTCCTTCGCCTACAACCGCTCCTTCGACCGGGACACGCTGGTCGAGGCCTGCCGCACCTGCGACTTTGCCGACGTGTGTCGGGGCGGCTGTTCCTGGTCTTCGTTCTCCCACACCGGCGAGTGCCGCGGCACGCCGCATTGCTACCACCTGCAGGCGTCCTTGAAGGCCGCCCGCGAATCCCAAGGAGCCGCCCATGGATCCCGATGACGTGAAGAAAGCCCTGCTGGAGGCGTGCGCGGACATGGATGCGGGGCGCGCACTGCGACGCCCGGTCTTCGCTCTTTCGACGGCGATGATCGCCAGCATGGGCATGTCGCTCTGGTCCGGGTGCCGCGAGGTGGCGATGTACGCCGCCGTCCACTCGGGGGACTACGAGGACTGCGCGAACGCCGTGGACGACGACGATGACGGGTTCGTGGACTGCGAGGACGCGGACTGCCGTGGCGCCGCGGACTGCCCGGATACCGAGACCGATTGCACCAATGCCCTCGATGACGACGCCGACGGGCTGGTGGACTGCGACGACGTCGACGATTGCTCCGGGGACCCCGCCTGCGCGACCGACGCCTACCGGGCTCCCTGACCGGGGCAACTGGCCGCGGCGACTGGACCCCGCCCGCACCCGCCGTACCGATCCAGCGCGCTCAGATCTCCCGCTTCCGCAGCGCTGCCGCCAGCGCACGGAAGTCGACGTCCGACAGCTTGCCGGCGGCCGGCGCGAAGGTCGGGATCCGCTCACCCGGCCCTTCGCCGAGGCAGTAGACCCGAGCACCCGGCTTCTCACCCAGCGTGTCCCACGCCTTGGCCAGGCTGATCAGCGCGGCTGCATCGACTGCATCGGGCAGGGCAGCGCCAGCACGCACCCAGAGCGGCGCGGCTTCTCCGTCGCCCTGCCTCATGCACACCCGCTCTCCGGGCTCGCGCCGCGCGTTCATCGCCTGCATCCGCGTCTCCCACCCCGCAGCCCCCTCCCGCATCACGATCTCGGTGTCCCGGCGCAGATCCTCCGGTGAGATCGCGTCCATGCCCTCAGGTGGCAGATCGATGCCGAGCTCCGAGGCCGGGCACGCAAGGAGGGTAAGCAGGAGCATGGGGGCACACGTAGCGCCCCAGGACGGGAGGGGCAGGAGCGAACACCCGTCACTGGACGGTGACGGTGCCTTCGACCCGGGTCCGAGCGCTGTCGCCGAACTGGATCGTCCACGTCCACGAGCCCGGGGCCATCGGCGATGCCAGGTCGACCTGCTCCTCGTACCGATCCGACGGTTCGAGGCGCAGGTCGTTCGGGCCGTCGCAGTCCGAGACGCCGTCCATGCCGTCGTCGTCATCGACGAAGCGGACCGACTCCAGGAAGCAGCCGTAGGTCAGGGTGACGGGCCCCTCGCAGGGATTCCACGCCACGCCTGCGAGCACGAGCCCCTCGGTCCTGCAGGTGGTGCACGGCCCAGACGCGTCGCGCACCTCGCCGTAGAGCACAGGTTGCGACGCAGCACAGGCCGCGTCGACGTCGAACGTCGAGACGTCCGCCGTCGCGTCGAGGGCCGAGCCGTCCTCGTCGGCCGTGTCGCCCGTCAGGCCCGGTGCCGGACAGCCTGCGAGCAGGAACAGGAACATGGCGGACTCCACGCCTGGATGACTACCCGCTCGCCCGAACGGGCGCAATCCGTCGCCTGCGCCAACGCCCCCAGCGGCAGCTCAGTCGTACCGGAACCGGAAGCTGATGTTGAACCGGCCGGGAACGTCGTGTCCCGCTGCGCGCAAAGGCACGAACCGCCACTTCAAGGCCGCTGTCTGCGCAGCGTCGGCGAAGACCTCGGGGCACCCCGACGCTACCGCCGAGGTGGGCCTGCCGCGGGCGTCGATCTCGAGCTTCACGGTGCAGGTCGCCCCCGGGATGTGCTGGAGACGCGCGCTCTCGGGGAACGTGGGGCTCACCTGGGTGCGCACCTTGACCACGTCGTAGTCCACGTCGAGGATCCCGTCGCCGCCAGGGCCATCCCCGCCCTCGCCCGGCCCCGCCCCGGTGCCGGGGTTGGTGCCCGGCCCGGTTCCATTCCCCGGGCCGCTCCCCTCCCCGTCGGACGTGGTCGTGAGGTTCGCGTCAGGGGTCGGCAGCAGCGGGGTGACGACCGGCTGCGGCTCCACGGAGCGCAGCGAGGCATCCGGGACCGCCGCGTCGCGCGTCTTGCGGATCGGCTTCGCCGGCTGCGAGCCACCCGCCGGCATCAGGACCGGGACCTTGATCTCATAGGGGATCTCCATCGGATCCTCCGGGCCAGCCGCTGCGGCCGGCGCCTCGTGCAGCGAGAACAGGGCGGCGACCAGCCCCCCGTTGAACGCCAGTGTGAGCAGGAAGGCGGTGGTAGAACGGCGGCGGTCACGTCGAACGGGAGTGGTGAACATGGGCAGCTCCACTGGGTACGACCCCAGCAAAGCCGGTAAGTTCCGGCGCTCTGTCACCGCCATGTGCACAGCACGTCACAAGGGCGGGGTCAGGCCAGGCGACGGAGCAGCTCATCCGCGGCATCCCGGTCCATCGCGAGCACCCGTGTGCACACGTCGTACGAGAACCCGGCCCGGGCCATGGCGCTGAGCGTCTTCTGGCCCGCCGAGCGCTCGGCCTCGCGACGCGCTCGCTGCTCGTCCCGGGAGAGCCCCTCGGGCTCCGGTTCCCCCTCACGCGCGTAGGGCCCTGCCCGCTTTCGCCGCGCCCAGGCGCAGCCCGCCACAACGTCCGGCGGCACGTCGCGCTGCTGCCCCTCACCCCGATCCGGGGAGAGCGCCGCCTCCCGGACCGAGGCGAGCGCTGGTGCCACATCGGTGATGCCGTGCTGCCGGAGCCGCTGGCCCACCACCTGCGAGGCGACGCCACGCCGCGTCAACGCGCGGGCGCGAGTCTCCGCCCAGGCGGCATCGTCGATCGTTCCGAGGCCGACGTGTCGATCGAGCACCTCGTCGATGGCCAGCTCGATCCCCTCTTCGACTTCCCGGCCCTTGCGCACCGCGTTCCGGATGCGGTTGAGCAGGAGCCGCCGCAGGTGGGCGCGAGGCGTGGCATAGCGGGCGAGGTGGTCGGCCGCGGCGCGCTCCACCCAGCCCTTGTCGATGCGGGCGCCGGGCGGGCGGGGCGCACGGGCCGGCCCCCTGCCCTTTCGGGTCGTCGTGTTCATGGGGCCGGTGTATCCGGCGGCCAACGGCCTTGCGGGGACGGCGGGTTGTGGGCCCGGTCAGATGGGCTACGCTCGCTGCCAGCTTCGAGGTGCAATTTGCTGGTCTCAGGAATGTCGGGCAACGAGGCCTACTGCCTCCACCAGAAAGGGTTCCGCCCCGGCGAGCTCGTAGTCGGGAACAGCGTGTGTTCGCTCGGGGTGCTTGGCGGGATCGGCGCTTTTGGACGCAACCTCGCAGGCGGTGAGGTGGAGAACGTCACCTCGCTCATCTCCGAAGGTCGCCATGCCGCAATCCAGCGCATGGAGAAGGAGGCGCAGAAGCAAGGTGCGCACGGCGTCACCAGCGTGTCGAGCGAGCTGCGGACGCTCTCCGGGTACACCGAATTCCTGTCCCAGGGCACCTCCGTCCACGCGGACGCCTCGGCGGGAGGGGGCGCGTTCTTCTCGACCGCGTCGAGCGGAATGGAGCTCTACTGCCACCTCGACGCCGGCTACACGCCGATGCGGTTCGCAATGGGCAACGTCGCCTACGCGCTCGGGCTGGGGCAGGGCCTCCTCGGCTCGCTGCGCACGATGGGCCGGGGGGAGGTGAAGGAGTTCAGCGCGATCTACAACCGGGTGCGCCACCTCGCGCTGCAACGCCTGCGCAAGGAGGCAGCGAAGCTCGGGGCGAACGCGGTCGTGGACGTGAAGACGCGGATCCTGCCCTACGGCCCGGGCGCGATGGAGCTGCTCATGACGGGCACGGCGAGCCATCACCCCGCCTTCTCGACTGGTCCGGTCAACGCAGACGAGGTCCGCACAAGCGAGCTCACCGGCGAGGAGCTCTGGAACCTCGCGGTGATGGGCCTCGCGCCGGTGCAACTTTGCATGGCGACCAGCGTGTACTCGCTCGGCCTGGTCGGCGGCATCGGCACGATGTTCCAGGGGATGACCCGGGGCGAGCTCCCGGAGCTCACCAGCCTGATCTACAGCGCGCGCGAGAACTGCGTGAACCTGCTCCGACAGGAGGCCCAGCGCTTCGGTGCGGACCAGGTGATCGGGAACCGGTTGATGATCCGGGAGCTGGGTCCCGGGCTCATCGAGGTCATGTCCATCGGCACGGCGGTCAAGCGAATGGAGGGGATCACCCCCCAGTCGCCTGTGCTGATCCCGCAGGCGATCATCTTCGATCGCGATTCGGCCGAGGCCGACCCGGTGAGCCGCGGGGAATCGAACCTGGCCGCAAACGCCCTACAGAACGCGAACCGGGTGCGGAGTCAGGCCCAGGGGTGCCTGCCCGCACTCATCGTGCTGGGCGCGCTCGGCACCACCGGCTGCATGGGCATCCTCGGCAGCCTGCTCGGTCATCACTAGAAGTCGATCACATCGGCATCGTCGCCGCGCGGGTGCCAGGGCACGTCCACAGCGGCGCCCTCGGGCCCGTACAGGGAGACATAGGTGGCGTAGTAGCCGGTGACCTTCTTCACGTAGTCGCGTGACTCGGGGTACGGGATCTGCTCCACGAAATCGTCCATGTGGATGTTCTCGCCCCAGGGGCGGAGCCACGACGAGACGTTGTGGGGGCCACCGTTGTAGCTGGCGACCGCGAGGGGAAACACGCCGTCGAAGCGGTCCAGGAGCCGGGAAAGGTACCACACCCCATATCGCACGTTCTGTGAGGGATCCTCCAGGATCTCCGGCGAATAGTGCGGGTCACCCATCAGCGCCGCCACCCGTCCGCCCGTGCGGGGCATCACCTGCATCAGGCCGATCGCCCCGACCGGCGAGAGCGCCCACTGCCGGTACACGCTCTCCTGCCGCATGAGCCCCAGCACCAGCAGCGGGTCCACGTCGAAGGCCTCGCCGTGCCGGTAGAGCGCATCAGCCTGGGCCGTGGGGAACGCCCGGGCAATCGCCAGCCTGCGCTCTGCAGGGGTCGTCGCGAGCTTGGTGGCGCCCCAGGAGAACCGCGCCGCATGGTAGTCATCCCGCACGAAATAGGCGATCTGCCGCCAGTCGTCCGCGGAGAGCCCGAGCGACGCGTAGAGCTTCCCTCCATCGTTGCGGGCCTCCAGGTCGTCGTACAGGTGCGAGACGATCGGCGCAGCGTCGTCAAAACAGCCGACGCGACCGAGATCGGCCGCGGCTGCCGCCCAGGGGAACACATCGTTGTGGTCCGCCCCGAGCCTGGAGAGCAACGTGTCCCCCTGGACCGGGTCGAACAGGAAGCCGGGTGTGTAGCTGTCCGGGCGCCGCTCGACGGGCCCGGTCACGGGGGCCCCGAGGGCGGCGGTCTCCACCGTGGGGACCGCGCTGGACGGGGCGGAGAGGAATGCCCAGGTGATGTTCGACCACACGATCGCCGGGCGCCCGCCCGCGGGAGACGGCTGGGAGACCGCGGGCGGTGCAAAGGCGACTCCGCCGGTGCCGGGGTCGTGAAACGAGACCGGGGGCCGGGGCGAGGGCCCGGGCCACCGTCCCGCCCTGTGGGTCCAACGATCCGCAGGCGGTGCGGCCGGCAGCGCGTCGGGGAGGGTGTCGAACCCCTCCCGGAGCAGCACCGCATACCAGGAGTCCGGTTCGGCCTGGAGGATGTCCAGGCGCGCGCCCTCGGCCTCGGGGGTGCGACCCAGCTTTCTGAGGGTTCGAACGCGATAGTACCGGGCAGCCAGGGCCTCGGGGGCCCCGCTCCCGGCGATCACGTCCAGGCGCGCGAGCGCGTCGCTCCAGTCCCCCAGCCGGAACGCGGCGAAGGCAGCCAGCCACCGGGCCTCCCGGCCGCTCTGGCCTCCGCCCTTGCCGAGGGCCGTCCAGGCGTCCCGGGCATCGGCGTAGCGACCTGCGAGCAGGAGCGCGCGAGCGAGGTTCTCACGCTGGCCGCGAAAGTAGCTGGTGGTCCCGTGATCCTTGATCCCCTGCTCGAGCTGCTTCGCAGCGTCGGCCCATCGCCCGCCCCGGGAGAGGGCCTTGTACCGATCCCAGGCCGTCCTCGCATCGGGCCGGGCGGCGTACTCATCGCCGAGGCGCTGGGCCAGCTCGTCGTACTGCCGGGTACCCCAGGCGAAATTGTCCTCCTCGGCATCCACCCAGCTCGCCAGCTGGGGGTTGGACTGCGACTCGACCTCGATCTGGCGGTACATGCTCCACGCCTCGTCCTCGTAGCCACAGCGCTTCTTTTCGAGCGCCTCGCGGCAACGGTACTCGGGGGTGACCGGCAGGGCCGCGGGCAGGCCCTGCGCGCTCAACTCCTGCAGGCGCCCCTCCGCCGAAGCCCCGGTCGAGTGGTACAGGTGATTGACCGCCAGCTCCTGGAGCACAGGGATCTCCCGGGCCGGGTCGCTCACCGAGAGGGCCAGCGCAGACTTGAGCTTGAGCGTCTCCTCGCGCGGGCTCTCGGGGTGGGCTTCCAGATACTTGTTGTAGGCGGCGACCGCGGCCCCGGCCTTGCCGTTGGCGGCGTAGGCGTCGCCCATCAACACGAGGCATTCGTCGGCGTGGGGGGCGGTCGGCCAGGTCTGGATGTAGGTGGCACACGTCGCAGCAGCCGCAGCGTCCTTGCCACGCGCGTGGTCGGCCCGAGCCTGGTACCAGGCCGCCCACGGCGCGACTGCGGAGTCGGCCGCACGCGCCTTTCCGAACGCCGCGCTGGCCTGGTTGTCGTCGCCCAGGGAGAGGCGGACCTCACCGAGCGCCAGCCAGACGGCTGCACGCGTGCGACCCGAGAGCCCCTTGCCTGCCAGCGTCTGCTCGTAGAGCCAGGCAGCGCGTGGCAGGTCGCCCTGCGTCCTCGCGTCGATCGCGGCACGCAGCGGATCCTGTGGCACAGGGGCGACCCGACCCGGGGGGACGTCCGGCACTGCAGGCAGCACCATGCCCGCCGCCTGGGGCGGGGATTCGCTCGCCAGGAGCAGCGAGGGCACGAGGACCAGCGCTGCCAGGGCTGGCAGGGAACGGGCGCCTCTCACCTAGCTCAGCTCCATCTCGGCCACAGGCCCCACGCTCCCCCCCTCTGCCGTCCAGAGTCGATACCGTGCGCCGGGGAGGGCCTCCTGCACCCAGTACCGCGAGCCGTCGGCGCGCTGCACAGGGTCCCCGATGCCGAACCGCGCGCCATCTCCGGGCTTTCCGCTCACGATCGGCTCGTCGTGCTCGATCCATTCGGCGTAGCCGCCCTTCAGCCTGCGCGCGTTCGCATAGCCCTGGGCACGCAGCCATGCGGCGAGCTCCACGCTCTCGTCGCTCCCGAGCTGGTCGTAGACGACCACGCGCGTGGACTTGTCGGCCGGGAGCAGATCCGGGCGGCCCTTGAGCCCCAGGCCCGGCACACAGATCGCACCGGGCAGCAGCCCCCCGGCGCACTCCGCGGGGGGGCGATGATCGATCAACAACGGCCCCGCGCTCGAGATGATCGCCGCGCTCAGCATGGTCCGGCCGATGTCCTCCTTGTGGTTCGGGCCGGGCGTGTCGCCCGAGCCGTCTACGACCCGCGGGATGACCGAAGCGTCGATGCTCTCCGGTGCGTGATCCAGCTTCACGTTCGGCTGGAGGTGCGGCTCCATCTGCTTTTCCATCTTGAACAACTTCAATGCCGCAGTTCGCGCTGCGGCCTTCAAACGGTCACGGATCATCGGCGCTCTTTGTCTGCACACAAGCTACCGCGGAGTCCGGCTCCGCGCCTGCATGCTACGTGGCAGCCATGGATTCGCCGCCGCCAGACACCGCTCCCGCCGCGGAGCACGCCCCCGCGCCGACGATCGCGGCGCCCTCCCTGCCCCCTGCCCTCGAGATCGCGAACCCGTATCCGCGGGAGTCACGAGGACAAACCGGTCGCGACCTGTTCCGGTCCGCCAACCGACGCCTGATCTTCGGCCCGCTCTGCGGCGTCGGCGCCGGCGGGATGGGCCTCCTCGCGGTGGCGGTGTGGACGCCGGACTTCAAGTTCGGCTCCGCAGCCTTCGCGGTCACCGCCGAAGGCTTCGCGCTCAGCAGCTTCGCGCTGCTCGGCTCCGGCGTGCAGCTCCAACAGCGTGCCCAGATGCAGTTCGGCGTCGAGCCTTCGCGCGATTCCTGGGCCACCGCCGGCTACGCCCTCGGCGGAGGGGCGCTCATCCTCGGCGCGCTCGCCCCCGGGGCGCTCACCACCGAGAACCCGACGTTCATCTACACCACGACAGGGGGCGCGGCCCTCCTGGGTGTGGGAGGATTGACCGCCCTCATCGTCGCGAACGTGCGCGAGCACGACCGCACCGTGCCCCTCGCCCGCGAGTCCCGCTCACTCGGCCGGAACCTGAGCCTTCACGTCGGTCCGCTGGCGATCAGCGGGACCTGGTAGGGTCCAGGACGTAGCGCCCGATCTCGACCACGGCACGGGCGATCACCGCGGGGCTCGCACCCGACGCCCGCCCGGCCCGTCGGGGAAAATGCGACACCGGCACCTCGCAGATCCGGAAACCGGCTCTTCGCGCGCCGGCCACGATCTCGCTGCTCACGAAGGCGCCGCTGCTCCCCACGTGCACGTGGTCGAACACCTGCCTGCGGACCAGCTTGAACGCGCAGTCCACATCCCGGACGCGAACATCGAGCAGGCCCTGCACCGCAGCGTTCCAGATCCGCGCGTTCACGCGCCTGTGGAGCGGGTCCGCCCGGGATGCGCGGTAGCCCAGGATCACGTCGAACTGCCGACTGTAGGCCTCGAGACGGGTGAGCTCACGAAGGTCGAATTGCAGGTCGGCGTCGGTGAGCAGCACGAACTCGCAGCGGCTCTCCGCGATCCCCCGCGCCAGGGCGGAGCCGTAGCCGCAGTTCACGGCATGCCGCACGCTCCGCACCCGCGGGTCCAAAGCGGCGATCCCGCTGACGATCCGGGGCGTCGCATCGTGCGACCCGTCGTCCACCACGATCACCTCGCCCGGGATCCCCCGCTTCTCGATCTCCGCCAGGGCGCCCAGCACCGCGGCCCGAACGGAGTCCTGCTCGTTCCAGACGGGCAGGACGATCGAGAGGGACTGCACCTATTCGTAGAGCCGGAAGTGCCAGGGATCGTCCGCGCCCTTCTCCGGGCTGTCGGCCTGGTTCTCCGCGTTGTCCAGCGCCTCGATGTAGTAGTTCACGCCTCCGGAGGCTTCCATCTCCCCAGGGATGGTACCGACCCATTGGTCGTCGGCCAGCGGCACCATGGCATCGGACTCCCAGTCCCCACTCCCGCTCGTTTCGTTCTTGTAGTACAGCTTCACGAGGAAGATGCCGGAGTCGGCGTCGGTGACCACGGCGGAGATGTCCACGTCGACCCCGAGCTGCTGCGCGTCGGTGATGGGCACGTGCTCGATTACCGGCGGATCGCCGTCGGTTGTGTCCTCGAACGACGTGTCACGGGTGCCGCCCTGGTGGGACGTCAGGCTGTTGCCACACCCTGCGAGCAGGAAGGCGGCGGAGAGGAGGGAGCAGCGCAGCGGGTTCATCGAAGCCTCGGGCACCGACAATGTGCCGCATACAGAGGGCCCGCGTCAAGGGGTGTGTCGGTCCGCCGCCGTATCTGGCGCCGTTCGCGGTGGACGCTGCGGCGCCGAGACGGACCCCACGGCGGCCGCGGAACGCTCAGATGCCTGCCCCGTCCGCGAACGAGTCGCCCCGCACGGCAGCCTGGAGGATCCGGCTGCCTGCGGGAACGCCGTGGGTCAGCCAGACACCACCGCCGATCACGGAGCCCCGACCGACGACGACGCGGCCGAGGACCGTGGCGCCGGCGTAGATGATCACGTCGTCCTCGATGATGGGGTGGCGTGGCACCCCACGGACGATCTGGCCGCCGGCGTCCACCGGGAAGCTGCGCGCACCGAGGGTGACCCCCTGGTAGAGCCGGACCCCCGCGCCGATCACGCTCGTCTCCCCGATGACCACGCCGGTGCCATGGTCGATGAAGAACCGCTCCCCAACGTCTACTGCGGGGTGGATGTCGATCCCGGTTTCGGAGTGCGAGATGTCGGCGATCATCCGAGGCACGAGCCGCGCACCCAGCGTGTGGAGCGCGTGCGCGAGCCGATGGTGGAGCAGCGCGGCAAACCCCGGGTAGCAGACGAGCACCTCCATGGTGTTCCGCGCGGCGGGGTCGCCGTCCACCGCCGCAGCCAGATCCGTTCGCAGCAGGCGGCGGATCGCCGGCAGCCCTGCGGCGAAGGCCAGCACCCATTCGTTCGTGAGCGCTGCCGCATCGGGCTCGCGGGCAAGCTCCCGGACCAGGATCGCCAGCGCCTGTTGGAGCGTGATGTGGACGAACGCCCTGTGCCCGGCAACATCGAGCCCCGGGGGGCCCAACTGCTCGCAGAAGAGCGCGATCCGGAGGCTCTCCACCGCGCTCTGCAGCGCCGCGCGAGAGGGCAGGTCATGGGGTGCGGAGTCGTCCAGAGGTGCATCCACGAGCGCCGCGGCGATGTCGCCCAGGCCCGCGCCCCACGTGGTCCCGGTCTCGGAGAGGAGGGTCATGCCTGCAGCCCCTCTGGCGTGAACACGCCTTCGAAGAGGACCGAGCTCAGGTACCGTTCGCCGGAGTCGGGCAGGATGACGACGATGGTCTTGCCCGCGTTCTCCGGCCTGTGCGCGAGGCGGGACGCGACAGCCACCGCGGCGCCGCAGCTGATGCCGGAGAGGATGCCCTCCTCGCGCGCGAGGCGACGGGCGTACATGACGGCCTCTTCGTTGGTGACCTGCTCGATGGAGTCGATGAGCGAGAGGTCCAGGACGTCCGGGACGAACCCGGCGCCGATGCCCTGGATCTTGTGCGCCGAGGGCCTGAGCGGTTCGCCTGCCCGGCTCTGGGTGAGCACCGGGCTCGCCGCGGGCTCGACTGCGACCGACTGGATCGCCCGCCGCATCACGTGCTTGATGTAGCGCGACACCCCGGTGATCGTGCCGCCGGTCCCGACCCCCGAGACCAGGATGTCGATCGCGCCCGCGGTGTCCTCCCAGATCTCGGGGCCCGTCGTCGCCTCGTGGATCGCCGGGTTGGCGGGGTTCTTGAACTGTTGCAGCAGCACGTAGAGGTCCGGGTCGGAGGCTGCGATCTCCTCTGCTTTCGCCACGGCTCCGCTCATGCCGCGCGGCCCCTCGGTCAGCACGAGCTTCGCGCCGTACGCGAGGAGCAGCTTGCGCCGCTCCACGCTCATCGTCTCGGGCATCGTCAGCGTGATCGGATACCCACGGGCGGCGGCCACGAAGGCGAGAGCAATTCCGGTGTTGCCACTCGTGGGCTCGACCAGCTCCTTTCCCGGCCCGAGCACGCCGCGAAGCTCGGCATCATGGACCATGGCCGCGCCGATCCGGCACTTGACCGAGTAGGCGGGATTCCGGCCCTCGATCTTTGCCAGCACGGTCGCCGCCGCGCCGTCCAGCAGGCGGTTCAGACGGATCAACGGCGTACGGCCGACCGATTGGGCATTGTCTTCGAACCAGGGCATCGAGCCTCCGATGGATGTTGGACCTCCTCGCGCAATCGAGGCGGTCCACCCATCCTATGCACCCCGCCCGGATCGACACCGGTCGGCCCCGAACGGGGTAAGCCGCCGCCCGGAGCCCACAATGAGCGAGTCGCTGGCTGGCGCGTTTGTCGACCACACCTTCGCGGACGTCACCGCAGTGGAGCCCACCACCGGGGCCGAGTACGAACGGGTGCGCTTTCAGCGGTGCGCGCTCACCGGAGCGAGGTTCGTGGGCTGCCACCTGGACGAGGTGACGTTCGTGAACTGCGAGCTCACCACCGCCAGCTTCATGAACTCCACGTTGCGCGACGTGAAGTTCGTGGGGTGCAGGATGATGGGGATCAACTGGACGAACGTCCGCCCGCTCACCTTCTCCGTCCGCTTCGAGCAGTGCCGACTGGACAACTCCACGTTCTCCGGGATGAAGCTCAAGGGGCTGCACTGCATCGACTGCGGGCTCACCGGAGTCGACTTCAGCAGTTGCGACCTCACGAGCTCGCGCTTTCCGAAATGCGACATGGTGGGCGCGATCCTGCGGCACGCAACGCTCATCCAGGCCGACCTCACGGGCACGCGCGGCTGCTTCTTCGACGTACGCACCTGCAAGATGCGGGGCACGCGCATCGGCATCGAGATGGCTGCCCAGATGGTGCGGGACCTCGGGATGGTGTGCCCGGAGTTGGATCAGCTGTTCGGCGGGACCTGACCCGGGTTTCGGGTACCGGCGACCAGCGGCGCAGGAGCGCTCGCTACTTCTGCACCCAGGCCCCGACGGGTCGGTTGTACACCTCGGCGCCACCGTCCTCCCCGTAGCCGAACCGCAGGGCATCTCCCGGGGTCACGTTCAGCGTGCCCTTGAACCACGTGTGGAACTCGGTGAAGTCCTTCACCTCCACCGTGTGCGGGCCGGACATCAGGGTGACCGTCTTTTCCTGATCACCCGTCCGGAATTCGGCGACCCGCTTGCCGTCCACGTAGACGTTGCTCATGTCGAAGCTGTCCTTGAGCGAAAACACGACATCGACGGGCGTGGGCCCGGGAGGAGGCGGGGGTGGAACCACGGCCGGAGCGACCGGGGCCGCGGGCTGCTGCACCACGACGATCGCGGGTCCGGGCATGCCGGGGAGACCCACCGTCATCGTCACACCGCCGCCCATGCCGTCGGCCACCGCCCGAGACCCGCCTGCCCCGTAGCTCGGGACCGCTGCGTATCCGGCCGTGACGGCGGGCTCTCCGACCAGCCCGTCCCCCACCTTCCCGAGCGTGCGCTGCCCGTAGACCAGGTCCACCCGCTCGCTCTGCTGCAGCGTCACGTCCATCTGGGTGATCGGCTTTCGTCCGATGGACTCGATCTTGACGGTGTGTTTTCCGGCCTTCAGGTTTCGGGCGACGAGGAGGAGGCTGGCCTCGTCGTACTCCAGGAGCACCCCGTCGATGCTGACGGCCTCGGGCGTCTGGGTGTACACGGTGATCTCTGCAGCGGCGGCGAGATGCGCGAGGAGGAGGAACATCGGGACTCCGGATGTGCGGGGAAGGCGGGCGAAGACCCATCGCAGTAACCCAGACCGTCGCGGCCCCGCAGGCGCACCCCCGCCCCGCGGGCTCGCGGAGGGCGCGCAGGGTCCGGCATACCGGCACCAAACGTCACCGAACCGTCGGGCGCCGCCGCCACATGCAGGGAGATACCTTCATCCCATGCTCCTCCTCGCGCTCGTCGGCCCCCAGCTCCTCTCCGGATGCCACACCGTACAGAAAGCCGACCCGGTCGACACCAGCGCGCCAGTGCAAGCCTGCGAGGCCCAGGAACCACCCGCCGAGGCGCTGGTGAAGGCCGGGATCTACGACGGCCTGGTGGTGCTGCCGGACGGCCGCACGCTCACCCCAGCGGGGCTGCAGTCCGAGCTGGGCGGATTTCCGGCCGACGTCGCCCTGGCCACGACCAGCGCCGGCGCCCGGGTGGGTCTCGTCACCAACGTGGCCCGCGACTGGCGGCGGATGGAGGTGATCGATCTCACGAGCGGCGCGTTGCTCTCGGAGACCGACCGGACCGATGCGTTCCCTGGGATCGCCGTCGACGGGCAGCGGATCTATGCATCCGGTGGCCACTCGAACCTCGTGGACGAGTACGATCTCGGTGACGACGGCAGCCTCACGCTGGTGTCGTCGATCTCGCCCGGCGCATACCCCACCGGCCTGCATCTCTCGGCGGACCGGTCGGTGCTGTACGTCGCCCTGTTCCAGGACCATGCCGTGGCCGAGGTCGACGTCGCCACCGGGGCCGTGCTCCAGACCTTCCCCACGACGTTCAACCCCTACGGCCTCGCGCTCTCTCCCGACGGCCTCACCGCGTGGGCGACAGGGTTTGGCGACGATCGCATCGCGGTCATCGACCTCTCCACGGGCGAGGTCGAGCTGATCACGGTCGGCGGGAACCCGGCAGGGGTCGTCGTGGCGCCAGACGGGACTGCGTACGTCGCGGTCACGAACGAAGATACCGTGCTCGCCCTGGACGGCACGAGCCACGTGGAGGTGGGCCGAGTGGATCTGCGGGAGGCCGAGATATCCGGCGACGAGGGGGCGCTCTCCGGGACGAGCCCTTCCTCCCTCGCGCTCTCCCCGGACGGCACGCGGCTGTACGTCACGCGCGCGGGTGACAACGCGGTGGGCGTGGTCGACACGGGGTCGATGTCGGTGCTGGGCAACATCCCCCTGGGTTGGTACCCCACCGGCATCGCCCTCTCGGATCAGACACTCCTGGTCTCGAACGGCAAGGGACTCGGCAGCGGACCCAACCCGGATGGGACCTCCGCCTCGGACTCGATGGTCGGCACGGCCAATGTCATCGAGCTCGACGAGTCGCGGCTGCCGGTCTGGACGCAGCAGGTGGCGGACAACATCGCCCGCCCGAACACGATCTATGATTTCGGTGACTGTGTGGGTACCTTCCCAATCCCGCGAACAGTGGGCGACCTCACGCCGATCCAGCACGTCATCCTGATGGTCCGGGAGAACAAGACCTACGACAGCGTCCTTGGCGACCTGGAGCTCCCCGACGCCGACCGGGACGCGAGCCTTTCCCAGTGGCCCCAGGTGTACACACCCAACCTCCACGCCCTGGTCACCCAATTCACCAACCACGACAATTTCTACGACAACAGTGAGAGCAGCGTGCAGGGCCACCTCTGGCTCACCTCGAGCTTCGTGAACGAGTACATGGAGCGGGCGTGGATCGAGGACTACCACGGGGTCTCCACGTTCGCGGACGACTCGGCCACGTCCGTCGGCCGCCCGGTCTTCGGCACGATCTTCACCCACCTGATCCACCACGGCGTCGACATGCGCAACTACGGGGAGATCGTGGGGTCACTCGACTCGGTGGACGGCATCCCGGTGATGTCCAAGACGGATCTCGCCTACCCGGGCGGGTTCTTCAACACCGAGGTATCCGACGAAGAGAAGGCGACCTACGCCGCGGATCAGCTCTTCACCAGGGGTGATTTTCCGCCCTTCGTTTACATCTCGCTCCCCAATGACCACGGCGGCGGGCCCTACGTCGACGGCGCGATGATCGCAGACAACGACTACGGCACCGGGATCTTCGTCGATGCCCTCACCCGATCCGACTACTGGCAGAACACAGTCCTGTTCATCGTGGAGGACGATCCCCAGAGCGCCGTGGACCACGTGGACGCGCACCGGTCCATCCTCGTGATCGTGAGCCCCTGGGCCAAGCACGGCTACACCTCCCACGTGATGGCCAGCTACCCCTCGATCTTCAAGACCATCGAGCAGATCCTCGGCGTGCCGCCGATGAACCGCTACGATGCCCTCGCGACCCCCCTGTACGACGCGTTCACGTCCGTGCCCGACGAGTCCACGTTCACGCTGTTGCCCCGCACCATCGACAACCATGGGAACCCCGAGGGCCCGGTGGCGCCTCCGGACGTGGTGGAGAAGGAGCCCGGCGCGCTCCGCGCGGCGGCGGCCGCCCACGCCTGCCTCGACCTCTCGGGACCCGACCGCAACCCCTACCTGCTCGACATCCAATACGCCGAGCGGTTCGGCCGCCTGCCCGCGAACTCCATACTCCACCAAACGACGGAGTGCGCCACGCTCCAACGCTGGGGCGAGACCTCCGAGTCAGGCGACGGCGACGACGACGCCTATGACGACGCCTGGCGCGGGTTCACCGCCTGGAAGGCGAAACACCCCGGCGTAGCAGACGGAATCGTGCGGCCGGCCCGGCCGGCCTGGATGGAGCTGGAAGAAGAACCCGGCGATTGAGCAGTCGCTACACGTCCGCCTCAATCCTTGATAGATTTCCGGACTTCCCCGGGTTCCCATGCTCCTTGCCCTCCTCGCCCTGTCTGCTCCCAGCCACGCGAAGTCCACCAGGATCCCCGAGATGACCGCTGCGACCTCGGTCACCTGGGTCGGGATCGACTACAGCGCGGTCAAGATCTACACAGCGGAGACCTTCGACAACCCCAACACCCCATACCAGATCGGCGGCGGGGGCTACGGCTACTTCTACTCCCCGCCCGACATGCGCACCTACAAGACGCAGGCGGACGCCTTCGCGGACTTCACGCAGATGTGGAACACGCTGTTCACCACCGACGCGCTGGACAGCCTCAAGGACGCCATCAAGAAGGACGTGAAGCCCACCGCAGCGGCCAATGGCCCCACCGACCTGGCCACCTCGGGCCATTGGCTCGGGGTGAACGGCACGGCCAAGGAGACGGACATGACCCCCGACACGGTCAACGCCATGGTCGCAAAGTGGCCAACCGGCACCGGGATCGGGCTTGGGTACGTCGCTGACCGCTTGAGCAAGGTCGACGAGCTGGGCTGTTACTGGCCGGTGTTCTACGACATGGGCACCCACGCCGTGATCTGGACGGAGCGGATGTGCGGCGAGCCCTCGGGTGCGGGCTACCGGAACTACTGGCTGGGCTCCGCCAAGCACGTGACCTCCGACCTGGAAGACGTCCGAAAGAAGAACTGGTAGCCATGCGCGCCCTGCCCTCCTCCTGGGACCCCCGGAGCACTGACGCCGCACCCTTCCGGGCGGCGCACGAAAAGAACCTGGCTGAGCTTCGGGCCGCGCTCCACGAGGCGGCCTTCGTGCGCTCGGAGAAAGCGCTCGCCCGCCACCGGGAGCAGAACAAGCTCACGGCCCAGGAGCGCATCTCTCGCCTGCTCGACCCGAACACGCCGTTCCTCGAGATCGGCGCGCTTGCTGCGCGCGGACTGTACGAAGGCGGCGTGCACAAGGCCGGGAGCGTGGCGGGTGTCGGCGTGATCGAAGGCCGCACCTGTGTCGTCCAGGCAAACGACGCCATGGTGAAGGGCGGCACCATCTACCCGATGGGCGTGAAGAAGGCGCTGCGCCTGCAGGCCATCGCGATGGAGAACCGGCTGCCCTTCATCTCGCTGGTCGACTCCGGCGGGGCGTACCTTCCGCTCCAGAGCGAGGTCTTTCCGGATCTCGACGATGGCGGCCGCATCTTCTACAACCAGGCGCAGATGTCCAAGATGGGCATTCCGCAACTCTGCGCCGTCATGGGGTTGTGTACCGCGGGGGCGGCCTACATCCCGGCCATGAGTGACGAGGTCGTCCACGTGCGCGGCACGGGCGCGATCTTCCTCGCCGGGCCGCCGCTCGTCCGCGCAGCCACGGGTGAGGAGGTGACCACCGAGGACCTCGGCGGCGCGGTCATGCACACCCACGTCTCGGGAGTCAGCGACTACATCGCCGAAGATGACAGCGACGCGATCGAGATCCTGCGCCGCCGGGTCGCGTGCCTGCCCAACCGCGGGGTGCCCCCCTCCCGCGCCGCGCGCCCGCCTGTCTACGACCCGCAGGAGCTCTACAGCATCGTGCCGCCCGAACCGCACGTTCCATACGACATCCGCGAGGTCATCGCCCGCATCGTGGACGCCAGCGAGTTCGAGGAGTTCAAGCCGAACTACGGGACCACGCTGGTGACCGGTTGGGCCTGGATCCACGGGTATCTGGTCGGGATCCTCGCGAACAACGGGCCGATCTTCAGCGAGTGCGCGCTCAAGGCCACGCATTTCATCGAGCTCTGCGACAAGCGGGGGATCCCGCTCGTATTCCTGCAGAACGTGGGGGGGTTCATCGTCGGCAAGGCCTATGAGCGCGGCGGGATCACCAAGCACGGCCAGCAGATGGTCGCGGCGGTCTCCACGTGCACGGTGCCCAAATTCACGATCCTCGTGGGCGGCAGCTTCGGGGCTGGGAACTACGCGATGTGCGGGCGGGCCTATTCCCCGCGCTTCCTCTGGATGTGGCCGAACGCGCAGATCTCGGTGATGGGCGGCGAGCAGGCCGCTCGCGTGCTCATCGACGTGCAGAACGCCCAGCGGCAGCGACTGGGCCTCGGGCCGATCTCCGTCGAGGAGGAGCAGATGATCCTCCAACCGGTGCGCGAGAACACGCGCGCCGAGGGGAACGCGCTCCACTCCACCGCCAACCTCTGGGATGACGGGATCATCGAACCGCACCGCACACGCGACGTGCTCGGGCTCTCCCTGGCGGCGGCATTGCACGCGCCGCTGCGGGACGGCCCCGAGGGCTTCGGGATCTTCCGCACATGAGCGTCGAACCGGTCCCGCGCGGGACGAGAGCAAACCCCAGCAAGCGCCGGCCGACCAGCAGGATCCCCTACCTGTTGGCGGTGCTCGTGATCCTCGCGGCGACTGCTGCGGTCTACTGGCTGCGTCCGGGCCCGCCCCCGCCGCCGAACCTCGCGGTCGTCTATTCGGAGATCGCGCCCTTCGACCGCCTGGAGTCCGTCGGTACCCCCGGCTGGGTGGGCGTGTTCGCGCCGGGGGCGCCCACCGACCCGAAGGCCCTCGACACCGTCTGCAAGAAGCTCACCGAAGCGCTCCACCCGGGGCCCGGCCAGGACATCACGCTGTTGGGCAGCGAGGGCGTCGGGGTCCGCACGTGCGGCGACGACCCCGCACGAAAATAGGGTCGCTCACCCGCTCCGTCAGGACTCGTCCGCCTGTCAGAACTCGTTGGGGTAGAGGTCGTTGAAGTAGCCGGCCGAGGTCGCGGTCGGCACGTAGTAGCGGATGATGGCGGAGGTGTTGTTGTCGTCGATGTCGCAGTAGGCGTCCAGCCGGGACCATGTGCCCGAGCCGAACGTGGTGGCGATGTACGTGCAGCGGACCTTGCCGTCGGGCCTCCACCCGATCGTGACCCAGCCGGCCATCCCGGCGTTGAAGGTCTTGGCTTTCTTGTCCAGGGCCAGTCCCGGGTTCGAGGCTGCGTCCACCCACGCGTCGTGCGCCACGAAGTAGGCCACCTCGGAGTCCGATATCCCGCGCAGGTTCGTCGGCGCCTCGGCCCGCTTGGCCCGGTACTGCATGGTGGTGTACGAAGGGATGGCGATGGCGGCGAGGATGCCAATGATCGCCACCACGATCATCAGTTCGACAAGACTGAAACCGGAGCGCGTCATCGCTACTGTTTCGCCCGGAAAAGCCGCCTGCGCAAGAGCCCGGCAAAAGTATTTTGACCTACCAGTTCCAGAACCCGTTCGCCCAGGTGGCGGTCGCGGGGCTGGAGACCGGGGGGTGCGGCGCGACCCACTCGGTCTGACGGCCTGTGTACCCCTGGGTCACGAGGCTGCCTACAGCGTCGGCGTGGTTGTAGACGTTGTCGATCTGCGCACGCAGATCGGCCACATCGGCATCGGTGAGGTACCCGGAGGTGGTGGCCTTGTAGAACTGCACGGTCACCCGGACGGGGAACCGGGTGTCGCGCTCGATCGAGAGGTTGTCGAACTCGCGGAACGGGCCCTCGGCCCGGCCGTAGCTCACGACAGCCTGCTCGATGTCCGACCGCCTCGGACCCGCCTCGGACTTGCTGGCCGCAGAGGGCGCTGCCATCTCCATGTCATCGGCCATGCCGCCGGACCCGTAGTACCCGTAGCTGGGCGGTGCGACCTGCTTGAGGGGAATCTGGATGAGCAGCACGGCATCTGCACCCCGGCTCTCATCCTGGGTGTACACGTTTCCGTCGTCTCCGCCGTGGGCCTGCCAGTCGGAGACACGCTCGGCCACAAAGGGCGCGCGCTCTCCCCGCGTATTGAAGAACAGGGGCTGCGACATGTAGCCGCCGTCGTTCTCGATCACCTGCATGCTCGTGCCCTGGCGTGTGGCGACGATCGCGAGCACAGCAGGGTTTCCGGGGTACGACTGGTAGTTGTAGAGCACGGGCGTGAACGTCGCCTCGCCTTCCCGCGGAACGGGGAGCAGGCAGGCCTGGGCGCTCACGAGCACCTCACTGTCCCTCGACGACCACAGGCTCGAGTGTCCGCCTGCCCACGACGCGGGGTTCGTCATGAACGCCCGGGGGTTCTGCAGGATCGTCGAGAGCGCGACGGGGTAGATCGGTCCGCCGTTCTGGTTGCCCACGTTCAGGTAGAACCTTGCGGATTGCACATCGGCGGTCTTGTCCGTGAAGTTGTCGAAGCGGATCACCGGCATGGGGTGGAGCGCGCCGTACGCATCCCGAACCCCGATGGTCATGTCGGAGATGTTGGGCCCAACCGCGGAGCCCTTGTAGCGACCCGTGTCCTCCCAGGTGACGTTGAGGAGGTTCAAGCCGTGACGCTGTACGATCGACTGCGCGTCGCCCTGGTTCACGAGCTGTTCGACGCGGGAGATGGCGCCGTTGAACATGTCGGTGGTCGACCAGGCATGCGCGGGAGTGGAGAGGGCGGCGAGAAGGAGAAGGGTGGGGGAGGTCATCGGGTGCTCCGTTGGGGTTCGCACGCACAACGCCGGGCCGCAGCCCCGCCTTACACCGCTGCGACGTCGCCCTTCCGATTCCCTCCCCACTTCCCGATCTGGCGCACGAGATCCGCCGGGTTGCCCGTGAGCAGGTTCAGCTGGGCGAAGTCCCCGCGCTTCACCTCCAGCGTGAGCCCCGGCTTCTCGCCCTCGCGCCCTGCCTGATCCTTCTGGGGAACGTAGCCGTGCAGTGTCGCTCGCTGCGTCATCGGCAGGGCCCGAAAAAGCTCGTGAACGAGCCGGAGCGCGAGAGCGCAGCACACATCGTCGTACAGCGCGCCTCGCTCGGCCCGCTCGAGCTTCTTGCGCGCGAGCCGTCCGCTGTGGGTGATCGAGGTCGTCTCCTCGGGCATGTCGTCGAGCTCCGGCAGGACGAGCTCCACGGTCGCGTTCTCGAAGCCGTCGAAGTCGAGATCGAGCACGACCGGAAGCGGGAACGCCTGGGTCCGGAGTTGGTGCTCCAGGAGATCCCCGAGGGGTGCAGGGCTTCGGGTGCCAAAGCTCTCGCGCAGGCGCCCCCGGAGGTCCTCCTCGGCGAGTCGCGCGAGCCGCCGCGCCTCCTCCGAGGCCGCGTGGGCCGCCGCCGCCCGCACCTGCTCCTCCGCGTGCTCCGCCTTGAGCTTCGCACCGAGGCGCGCCGCGTACCCGGGCCGGGCGCGCGTCTGCCGAAGCGCCATGGGGCCCGCGAGGAGCAACACGGCGGCGCTGCCGAGCAGCGTCCATGCGCCGTTCAGCATCAGGACCGCCGCTGGCAGGCCGATCCCCGCCATCAACGCCCACCCGACCAGCGGGAACGCGAGTGTTGCACGCTCTGCAAGCAGCCCCGGTTGCTCCACATGTTCACTGGGCTGAAAGGGCACTGGCGCGTAGGGCCCGAGCTTCTCGACGAACTTGTAGAAGTCGAACGCCTCCCGAGTGCGATCCTTGAGGATCTGGCTCAACGCCTGCATCTCCCGGGTCGCGGCGGCGTGCTCGGCGCTGGGGTCGAACCCGCCCTCCTGGCGAACCCGTGCGCGGGTTGCCTCGGCCTCGGCGAGGTGCCTGGCCCGCAACTCTCGCAGCAGTGCCCGGCCACGACCACCCACGCTTACCCGCAGCGCACCTGCGGCCGGCACCACGTCGCCGCGGTCGAGTCGAATGACCCGATGTGCCTTCGCCCCCATCAAACCTCCCGCGGTCCGATGCTTCTCTGGCGCGCGACGAACACCAGCATCGAATAGACGCCTGTGAACAGGGCGATCCGGGCAGCGTCTGCATCGAGCCACTCCCACGGGATCTGCCACCCCTTGCGGGACCCCGGCGGGGCATCCACCCGGCACGGCTGATCCCACGGGATGCACTGCTCTCCACATGGCTGGCTCTGGTGGCACGCCTTGGCGCTCGCGTGCCCGCAAAGCCCGATCCACAGCACGAACATGCCAACCATCACCAGACTCCTGACAGAGAGACTAACCCAGGTGAAGCGCCGGGTCTCGACGACTATTTTGCGACGGGTGCAGCGGGCCCACCCACGAGCTTCGCGTCCACGGTGCGCGTCTCCACGGTCCATCCCCATGCCTTTGCCTGCTCGCCGATCGGACCCGCGAGCTTCTCGAGGTCGCAGACGATCACGAAGTGCAGCTGGTCAGGGCGGATCGCAGCCGTCCAGGCCGACTCTGCGGCAGCGGCATCCACGGCGCGCACCTTCGCATCGTAGGCCGAAATCCAATCCGCCGGGAGCCCGTAGGTCCAGACATTCTCGAGCTGCCCGAGCAGGTAGCCCGGCTGTTCGAACTTGAGCGGCCGTGCCATCAGCATGCCGCCCTGCGCATTCTTCACTTCCACGTCCGTGACCGGGTGGTCGACGGCGGGGCCCCGGAGCTCCTTCACGAGCTCGACCAGCGCGGGGACGGTCTTGTCTGCGAACACCGGCGCGGAGGTCTGGAACTGCGCCCCCGCCAGGTCGTACCCCACGGAGCTGCGAGCGCCGTAGGTATAACCCTTGTCCTCGCGAAGGTTCAGGTTGATGCGGGACATGAACTGCCCACCCACGCTGAAGTTCGCGACGCTCAACGGGAAGAAGCCCGGGTCCGAGGGCTTGCCGACGTAGCCCATGCCGACGATGACGGACTGGGTCGCCCCGGGCTTGTCCACGAGGGTGATCATCGACGTCTTCGGCGCCACAGGCGGGCTCACCACCGGCATCTTGCTCGCGGAGCTGGCCGCCTTCCAGCTGCCGAAGCGCGCCTCGAGCATCGGCAACGCCTCGGCGAGGGTGACGTCGCCCCCCACGAAGATCGCGGCGTGCTGGGGAACCAGGAACTTCTGCCGCCACCCACGCATGTCCTTCGGCGTGATGTGCGCGAGCGTCTTCTCGTCGAGCTTGCGGCCCTTGTACGCCTCCCCGTACACCACCTTGTCGAGCACCCAGCCGGCGGTGGAGGCCGGATCGGAGCGTCGCGCCTTCACTGCGTCGACCATCCGCTTCGACATCAGCGACCACTCCGTCGGATCGAACTTCGGCGTGAGGACGAGGTCCTTCAGCCGGTCGAGGGAGGGCCCCAGGTTGCGCTTGAGCGTCGAGAGCTCCGCGGTGGCGTTCTCCGCGCCCGCGCTGATGGTCAGGGCCGTCCCGAGGCGGCGCAGCTCCTTGTCCCAGGCCTCGGCATCGTAGCTGCCGGCGCCCTGGTTCATCATCGCGGCGGCCATCGACGCGAGGCCCTCCTTTCCAACCGGGTCGGTCAGGGCCACGTCGCGGAAGGTCAGGCGCACGGTCACCAGCGGGACCTCGTGGTTCTCCACCACGTAGACGACCATGCCGTTCGAGAGGCTGGCGATCTTCGCGTCGGGGAGCGTGAACGTGCGGGGCTCCGCGGGTCCAGGGGGCGCCAGCCGCGTGGGCAGGAGCGCAGGAACGACGGGCGCTGGAGCGGCCTCGACGACCGGGGGTGGCGGCGCGTGGTGACAGCCGAGGAGCGCGAGGAGGAGAGGGATCGAGGGGCGCATGTCTACTTGCCCTCCTTCGCAGGCGTGGGTGTGGAGGGCGCGGGCACGGCCGCAGGCAGGAATTCGAGGATCACCCTGTTCTCCGCCGGCGCCCATCTACGCAGGGCGTCGGACACGGACTGCGCGGTCGCGGCGCGGTAGCGTGCGAGGTCCTTCGATAGGTACCCCGGGTCGCCCGTCAGGCCCTGGTACTGCGCGAGCAGGTCCGCCTTGCCGGCGATGCTCAGCAGGGCGCCGTAGAACTGGACCTCGAAGGCCGTCCGCGCGATGTCGGCATCGCCCTGATCGAAGCCGCTCTTTCGAACATCGGCGAGCACGCCGTCGATCGCGGCGACGAGCTCATCGGCACTGTGGCCGGTGGCGGCAGTCGCCTCGATCGTGAACATCCCGGCGAGCTGCTGGGACTGCTCGCTCACGTCCACGGACTGCGCGATCTGGCTGTCCCGCACCAGCTTCTTGTACAGCGGGGAGTCCTCGCCGTTCGAGAGCATGGAGGCCGCGAGATCCAGGTCGGCATCGCCCTCGGCGAACGCCCTGGGCCCGATCCAGGTGATCCACACCTTGGGGAACGGCACGGTGACCTTCTCGACCTTCACCACCTTCGTACCGGTGAGCACGACAGGCTCGGCCACGGTGAGCTTCGGCTCGGGGCCGGCGGGAACGTCCCCAAAATACGTGTTGATCAGGGCCCGCGCGTTGGCCTCGTCGAAATCACCGACAACCGTGAGGGTAGCGTTGTTCGGAAGGTACCAGGTGCGAAAGAAGGCCTGGACGTCGCCCAGGGAGGCGGCTTCGAGGTCCTCGTGCTTGCCGATCGTGGCGTAGTGGTACGGGTGGCCTTCGGGCCACACGGACTCCAGCAGCCTGGGCCACGCCTCGCCATAGGGCGGCGCCTCGTAGCGCTGCCGCCGCTCATTGCGCACCACGTCCTGCTGGTTCTTGAATTTCTCCTCGGTCATCGCCGGAAGCAGCCAGCCCATACGGTCGCTCTCCATGAAGAGCGCCAGCGCCAGGTAGTTGGAGGGTACGCCCTCGAAATAGACCGTGCGGTCGAGCGTGGTGTTGCCGTTCAGTTGGCCACCCAGCGCCTGGAACGGAGCGAAGTAGTCGTCGTCCGCATGTGCGCTGCCCTGAAACATCATGTGCTCGAACAGATGGGCGAAGCCCGTCTTTCCGGGCAGCTCGTCCTTGGAGCCCGCGGCGTACCGCACATGCACCTGCACGAACGGGATCGAGTCATCCTTCGCAAGGATCACCGTGAGCCCGTTGTCCAATGTGTAGGTCTGGAACGGGATCGTCGGATCGGGCGCGGGGGCGTCGGCCGCGAGGCCGACGGCGGAAAACAACGCAAGGAACAGCATCCGCCGGGCCTAACCGGTCTGCGCGGGGATCCCTACCCTCGATCGGAAGTTGACCGACCCGGCCGCCGCCCTACTGGGCGACCTGGATGATGTCACCGAGCCCGATGGACAGCGTCGGCGTATTCGTGACGATGGCCCGGCCATTGTCCCCGTACACGTTCTGCGTGAACGTGAACTTGGCAGAGAGCGCCTTGAATTTCACAGCCGCCGCCACGGTCCATGCGAACTCGTCGCCGAAGCCGATCGCGTTGGTCTTGCTCCAGTCTACGTGTCGGCTCTTGTCGCTGGTGAGCGAGGGCGCGATCCCGACGGCGATGTGGTACTTCTTCGGACCCACGATGACCTTGACCGGAACACTCGCCGTGAGCGCCGGGGCGATGGACGTGCCGTCTGCGAACACATAGCCGTTGTAGGCGCCGACGAGGCCGAGCGTGGCACCCCAGTACTTCAACCGGGCGCCGGTCTCGTCACCCAGGTGCACGTCGTAGCCGGTCGTGCCACCGCCTACGTCGCTGGTGCCAGAGCCGCCCGCGTAGAGGTCCCCCGCCCACTTCTTGTGCCAGTACTTGAAGCCGGCGTCCACGCCCACCACGCCGGACAGGTCCGAGCCGTTGATCTGGACCCCGCCGCCCGGCGATACGTAGGGCTTCACCTTCCAGGTTCCGATCTTGAAGGTCTTGAAGATCTTCCCCTCGGAGTCGCTCACCCCGCTGCTCTTGGAATCGCTGGTCGAGCTGCTCTTCTTGTCGCCACTCTTCTTGTCGCTCGAACTGGGGCTCGCGGAGCCCATGGTCATGCCGTTCGAGGCGGCGAAGGTGTCCCCCGGGTCGGCGGCCCAGGCGGTTTGCAGGGGCAGGGCAAGGGCAAGCGCGAGCAGCATGAAGAACCTCGTTGGAGTGCGGGGGGCACATAACCCCCGCGCACTCCCGACTACTCCGGAATCTCAGCGAGCAGGAGCGACTCTCCCGCGGCGGCAAACCCCCTGCCATCCGCCCGTAGAGCCAACGTGGAGGCGGGTAATTGCACGCTGGCGAAGGCCTCCCACGCTCTCCGCCAGCCCCAGCAGATCACGCGGGCCGAGGCGCCCTCGGCCCCCAGCGAGACCATCAGCCGGCCCCGACGCGCGGTCTGCACCGCGAGGATCCGCCCGGCGTGGCCCGGCAGCGCGACGCCGTTCTCCCCTGCCGGTCCCCGCCCGGCAAAGCTCCAGGCGGCCAGCGCGTCCCCACCCGCCGTCAGCAGCGATCCCCCCTCCCCCCAGGCCAACTGGGTCACCTTGCCGGGAAACCCGCCCATGCGGAGCGGCTCGGCTTCGGCCACCACGCCATCCGCGAGGTTGCGTTGCCAGATCATCACGCTCGAGTCCTGGCAGCCGATCGCGACGTAGCGCCCGTCTGGGGAGGCGGACGCCGCCAACATGGACCCCTTCCACGTGAACCGCCGCACCGCGCCGACCCCCGCGGGGATCGCGACGGCCTCGCCGTACGCCACGGCGATGAACCCGTCCCGGGCGGGGTCCCGGATCAACGCGCTCACCGTTCCGGGCAGCACGGTGGGCTCCGCGACCCGGCCACCGTCCTCGCCGTGCAGCACGACCCGCTTGCCCTCGGCTGTCGCGATGCACGTCGGCCCCCACACGGCCGCGGCCACCCAGCTCCGCCCCTCGGCCGCCCACTCGCCCGTCTTCCCCGAGGCGACGTCCCAGATCCGCACCATCCCGTCCTCGCCGCCGGTGAGGAACCGTCGGTTGTCGGGGGCCCAGGCGAGGCAGAGCCCCCCACCGCCGGACCAGCGCTTGATGGCGCCCCCACGCAGCACCCCCACACCCCCATCGAGGTCGACCCACGCCAGCGCCGTGCCATCGGGAGACCACTCCAGGCTGGCAAGGTTCTGCGGCAGGGGGCACACGGTGACCACGCGCAATGTCTTCATGCCATGCACGCCGAGATCCCCGCCAGGAGCTCCTCCCGGTCCAGGTTGCGGCCGATGAACACCATCCGGCACTCCCGGGGTGCCGCACCCCAGGGCTCGCCGTCTGCCATCTCGAAGAGCATGTGCACGCCCTGGAACACTACACGACGCGGGTTTCCGGCCACTGCGAGGATCCCCTTCGAGCGAAAGAGGTCAGTCCCACGCTCACGCAGCAGCGTGTCGATCCACGGCTGGAACAGCACCGGCTCGAGCGCTCCGTCCAGCACGATGCTGACGGACCCGACCTCGGTGTGGTGGGCATGCGCCGACTCGGTGAGGAACCTGGGGTCGAGCTCCAGCGCGCGCTCGAGGTCGAAGCCACCGACGTCGAGCACCTTGTGCAGCGGGACGTCCCCGTGGTTGCTGTGAAAGAGGCGGGCCATCGGATTGATCTCCCGAACCCGGGCCTGCACGCGACGAAGCTGCGCCGCGCTGACCAGGTCGACCTTGTTGAGCAGGATCACGTCGGCGAAGGCGATCTGCTCCTCGCACTCGCTCGCGTGCGCATGCTCCTCGTCCGGCGCGTGATCATGACCGTGGTGGTCGTGGTCGTGGTCGCAGCCAGCCCCGTGCACATGGTCCTCCTCCAGCGGGAGGTGCAGGTGGACGTGCCGCGCGTCGACCACCGTGATCACCCCATCGAGCCGCACCTGCTCCTTGAGGGTGTCGTCCATGAAGAACGTCTGGATGACCGGACCGGGATCGGCGAGGCCGGTGGTCTCGATCAGGATGCGATCGAAGCGATCCCGGCGGCGCAACAGGTTGCCGAGGATCCGTATCAGGTCGCCCCGGACGGTGCAGCACAAGCACCCGTTGTTCATCTCGAACACCTCCTCGTCGCTGCGCAGGACGAGCGCCTGATCGATGCCGATCTCACCGTACTCGTTCTCGATCACGGCGATGCGCTGGCCGTGGTTCTCGGCGAGGATGCGGTTGAGCAGGGTCGTTTTTCCTGCGCCTAGAAAGCCGGTCAGGACGGTGACGGGGACACGGGGATCGGCAGGCAGCGGCATGGGACCTCGGGGCGCGGGAGTCTAAGCACAGGGCCGCGCTCACGGAAGCAGAATTGATCCGACCGGATCATGGCGCTACAAAGGTGAGCAGGATCTCGGCCGGGCCGAGGCGGACCGGGCCGATCACGCGCTGCTCGTCTCCAGCGGTCGGCCCGTCGCCGTCGCGATCGAAGTACAGCCGGAACGTGGCGGTCGGCACCGGCGTGGGCGGGAGCACGATCGGGACGTCGAGCGCTCCCAATGCCACGCTCCCCACCTGCTCGCCGTTCGGGCCGGTCATCACGAGCCAAAGCGCCCCCTCGCCCGCCCCCCGGTCTGGCACCCGCACCCGAGCCGCCTGGCCCGCCCTGGGCGTGGGGGGGCCAGGGTCGATCCCCCTGCCCTCGAACGGGTCGACATACACCGCGTGGGGCCCGGCGAGCGCGGGCTCGAGCCGGTCCTGCGGCCAGCGGCGGGTGCGGAGCACGTTCTCGACCGCATCCGCGAGCAGGCGGTGGCCCAGCGCCGTGGGGTGCATCTGGTCCATGAACAGCACGTCGGCGCTGTGGCCGCTCGCTCGCACCAGCGCAGGTACGTCGATGATCGGGACCTGGAACCGCGCTGCGGCATCCTGCATCACCCGCCGGTACGGGCCCCACGCTGGATCCGCGGAGACCGGGTCCACGTCCTCGCGGTTGGCGAGCATCACGAAGAGCACGCCCCCGTGCTGCCTACGCACGTGGTCACACAGGGTGTCCAGGTTGTCCGCATAGTCGTTGATCGCCACGCGCCGCTTGCCGGACTTGGGGCTATCCCCGCCCATCGACCACCCGACCTTCTTCGCCCGATCCCCGAGCGGTTTCACCCGGAGCTCCCAGTCGAGCCAGCCGAACAGCGCGGAGTGGGCCATCAGCATGCGCACCCGATAGCCGGTCGTCTCGGCAAACCCGGCGTACGATGCCAGTAGCTCCTTGTCCACGAAGTCGTCGAAGTTGTTGTCCGACCAGAGGTTGCCCACGATCAACAGGTCCGGATCGAGCGCCCATCCGCGCATGTCCAGCATGTTCAGGGTCTGGAAGGTCGACCAGCCGGGCGTCGCCCCGTCGATGACCGCGAGGCCCGGAACCTCGCCTGCCAGATCGTCTTGGACCAGGCTGGAGAAGACCTCGTCGTCGCCCACCCCGAACCCGTACACGCTGGAGTCCCCGACGGTCATGACCCGCGGCCCGGACTTCGGCCCGCGAGTGATGTCCCGAAAGCCGCTCTCGTTCACGTGCACGGGCTTCCCCTGTTCCACGCGGTCTCCCGGCCGTAGCTGCCACAGGAGCCAGGGATCGCCCTCCAGCGTGATCGTCTCCGCAGCGGGCGTCCCGGTGGGCACCCGCGGGTCTGGCGGGGGCGCGAGCCTGCACACCCCCTCGATCCCCACCAGCGCGCCCACTCCGAGCGCGAGCGCGGCCCCTCGCCTCACCTCGTGCCCGGCTCAACCACGTCGAGCGAACCGTAGAGGTGCAGCGCATCGTCGAGGCCCCGGGCTTCGGTCGCCTGCGCCTGCAACCCGACGCCGATCACGCGCTGCTCCGTCTGTGCGGGCAGGCTCCGGTTCATGGCATCGACGATCGCATCCAGGATCTTCGACTGGAAGATGGCCGCGATCGGGTCCACGAAGATCGCACCGGGGCTCGCGGCAGTCTCCTTCGCGCTGGTCGCGACCAGGGTCAACCTGGATCGTGCGCCGCGGCTCACGCCGAGGTCGCCCGTGACGGCGTAGTCCCGGTACCATCCGCGGCCGACGAGGCGCCAGAGGCGCAGGTCCATCGTGAACTGCCCGCCCTCCACCTCGATCCCTCGCGGATCCACCGCAACGTCCAGGTCGAGCGTGCCAGCCTTGAACGCTGCACGGCGCGCGAGCCCGGTGAGCACCGTCTCCGAGAGCGCCACCTCCACGCCGGAGGCAGGCGCCGGCAGGGCACGGAGCGCCACCGCGCCGGGAACGTTGCTGAGGATCTCGATCTCCAGCCGATCCGTGGTCGTGGAGAGCCGCAGATCACGCACCGGGAGGGCGGTCGTGTCCAGCGTCGCGACCCGGATCGCGGGCACCTTGTTCACGAGGGTGGCCCGCAGCCACTCCTGCAGGGGGCCCGACGCGTTCACCCGCAGGTTTCCCAACGACGGCACCTCGACCGCGAGGCTCCCCACGCGCCTCGGCTTCACCTCGACGCTCGAGCCATCGCGGATCGACACCGCCACGATCGCCGTCGCGGCGGCAGAGATCGGGACACTCCCGCTGGCCGGCCCGGCCTCCCAGCGCGCCTGCCCCTCCAGCGCGACGTCGAGCGAGAAGCACGCCGCGCAATCCGTCGTGGCGGCGATCTTGACCCGCTTCACGTGCAGGTCCGGGTTCAGCGACGCCTGGATGCCGAGCGGCAGGGGCAGCGAGATCGCCGGCCGGTCGGCCGCCACCGCGGTGGTGATCACCGCGCTCAGCGCAGTGGCGAGGTCCTTCGACGCGATTCCCACGGCAGCGTCCGGCTTCCACCCCGGCGGCACGTCGGTCGCCACGGCGAGCGCTGTCTGCTTCTCGGTGTCGTAGAGGTGGGTGACGTCCGGCGTGCAGCCCCAGAGGGTGAGCGCAGGGACTACGAACAGCATGACAGGTACATATCAAGCTTGCGGGAGGCCCGAATCGCGGGGCCTCGCTCGTTTGGGGTTAAGGCGTCCGCTCGGAGACTCACTTGGCTGAAACCGCAGACCCCGTCGCAGCCCTGGGAGCGCGAGAGCTGCCCGTCCGGGCGGCTGCGGCCCGTGACCTCGCGGTGATGGGGACCCCCGCTCATCTGGAGCTGCTCGTGCAGCGGGCCATCGCAGATGCCTCGCCGGGCGTGCGCCTCGGCTGTGCTGCGGCGGCGGCCGACATCCTCTCGCGGTACCGCAGCGGGGAGAACGCGGCGGCCGTGCCAGCAGAGCAGCGCGATGCCTTGCTGCGAGCCGTGAGCGGGGCGGACCCCTCGCACAACGTGGGGCTGTTCCAGGTGTGTGGCGCCCTCGGGAGCAAGGAGGCGCTCCAACGCATCGTCATCGGACTCCGGGACCCCCGGTCGGACGTGCGCGCGGGGGCGACAGTGGGGCTGATGCGCTTTGCGCAGAGCGCAACCGCACCGGAGGGCGTGGAGGAATTGATCGTCCCCCTGCTCCGGAACGATCGGATCCGGCCCGAAACCCAGGCGGAGATCGCGCGTCTGTGCGGACAGTTGGGGTTCTGGAGCGCGATCGACGGGGCGATGCGCCTCGCCGAGAGCCCGGCCAGGGGCGTAGCGCAGGTGGCCGGTGAAGCCGTTGCGCGGCTGTCGCAGCGCCCCGGGCGGGACGGCCTGTGGATCGATCTCGGAGTGGACGCGGGCGAGGTGCGCCCCGAGGCGAAGCCCGTGGCGATGGTCGCAACGGTCGGGCAGCGTGTGTTCCGCGTCGAGATCGGGGCAGGCCACGTTTCCGTGAAGGCGAGCGCCCGACCGGAACATACGCGGCAACTGCTGCTGCGCCGCCCCGGCTCCCGGGAGGCGGCGACAGAGGTGCTGCAGCTCGGCGGGCGCACGCTGTGGGCGCAGGATGCCGATGAGCAGCTCGAATTCGGAGACCTGCTGATCCGCGCGAACGCCTTCGAGGCCATCCGGGCGATCGACCCGATCCTGCCAGCCACTGCGTCCACGTTCCGGCTGCGGGGTGCGGTCGCCTTGCGTGCGGGCAGCGCGGACGAGGCGCTGGTCGCCCTCGAAGCCGCCACCGAGATGAAGCGTTGCCCGCTCGACGCCTGGTACCTCTACGGCACCGCGCTGGTCGCCACCGGCCGCAAGGACGACGCCCGGGGGGCGTTCGAGCGGTACATCGCGAGGGCGCCGAAGAAGGCGCAGTTCCTCACGGCGGCGAAAGAAGCGCTCGGGGCGCTCGGAGCCCCGTAGCGACGCCGCGGGGCTGCCCTACCCCTCGCCTTCGTCCTCTTCGTCGTCGTCGTCCTCGTCGTCGTCGTCGTCCTCGTCTTCGTCCCAGTCTTCGTCGTCCCAGTCATCCTCCTCGGCGGCGGCGTCGTCTTCCGACTCCTCCTCGAAGAGCTCCTCGTCCTCGTCGAGATCGTCGTCGTCCTCGACGTCGCCGCTGTCGTCGTCGCCATCAAGCTCGTCGTCGTCCTCGATCGGTTCGTCGTCGAAGTCGTCGTCCTCGAAGGGATCCTCGGCCGGTGGCGGGGGATCGGGCGCCATCCACACGGCGTCGATGGGTTCAGCGGGCATCTCGCTCTCCTTGCAGGCTTTTCATAACCGCTCAGTCGGTGTGCTCGTCGAGAAAGCGCTTGACCCTCGACCAGGCGAGCTGCGACGCGGTCTTGTCGAACGCGGCGTTCTCGGGGTTCATGAACCCGTGGCCGCACCCGGCATAGCGATAGACCTGGGCGGGGAATCCTCGCCCGGAGAGCCGCTGCTCGAGCATGTCTACGTGCCGGGGCGGGACCACCGGATCGTCCCCCCCGAAGTGACACTGGAGCGGACACCCGAGCCCCACCAGCAGGTCGAGCGGCTGCACCGGCTTGTTGGGGGAGGTCCCCGGGTAGAACGCCTGGCCGTAGAACTCGATCGCGCCGGCGAGCCCCGGCAACGTGCACGCCGCCATCCGGGCGTAGAGCCCGCCCACGCCGAACCCCAGCACGAAGCGTGATCGCGTAGTCGGCATCGCGCCCAGCGCGATGCGCACGTCCACCAGCGCCGCGGAATCCGACAGATCCGCCCAGGCGGCCGGGATGGCGTCGGGCGCTGTGAGATCCGGCCGGCCCTGGCGCCACCACAGGTCGGGCATCGCCACGGTGTATCCAAGGCCCGCGAGGCGCCTTGCGTGCTCCCTCAAGGACTTCCCGACCCCCTGGACCTCGGAGATCAGAACGATGGCGCCGCGCGCCTCGGTGCGCTCCGGTTCCACGATCTCGACAGGCCCGGACTGCATCGTTTGGGAGTATCCTGTCCGGATGCCGGTCGCCCTGCCCTCAAAACCCCCGAGAAGCCGATGTGCGAGCTGGCTGCTGCTCCTCCCGCTGGCGCATCCGGCGCTGGCCGGAACGGCCGGCCCCTCGGCGGCAGGGCTCGTGTACACGGACTCGTCCGATGGGGACGGCCCCTCCAGCCCCTGGCTCGACGCCACCGATGGCACGGCGCTCCCCCTCGCTGACGACGACAGCGCCGTGATCGATCTCCCCTTCGCCTTCCACGTGGACGGCACGGCCTACACGACCGCGACGGTCTCCTCCAACGGCGTGCTCTACTTCGACGGCGTCGGCCCCGACGGCACGACCACCGACCCCATCGGGGCATGTCCCGACACCACGACGTACACCGGGATCTCCGCCTTTGCCGATGATCTCTCCGCGGGTACGGTCTACACCACCACCTACGGGCGCTACCCGGATCGCACGTTCGTCGTCTCCTGGGACGACGTGCGGCCCGTGGGCTCGCCAGAGAGCGGGCGGGTGCAGATCTGGCTCCTGGAGCGGCGCGACGAGGCCGTCATCGTGCTCGACGACACCGATTTTGGTGACCCCGCTCACGACGGAGGGGCAAGCGCCTACATCGGCGTCTCGGTGAGCAGCGGGGGCACGGCCGCCGGGCTCGCCTACGCATGTGCCGGAGGCGCGTCGAGTGGCACCACGGTGTGGTTCGGCGACGAGCAGGGTCGCCCCGCGCGCGCCGAGATCCGCAGCGACGAGCTCGAGGATCCGTGGACCGGCGACGCCGACTTCGCGTATGCGGGCACCTCCCTCGCCACCGGCGACGTGAACGGCGACAGCGTGGACGACGCGCTCGTCGGAGCGAAGGACCGCGGCAAGGGCCAGGCCTACATGTTGATCCGGCCCTACACGCCGAACACCCTCGACAACGCGCCCGCCATCTTCGACGGCAGCGCCACGTACGACGGCTTCGGCTCGGCGGTCCTGCTCGACGACCTGGATGGCGATGGCCTGGGCGACGTGACCATCGCAGCACCCGACAACGACGACGCCGGCGCCAACAAGGGCAAGGTGTACGCCTGGCTCGGGGGCGGCTGGAACGGGGAGTTCGCCGCCTCGACAGCGAGCTTCACGGCCACGGGAGACGCTTCGGACCGACCCGTCGCGGGCACCTCGCTCGCTGGGGCCGGAGACGTGGACGGGGACGGCTACACCGACCTGCTCGTAGGAGCGCCCGACTCCGACCTGGGCGCGACCAACGCCGGCGCTGTCGCGCTGTACCTCGGCCCCCTGGCCTCGGGCACCGGCGTGGCGGACGCCTGGTTCACCTCCTCGTCCTCGGGTGATCGCTTCGGCACGCAGGTGACCACCGGCGATCTTGACGGGAACGGATCCTCAGAGGTGATCATCGCGGCAACGCAGAGCGACCTGGGGGCTGCGGACGCCGGCGCGATCTATGTCTTCGCGGGAGGCTCCTGGTCTGGAACCGCAGACGCCGCGAGCAACGCGGACTGTGTGTGGACCGACACCACGGCTGCGGATCGCTTCGGCACCGCGGTGCTCGCCGCGGACATCGACGGCTCCGGCGCGCTCGATCTGATCGGCGGAGCGCCGCTGGGGAACGGCACCGGGCCCGACGCCGGCTACGTCTGGGTGCTGTACGACCCCTCGCTCGGCAGCTGCGGGACGACCACGGCGCTCGCGGATGGCACCATCAACGGGGTGCGCTCTGCGAACAACTTCGGCGCCGAGCTTGCCGCGGGCGACATCGACGGGGATGGCGTGGACGACCTCATCGCCAGCGCGCCCAACGCCACGACGGACTCCTCGGGGGGCGGCAGCGCATATGTGTTCACCACTGCACCGACGGGCAGCATCTCGGCCCGCAGCGCGCAGCACACCATGCTCGGCGAGGCGACGGCGGGAGCGCTGGGGACGGACCTGGCCGTGGCACGCGATGGCGACGCGTGGCCGACCCTGCTCACCACCGCACCCTACGCGGGCGTGCACGGCACGGCCCAGGGCGCCCTGTATGCCTGGGGATACACCCCCGACTTCCTCGACGAGGACGGCGACGGCTTCGTCGACGCGCGGGTGGGGGGCAACGACTGCGACGATCTGAACCCCGACGCCTTCCCCGGTGGCCTGGACCTCCCCGATGACAGCGTGGACGGCGACTGCGACGGGTGGACCGACGGGGTGGTCGTCGTGCGCAGCACGGTCGACGCGTTCGACTGGGACCTGAACGATCTGGGCTGTGCAGCGTGCGACGGGGCGCCACACACCTTCGACTTCGAGCCCTACGGGATCGGCGCCGGCATCTCCGGCTACACGGTCGACGGCACGACGCTCTCGTTCACGCCTCGGGTGTACGCCGAGGACGAGGTGCAGGGCACCTGGCCAGATGGCACCCGCGCCGCCCAGTTCGTACCGGACAGCCTCGGGACGCTCACGCTCCAGTTCTCCTCTCCGGTCGACGCCATCTCCTTCCTGCTCCTCGACGCGAAGGACGACTTCCTGCTCACCGCGACGGGCACGACGGGCTCGCTGTCCTACACCTTCTCCGAGAGCGCGGATGACCGGGCCGGGGGTGTCTACCACGGCTACTCCTTCGCGTTCCCGGTGGATACGATCACGCTCCGGCCGCTCGGCGGGGACGGCATCGGGCTCGACACCATCGGCGTGCTGTACTCGGCCGAGACCGATCACGATGGTGACGGCTACACCGAGGCAGACTCCCCCGCCGATTGCGACGACACGCGCGCCTGGGTGAACCCGGGCGCCCGGGAGGAGCTTGGGGACGGCATCGACAACAACTGCGACGGCATCATCGACGCCGGCGACGTTGTCACCTACGACGACGAAGCCGCGTGGCTGCTCGGGTCCGACGTGGTCACGGAGGCCACGGTGGATTTCGAGGTGTTGACCGGGGGCGAGAGCCTCACCACCCAGTACGTGGACCTCGGCGTGCAGTTCCTGGCGGGAGCGCTCGGGGGCGCCGACGCGGATGGCACCGCCGCCCACGACACCATGGCGGCGGTGGACAGTGGTGGCACCCTGACGATCTACTTCAAGGAGGCGCAGCCGGCGGCGGGGTTCTCGCTGCTCGACGCCGATGGCGAGTTCACGATCGAGGGCTGGCTCGACGGCGACCTCGACTACTCCTCCCCCATCACCACCTCGGGCCCGGACGTTTTCCTTGGGTTCGACTACGACTACCTCGTGGACGAGATCCGGATCGTGCCGGCTGATCCCGGCGACACCTACGCGATCGACGATCTGGTCTACAGCGGGCTCGGGCTCGACGATGCAGACGGCGATGGGCTGACCGAGTCGCAGGGCGACTGCGACGACTCGGATCCCACGGTCCACTCCGGGGCCGAGGAGACGCCCTACGACGGCGTGGACTCGGACTGCTCGTCCGTCGACTCCGACCCGACCAACGATGACGACTACGATGCAGACGGCGACGGGGTGGCATCGGTGTACTACGGCGGCACCGACTGTGACGACGCCGATGCCGCCATCAGCCCCGACGCCGAGGACCCGTTCTACGACGGCGTGGACAGCAACTGCGACGGCGCGAACGACTTCGACGCCGATGGGGACGGCGTCGTCTCCCTGGCCTGGGGCGGCACCGACTGTGACGACACCGACGCGAGCACCAACCCGGACGCCGAGGAGGTCTACTACGACGGCGTCGACTCCAACTGCGACCAGCTGGACGACTACGACGCAGACGGCGACGGATACAGCTCGGCGTTGGGAGGGGGGACCGACTGCGACGACGGCGACGCGACGGTGAGCCCCGACGCCGAGGAGATCCCCTACGACGGGGTCGACGAGAATTGCTCGGGTGGCACGGTCACCGACGACTTCGACGCAGACGGCGACGGCTACACCTCCGCCGCCTTCGGTGGGACCGACTGTCGGGACGACCTCGCCAGCGCGTACCCGCACGCGCCGGGTGAGGAGTGCTACGACGGGGTCGACACCGACTGCGACGGCGCCAGCGACTACGACTGCGATCGGGACGGATACAACGACGACGCCCACGGTGGCACGGACTGCGACGACTCAGACCCGACGGTCAACCCCGGAGCGGTCGACGCCCGGGGCGACGGCGTGGACACCAACTGCGACGGCGGACCCGAGTTCGACTACGACAACGACGGCTACGACGGGACGGCGGACGGCGGGACCGACTGCGATGACGCCGACCCCACCATCAACCCCGGGGTGCTGGACGTGTGCTACGACGGCGTGGACGCCGACTGCAGCGGGAACGACGACGACGACTGCGACAGCGACGGGGATCCCTCCCAACTGTACGGCGGCGGGGACTGCGACGACACCAACCCCGAGATCTCTTCGCTGATGGAGGATTTTCCCTACGACGGCATCGACCACGACTGTGATGGGGCGAGCGAGTACGACTTCGACGGCGACGGCTTCGACTCGATCTGGTATGGCGGCACGGACTGCGACGATGATGACCCCGCCGTGTGGCCCGGCGCGCCCGATGCCTGCTACGACGGCATCGACTCGGACTGCGACGACTCCTTCGGCGACGACGACTGCGACCACGACGGCTACGACGTGGGCGTGGACTGCGACGACGGCGACGCCTCCCTGCACCCCGCAGCCGTGGATCTTCCCGACGACGGGATCGACCAGGACTGTGACGGCGCCGACACCGCGATCTGCACCGACTGCGACGGAGACGGCCATGACGCCGAGGCCTACGGCGGGGACGACTGCAACGACGCCGACCCCGACATCCACGGTGGCGCCACGGAGATCTACTACGACGGCGTGGATGAAGCCTGCGACGGCGGTGACGACTACGATGCCGATGGCGACGGCGCTGCGGCGTACGCCTGGGGCGGTGGCGACTGCAACGAGGGCGACCCCGACGCATCCCCGTTGATGACGTCGGACCCCTGTGGCGGCGGGGATGAGGACTGCGACGGGGTGACGGACGAGGACTGCACCTATGGCTCGGGGCACACGGGCGGGGACACCGGCAGCGACACCGGGGGCGACACCGCTGGGGACACAGCCGCAGACACGGCCGCAGACACGGGTCGGGACAGCGGCGGGGATGCTGACACCGACACCGATGCGGATGCAGACACCGATGCAGACGCTGATGCCGACACCGACACCGACGCCGATGCGGACACCGACACCGACGCCGATTCGGACACCGACGCCGATTCGGACACCGACGCCGATGCGGACAGCGATTCGGACAGCGACGCCGATTCGGACAGCGACGCCGATGCGGACAGCGATTCGGACAGCGACGCCGACAGCGATTCGGACAGCGACGCCGACGGCGATTCGGACAGCGACGCCGACGGCGATTCGGACAGCGATGCTGACACGCCGTCGGACAGCGGGGACTGGACGCCGGACGGCGAGCGCACGATGCCCGACGTCACGATCACCCCCACCGGCGTCTGCGGGTGTGCATCCGCCCCGGGGTCAGGGCTGGGCGCAATGGGGGCCCTGGTGTGCGCCGCGGTGGTCCGGCGGAGGAAGCGGTCGTAGGCAGAGCTGCGACGAGGGCGCCGGAATCCCCTACAGTCGCTTGAACTCCACGCGTCGGTTGATCGCGCGGTTCGCAGCGCTGTCGTTGGGGACCTTCGGCTCGGTCTCGCCGTACCCCTTCGCAATCAACCGGTCGGCAGGAACGCCCTTGCCCACGAGGTACGCAACCACCGATTGGGCCCGGGACAACGACAAGGCGAGGTTCTTCGCGTCGTCGCCGACATCGTCGGTGTGGCCCTGCACCTCGAGCCGGAGGTCCCCGAACTTCACGAGCACCGCAGCCGCGTCGTCGAGCACCTTCGACGAGCTTGGCAGCAGCACGGCCTTCCCCGTCTCGAACTTCACGCCCGCGATGACGCCCGAGAACCGCGCCACCTCCGCGGGGACCTCATCCGGACACCCGTCCGCGTCCCGGTATCCGTTCGGCGTCTCCGCCTGGTCCGGGCAGGCGTCCGCCGCGTCCGCGATCCGGTCCTTGTCGTTGTCGGGATCCGGACACCCGTCGGCGTCCTCGAAGTTGTCCTTGTCCTCCGAATTGCCTGGGCACCCGTCCACGGAGTCCGCCACGCCGTCCTTGTCGTTGTCCGCATCCGGACAGCCGTCGGCGTCCTCGAAACCATCCTTGTCTTCGGCCGCATCCACGCAGGCGTCCGCAGGATCCGCGATGCCGTCCCCGTCGTTGTCCCGGTCCGGGCAGCCGTCCTGGTCCTGGAACCCGTCCTTGTCCTCCGCCTCGGACGGACACCCGTCGAGCTTGTCGGAGACCCCGTCGCCGTCAGCGTCGTGCACCCTGGACGTGTGCAGCTGCAACCCGACGGTGAACAGCGGCGCGACCGAGGGGGTGCTCTCCCCGAGCACGCGGATCCGCAGATCGGTGCGGAAGTCGAGCCAGGGCACCAGCTCGGCGTCCACGCCACCCCCGCCCCCCGCCAGCCAGGCGGGCGAGGTCCCCCCGACGAGGGCGCCGCCGCCCACCGCAAGGAACGGGGTCACGCGGGTGGAGTTGGGCGCAAACACCAGGAACTCGAGCTGGGGATCGTAGCCGTCCGGCGTGCGGCCTCCGAGCAGCTCCACACCGAGGTGGTCCGACCATCGATAGCGAAGGCGTCCGCCGATCAGGTACCCGGGCGGAGCGTCGGCAGCCGCAGGGACCGCCCATCCGCCAGCGTAGGCCCCGATCCCGAGCTCGGCCGCCCGCCCATTCTGCGTGTACACCATCAGTGCGATCAGCATCGGGGCCTCAGAGCAGCGACGCGACGAGCGCGACGGCAAGGGTGTTGTCGAACGGGGCCCGGCTCTCCGTGATGCCGTCCGGCGCGGCGATGGGCTCGTTGCGGCAGGCGAGCGTGTCGGAGACGCTGATGCTCAACCTGTCGGTCATCTTCGCGCTGATGGCGGCGACGTTCCCGACGCGCACGTCGGTGAAGTGCGGCGCGAAGGCCGACCCGTCCGGCTGCGTGACGAGCGGCTCGTACACGGTGAGCGCATCGCTGAAGCCCACGCTCTCGTTGAAGGCGTGGTCGAAGCCGAGCCCGACCTGCACGCCGAGGAGCCGTGCGCTCGCAGGGGTCACCCCGGCGATGTAGGCCTCGTTCGCGAAGTCCACACCGGCCTCGAGCTTGAGGTGCGTGTCCTCTGTGTCGACGACGTGGTTGGCATAGCCCAGCTGGACATGGGAGCGCAGCGCGAACCCGGCGAACTTGTCGTGAAACCCGCCGGCGAGCAGGTAGATGCTGCTCTTGTCCGAGACGAAGCGGTCGTACCGGGCGTCGAGGCTGTATCGCTCGGCGGTGGAGTCGCACTCCTTGTTGGCGAGGCCCAGGCAGCGCTCTGAGCTGGCGAGGAACCCGTCCGCGTTCGCGTCCGTCGCGCCGAAGCCCACGGCGGCAGCCCCGACGATGCCGAACTGGTTGCTCGACCACTTGTGGGTGGCGTCCAGCGCCGCGTTGAACGTGACGGACTCGGAATTGCCCGAACTGAACGTGCCCCCGGCGGACGCCTTCACATGCGTCTCGGGCGCAGGGGGTTCGGCAGCGGCGGGGGCAGCGGCACCGACGAAGGTGGGATCCTCGGCGAATGCGAACGTGGCGAACACGAGAACGAGGGTCATGGGCGGGTCTCCGTGGGAAAACGAGCGTTGGGGTGTGTGGAACATGGAGTGCGACGCTGGCGGGCGTGGTGATCGTCAGCACGGCAGAGACCATCGTGGGTGAAGCCGCACATGGCCTGTTCGATTTGCCCCTCGACCGCGAAGTCCGGCCTCGAGGACTCATCTCCAGCGATGGGCGCGAGGCTACGATGGAAGCGCGTGGACATGCGTGAACTCTGGGCGACGGGGGCGGACTTGCAGGCCGGCCGGGGAAGCCGACTGCAGCAAGCGCCGTGCCGTCATCGACAGCGGGTCCAGGTCCCCGACCACGCCCTCGGGCAACGGACGGCTTGCGATCGCGACGGCGTGCGGGTAGGGCCATGGCATGCGCATCGTCAGCCTGCTCCCCCTCGTCGTTGCCTGTACCACCACGAACGTCTACAACCAGCAGTTCATCACCGAGCCGCCGGTCGAGACCGGGGACTCCGGAGAAGGCATACCGGTCGTGCCCGAGGGCCAGATCTTCGAGGATGTCGACGGCGCGCCGAAGCTCAATGCCTATACGGACGAGATGACCGTGGACCCGTTCACGAACGACGGGAACCTCTACTGGTTCTCGGTGAGCGACGAACAGCTGGCCGCGATGAACACGGCGTTCACCAACGCAGGCTCCTCGGGCTACTACTACTATGAGGTGGGAAACAACGACGCCTACGCCGACCACCTGGTGGTCTCCGATGCGGTTTCTGGCCAGACCGCAGACTACGGCAAGGTCCAGGTGGCGGTGGTCGGGGAGTCGACGGGCATGGTGTGGTCGGACTCGAGCATCCCGAACCTGTCGGTGGACATGGACGAGTTCCAGGACGGGCTGCGCGTGGGCGACTCGGAGCACCTGCGGTTCAACAATGGAATGATCAGCTCGATCTTCCGCGAGGCGCTCGCGCTCGACGTGTTCAGCCAGCTGGACTACCCCGCGCCTCGAACGGCGTTTGCCTGGGTTGGTGGGAGCGTGTGGGGGAGCGACGTGACCGTTCCCTACACGCTGGTCGAGTCCTACCACAAGGAGGGTTGGTGTGAGCAGCATGCCGACAAGTTCGGGGGGGGCTGCGCCAACATCTGGGAGGGCTCGGGCGACATCTCCACGATTGGAACGCAGTGCCAGGAAAAGGAGTGTGACAACACCAACTACGACCTGCTCGTGGCGACCCTCGCCGCCAACCCGAAGGACGGCTACACCGCCACCCAGGACAGCATCGACTGGGGGATGGTGCAGCAGCACATGTGTCTCGACTGGGTCCTGTGGATCGGGGACGACCCGTTCCACAACAGCAACAACGTGGTGCTGGTGGAGGGCCTGGACGGACGGTTCCGCCTGCTCCCCTACAGCACCGACATCAGCGCCGGGCAGACGTGGTACCAGAACACCGCGCTGTACGGAAACAGCAAGCTCGCCAACGTGTGCGTGCACGACGCCGACTGCTGGGCCCAGACCATCGCCACCTGCGAGTCCACCATCGATGCCTTCCAGGCCCTCGACCCGGTCGGGATGGTGAACGACGTGTACGCGCGCCTCTCGGCCCAGGGCATGCTGCGCGACGGGGACGAGGACACCTACCTGGAGCTCCAGGAGTGGTACACGACCCGGGCGGCCGAGGGCAACCTGGAGACCGAGCTCGAGCTGTACAGGGCGGACCAGAGCCCGACCTGAGCGGCTACGTCGGCGTCGACGCCGCCTACCGCCCGTGCCGGGCTGCCCACCCCGGATCGACCAGCTCGATCGACATGCACGACGGCTCGTGGTCTGGATCACACCGGTACTTCGTGAGATCCGTGACCCCAGCCTCGGCCAGCACCTCCTCGTCCAGCCATGCCCGGAAGGAGCAGGTACGCGGATCCCGCGTGAGCAACTCGACGGTTGCGTCGGCCAGGATGTCGGGCGTGCGCCACTCGGCGTCCTCGCCCATCCCGAGGTTCACGGTGGCAGCGGTACGGATGCCTGTCACCGGCCAGAGCGCGTGCGCGGCGATGCCATGCTCCTTCTCCTCGGCGTCGATGCCCATCGCGAGGATCGTCATACCGAGCTTGGAGATGAGGTACGGAGCCTTCCCCGGTGCGGCGGTGGTGTTCACCGGAGGCGACATCATGATCACGTGACCGCCTCCCGCTCGGCGCATCTCCGGGATCGCGGCCCGTGAGAGCGCGAAGCTCGCACGTACGTTCACGCCGAACACGAGGTCGAACTTCTTCTGGGGCCAGTCCGCCACGGGCGCCCAGAAGATGGCGCCGGCGTTGTTGATGATGGCGTCGACCCGTCCGAACCGCGCGACAGCCTTCTCCACCAGCATCGTGGACTGTTCGGCGTCCCGCGCGTCGTACTGGACGACCAGCGCCTCACCACCAGCGGCTTCTACGGCGGCCGCGGTGTCGTGGAGCGTGCCCGGCAGTCGCGGGTCGGCGGTGAGCGTCTTGGCGGCCAGCACGAGGTTTGCGCCCTCGCGAGCGCACGCAACCGCACAGGCCTCCCCTACGCCACGGCTCGCGCCCGTGATGATGATGACCTTCCCTTGCAGACGACCAGCCATGAGAGCCTCCATTGTCCAGGATTCGATGAAACGTCAGTTGTCCCAGTTCTGGCCGCGACCGCCCTCGTGCACGGCAAACCGGCGCTCGACCTTCGCGCGCTGGCGTTGGACCTTCATCCGACGGAACCCGCCCTGGTCCACGAACTGGTAGATGGTCACGCTGATCCAGGCAGCGACGTCCATCCAGGTGAAGTTGCTGGGGGCGTAGACGAGCCAGAGCAGGGCATAGAGTCCAGAACCCCAGGCAAACGCCACGGCCGGCACAGGCAGCACGAACCAGAGCCGGATCTGGCTCGAACCCATGTAGAAGCCGAACAGCGTGACGAGCGCCAGCATGAACGGCTCGTACCCGACGTAGGGAGCGAACGGGAGCAGGCCGCTGGCCGTGAGGACGAGGGTGCTCGCCACGGTGCCGACCCACACGGCGAGCATCGCAAAAGCGAGCTTGCGACGGCCGAGCGCGCGGTCGACAGTGGCCACGAAGAAGAAGATGGCGAGCCACCCGAAGAACGCCGTCCGGGGATCCGGGCCGGTGAGCAGAAAGGCGGTCACGAGCTGCCAGGGCTGGAACCCGGACCCGAAGCTCTGCCACCCCAGGTAGTGCTCCAGGAGACCGCCCGTCGCAAGCTGGGCCATGTAGATCAGGAAGCTGCCGATGAGCAGGTTGCGCGAGAGCGGGGTGAGGTTCTGCTGAAGCATGGCCGCAGGGAGTATCAAGGTCCGTTCGCTTCCGGTCCTCGAACCGGCTACCCGCTCGCGGTGCCTGTCTCGTTTCTCCCGGCGCTGCTCACCCTCGCGCTCGCCCACCCCGGCGTGGTCTCCCGCGCCTCCGCGCACCCGTCGCCGGAGATCATCGGGCAGCGGCTGGACGTCCGGCTGACGCACGTGAGCGACACGGACAGCTCCCTTCGGATGGACGTGTACTACACCGCCGAGGTGCCCGAGCGCCGGGTGCTCACCGAGGTGGCGACAGCCGAGGGCGACCAGCACGACTACGCCGCCCGCCGGCTCGGGGAGCTGGCGAGCGGCCTGAAGGTGAAGTGGAACGACGCGACGCTCCCGACGACGTCGATCCCGGTGGAGCACGCTGCGCGCAGCGGCGAGAAGGGGTTCCTCGAGTTCCACATCGACCTTCAGGCCACCCTGCCGGGACGTGAGGGCACGCTGCGGGTGAGCAACGGGAACTTCCCGGACGATCAGTGCTTCTTCGCCACGCAGGCCTCCATGCCTGGAGACGAGGTGGTCACTTCCACGTCGCTGGCGAAGGTGAAGCAGGGCACCCTCTCGGGGAGCACCCATGCGGCGTGGAACTCGAAGGATGAAGCCCGTGAGTTCTTGATGACGATCCGGCCGGCGGGCGTGTGGGAGGAGCGGGACGGCGTCCTGCCGCTCCCGGAGCGGATGGCGGGCTTGTCGTCGCTGTCGATGCCCCGCTGGGTGATGGCGGTGGCCGGCGGGGTCGTGACCCTGGGGCTCGCCGGGGTCGGGCTCTGGCTACGGAGGCGCCCATGAGCGAGCGAGCGGCAGCGAGCGGCTCCGGCGGCGTGGCGACCGCGCTGGTCGGCGCGGCGAACATGATCGGCCGCGTGACCGGCATGATCGCCGAGATGGTCATGTCTGCGGTGTTCGGGGCCGGGATGGCGACAGACGCCTACTACGCCGCCATCCGGATCCCCCAACTCCTGCGTGAGCTCCTCGCCGAGGGCAGCCTGCAGAACGCGTTCGTGCCGGCCTTCTCGGAGGCGAACGAGAAGGAGGGCATCGACGGCGCGTGGCGGCTCGCGAGCGCGATGCTCGGCGTGCTGTTGATGGTGCTCGGGAGCACCGTCGTGCTCTTCTGGGTGGGGGCACCCTGGCTTGTGCGGCTCATGGCAGAGGGGTTCACCTCGAACCCCGAGAAGTACGACCTGACGATCTCGCTCACGCGGTGGATGTCCCCTTTCCTCGTGGGCCTGTCGCTGGCGGGGTTCACCGCCGCGATGCTGAACGTGCGCGGGCGGTTCTTCTGGCCCGCGATGGCGCAGAACGCGTTCAATGCGCTGATCATCGTCGGTGCGCTCACCTCGGACCGCTTCTCGGCGTGGACGGGCCTCCCTCCCATCGTGGCCGTCGCCATCGCCACCACGCTCTCGGGGTTCGTGCAGCTGGCGATCACGGCGCCGGCGCTCTGGAAGGAGGGCTTCCGGTTCCGCCCCACGATCGGCGGCCACCCCGGGCTGGGTCGCATGCTCGCCTACCTGGGGCCTGCGATCATCGGCATCTCGACCGTGCAGTTCAACCTTGTCGTGGAGAACCAGTGGGCCAGCGACTACGGCGACGGCCCGGTGACCTGGCTGATCAAGAGCTTCCGACTCGTTCAGATCCCGCTCGCCGTGTTCAGCGGGAGCGTCGCCACGACCGCGCTGGCGGGCGTCTCGCGCAGCGTGGCCCGACAGGAGGACAAGGAGGCGGGCGACGAGATCGCACGGGCGATCAACCTGAATTCGGCGCTGGTGATCCCGTGCGCCGTGGCGTTCTTCGTGCTCGCCCATCCGCTGATCGAGCTGCTCTTCCAGCGCGGCGCGTTCATGCCCGTGGACACGCTCAACACCGCCAACATGCTGCAGATGTACGCGCTCGCGGTGTTCGGCATCTGCACCCACCGGCTCACCGTGCCGCTCTACTACGCGCTGGGAAACCCCCAGACCCCGATGCGCCTCTCGATCGGGGCGATGCTCGCCAAGATCCCCACCATCCTGGTGCTCACCCACGTGTTCGGCATGGGCGTGGAGGCCCTCCCGCTCTCCCACGCCGTGACCGTGACCGGCGAGGTGGGGTTCCTCGCGTGGTTCCTGCGGGACCGGGTGGCCGGGCGGGGCATGGTGAAGCAACACGCGAAGATCGCGGTGGCGGCGCTCGCGCTGGGAATGGTGGCCTGGTTCACCCGCGACCACCTCAACGTGGTGCTGGTGTGCGGGATCTCGGGGGTCGCCTACCTCGCGGTCGCCGTGCCGACGGGTGCCCTCAACGTCGGGTTCCTTCGCGGCCTGCGCGGCGAGCCGGGGTTGCCGCCGAGCGTGGACGTGGAGACCGAGGCGGCCCTGCGCGCGCTGGCTCGGGGGGCGAAGCTCACCGAGACCGGCGGCGTGGTGGAGATCGTCGGGGCCTGCACCTGGGTGCTCTCGGTAGACGCCGGCCAACTGGTCGCACGCGAGCGCAGGGATGCACAGCCTGTCGAGCAGGAGGCCGGGGTTGCCCAGGCGGTCGCCGTGATCCTGCGCCCGGGTCGTCCACCCCGTGTGGTGGGCCTGGTGGTGAGCTCCAGCGCCGGGGAACGTGCCTGGCACGCGGAGGGGGATCTGCTCGTGGGGGGCGCCGTCGCGGGCCCGCGGATCAAGGTGGGGAAGGGCTGATTCGCGGGGCCGCGCGGGGGCTCACGGCCGTCCTGCGGCCAGGGCCGGCGCCCGCAGCGTGGGCGACGAGGCCGCCAGCACCGGTCAGACCGTGGCCGGCACCATCTTCCCGTCCACCAGGCGCATCACGCGGTCGAACTTCCCCGCGAGATCCATCGCGTGCGTGACCACGATCATCGTGACACCGCGCTCCCGCTGGATCTCCCGCATCACGCCGAGCACCTCGGCGGCCGTGTGGGGATCGAGGTTCCCGGTGGGCTCGTCCGCCAGGATCAGGACAGGCTCCATGACGAGCGCGCGGGCGATGGCGACGCGCTGCTGTTCCCCACCGGAGAGCTCGCCCGGACGGTGGTTCAACCGGTGCTCCAGGCCCACGCGCGTGAGCAGCGCCCGCGCCCGCTCACGGGCGACCGCACGGGGAATCCGGGCGATCCACCCCGGCATCGCCACGTTGTCGAGCGCGGAGTGGTCCGGCAGCAGGTGGTGGAACTGGAAGACCAGCCCGACGTCGCGGTTGCGGAACCGATCCAGCTCCGCGCGGGGCTTTTCGGCGAACGCGGCGCCACCGACGCGGATCTCGCCGGAGGTCGGCGGCTCCAACGCGGCCAGCATGTGCAGGAACGTCGACTTCCCCGAGCCGGACTGCCCGACGAGGGCGACCGCCTCCCCTGCGTCCACCGAGAGGTCCGCCCCCTGCAGAACGTCGATGCGCTGCCCACCCTTCACGAACGTGCGGCAGAGGCCCTTCACCTCGACCGTGACGCCCCGACGCGGTGCGCCCTCCATCCCGCTGGGATCACTCATAGCGCAGGCCCTCCACCGGATCGAGCCGGGCGGCTCGCCACGCCGGGTAGATCGTCGCCAGGAACGAGATCACGAGGGAGCCCACCACCACGGCGGCCACGTTGGAGTAGTCGACCACGACGGGCAGCGAGTCGAGGTAGTACACGTTGGTGTCCAGCGGGAACTTGTACTGGTCCAGGAAGGCGCAGCCCAGGAGCCCGAGGGCGGTCCCGAACACCGTGCCCACCACCCCCACGATGCTGCCCTCGAGGATGAACACCCGGCGGATCATGGCGTCACTCGCCCCGATCGCCTTGAGGATCGCGATCTCCCGGGCGCGGGTGATCACCATGACGATCAGGTTGGTGACGATGCCGACGGCCGCTACCGTGATGATCTGCGCGAGGATCAGCCCCATCACGTACTTTTCCAGCTTGAGCGCACTGAAAAGCGACGCGTTCACGGTAAGCCAGTTCTTGGAGTAGAACGGGTAGCCGAGCTTGGCCTCGATCGCCGCGGCCACGTCGGGAGCGTTGTAGATCTGCTCATCCGAGAGCCTGGCTTCGATCGCCGTCACGCCGTTGCCGAGCTCCGCGAAGCTCTGCGCATCGGGGATGGTGACGTAGGACCACTTGGTGTCGTACTCGTAGAACCCGGTGTAGAAGATTCCGGCCACCCGGAACGGCGTCGTCTTGGCGATGGGCATCCCAAAGGCCGCCACACCTCCGCCCACCGGATTGATCACGTAGACCTTGTCACCCGGGTAGACCTTGAGCTGGTCTGCGAGCTCGCTCCCGAGCAGGATGCCCGGGAAGTGGTCGGTGTCCGTCACGTCCTGGGCGATGGCAGTCGGGGGATCGTGCAGCGTGTCGAGGATCCGTTGTTTCTCCTCGAGCGAGCCTGGCTTTCCGGTCGCGCCGGTCGTGATGCTGGGCAGGATGTCCGTGACCTTGGGGGTGGTGACCGGGTCGATGCCCTTCAGGATGGCGCCCGCAGTCGCGTACTGCGAGCGCATCATCACCTCGCTGTACACGAACGGGCTCGCCGCCACCACACCGGGTGTGCCGGACACGATGTCGAGGGCTGCCGTGGGATCGCTCACCGAACCCTCGTACGAGAGTACGACGACGTGGGCGTTGAACCCCAGGATCTTGTCGCGCAGATCGCCCTCGAAGCCCTGCATGACCGCGAGCACGATGATCAGCATCTGAACGCCCAGCGTGATGCCGAGCACCGAGAGGATCGCAATCAGGCTCACTCCGGCGTCCTGCCGACGTGACCGCAGGTGTGACCAGGCGATCGAGAGCTCGAAGCCGAGGTCAAACCCCATCGGGGGTCACGAGGCGGCGGGTGGGGAACAGGATGACGTCGCGAATGCTCTGGCAGTCGGTCAGCAACATCACGAGGCGATCGATGCCGAGGCCCTCGCCCGCCGTGGGAGGCAGCCCGAAGCTCAGGGCGTCGATGTAGTCGGCGTCGAAGTGCATCGCCTCGACATCCCCGCCCGCCTTGGCCCGGGCCTGCTCTCCGAACCGCGCGGCCTGATCGACCGGATCGTTCAGCTCGTTGAACCCGTTGGCGATCTCGCGCCCCGCGATGAAGAGCTCGAACCGGTCCGCCAGCTCCCCGTTCTCGTCGTTGCGACGCGCCAGCGGCGAGATCTCGATGGGGAAGTGGGTCACGAACGTGGGCTGCACGAGGTGCTTCTCGACGTCGACGTCGAACACCTTCTCCCAGAACTTCCCGATCGTGGTCGGGATGTTCTCCTCCGTGAGGTGCGGGTGTTTCCGTCGCCAGACGCGTTCCAGGGCCGCGAGGTCGTACACCTGCGCCTCCGGCAGGCTCAACGCCTCTGCCACCAGTTGGGCGTAGCGCGCCCGGCGCCAGCGTCCGCCGAATTCCAGGGTCAGCTCGCCGAACGGCACCGCGGTCTTCCCGTCGAAAAGCGTGCGCACGAGGCCGCTCACGAGGTCCTCCGTGCGGTCCATCAGCCCCTCCCAGGTCTGCCACGCCTCGTAGAACTCGAGCATCGTGAACTCGGGGTTGTGCGTCTGGTCGATGCCCTCGTTCCGGAAGTTGCGGTTGATCTCGAACACGCGCTCCATGCCACCCACGACGAGGCGCTTCAGGTAGAGCTCCGGCGCGACCCGCAGGTACAGATCCATGTCCAGCGCGTTGTGGTGCGTGATGAACGGCCGGGCCGTCGCGCCGCCGGGGATCGCATGCATCATCGGGGTCTCGACCTCGACAAAATCGTGACCTTCAAAAAAACGACGAATGTAGCTGACGATCCGGGATCGGGTGAGGAACACCGCGCGCGCCTCGTCGTTCACGAACAGGTCCACGTACCGCTGCCGCTGGCGCATCTCGGGGTCGGACATGCCGTGGAACTTGTCGGGGAGGGAGCGGGTGCACTTCGACGCGAGCCTGAGCTCCCTCGCCTGCACGGTGAGCTCGCCGGTCCGGGTGCGCATCAACGCGCCACGTACCCACACGATGTCGCCCAGATCGAGCTTCTTCCACAGCGCGAAGGCCTCCTCACCGAGCAGGTCGCGCTTGGCGTAGATCTGGATCCGCTCGGTCCGGTCGAGCAGCCGTCCGAACCCCGCCTTCCCCATCTCGTTCTTGAACAGGAGCCGCCCGCCGATGACGAAGTCGGCCCCCATCGGCGCCAGATCCACCGGAGCATCCTCAGCAAGCCCGACGCGCGCCGCCTGTTCGAAGGCCTCCACCGCCCTCCGCACTCCGTGCGCCGTGTGGGAGACGGCGAGGCCGTGTGGCCACGGTGCGATACCCTCAGCCGCAAGCTGGTTGGCCTTTCCGATTCGTGTGGGGTCGAACTCGTACATGGCGGGCGCTTAGCGCGCGGCGGGAAACTGCACCATCGCCACATCTGGCACCGGGGGACACCGGATTGTCATTCTTCGTTCTGCGCACCGCCCGGCGCCAAAAAACCGGTATGATCGCGTCATGCCGATCCATGTCCTCCTGATTGATCCCGTTCGCGCCCGCCGGCAGAGCTTCGCAGATGCCCTCAAGGTCGATGTCGTCGTCACCGCCATCGGCGAGGCTGCCGAGGCCGACGCCGTGCCCGTGGTGGATGTGGCGGTGATCGCCCTGCGACAGGCGACCGGACACGGGCTGGAGCTCGGCCGGGCGCTCAAGGTGAAGCACCCTTCGGCCACGGTCGTGGTGTACGGGAAGATCGAGGGCGCAACCACCGCCGCGAAGATCAAGGAGCGCTGGGGGGTGGACCTGCACATGCCCTTCGTGCCGCAGCCTGCAGACGTCGCAGCGCTCGCGGACACCGCCCGGCTCGCACAGCAGCGCCTCGTGGCCGCCGAGGCCGCGCGAAATCGCCCGCCGCCGCCCAGGTTCAAGTCCCTGGACCCGGGGTGGGGCGAGTTGCTCCGCGAGCCTGTCACCACCGAGACGATCAAGACCATCCTCAAGAAGGACGTCTTCAGCAGGTAGCGATCCGGGACCCGCTACGTCCGCGGGATGTCGAACGTGTCGTACACGAACGCGAAGTCCTTGTGGATCCGCTCCTTCGTGAGCCCGTACTCGGCGAGGTTGTACTCGTGCTCGGACTTCCTCGCGCGCTGGCTCGCCGCCGTGCTGTCGATGATCTTCTCGAGCTCCGGGGTGAGCGGCTGACCGATGAAGACGCAGATCTCGCGCATGACGACGTCGAACTCGGCCATCAATCGGTGGTAGCGCACGATGTAGACCCGGTCCGGGGGCAGTTCGCCCTTGACGTAGGCCTCGTGAAACCTGGAGAACAACTGCAGGCTGCCCTGGTAGATGCGTTCGAAGTACCGTGCATGCGCCTCGGGCTTCGCCTTGTCCCACGGGAGCGCCTTGCGCAGCACGCCCGAAAGCAGTGACATCCCGCTGGGGACGACGTTCGCCGGGTCGCGCACCATGTAGAGGAACTTCCCCTCCGGGAACGCGTCCAGCGCGGCCTTCGGGCGCAGCGCCATCGAAAAGAGCTTGGCGACGTTCCGGTTCGCCTGTTTTTCAGCTGAGTTCGCCCCGTACCAGATCAGGTTCTTCTTCAGACAGTCGCGGAGCCAGTTGAAGTCGCGGTCGGCGTTCTGGCCGAGCTGGGCTTCGAGCTCAGGCAGGTGGTCGTACTCGTCCCAGGCGAGGAAGTACCCGTAGAGGAACAACCCGTCGACGAACCGGAAGAACGACAACACGTCGTCGGTCTCGACGGACGTGAGCGAGGTGGGGTGTGCCTTGGACGCATGGAAGCGCGCCGGCGACACGTACTCGAGCAGGGGGATGAACGGACGGACCAGGAACCGGCCCGTGAGGTACGGGAACAGCAATTGCCAGAGCTGGTGCCCGATGCCGAGCCTCTGGTCGACCATGAACCGGTGCAGGAACGTCGTGCCCGAACGCGGGTTGCCGACGATGAATACAGGTGATCCGAGCTGGGTTTCACGCCATCGGGGATAGAAGATCCCGTCCAGCGCCCGGGCGAACATGCCGAAGATCCGGTGGTTCGCGAGCAGGTAGAACATGACGATCGGTCGGGGGGTGAACCCGAACGTGCGGTTGACGATGCCTTGCACCATCCGGAGGCGAGCAAACATGGCCGCACGGATAACATTACTGCGGGGACCCGACATTGACGCGGAGGCGTCGGCGTGCGACGTTCAGCACGCAGGTGTGATCTCACACCCCCCTCTCTTCTCGTTTTCGCATCCCGCATTCCCACCCTAAACCCCTGGCCCCGTCTGGCCCGCGAAAGTGCGGGCAGGACCGGCTCGGAGATGTCCCCTCGTGGTCCGTTTCGCCGCCATTCGCTCCCCCGTGCCGAGCCGTCCGCATTGCGACGGGCCGGGGAACGTGACGATGGCCGAGATCGGGGCCTGCGCAGTGCAAACAACCGTCAAGGTTGCAGGGCCAGCTTCGTCGTCGCTCCCGGTGGCCGCCTGGAGAACCTCTTGGGCACCGAAATTCTCGTCAATTCCACCGGCAAGGAAACCCGCGTCGCGCTGATGGAAGGCTCGCAGCTCACCGAGCTGCACATCGATCGCGGTGTAGACCGCGGCTACGTCGGCAACGTGTACCTCGGCAAGGTCGTGCGCGTGCTCCCCGGCATGCAGGCGGCCTTTGTCGACATCGGCATGGAGCGCGCCGCGTTCCTGTACGTGGGCGACATCTACCCGCAGTTCCTCGACGGCAAGAACCACGACGACGACAGTGACGATGACGGCCCGGACCGCGGGCTCGACGACGACGCGACCGTGGCGGAGGAGGGTCCCCCGCGCAGCTCGCCCCGACCGGGCCAGCCCGCGATCCAGGATCTCCTCACCGAGGGCCAGGAGATCGTCGTGCAGGTCGCCAAGGATCCGATCGGCACCAAGGGCGCTCGCGTCACCACGCACATCACGCTCCCCGGCCGCTATCTGGTGTTCATGCCCACGGTCGACCACGTCGGCATCTCGCGCCGCATCGACCGCGACCGGGAGCGTCGTCGGCTGCGCGAGTTCGTCGACAAGAACCGGCCCAAGGGCGCGGGGTTCATCGTGCGTACCGTCTGCGCGACGCAGACGAACCAGACCCTCAAGATCGACATGAACTACCTGGTGGCCACCTGGGACAAGATCCAGGCTGCAGCCACCTCGAAGAAGGCCCCTGCCCCGCTGCACATCGATCACGGCCTCGTCCTGCGCATCGTGCGCGACGCCTTCCACGACGACGTGGACCGCATGGTCGTCGACAACCCGAAGCTCTTCGAGGAGGTCCAGGAGTTCATCTCCGAGTTCAGCCCCGAGCTCAAGGAGAAGGTGCACCTGTACCGCGGGGCCGAGCCGATGTTCGACAACTTCGGCGTCGAGAACGAGATCACGCGCGCAAGCTCACGCCGCGTGTGGCTCAAGAGCGGCGGCTACCTCGTGATCGATCAGACCGAGGCGCTCACCGCGATCGACGTGAACTCCGGCAAGTTCGTCGGCACGGCCAGCCTCGAGGACACGACCCTGCGCGTGAACCTCGAAGCCGTGAAGGAGATCGTCTACCAGCTCCGCCTGCGCAACATCGGCGGCATCATCATCATGGACCTCATCGACATGGACAAGGAGCAGAACCGGGACAAGGTGTTCCGGGCGCTCGAGGAGGAGCTCAAGAAGGATCGCGCGCGCACCAATGCGCTGAAGATCTCGGAGCTCGGCCTGGTCCAGATGACCCGCAAGCGCGTGCAGGAGGACCTGGTCCGCTACCTGTCCGAGCCCTGCCCCGTCTGCGAGGGCCGCGGCCACATCAAGTCGCGCCAGACCGTGTGCTACGAGGTGTTCCGCGAATTGCAGCGCGAGACGACGCGTTCGCTGGCTGCACAGACGCTCTACGTGAACGTCCACCCCACAGTGGCCGACATGCTGTATGGCGAGGAGTTCACTGTGTTCGAGGCGGTAGAAGCCCGCCTGGGCCGCCGCATCGTCGTTCGCGCGCTCCAGCACATGCACCCCGAGAAGTTCGAGGTCTACGCAAGGTAGGCCTCGAGCGGCGCCCACGGCGGGCGGGGTCCACGGGCGGGGGCTGCACGCTACCGGCCGTACCACCCGCCGATCATCACGCGCTCCAACGCCGAGATCCCCAGCTGCAGCGTCGCGGCCAGGGCGCCGGCACACACGATGGCCGCAAAGCAGAGGTCCGTCCGCGCGGACCGCGCCGAGGCGACCACCAGCTGTCCAAGCGTGGGCGGCACCCCGTTCGACCCGACGAATTCGCCGATGATCGCGCCGATCACCGCCAACCCGGCCGCCACCCTCAGCCCTGCGAACAGTGCGGGCAGCGCCGCCCGCAGCCGTACGTCCACCAGCACCCGGTACGGCGATGCCCCGTACAGCCTCAGCAGATCCACCTGATCCCGGGAGGGCGCCGCCAACCCCGTCCGTCCTGCGGAATACACCGGATACACGGCGGCGATCGCCGCCGTGGTGGTCGCGACGGGGAGGCCGTACCCGAGCCACACCACCAGCAGGGGCGCGATCGCGACGATGGGCACGACCTGCAGCGCGAGCAGCCAGGGCGCCAGCAGCGCGCCTCCGACCCGCGACGAGTAGGACACCATCGAGGTTGCGAGGCCCAGCGCCATCGCGATCCCGAGCCCCAGCAGGGCCGCGAGGGCCGTCTGCCCGGCGGCGCCGATCAGGCGTGGAAGATCCTTGACCAGCGAGCCCAGCACAGCCGCTGGCGTGGGCAGGAGCAGGGGGCCGGCGAAGTGCGCGGCGATCGCCCACATCCCGAGGGCCACCGCGAGACCCACCGCGTCGAGCACCCGCCGGGAGCTCAAGTCGGCTCCGAGAGCGCGGCGAGGACCGTGGCCTCCACCAGCTCCGAGGCGGCAAGATCCATCCGCACCCGCACCGGCGGCCCATTCAACACGAGCACGCGGTCGGCGAGCAGCCGGGCCTCCTGAAGGTCGTGGGTCACCATCACGACCACCCACCCTTCTGCCCTCGCGACCCGCTGGAAGTCCGCCTGTACAGCAGCGCGAGTGATCCCGTCGAGCGAGGAGAACGCCTCGTCGAGGAACACGATCTGCGGGCGGGCGGCGAGCGCACGGGCGATGCTCCCGCGCATGCGCTGACCGCCCGAGAGCGCATTGGGCAGCTTGTGTGCGTGCTCCGCGAGCCCCAGGCGCGCGAGGATGGGCAGCACCTGCTCCTCACAGCCAGACCGGTACCGGGCAGGCAGCGCGACGTTCTGCGCGAGCGTGAGCCAGGGGAGCAGAGCGTGGTCCTGGAACACGAACGCTCGACGCTCGGGCACCCCGGTGATCCCACCGGCGTCGGGCGTCAACAGCCCGGCGATGAGCCGGAGCAGCGTGCTCTTGCCGCACCCCGAGGGCCCGACCATCGCGGTGACACCCCCGCCCAGGGTGAGATCGAGGCCCTCCACGATCGGGGTGGGGCCTGCAGAGTAGCCGACCCCGGCCAGCGAGATCACCCAGCCTTCGCTCACCCGAGCAGCCCGGAGACCGTCTCCGGGTCGGGCCCCGCCGCCGCGATCGTCTCGATCTCGCCGACGCTGTGCGCCCCGCGCATCTCCATGCACAGGTGGCGGGCGCGCAGCCGCACGATCACGGGGGCCTCGAGCGCCGCTGCGAGGTGCTGGGCCACCTGCTCACCGAGGCGCTCCTGAAGCTGGGGCTGCCGCGCGAAGTGGTTCAGGACCGTGGGGATCGACCCGATACCCACGAGTCGCCCGCGGGGAAGGAACCCGACGTCTGCTGTCCCAAAGAATGGCAGCAGGTGATGCACACACAACGAATAGAAAGGAATCCCGCGCACCACCACTGGCCCGTAGGAGGGAGTGAACAGGGGCTGGAGGCCCGGCGCCTCGCCCCGGGGCGCGTGCTCCCGCAGCACCGAGAGCCACCGGAGGGCCGTGCCGTCCCCCTCGGGGTCACGCGAGTAGCCCAACGCGTCGAGCACCGCCTGGAGGTGGGCGGCGAGCCCATCATCGAGCGTCTTCACCGCCGACGACGCCGGGCGAGCCCCGCCATCACCGCGCCAAGCGCCACACCGGCGAGCGAGCCCCCAGGCGCCGTGGCACAGCCACACCCCGAGCCGGCCTCACCCGCGAGCACGGGGTCCCCGGGCGGGCCTGGAAACCGGGTGGCGCTGTCCCCGTCTGGCGGGGCGGTGTCCCCGGGATCGGACGTGTCCGTACCGCCGCTCGTGTCGGTGTTCCCTCCCGTGTCGTCCGGGGATGTGCCCGGGAACAGCGCGATCGAGCACCAGTCCTGGGAGGAGGTGGTGGTCTTCGTGCAGGTGCCCTCGGCGTAGCCCGGGTAGGTCGCGTGCATCGTGTAGGTGCCGAACGGAACATCCTCGAAGCGGTAGTAGCCGTCTCCCGCGACGGTCGTGGCCTCTCCCGTCTCGGCGATCCAGACGTTCGCCCCCACCAGGTTGGCGCCGTTGTAGATGTCGCTGTCGCGCACGGCCCCGATGATCTCGCCGCCCGAGGTGCTGGTGCTGCCGTCGAGCAGGGACATGTAGTAGTCCCAGTCCCAACACGAACCCGGATCGGTGTGATGGCCCGACCCGCCGTACCCGCTCCCGTCCGGGTCCGGGACCTCGTCGTGCCCGATGATGTGGGACCGATCGAGGGGGACCCCCTGCCGGTTGGCGATGTCGACCACCAGGGCGGCGGACCCCGCGTACATTGCATCCGTGAAGTAGCTGCAGTCACTCACGTAGCCCTCGTGCTCGATGCCGATGCTGCGCAGGTTGTAGTCCCAGTTGCCGGCGTGCCAGGCGACGTCTTCCTCCTTGACCATCTGCGTGATCTGACCGTCGCTCGACCGCACGACATATTGGGAGCTGGCCTCGGCGCTGCAGTTGGCGAACCATGCGTAGGTCCCCGAATAGCTGCCCTCCGCCAGGTGTATGACGACCATGTCGATGTCCGCCGCGGTGCGCGAGTAGTCCGAGTAATTGTCGGCACACGCCGCATAGTACTGGTACGCAAGCGAACTGTCGCACGACGTGGGAGGCGGGTCCGCCACCAGGCCCGTGAGATCGAGGATCTCGGGTTGGATTGTGATCGGGCCCCACACGGTGTCCCGGGTGGCGCCCTCGTTCAGGGTCTCGAAGATGTACCGGGCGTACTGGTCCTGCAGGACCGGCTCCTCACGCCCCGAAAACGCACGGACAGCGTCCCACCAGGCCAGCAGGTCGCCCGCCGGAGGGAGGACGCCCCCGTTCGAGAGCCGGGCCTGGTCCGCGAGGATGGCGGCGGCACCGCGCACCTGCAGGCGCCAATCCGTGATGATCCGGTTGGGGTCCACCTCGAGCAGCGCGCCGGCGTGCTCCAGGGAGGGGTCCTGGTCCCCTTCCCGCAGGTCGAACAGCCCATAGCCGCCCCATCTCGTCTCCACGTCGGCGTTCCAGTGGCTCGCCTCCCACCCCAACGCCAGCAGGATCGGCGCGGGTACGCCGAACTCGGCAGCAGCGGCGTCCACCGCTCGGTCCAGGGCGCCACGCTGGAACCCGGGCACCGCCCGCTGGGGGATTGCCTGGGCGGGCACCACACCCTGAGGCGCCTGCGCAAGTACAGGAGAAACCTGAAGAAGACGGAGCGTGAGCAGGAGGAGCATGACGAACCCGTGGTCGATGCGTGGATAACCCAGAGTCGCCGGGCCGAGCGAAAAAACCTGACCGGCACGGAGCCACCGGGTTAGCTCCGGGCGCGATTTTGTTGCCCGGCACACGCTCGGGCCTCTCTTTCCAGCCCCCGCATCCGGAGACCGCCATGTCGCTCGACTCGCTCCTTCCTGCCCAGGACTCCTTCGCCCGCCGCCACATCGGGACGCGGCCAGAGGAGGAGCGCGCGATGCTCGCTGCACTCGGCGTCGGCTCGCTCGAGATGCTCATCTCCCAGACCGTGCCAGCGAACATCCGCAGCAAGTCTGCGTTGACAGTGCCCCAGGCCGCGACCGAGCGGGAGGCCATCGCGGAGCTTGCCGCGATGATGGCGCAGAACGAGGTGCTCCAGAGCTGCATCGGCATGGGCTACAGCGACGTGATCACGCCCCCGGTGATCTTGAGGAACATCCTGGAGAACCCAGGGTGGTACACGGCCTACACCCCGTACCAGGCCGAGATCTCCCAGGGCCGCATGGAGGCGCTGCTCAACTTCCAGACGATGATCGCAGACATGACGGGCCTGGCGGTGTCGAACGCCTCGCTGCTCGACGAAGGCACCGCCGCCGCCGAGGCCATGAGCATGAGCTTCGGCCTCTCCGCGGCCGCCCAGGAGCGCGGTGTCCACGCCTTCCTCGTCGCCTCCACCTGCCATCCCCAGACCATCGCCGTGGTCCAGACGCGCGCTGCGGCCGTGGGGTTCACCGTCCTCGTGGCCGACCCCGCGCACTTCGACCTGAAAACCCCGATCTTCGGGGCGTTGCTCCCCTACCCGGCGACCGATGGCGCCATCCACGACTACCGCGGGTTCATCGACGCCGCGCACGAGGCGGGCGCGATCGTCACCATCGCGGCCGACCTCCTCGCGCTGGCACTGCTCACGCCGCCGGGCGAGATCGGTGCGGACATCTGCATCGGCAGCGCCCAGCGCTTTGGCGTCCCGCTCGGCTTCGGCGGACCCCACGCGGGGTTCTTCTCGACACGCGACGCCCACAAACGCCACATGCCGGGCCGGTTGATCGGGGTGAGCATCGACTCCAGCGGCAAGCCCGCGCTGCGGCTCGCGCTGCAGACCCGGGAGCAGCACATCCGGCGCGACAAGGCGACGTCCAACATCTGCACCGCGCAGGTGCTGCTCGCCGTGATCGCGTCGATGTACGCCGTGTGGCATGGGCCCGAGGGGCTCGTGCGCATCGCCGGTCGCATCCACGGCCTCACGCGGACGCTCGCCGGCGGGCTCGACCGCCTCGGCCTCCGGCTCACCCACCAGGAGCGCTACTTCGACACCCTCTGCGTGATCGTGCCGGACGGCGCGGCGATCGTGAGCCTGGCCGAGCAGGCTGGCTACAACCTGCGCCTGGTGGGCAGCAACGTCGTGGGCGTTTCTCTGGACGAGACCACCCGGCCCCAGGACGTGGAGGCCCTGCTCGACGTCTTCGCCCGCGCGGTACGGCGCCCGCTCGACTTCACCCTGACCTCGGTCTACGAGGCCGGCGACTTCGGGCCCTTCGCCCGGACCTCCAGCTTCCTCACCCACCCCGTGTTCCACATGCACCGCTCGGAGCACGAGATGCTCCGCTACATCCACAGCCTCGAGGCCAAGGATCTCTCGCTCACGACCTCGATGATCCCGCTCGGCTCCTGCACGATGAAGCTGAACGCGACCACCGAGATGATCCCGGTCACCTGGAAGACCGTCGGCGGCCTGCACCCGTTCGCCCCCGACAACCAGACCCGCGGCTACGCCATGCTGTTTCAGCAGCTCGAAGCCTGGCTCTCCAACATCACGGGGTTCGCCGCCACGTCGTTGCAGCCCAACGCCGGCAGCCAGGGCGAGTACGCAGGCCTGCTCGTCATCCGTCGCTACCAGGAGCACCGGGGCCAGGGCCATCGCAACGTCTGCCTGATCCCGGCGAGCGCCCACGGGACGAACCCGGCGAGCGCGGTCATGGCCGGCATGAAGGTCGTGGTCGTGAAGTGCGACAGCTCCGGCAACATCGACATCGCCGACCTGCGGGCCCGCGCCGAGGAGTACAGCGCGGAGCTTGCCGCGTTCATGGTCACCTACCCGTCCACGCACGGTGTGTTCGAGAGCGCGATCACGGACATCTGCGCGATCATCCACCGGCACGGCGGCCAGGTGTACATGGACGGCGCCAACATGAACGCGCAGGTCGGGCTCGCGAGCCCCGGCGCGATCGGCGCAGACGTGTGCCACCTGAACCTGCACAAGACCTTCTGCATCCCGCACGGCGGCGGTGGGCCGGGCGTGGGGCCGATCTGCTGCGCTGCCCATCTCGCACCGTTCCTGCCCGGACACCCCGTCGTGAACCCGGGCGGGGCCCAGGCGATCGGCCCCGTGAGCGCGGCGCCGTGGGGCTCCGCATCGATCCTGCCCATCCCCTGGGCCTACATCCGCATGATGGGGCCGGAGGGCTTGAAGCGCGCGACCGAGATCGCCATCTTGAACGCCAACTACATGGCGAGCCGCCTGGCCCCCCACTTCCCGGTGCTCTACACCGGGGAGAATGGCCGGGTCGCCCACGAGTGCATCGTGGACGTGCGGCAGCTCAAGGCCGGGAGCGGTGTGGAGGTCGAGGACATCGCCAAGCGCCTGATGGACTACGGGTTCCACGCGCCCACGGTGAGCTTCCCCGTGGCCGGCACGATGATGATCGAGCCCACCGAGTCCGAGTCGAAGGCCGAGATCGATCGGCTCTGCGACGCGCTCATCGCCATCCGGGGCGAGATCACGAAGGTCGAGCAGGGCGAATGGCCCCGGACCGACAATCCGTTCAAGAACGCGCCGCACACTGCCGAGGTCGTGACCGCCGACGAGTGGACGCACCCCTACAGCCGGGCGATCGCCGCTTTTCCGGCTCCCTGGGTGCGCGCGGGCAAGTTCTGGCCCACCGTGGGCCGCATCAACAACGTGTACGGCGACCGCAACGTGGTCTGCACCTGCCCTCCGGTGGAAGAATACGCCGGCAAGTAGCATTCCCCGGTTCCGGGAGGACGGCGTCTCCGCTCGGCCCCTCGCACCCCGGGGGGCAGATTGCGTGAACTGATCGTGCTTCACGGGTGCCGGTTGGTGCGGCTGGGGTAGACTACCCGTCATGCGCCTCCCCTGCCTCCTCGCACTGGCCACGCTGTGCGGCTCGATCACGCTCTCGCCTGCGTGGGCTGGCGATCCTGCTCCCAGCGCTCCTCCAGCGCCGCAGCCCGAGACCCCTTCCGCGGAGCCCGCACCGCCGCCCGAGACGCCCCCCGCCGAGACGCCCACGATTGCGGATCTGGCGCCCCGAAGCCCCCGTCAACGCCTGTGTGAGAGCGGCGACGGCGCCGCGTGCAGGTCCCTGGCGGACGCATTCAGCGCCGCGGGCGACTACCTCACGGCGATGTCGTACCTCGATCGTGCGTGCACGCTCAGCGACTCGCAGGGCTGCGCGGACGCTGCTTCCGCCTACCTGACCGGAAACTACCACGGCACGGACTGCACGGACCTCGAACCCTGCCTGCTCATCGACCTCGATCTGGACAAGGGGTTCACCTTCGCGCAGAAGTCGTGCGCCGAGCAGAACGCGCTGGGCTGCTACCTCAAGGGCTTCGCGTACGAGAACGGGCTCGGCACGACGCAGAGCCACCTCACCGCCGTCGCCGTCTGGCGTCAGAACTGCAAGAAGCGCGCAGACGGCCACTCCTGCGTGGAGATGGGGATGGACCCGCCCATGCCCAGGCTGCCGAAGGAAAAGAAGCCCGGGAAATAGCATGACGGGGCGGTCGGTCCTGAATTCTTCCCTACCCGCTCAAATCTTCTTCCGGTTCGCCCAGACGGCCATGCCGCCCAACACCAGCCAGCCGGCACCCCAGGCCATGGCCGGCACCCCCGTGAGACCTGCAAGCATCGAAGCGTCCGTGACCGCCCCGTCGGGCGCCCCGAACACGTCCGCCCGGATGTCTCCGAAGGCATAGAGCACGCTGTACACGCCGTAGAGCCGTACCACCGACGCCGCAACCCAGGGACTCGCCCGCACGCCGGCCCAGGTCAGGAACGTGCCCCAGATCAGCGTCCAGACGAACCCGAACGAGATCCACGGCATCCAGACGACGGCGACCGCGAGGCTCATGAGCCCCAGGCTCGCACACACGGCGCGGCTCCGGGTGACCAACCGCAACAGCCCGATCCCGAACAACAGGGAACCAAGGTATCCAGCGTTGAGGATCAGGAACCGGATCCCCCCTTCGCTCAGGGTCTCCCCGCCCTCGTCGAGCCCGAGGCGCAGCTGCAGTACGTGGCCGCCGGTGAGGAGGGTCATCAACGCGTGGCTCGCCTCGTGGGCGAAGACCACCGCGACAGAGAGCGGCCAGAGCGCCGGGGATCCCCACAGCCAGACGATCGCACCGAACGCCGCCGCGAGCGCCACGCGACCCCGGGTGCGCGGCTCCAGCACCGCCCGGCGCGGGCGATCCGGCACGCTCACCGGCGACGGCGCCACAGACCCACGCCGGCGCCCAGCACCCACATCCCGCCGAGCGCGCCGCTGCCAGCACTGTCACAGCCGCAGTCCGCCCCGCCCGGATCGCTCCCCGGCCGGTCGGGAGCCCCGGTGTCGATGGACGCGGTGTCCTGCAACGACGCCACGCACGCAGCCGTCGCGGTGCTGTCCAGGGCCCTCCGGTCCCTCGTCAACAGCCAGAGATCCGGGTCCAGTTCGACCTCGGACACGGCGTCGGCGGCGGAAAGCAGGGCGCACACCGAGCCTGCGGAGAGCGTGACCTTCGTGTCGAACGCCCTGCCATCTGCCTGGAACACCCGCAGGGGGACAGGCAGCGGCATCTCGGTATCGCCCTCGATGGCCACGACCACCCCGCCGTCCACGGCCTCGTAGCCGAACGACAAGGTGGGCTCGCCGGTGCCATACACATACCCGTCGAAGAACCAGGAGAGATCCGTACCCGTGCTTTCCTCGAAGCTCTGCTCGAACTCCGAGGTGCTCGCGTTGGCGTAGCCATACTGCTCGGTGTACCGCTGCAGTGCGAGGAAGAACGCGTCGTCGCCCACCAGGCCTCGCAACATGTGTACGACCCAGGAGCCCTTCTCGTAGACCGTGACGCCGAACAGGCTCCCCGGGTCATACAGCGGCGGATCGCCTTCCCCGTCCCGGCCCTGGTAGTAGGTGTCGCGTTGCCAGTCGAGGTACGCGGTGAGCCCCTCCTGGCCGTAGCTCCGCTCGTACCAGAGCGCCTCGGTGTAGCTCGCGAACCCCTCGTTGAGCCAGATGTCCCGCCAGTCAGCGAGCGTCACGTCGTCGCCGAACCAGTGGTGCGCAAGCTCGTGGACGTTCACAAGCTCGGCGTTCTCCCCCACGTACACGTCCCCGAAGCTCGTGCACGTGGTGTTCTCCATCGCGCCGCCGAACGGCACGACGGCGTTTCCATAACGCTCCCAGGGGTAGGCCCCGTACGCCTCCGACAGGAAGGTGATCATGTCCGGCGTGTTCCCGAACGCGTCGTCGATCGCAGCCTCGAGCACGGGGTTCGCCCAGATCGTGACGGGAATGTCGCCACCAAGCTCGAACACCTCGTAGTCGGACACGTGCAGCACCGCGAGGTAGGTCGCGAGCGGCTGGTCAAGCGAAAAGCGCCAGGTGTCGAAGGTGCGCCCGTCGGACTCGGGGGCGCCCGGCTCGACGCACTGCCCGGCGCCCGGGTCGTAGCACTCCTGCGTTCCGTTGGCCGCGACCACGAGGCCCTGAGGTGCCTCGATCTCCCAGGCCCAGAGCGCCTTGTCCCAGGGCTCGTCGTAGACGGGCATCCAGGTGCGAGCCATGTCGGGTTCGTCCACCGACCATGTGATGCCAGGGTCGAACCGGATCCCGAAGTCGGGAGAGGACCCCTCGTGCACCCAGTCGATCACGACGGTGGTGTCAGGCCCCGCCGGGGTGACGTGCCAGACCCCGTCGCCGGCGACGGGTTCGACCACCACGCTGTCGACGGTCACGGTCCCGAGCCCCCCGCCGGTGTAGTGGAAGATGAGGTCGCCCTCGGGCATGTCCGGGCGGCGGCTCGCCGTGATGGTCATCCGGCCCGTCACGATCTCGTGGTCGGGGTCGATCCGCACGTGGGCGACGTACTGGCCGATGTCCCAGGAGCTGGACGCCTCGGGGGCGGAGGGCGGGGGCGGGCCGGATGCGCCGCCGAGGTGCAGATCGTGGAAGGCGTCGCGATGCGGGTACGTCTGTTCGAGATGCTCGGGGTCGGGCAACGCCGCCGAGGCCATCCCGGCGAGCACCACGAGCGTCAAGGCTCGGACTCCCAGGGCGCCCAGGCCAGGGCCTGCCCCGAGGCGAGGGCGCGGGACAGCCCCTCGACCGCCTCCAGCTCATCCGACACGCGCGAGAGGAGCGTCGGGCTGGCCGTGAGCAGCAGGCGTCGGACCAGTCGCGTCAGGAGCGGCACGCGCGGCAGGATCCGGGCGTCCATCCTACGGACCGCCGGCGAGGCCGTGAGCACGCGGACGCGCGCGACAGCGTCCTCCACGCTCCCGATCCGGTCCACGAGACCCCGTTCAAGTGCCGCGGCGCCGGTCCAGACCCGCCCCCGGGCGTGGACCTCCACGGAGTCGAACGGGGCGCGTCGCCCCGCCGACACGCGGGAGACGAAGGTCTGGTAGAAGCGGTCGAGGCTGGCACGGAAGCGCTCGCGCTGCGCAGGCGAGAACGGGCGCAGGAGGCTGTACATGTCGGCGGTCTCGCGCTCGGTCACGGTCTCCGTACTCACACCGAGCTTGTCGAAAAGGCCCCCGATCACCGGCTTTCCCCCGACGACACCGATGGACCCCGTGATCGTTCCCCTCTGCGCGAAGATCTCGTTGCACGCGACACCGATGTAGTACCCGCCGCTCGCGGCGACGTCTCCGAACGCCGCCACCACCGGCTTCTTCTCGACGAGCCGCCGCACGCACCGCCAGATCGCGTCGCTGGCGGTCGCGCTGCCGCCCGGCGACCGGATGGCGAGCACCACACCGACCACGCGGTCGTCGTCGCGCAGCGTCTCCAGGGCCCGGCACACCGGACCGGAAGCGATCGCGGGCGCGCCTGCCCCCTCTCCGTCCAGCACGTTGCCGACCAGGTGCAGGACCACGACCCGGGGGCGGCCTTCGATGTAGCTCTCGACCCACCGCCGCCAGCGTGTGATCCGCGCCCACCTGCGAAAAGCCACCCGGGGCGCCTCGCCGTAGAGCTCATCGAGCTGGCCTTCGACCTGATCCCGGTAGAGGATCGCGTCTACGAAGCCAGCCTCCAGCGCCTCCTCGCCAGACAGTGGAGCCCGGGCCAGTCCGGCCTGCACCGCCTCCACGGTCATCCTCCGCCCGGCGGCGACGGTCGCGTCGAGCTCCGCCTGCAGGTCCGACACGAGCGCGGCGGTGGCCTCCCGGTTCGCCGGGCTGGCGAATGCTCGCGTGAACGTCTCACCGAACGCCTTGTAGGTTCCGGCCGCCTCGACGTCGAACCGCAGGCCGAGCCGTTCGAGCAGCCGCCCGCCGAAGGTGAGCGTGGCAGCCACGCCGAGCGCCGCGACCTCGCCCGTCGGTCGGATCCACACCCGGTCGGCCACCGAGGCGATGTACAGTTCAGCGTTCCCGAAGCGCCCGGCCTCGACGGTGATGAGCTTCCCCGCCTCGCGCGCCCGGGCGAGCGCGTCGCGGAGCGCCTCGATCGTCGCCCAGCCGCCGCCGAAGTTCCCGTCGAGCACGAGGTGGATGCCTCGGGCATCGCTCCGGGCGAACGCGAGCACCTCGGCGGGGGTGATCGGGCGCTCACCGAGGTCGAAACGCGCCTCCAACACCGGGCGCCGCCGCTCGATCAGCCACTCCCGAAGCCGGGTATACCACCACGCCGGTACGGCGAACAGGCGCATGGACAGCGGAAAGGAGGGCACGTCCCGAGGCTATCAAGAAACACCGCGATAAGCGGCGCACATGCTCACCCCCGTTGCCCTGCATCCCCAGTTCGAAGAGGGCACCACCCTCGACCGGTTCCTCCTCGAGACGCTGCGCGACCACCCCGAGGCCACCGGGCAGTTCGTCACGCTCATCAACCAGGTCACGCTCGCGGCCAAGCTCGTGAGCGCCCGCGTGAATCGTGCAGGCCTCGCCGGGATGTTCGGCGCGACGGGCACCATGAACATCCAGGGCGAGTACGTCCAGAAGATGGATGTGTATGCCAACGAGACGTTCAAGCGCGCCCTGGAGCATGCCGGGGTCGTGTGCATGATCGTGAGCGAGGAGGAGGAGGAGATCATCGGCATCCCCGCGCCGTTCACCCCGGGAAACTATGTATTTGCGATGGATCCCCTCGACGGATCCTCCAACATCGACACCAACGCGAGCATCGGCACGATCTTCGCGGTGTTCCGGCGCAAGAGCGCGTCCGGGCAGGGAGAGCCGGGCGACGTGCTGCGGTCGGGCCGGGAGATGGTGGCCGCCGGCTATGTCGTCTATGGGGCAGGCACGGTGCTCGTGCTCTCCACGGGCCAGGGCGTACACGGGTTCACCCTCGATCCCTCGGTCGGCGAATTCTTCCTCAGCCACCACGACATCCGGCTCTCCCCGGAGACGCGCTCCTACAGCTGCAACGAGGCGTACTCCGGCAGTTGGGACACCCGGCTGCAGGGTTGGCTCTCGGCCACGAAGGACCCGGCCGCGGGGTGGTCTGCTCGCTACATCGGCAGCCTGGTCGGGGACTTCCACCGCAACCTCGTCAAGGGGGGCGTGTTCCTGTACCCGCCCTCCAGGAAGAGCCCCTCGGGCAAGCTGCGTTTGCTCTACGAAGCCTTCCCCCTCGCCTTTCTCGTGGAACAGGCCGGCGGATCGGCGACCGACGGGCGGGTGAACATCCTCGACCGCACGCTGGGCTCCCTCCACGAACGCACGCCGTTGTACATCGGCAACCGCGACGCAGTCGAAGAGATCACCCGGCTGTTGACGACGTGAGCGACCCGGTCGAGTACGGCCCCGTCGAGCGGGTGCACCAGCTCGCAGACACCGGGCTCGACGTGCACCTGAGCAAGCAGCGAGCCCGGCTCGGCCCGCTCTCGCTCACTCGCAAGTGGGCCGGGGGGACGCCGCCGGCCCAGAAGCTCGTCCTCGTGCACGGGTTCGCCCAGAACCGGTACACCTGGCACGGCACGGGCCGCAGCCCTTCGGCGTGGTTTGCGCACGAGGGGTTCGACGTCTGGAACCTCGAGCTGCGCGGGCACGGACTCTCCCGGGGCTCGGGCTCGTGCGACCGGTTCGCCGACTACCTCGACGATGCAGCGCGGGTCTCCGACGCGCTCGGTCCCGCGTTCTGGATCGGGCACTCGCTCGGGGGCGCGGTCGGCTACGCCACCGCCACCCGCTCCCCCCTGGCAGGGATGATCGGCATCGGTGCCCTGTACTCCTTCGCCCAGGCCAACCGCACGCTCAAGGCGCTGTGCCAGCTCTCCACCTTGCTCGGAAACGCCGGCAGGCTCGGCCAGACCAGCGCGGGGCTCGTCGGGGCCCTGAACGTCCGGATGCGTCTCGCCGGCCGACTGATCGGGAGACTTTACAGCATCTCGGACATCGCCGGGTATGCGTTCCCGATCTCGGGCTGGGCCCCGGGCAGCGTGGAGCCGGAGCAGCTTGCCGAGCGGCTGGAGCGTGGCTTCGACTGGACGAGCCTCAACGTGTGGCTGGAGATGGCACGCTGGGGCGCAGGGGGGACATTCGACTACGACCAGGAGTGGGGGGCGCTCGATGTGCCCCTGCTGGTCGTCGCCGGGGACCTCGATCACCTCATGCTGCCGGACGACGCGCGCGTAGCCTACGATCGGTCGGGCAGCACCGACAAGACGTGGATGCTGCTCGACGACTACAGCACGGGCCATCACTGGGGCCACCTCGACATGATCTCCGGCAAGTACGCCCGCCGCTGGGTGTGGGAGCCCATCGCGAGTTGGATCCGCGCACGGGCACGCGCGTGACCCCGGTCGTCCCAGGCGTCGAGTTCCACGAGAAGATCGGGGATGGTGGCATCGCCGAGGTGTGGAGCGGAAAGTGGTCACCAGGCCGCGGCGAGGTGGTCACGGTCGCCATCAAGGTCCTCCGGGACCCGGGCCGGCCCAACCTCCGCCGACGGTTCCTGCGCGAAGGGCGGATCCTCCAGCGGCAGAACCACCCCGGACTGGTGCGTTGCCTCGCGATCCTCGACGGCGCGCAGCCCGCGCTCATCCTGCAACTGCTGGATGGCGCGAGCCTGGACCGGAGGCTCGCTTCTGGCCCGCTCACCGTCCCCCAGGTCTACTCGCTCGCCATGCGGATGTTGAAGATCCTGATCCACCTCCACGACCAGGGGGTTGTGCATCGCGACCTGAAGGCATCGAACATCTGGCTCACTCGCATGGAACCCGAGGGCCCGAGCCTGCAACCGGGCACCAGCGTGGACATCGTGTTGATGGACCTCGGCCTGGCCATCGACCCGGCGGATCCCCTCACCTCCACGCTCGGCGAAGTGCTCGGCACACACGCGTACATGGCGCCCGAGCAGATCGCGGGGGCCAGGGTGGACGTCCGCGCCGACCTCTACTCGCTGGGGATCACGCTCTACGAAGCGCTCTGCGGTCAACGCCCGTACCAGGCCCGGGGGCTCGCCGGCTACCTGCAGGCCCACCGCTCCGGCCGGGCCGCGCCGATCGCGGATCGCGTGGCCGAGGTCCACCCGGAGTTCGCGCAGTTCGTCGACCGCCTGCTCGCCCGGGATCCCGCTGACCGGCCGCAGTCCGCGGCGATCGCCCTCGCACAGCTGATCCTGGCAGGGCCGCTCGTCCGGGCCGAGCCCGTCGTGGTTCGCACGCTGGCGTCACCACGGGTGACGATTGGCCGGGAAGCCGTGCGCGGGGCGGTGCTCGCCGTACTGCACGGCGGGCCGGACGGTACCGGCGGGGTCGTGCAGCTGCATGGAGAGCTCGGCTGCGGGCTCGCCGCCGCAGCAGAACAGGCACGGGATCTCGCCGAGGCCGAGGGCGTGGAGCACGTGACCCTGCGCACGCGGTCCGGCGCGGGCCCGGAGTGGGCGATCAAGGAGCTCGCCCGATGCCTGGATGGCTGGGCGGGACGCGTTCCCCCGACCCCGTCGGGTGTACGAACCGCACTGGCGGGCCTCGCCGGGGAGTCCCGCGCGGCCCGTCGTGTGCTCCTCGTCATCGAGGACGTCGCGGACGAAGGGCTCTACGCGTGGATGACGGAGCTTCGTGGTGCTCTGCCCGAGCTCTCGATCGTCACAACGGGACCTGCCCCGCGTCGCGGCCTGCGCGGCACTCGTGTGGCGCTCCGCGCGCTCACCGAGGAGGAGACAGGCGAGCTGATCCGGGCGCTGCTCGGCACACCCTCCGAGCCACTCGGGATCGCATCCACGGTCCACACGGCGACAGGCGGCCAACCCGCGCTCATCGTGGTGGCGATCCGGCGCATGGCGGCGGCGGGCGCGCTGAGCTGTGTCGGCGCCACAGACGATGGCTCGCCCGCCTGGCAGTGGAACCCCGCGATCCGTCCCCCCGCAGGGATACGCGCCACGCGCGACCTGCGGAGGCTGCTCGCCCAGCTCCCGGCCCCTGCACAGCGCCTGCTCGCGGCGATCGCCGAGCACCCTGACCCCGTTGGCCTGGAGGAGGTGGAAGCGGAGGCGGGTGTGGAGGCAGACGCCGTATATGCCCTCGTCCGCGTGGGCCTGGTGTCGCTCGACAACGACGACATGGTCTCGCTCCGAAGGCCCGTGCTGGCCGAGGTGATTCGTGGCGGCCGCGTCGCCTCCCCCGCACGCACCCCCGATACCGAGGCGCTCGCCCGTGTGTGGGAGGAGCTCCCGCAATCCGGCTGGGCCGCGACCCGCGCGCTCGTCGAGCGGGTTCGCGAAACCGAGCCGCCCGGCGCCTCCGAGATCCTCACCCTGGTGGATGCGGGATCCCTCCTGGTCTGGGGCCGCACCGTTCCCCAGCGGCTCGTGGAGGCCGTCCGGGATCTCGGTGACGGCTACCTCATGGAGCGCGCCTGGGTGCTCGCCACGATCGGGCTGCGCGTGGGCGACGCGAGTGCCGCCCGCCGTCGGCTGCAGCGGGCGCTCGCCGACGACCCCGACTTTCGAACGCGCACGGGTGCTGACTCGGCGCTCGCGCTGGTGGACCTGGAGCTGCGCCTCCACCGCCGGAATGACGCCGGCGTACGCGCGCGGGGCCTGCTGGCCCAGCCCAGCTTTCCGCGAGAGCACCGCGGCCGCCTGCACCTGCGCCTGGCGCAGCAGCACGCGAGCCACCTCTCGCTGCACGCCGCGACCGAGAGCCTGCGCGAGGCCAGGGACCTGCTCGGGAGCAGCTCCGAACCGCTGGCAGACCTCACCTGGACCGACATCCTGCTGCGCAGCGGATCGCTGGACGAAGCCGAGCGCCGCCTCACGGCTCTCGGTCAGGCCGCGAGTGACGAGACACCCTGGGAGATCCGGGCGAGTCACGCCATGCTCCTCGCCCGGCTGCGTCGAGCCCGCCGGGATCCGGCGGCGGCGCATGCCGCGCACGTGCGAGCGGAGGAGGACTGCGCCCGGGCCGGCGACGAACCCCTGCGCGCCTACCACGCGGGCATGGCCGCGGCGCTGACAGGCGACCTGCGTGCGGCCACGGGCCATGCTGCCCTGCTGCAGGCTCCGATCTGCGGCGATCTTCGGGCCGAGTTGCTGTCGGTGTGCGCGCGCAAGGCCCGGGACGCACGCCTTTACCAGCTCGCCGAGGCGAGCGCCCGGGCATGCGGGGACCGCAGCCTGCTGCTCGGGCTGCTCCACAGCCTGCGCGGCCCCGGTGCGCGAAGCGAAGCCGCCGATCTCACCAGCGCGGCGCTCAAGGACATATACAGCCCATTACGGGCGCCGTTTCTGGAATTGGCAGAGGTACAATGGGCGCGCTCGCTCTCGGGATGAGATAAGCGGCCGGGATGTCCAGAATGACCGCCACCGAAGCCGCTACGCGCATCGTAGGGATCGATCCGACGACCGGCGCAGAGAGCGGTTGGGCGATCGACGCGACGGCTGTCGACACGATGGATGCAGTCGTTCGCGCCGCCCGTGTCGCGGGTTCGGCCTACGCGGGGCTGACACTGGAGGCACGCAAGACGACCGTTCGCGCGCTCGGGAACGCCCTGCTGGCGCGCGCAGACGAGATCGGGCGCGTGCTGCACGAAGAGCTCGGCAAGCCGCTCGGTGAGGCGTGGACGAGTGAGGTCGTCACGACAGGCGAGCTGTTCGACCACTGGCTCTCGGTGATCGACGACCTGCTAGCGCCGATCGATGTGCCGCTCAACCCGATCAACTACCCCGGCAAGCAGGTCTGGCTCGAGCTCGAGCCGATGGGCGTCGTCGCCCTGATCATGCCGTGGAACTACCCCTTCAACCTGCCGTTGCGCACGATCGTGCCGGCGCTGCTCGCCGGGAACGCCGTCGTCTTCAAGCCGAGCGAGCACGCCCCGCGCACCGGCGCGCTGCTCGCGGAGGTGCTCACCGCGACGCTGCCCACGAACCTCGTCACCACCGTGCAGGGAGATGGGCGGGTGGGCGAGGCCCTGATCGCCGCGCACCCCGACAAGATCGTGTTCACCGGCAGCGTAGGAGCGGGGAAGCGCGTCGCGATGCAGGCGGCGTCGATGCTCATCCCCTGCTCGCTTGAGCTCGGCTCCAAGGACGCCGCGATCGTCCTGGCCGACGCGAACCTCGACCGCGCGGTTGCGGGCATCGTCTGGGGTGCCTTCCACAACGCCGGCCAGGACTGCGCCTCGGTCGAGCGCTGCTACGTGCACCGCTCGGTTTACGCGAGCTTCGTGGACCGCGTGGTCGCCGCGACCCAGGCCCTGCGCATGGGGGTGGACGTCGGCCCCCTCGTGAACGCTGCGGCCCTGGACAAGGTCTCCGCGCAGGTCGAATCGGCAAGAGCGGCGGGCGCACAGGTGCGCACAGGCGGCGCCGCGAGCGGCGCTGGCTACTTCTATGCGCCGACCGTCCTCACGGACGTGCCCGCCGACGCTGCGGTGATGGTCGAGGAGACCTTCGGACCCGTCCTGCCCATCGTGCCCTTCGACACCATCGACGAGGCCATCCTGCTCGCGAACCGAACGCCGTACGGTCTCTGCGGGAGCGTATGGGGCAAGGATCTCGTGGCCGCCGAGGCAGTGGCCCGGAGGATCCGATGCGGGGTCATCTTCGTGAACAACTGCTGCTTCACCGGACCGATGGGCGGCGCAGCGTGGACCGGCCGCGGTGAGAGCGGGTACGGGGTGACCGGCTCGCGTTTCGGCCTCGAGGGCCTCACCGAGGTCCGGACCGTGTGCATCGACCGCACCGGCCAGAAGCGCGAGATGTGGTGGTACCCCTACAACGAGGCGCTGGTCACCATGGCCCGTGGGCTCGTGGAAGTCTCTCGCGGCGGCGCCACCCTGGCCCAACGTGCGCGCGGTGTGCCGCTGGCGTTGTCCGGCCTGCTGAATCGTTGGAAGTGATCCTATCGAAACGAACCAAGGAGTTAATTTGCGGACTATTCGCTACCTCGGACTGGACCTGGGCTGGACCCCGCGTGACCCCTCGGGCGGCGCAGTGCTGGAGACGACGGAAGCTGGAAACCTGATCCTCGTGACGGCCGAGAGCCTTCGCACGCACGAGGACACGCTCCGGTGGGTGTCGAAGAACCGCGGACGGGGGCACTGTACGCTCACCGTAAACGCGCCGGTGATCATCGAGAACCTGTCGGGCTCTCGGCCTTGTGACCGCCTGCTGCTCGAGCACTTCGGTCGGTTCAAGATCGACGAGTACGCCAACAACAACATCTCCGCGAGTCACCCGCGCACCATGGCCAAGGCCTGGATGCGCATGGGTTTCGACCCGGACCCGGGCAGCGAGTCCGATCGCATCATCGAGACGCACTTCCAGGCCGCGCAGATCATGCTGTTCGGGCTGGATCGCCCGATCCGCATCAAGTCCGGCCCCATCGGCAGCCGCAAGGAGTCCGTGGACCGCCTGCGGGAGCTCATCCAGGAGCGGATGATGGATGGCACGCCGATGCTCGAGCCCTCCGACGCGCTCGACAGCATCCTCGATGCGCACCTCCCAGACCTGAACGGTACCCGCATCGGCGAGCTGGAGGAGCGCATCGAGGCGCTCATCACCGCATACGTGGGCGCGGTGCTCGGTCAGGTGGGTGGGGACGCCTGCGCGTTCCTCGGCGACCTCGACAAGGGGTACATCCTGCTCCCGGATCCGAGCCGCCTGCAGCCGACGCCCGATCCAGGCTGATCCCCGGAGGCCTCGCAGGGCCGGGTACGACCAACGTGAGAATCGAGGATGATCCACTGCCAATTTCGCAGGATCACCGATAGCATGGGTGCATCCTCGAGGCTGGCCCTGCTCCGTTCGCCCGTCCGCTTCGCACCCGGTCGTCAACACCTGGCGCCGCAACCGCGTGAGCAACGATGAGCAACGCCCCAGAGTTCGCTGATCTTCCGGAGATCGAAGCGTTCTTCAACGCGATCTTCGAGGTCAACCCGGCGATCAAGCTGCTGCTGGACGGCGCGACCGGCAAGGTGCTCGACGCGAACTCCGCCGCGGTGGCCTTCTACGGGTGGTCGAGAGACGAACTGCGCACGATGTACATCAGCGAGATCAACATGATGGAGCCGGAGCGGCTCACGCGGGAGCTCGAGGAGACGCGAAAGGGAAACCGACGCTACTTCAACTTCGATCACCGCACACGGTTCGGCGAGATCAAGAACGTGGAGGTCTTCACCGGGCCGTTCCGGCACGGCGGCCGGGACCTGCTCTTCTCGATCATCCACGACAACACCGATCGGCGGCGGCTCGAAGCCAGGGCCGCCCAGGTGCAGAAGATGGATGCCATCGGCCAGCTGGCCGGGACGATCGCGCACGACTTCAACAACCTGCTCGCCATCGTGCTCGGCTATGCAGACATACTCTCTGCGCGCCTGCCCGACGGCAGTGAGCATCGGCGCCCGATCGAGGAGATCATGCGCGCCGCCAAGCAGGCGCGGGACGTGAACCGCAAGCTGCTCACCTTCAGCCGCCAGGAGACGGTCGAGCTTCGCGACTTCGATCTCGCCGAGCTCGTCCGCCAGCTGCTCCCGGTGCTCGGCCGCGTGCTCGGCGACCAGGTGGCGCTCGTGACGGAGCTGCCGGCGGGCGCCTTGATCGTGCGGGCGGACCCCGCACAATTCGAACAAGTCGTGCTGAACCTGCTCACGAACGCCCGGGACGCGCTGCCGTCCGGGGGCACGGTGTGCCTGCGTCTCCAGCGGCTGGCTGGCGACGCGGAGCTCCCGGAAGGCGAGTGCGCCTGCCTGAGCGTGCAGGATGACGGCACGGGCATGTCGGCCGAGGCGCGCCGGCGCGCCTTCGAGCCCTTCTTCACCACCAAGGTCGCGGGCCAGGGCACGGGCCTTGGCCTCTCGACGGTCTACGGCATCGCGCGGCAGGCCGGCGGCACCGCTCGCATTGCTTCGGAGCTGGGACGCGGCAGCACGGTCTCGGTGTACCTGCCCATGGGAACCTGCCTCATCGCCCCACGCCCGCCGCGAGGCGCGCCTACAGGTCGTTGATCAGGTAGCGGATCACCTTGCCGCCCTTGCCGTCGGTGTTCGAGGCCATCCGCCACGCGGTGAGCACCACGGTGCCGTCCCCGGCAGGGAACGAGAGCGCGAGCGGCTTTGCGCTCTCGTTGGTGGTGTCCATGCCGAACCGCCAGGTCACGTCGCCGGTCTGGAGCACCTTCACTCCGTCGCCGACGCTCTCGACCACGGGCCAGGCATCGAGATCGAAGTTCACCTGCATCGTGGAGGCGCCGACGGCGGTCGTGAGCCCATCGTCCACGACGTTGGCGTTGACGTTCATCGGCACGCCGAGCTGCGCTGCGTTGGGGACAGCGTCGTCGCCATGGAAGTCGACCTTGTCCGGCCAGACCTGCTCGATCACGTCGTACGACCAGTCGCTGGCCACCACCTTCCCTCCCCCGGTCACGTAGTCGTGGATCGAAGCGAGCACGGCGGGGACGTCCCCCGCGACGTCGGAGCCGTCGGTGTCGTAGACCACGTCTTCTTCGACGTGCCCGCCGGCGAAGTACACGGCCTGGTACGGTGCGAGGTTGGCGGACGACCTCAGGAACTCCACCAGCCCGGCCGAGTCGCGCCCGTCGATGATCGTGAAGCTGGTGATTCCCACAGCCTGCAGGACCGCCGCCATGTCGTCGAAGTCACCGGTGACCACAGCGACGTCGCCCGACACCGACCCCCCGCAGGTCGGATCGGGGACGACCACATCCCCGCCACCGCTGAGATCGACGTCGTACTGGTCGAGCACGGTGCTGCCGTACTGCACGTAGACCGTGTAGACGAGCCCGTCGCGCAGGCTGGTCAGGTGGTAGTACCCTTCCTCGTCGGTGATCGACTCGACGGTGCCGATGAGCTGGCCGGCGTCGGAGACGATGTGCGTGTACACGGTCGCGCCGGTCATCCACTGGTTCGTGTCCGGGTCACACACGCGCCCGGTGATGCTCGACTCGTACACGCCGCCGTAGTCGGACACGAGCTTGAGGCCGGTGTCTGAGCAGGCCGAGATGGAGAGGGCGAGGAGGAGGAGGAGTGGTGTGCGCATTTCAGTTCCCCGGGACGACGACGTAGATGTCGAGGGTGTCGAGCAGGACGGTGCCATCTCCCACGACGTTGAGGGCGACGTGGTAGACCTCGTCCTCCGAAGCGGCGGGGACCGCGCCGCGGAACGTCAGGGTGAAGTCGATCACCTGCCCGTTGGCGCTGCTCGACAGCGTGTAGCTCTCGGGATCGATGCCCACAACGAAGCCGTACGGATCGTCGGGGACCAGCGTGATCTCGGAGAACTGGAGCGAGCCGACGAGATCGGTCACGGCGTTCACGATGGTGGTGCGGAGAGCCGACGAGCTGCCCGTCCACGTGAAGACCAGCTTGTCGTCGGCCGCGCCGTCACCGTCGGTGTCGGCGTAGGATCCGGTGGCATCCGCGAGGGTGTTCATCTGGGCGACCGGCGAATTGCCGTTCACCGAGACGCCGATCAGGTACGCTCCCATGCTGCCGGCGGCGGAGATGACGTCACTCCCGCTCGCGTTGTGGCAGGCGCCTCGGGGCACGCCGTTCACCGTGGAATTCGAGGACCCCGCATCACGCATCGGGGCGTCCGTCGCGTAGATGAGCACGGGCAGGGCGTAGTCGCGGAAGCCCGCACCGCCTCCCGAGCCGCCGCCCGAGGTCGAGGAGTTGTACCACTGGCCGCCTGCCCCGCCGAAGAGATCGCCCGAGCTTGCGATGAACGGCACCACGTCGGTGGTGGAGGAGTACCTGCCATCGCAGGTCATGTCGTAGCCCACGCCCTTCATCGCCTGGTACAGGGCCTCCATGCTCGACTCGGGCGTGTCGTTCCCGCTGTGGATCGAGAGCGACGACAGCGTGCTCTGCACGGTCGAGGTGTTGTCGGTGATCTGCTGCTTCAGGATGTAGGGCTTGTCGATCCCGGCGCTCCCGTGTGTTCCGTCCGGGTAGTCGTCGAACGTGGCCACACCGTATTCGGCGTCGGGCAGCGTGCTGGAGAGGCCCGTGACGATCGACGAGAACTGGCTCGCCATCCCGGACAGCGTCGTGCTCATCGAGCATGTCGTGTCGAGGAGGAACAGGACGTCGCCCATCTCGACGTTGAGGGTGAAGTCGAACGTGTCCTCGACCGTCGTGCGCTCGGGGACGGTCACGTAGATGCCGTCGATCTTCGAGGACGCATCCGACGGATTCGTGCCGGCTGCCACCTCGGCGCCGTCGGTGAAGCCGTCGCCGTCGCTGTCGGCGTTGCGCGGGTCGGTCCCCATCGTGGCCTCGTCCACGTCGGTGACGCCGTCGTTGTCGGAGTCGAAGTCCGCGGAGTCGATGATGCCGTCGCCATCGGTGTCACGCGGGGCCTCATCCGGGCTCGACGTGCCGTCTTCCTGCGTGTCCGAGACCCCGTCGCCGTCCGAGTCCTGATCGAGGTAGTCGGGCGTGCCGTCCTGATCGCTGTCGCGTGGGGTGTCGTCCCACGCGGTCGTCCCCGACTCGTAGACGTCTGCCACGTTGTCGTTGTCGGAGTCGTTGTCCTGGTAGTCGGGCACGCCGTCGCCGTCGGAGTCGGGCACCGCGCAGGCGTCGCCGATCTCGTACCTGTCCTTGATGGTGTCGCCGTCGTCGTCGAGGTCCGACGAGTCGAGGATGCTGTCACCGTCCAGATCCCCCTGGCCCTCGTCCACATCGGCGATGCAGTTGTCGTCGCTGTCGAGATCGCGGAAGTCGGCGATGCCATCATCGTCGGAGTCGAAGGGCAACGTGAGCGGATCGGTGTCGCCCGCCTCCACCTCGTCCAGGATGCCGTCGTCGTCGCTGTCGGTGTCCAGGTAGTCGGGCGTGCCGTCCCCATCCGTGTCGGTAGAGGCGGTGGGCGCGGCCGTGTCGGTGGTCTCCGCGTCCGGATCCACGAAACCCTCGTGGAAGTCGATGATGCCGTCCCCATCTTGATCGGAGTAGGACACGACCTGGTTGGGGCCGTCCGCCGACTTGCCGTCGCCGGGCTTGCAGCCGGCAAGCGCGAGCGCTGCAACCAGGGAGGGAAGCAAAAAGACGCGAGCGGACGAACGGAAGGTGTTCATGCCGCGAGTATAGAGGAACATCAAGCGAACCACCAGTGTTCCCGCGCTCTTATTCGCGATGCAGAGCGAAGGATCGTTAGGGGCAGGCCAGCGTGACGGTCTCGGGGCGACCGGGGGAGTGGAACGCGATCTCCTTCGGGAGCGAGCACCCGGTACCGTCCGCGTCGCTCACGAGCTTGAACTGGCGAACGCCCTCGCTCACCTGCACGGTGACCGGCATCGCACCGCGGTCATGTCCGTCGATGAACACGTGGTACCCGCCGGGCCCGTACACGTTCACCTGACCGGTGACCACCTCGGGCTTGAGGATGAACGGGACGTTGAGCTCGGCGACGCGAATGGTGACGTCGCGCACCTCGGTCTTGTAGCCGGCGCGGACAACCCGGATGTTGTGCACGCCGTACGCCAGCTCCACGGTCAGCGGGGTCTTGCCGCGCTGCTGCTCGTTGATGTAGACGGTGGCGCCGTCGGGATCCGTGACGATCTTCAACACGCCGGAGGTGGCCGCGGCGGCTGGGGCGCCCCAGGGATCCGCGTCCGCGGTGGTCGATGCGGGAGCGCTCGTCGGCGTGGCTGGTGGGGGCTTGCTGACGGGGGTCGGAGCGGTCGGGGGCGGCTTGACCGGCGCTGCGGCCACCGGCGCAACCACCGGGGCTGCGGCGACGGGCGCAACCACAGGCGCGGCGACGGGCGGAGCCGCGACCGGCGGAGCCGCTAGCGTCGGATCGACCGGCGCCGGGTCCACGGGCGGCGGCGCGACTGCGACCGGAGCGGGCGGCGGGACCGGCTTCGGCTCCGGCAGCGGGGCGGGGACAGCCGACGCAACCGGTTGCTCGGGGGCGGACTTCCCCATGAAGAACGCGCCCACCCCGAGGACCCCGAGGACGAGGGCGCCGACGACGAGTACGCCGCCGACGATCAAGCCGACCCCGACCCCGCCGGCAGCCGGCGGCTCGGAGTCGAGCACCGACGGGGCGGACTGGGTGGGTGCGACGGGCGCCGGACGCACCGGCTCTGCCGGCTCGACCTCCGCAGGGGTCGGCGTGGGCTCCGCGGACGGCGGGCCCTCGGGCGTCGGCTCCTCCGACGACGGGGCGGGCGACTCGACAACCGGGCCCGCCGCAGCGGCGTCGGCCTCGACCTCGGCAGCAAGCTCGCGCACACCCAGCGCGGAGGAGGAGAGCGGCACTGTCGCCCGACTCTGCTCGTCCGACTCCGCGTCCACCTCCACCTCCGGCCCGCTCGAACGATCAGCCGCGCCCTCGGGCACCGCACCGGTCCCCAGAGCGGCGAGGTTCACGGCCTGCGGCGCCGGCGGTCGCCGGAACTGCTCGCCGTCGTCGTCCGTGACCGGGCCCGTGAAGATCCCGGTGATGTCCGACGGGGGCTCCGCGGCGGGAGGCCGGGCGACGACCTCCTCCCCGCGGCCCTGGGCCCTGGCGGAGGGTTCCGGCACGTTGAGCGATCCCGGCGAGGGCAGATCTGCGCCCTCGGCGAGCTTCGGCGCGATCGAGGCACCGGACGACGACGCCTTCACAGGGAGCGGCGAAGAGACCCCTCCCTTCGCGACGAGCGGCATGCCGTCACTGAAGCAGAAGTCAATCCAGTCCTCGTAGGTGGTATGGCACAAGGGACAGATCTTCATCTGGACTCCAGCTGCTCCGGCTCTGAACATCGAACTATAGCGTCTTTGCCGCAACGCTGCGCATCGGCGGTCAGAGGACCCCGAGGGCGGCATGAGCCGCGGCGAGGCGCGCGACAGGCACCCGGAACGGTGAACAGCTCACGTAGTCGAGCCCGATGGCGTGGAAGAACGCGACCCCGGTCGGGTCGCCGCCGTGCTCACCGCACACGCCGAGCTTCAGCTGCGGCTTGGTGGCCCGCCCCAGCCGTGCCGCCATCTTCACCAGCTCTCCCACACCGTCCTTGTCGAAGATCGCGAGGGGGGAGTCCTTGATGACGCCGCGCTGCTGGTATTCGGTGAAGAACTTGCCCATGTCGTCCCGCGAGAACCCCCACGTCATCTGCGTGAGGTCGTTCGTGCCGAAGCTGAAGAAATCGGCGTACACGGCAATCTTGTCGGCCAGCACGCAAGCGCGGGGCAGCTCGATCATCGTGCCGATCCGGTAGTCGATCCGCACGTTGTTCTCGGCGAGGACCTCCTCGGCCGTGTCCTCGACCTGCTTGCGGCAGCGCTCGAGCTCCGCAGGCATCGACACCAGCGGGATCATCACCTCGGGGATCACGAGCTTGCCCTCGCGCGCCACGGCGACAGCGGCCTCGAACATGGCCCGGACCTGGGTGTTGTAGATCTCCGGAGTCGTCACGCCGATACGGCACCCGCGGTGCCCCATCATCGGGTTCGACTCGTGCAGCTGCTTCAGCCGCTCCTGCAGCGCCTCGGTGCGCACACCGAGGTCCTTGGCCACCGTCGAGACCTCCTCCGGGCGAGACGGCAGGAACTCGTGCAGCGGCGGATCGAGCAAGCGGATGGTCACCGGCAGGCCATCCATCGCGCGGAAGATCTCGATGAAGTCGTTGCGCTGGATCGGCAGCACGGCGTTGAGCGCGCGCTGACGGGAGCGCTCGTCGTCGGCGAGGATCATCTGGCGCATCGCCCGAAGCGCGGTCGGCTCGAAGAACATGTGCTCGGTGCGGCACAGCCCGATCCCCACCGCCCCGAGGCGACGGGCATTCGCGGCGTCTCCGCCGGTGTCGGCGTTGGCCCGGACCTTCAACCGCGCACGCTTGTCGGCCCAGCCGAGCAGTTCACCCATCGCGCCGGCGTCCGTGGGGGGGGCGAGCGTGGGGATCTCCCCCTCGAAGACCTCGCCCGTTCCTCCGTCGATCGTGATGAAGTCGCCGCGCTTCACGACCGTGTCCCCGGCGTAGAAGAGTTGCCGACCATAGTCGACGAGGATCTCGGTGCAGCCGACCACGCAGGGCTTGCCCATGCCGCGGGCGACGACCGCAGCGTGGCTGGTCTGCCCGCCCCGCGCCGTGAGGATGCCCCGGGCCATGTTCATGCCCTGGATGTCCTCGGGGCTCGTCTCCAGGCGGACGAGGATGACCGGCTCTCCCTTGTCGGCCATCTCCTGGGCCTCCTCGGAGTGGAACACGACCCGCCCGCTCGCGGCGCCGGGGCTCGCGTCGAGCCCCTTCGCGATCCGCTTCTTGCGAGCGTCGGGGTCCAGCACGGGCCGCAGGACGAGCTCCAGCTCACTCGCCTTGATCCGCCGGATCGCCTCCTCCTCGGTGATCACGCCCTCGTGCACGAGGTCCACCACGATCTGTACGCCCGCGGCCGGGGTGCGCTTCCCGTTCCGGGTCTGCAGCAGCCAGAGCTTGCCTTCTTCGATGGTGAACTCGATGTCCTGCATGTCCCGATAGTGCGACTCCAGCTTGGCCTGAAGCCCGTGCAGCTCCTGGTAGACCTGCGGCATCGCCTCCTGCAGCGTGATGCTGCCCTCCGCCCCGCCGTCCCGGTTGATCGGGTTCGGGGTGTGGGTACCGGCCACGACGTCCTCGCCCTGCGCGTTCGCGAGCCACTCCCCGAAGAACATGCGTACGCCGCTCTTGGGGTTGCGGGTGAAGCACACCCCGGTCGCGGACTTCTCGCCCATGTTGCCGAACACCATCGACTGGACGTTCACGGCGGTGCCGCAGTCGTCGGGGATGTTGTGCATCTTGCGGTAGTAGCGGGCACGCTGCCCGTTGAAGCTCTTGAACACGGCCTCCACGGCGAGCTTGAGCTGCACCTGCGGATCCTGGGGGAACGGGCCCCACGCGTCGGCGACCACCGCCTTCAACCGGCCGACCAGCTGGATCAGCGTCTCCAGCGGCAGGTCGCGCGGCTCCTTGCCCTTGCACACCTCGGTGACGACCCGCTGGAAGTGCGCGTACGGCAGCTCGAGCACGACGTCCCCGAACATCATGATGAACCGGCGGTAGCTGTCCCAGGCGAACATCGGGCGCCCCGTGCGGGCGGCGAGCCCGAGCACGGTCTCGTCGTTGAGCCCGAGGTTCAACACGGTGTCCATCATCCCGGGCATCGACTGGGCGGCGCCGGAGCGCACCGAGAACAGCAGCGGGTTCTCTGCACTGCCGAACTGCTTCCCCGTGCGCTCCTCCACCATCGCCAGGGCCGCCTGCGCCTGGTCCCAGAGTCCCTCGGGGTAGCCACCGTCGTTCTTGAACCAGTGGTTGCACACCGCCGTGGTGATCGTGAATCCAGGAGGCACCGGGAGGCCGATGCGCGTCATCTCCGCGAGGCCTGCCCCCTTCCCTCCGAGGAGGGCCTTCATGCCAGCGTCACCGTCGGACTGACCACTACCAAACGAATAAACCCAGGTGCTCACGATGTACCTCAACGAAAGGCTCGCCATCACGGCAAGCGCGGGGGTGCGGGAAACGCCCGTTCGTTTAATACGAAACCGCGACCAAGGGAACACGCTTCGCGGCCCCCTCGCCGCTGGCCGGCAACGAGCCGGCTGCATAGCCAAGGTTCGAGGTGTTCATGATGCTGGTGACACTCCTCGCCTGTGCCTCGCATGAAGCGCTCCGGGACGACTCCGCGCCTGCACAGCCTGCACCGGAAGCCGACCTCGTGCTCCAGTTCCGGTACGCAGTCATCGCCGACCCGCACGTCTCCACCGTCACGGGAGAGAACCTCGATCGGCTGGACCGCGCGGTCGCGTGGATCAACAGCGAGGCGGACACACGCGACCTGCGGCTGGTGCTGGTGGTGGGCGACATCGGCTGGGGCGACGGCCTCCCGAGCGCCCGGGCGTCCCTCGACCGGCTGGTCCTCCCCTACGTGCCGATCAACGGCGACAACGAGATCCAGCTCGGGTCGGAGGAGGCGTACGACACGACGTTCACTGACCACTACGCCGCGTTGACCCAGGCCTTCCCCGACTTCACGCTCGGCCCGGTGAGGGTGGACAACCCCGAGGTCGGGGCGCCGAGCTGGTTCCACAACATGGCGTTCACCTACGAAGGCGTGCGGTTCATCGGCCTCGACTGGGCGTCCCGGATCCTCGATCCGATGCTCGGCGAGCTCGGGTACCTCCACGACTTCGAGGGAGGCAGCTGGCCGTTCTTCACGTCGCAGCTCGAGGCCGCAGCAGCCGACGGCATGGGTGAGCACATCACGCTGTTCAGCCACATCCCGATGCACTTCAGCCCGGCCGCGTTCGACCTGGACAAGATCGCGACGATCGTGGACGAGACCGGCCCACTCGGAGACCAGGTGTGGGCGGACCTCGCCGGGCACTACCACTTCTCGGCGAGCGAGACCGTGCCGGATGCCGGCTACGATCTCCACGTCACCGACGCCACCTGGGACGATGACGTCGAGCTGCGCATCGTGGAGGTCTGGGGGAACGATCGACGGTTCGCGCCGCTCACGGAGACCGTGGTGGTCCCCTGAGTGCGGGGCCGGGGCCTAGTGCCCGACGATGTCGCCGCGCATCCCGGCGAGGGCCTGACCGAGGAGATCGGCGGGCAGCGTGCCGGAGAAGTCCGCTGCGTGGTCCACGCCGAGGGTGTCGAGGGCGGCTGCGAAGTCTTCGACCATCGCGTCGAATTCGCCATCGGTGATCCCCATCCCGGTATGGGCGGTGACCATGTCGAGGCCGGAGTAGACGCAGTACCCGCCCGTGGCCTGACAGATCTGCTCGACGAGCAGGCCGCTCAACACGGTCAGGTCGGTGGTGGCGAAGCGCCCGTTGATCCGCGAGTCGGCGCCGACGTTCGTGATGAGGCCGTCGACGATGGCCTGCACCTGGGCATGACCACCGAGCTGGTTGAAGAGCACGCCGGAGCCGTCCGCGTCGGTGACGATCTGGGGCTGCATGTCGACGAGCGCTTGCAGCAGCGGATCGATGGTCTCCGATCCGTCCAGCGTCGCGCTGTAGGGCACGGAGAGATCGTCGAGGGTCGCGAGCAGGTCGCCGATGAGCGCGTTGAACTGCGCATCGGTGATCGCCATCCCAGCGTGCACGTCCACCATGGAGCCCCCGGTGTAGGTGCAGCCGCCGCCGCTGGCCTCACAGATCTGGTCCTGCAGCATCTGGGACAGATTGCCGAGGTCGGTGTTCGCGAACATGAAGTTGATCTGCGAGTCTGCCCCGACGTGCGCGAGGAACGCAGACACGACGACCGCGACGGCATCGTGACCACCGAGCTGATCGTAGAGCGAGAGCGTCCCGGTGTCTGTGTCCGTGTCGGTGTCCGTGTCGGTGTCCGCATCGGTGTCCGTGTCCGTATCCGCGTCCGAGGCGTCGATCGTGGGATCGGTGCTCGATGAGTAGGTCACGGGGGGCGCCTTGCCATCACAACCAGCGAGCAGGAGTGGCAGGGCGAACGACAGGGAGTGAAGGCGCATGGGGACTCCGGGAGGGCGAGAAAATACGACGTGGCGGCGTAACTGGATCAACGCGATGGGGCACGCAGCAAACGCACCCAGAGGTTCCTGTCGCCGCCTTGGCTTGTGTCGTTGGTGAACGAGACGGTCAACCGACGCGGGCTGCCGGCGCAGACCGGCGGGTTCACATCGACGTTTGTCGGGCGTTCGACGTAGACGGATTGCGGCTCGCCACCCTCGCAGTCCCAGCGCAGGAGGGCGCGGGCCCCCTCCTTTCCGGGCGCATCCGCGTCCAGTGCGAGGGCCACGCTGCTCGCCTCCGACGCGGACAGGGGTCGGCTGCGGAGCGAGGCATTCCACAGGAGCCCCCAGCCACGACCAGCGGGCTCGAAGGTCGTGGGCAGCGGACCGTCGATGAAGAAGAGCGCGTTCGCGGGGTTCACATTCAGGAAGTCCGGCAGTGCGGGCGCCCGCGCCAAACGCTCCGCCTGCTCGTCCTGTCCAGCGTCCGCGAGCGCGCGTGCATAGTTCCAGCGCAGCCAGGGCTGGTCCGGCGCGGACTGGAACAGGCTGCGCCAGCGGAGCAGGCGGACCTCCGTCCCCGCCCAGTCCACCGCACCCGGATCACAGTCCCACACCGAGAACTGCTGGTCGTTCCACACGACGTCGCGGACTTCGTCCGCAGGCACAGCCGACAGCCCCCCAGGGGTCGCGCTCGTGGACCGGCTGCAGGCGAAGTCGCCCCGCGCCGGGTCCTGCGACGCGGGAGGGGCGCTCGTCGAGGGGACGACGTCGACATCTTCAGGCGCCACCGCGTCGCGCACCGTGACCCACGGAGCCAGGAGCGGCATCCCGACCTCCCGGGTGCGCACCTCGGCCCCGTCCCGAGGCCGGCGCACCAGCCACTCCACGTCCCCCCTGCGCGGTGTCTCCAGGTCGAAGGTGGCCCGGTCCGGCGTCCACGAGCGCGCCACCAGGCCGATCTTGCCCGACGCCGTGAAGTGCGCCTCGATGAACAGCGAAGGCAGGGTGAGCCCGAGCAGCAGGAAGCCCGGCCAGCGGGTCCCGAGTGTCGCGGGCCCTGACCCCGCCAACAGCGCCGCGATCGCAGGTAGCAGCAGGCGGTCACTGCCCATCGAGTCGCCGCCCACGCGAACCACCTCGATCGCATGGAGAGCCAACGGCGCCCAGGCCCACGGCCGCCGCCCGCGAGCCATCACCAACGCCCCGACCCAGGCGGGTGCGAACACCAGTGCCCCTTGCGCCAGCTCCAGGAAGCCGTTGAGCGGGGGCCCGCCCCCGACGAAATCCTCGAGGAACGACGAGGGAAGCCCCATCGTCACGCACCAGGCGACCCACCCGACGACACCGGCGGCGAAGGCCGGCATGCAGGCGGGCATGGCCACGCAGCCGAGCGCCAACCAGACGAGCCCCTCCGGGCGAACGAACGCCCCCGCAAGCAACCAGCCCGCCGCCGCCTTGTCCCCCGCACACAGGAGCCCCCAGCCACGCGCGAGCAACGCCGTCGCCAGCGTCGTCTCCATGCCGCCGGCAGACCCCACGCCGAGCGGGAACGACGCTGCCAGCGCGAGCAGCACCAGCGTGCCGAATGCACCGCCCGGCTCGCCCCGCCGCGGCAGGAAGCCGTCGAGTACGTGGATCACCCCCAGCCCCGCCAGCGCCGACATCCCCTTCGTCGCGAGGCCGGGAGGCACGTGCGCCACGACCGCGAGCACCATGAGCCCGAGTTGCACCGGCGAGTCGAACCCCTGCCCGGAGGCCGGCCGAGCCAGGCCGTTCACCAGCCCCGAGGCCCGGCCCCACACGACGTACACCTCGTCCACCTGCCCCGGCACGCTCGCCCAGGCGCCGAACGCGAGCAGGCACGCCGCGAGGACAAGTCGATGCGGATCACGCACCAATGGACGTTTCGCGCTCCAGCAGCCCGGCGACCCGCTCCACGGCATCGGCAAAACTGTCCGCGGCCATCACCACACCGGCGGCCTTCGCGTGCCCCCCGCCGCTGGCGTGCAGCTGCTGCGCGATGGCGGCGACGTTCAGCCGCCCGCGTGACCGCAGCGACACCTTCGCGCCGCCCGGCCGCTCTGCGATCAGGGCGGCCACCTCGACGTTCTCCACGTGCTGGAGCACGTCCACCACACCGTCGAGGTCCGTCTCCCTCGCGCCGAGCGCACGGAGGGTCTCCCGATCCACGGTGCCGACGAGCGTGCGGCCGGCCGCTCCGAAGCGCGCCGAAGAAAAGATCACGCCCATCAGGCGCAGCGACGCGGCCCGTCGCTCCACCAGCGTGCGCAGGACGATCGCCGAGTGGTCGATGCCGGTCTCCAGCAGGTTCGCCGCGAGCCGGTGCGTGGAGGGCTGGGTGTTGGAGTACCGGAAGGCGCCCGTGTCGAAGACCAGGCCCGCGTACACGAGGCTTGCAAGATCAGCGTCGAGCGGCACCCCCCAGAGCCCCGCGAGCGCTGCGACCATCCCGCACGTGCTCTCCGCCTTCGGTGCGAGGAGGGCGACGGCGTAGCCCGCTGCATCGGTGGAGTGATGATGGTCCACGAGACCGGTCCATCGTGCGGCGCTGAACGCGGAGAGCACCGGCGCCGGCAGGCGACGGCAATCCCCATCGAGCACGACGACCCCGTCTGCGCCCTGTGCTTCGCTGTTGGCCAGCATCTCTGCGACGTCCGGCAGGAACGCGTACCTGGACCCCGCGACGCCGACGACGTCGACGACGACCCCCGGGGCGAGCGTCCGGAGGATGCGGCGAAGCGCCAGGCACGCGCCGATCGAGTCTCCGTCCGGGCCCTCCGGCCCGGTGAGCACCACCCGTGCGCTGGCCCGCACGAGCGTGAGCAGCCGCGCAGCCGCCTCGGGATCCGGGGAGAGGGATGGGTTCGGGCGCTCGTCGGACACGCGGCTCCTTGAGAAGCCGGACAGTGTACGAGCAGCCGCGAACCCCGGCAAGGGGGAACATCCGGGTTCGGCCGCCAGGTGCGCTACGATGCCGCGCCCATGCCGCTTTCCGGGACACCGCACAGCGCGGTGTCCCGTTCCCGATTGCACTCGGGAATTGCGCGAGGCGCCGGTTCGGCATAGCCCAACGGACTTTTCGTCGGCTCGTTCGGGCATGGCGTGATGGTCAACCGACGGAGCCAACTGGTGTCAGATACTGAATTTTCCGCAGCCGAAGCTGTGACTTCCCCTTCCCCCGCCCCTGCGCAACGCGACCACGTGTCCGACCGCATGTTCGCGGACTTTCCCATCTCCCCCGAGGTCCTGCAGGGCCTCACTGCCATGGGCTACGCCAACGCGACCCCCGTGCAGGCGCAGACCATCGATCCGGCCCTGGCCGGTCGCGACCTCATCGTGCGGGCCAAGACCGGCACGGGCAAGACGGCTGCGTTCTGCGTGCCGATCGTGGAGCGCATCGCCGAGGCTGAGCACCGCACCCGCGCGATCGTGCTCTCCCCCACCCGGGAGCTGGCGATCCAGATCGCCCAGGAGTGCGCCGCCATCGCGAAGTTCAAGGATCTGCGCATCTGCGCGATCTACGGCGGCGTCGGGTTCGAGTCGCAGGTGGCAGCGCTGAAGGAGGGCTCCGAGATCGTGGTGGGCACCCCCGGCCGCATCCTCGACCATATCCGAAGGGGAAACCTGGATCTTTCCGGCGTCCAGTTCGCGGTGCTCGACGAGGCGGACGAGATGCTCTCGATGGGCTTTCTCGAAGACGTTCGCAAGATCCTGGACAAGTGCCAGCCCAACCGGCAGACGCTGCTGTTCTCGGCCACGGTCAACGAGTCCATTCGTGGGCTCATCGGCCGGTACACGAAGGACGCGCTGGACATCATGCTGTCGTTCGACGGCGACAACGTCCAGCAGGTCACACACATCCTGTACGAGTCGAGCCCGGACTACCACAAGGCGCGCGCACTCCTCGACCTGATCGAGAAAGAGCGCCCCAAGTCCGCGATCATATTCTGTAATACAAAAGAAGACGTGAGCACGGTGTGCAGCTACCTGGAGCGCCAGGGCATGAACGCCGAGATGATCTCCGGCGACCTGCCCCAGAAGCAGCGCGAGCGGGTGATGGCGCGGGTCAAGGCCGGCGCCACGCAGTTCCTGGTCGCGACCGATGTCGCGGCCCGCGGGATCGACATCTCAGACCTCTCCCACGTCATCAACTACGCACTCCCGGACGACCCGGCGGTGTACCTGCACCGCTCGGGGCGCACCGGGCGCATCGGGAAGACGGGCGTGGTGCTCAACCTCGCCGGGGGCGCGGACTTCTCGAGCCGCATCTCGCTGGAGCGCATCCACAAGATCCAGTTCGACGTCCGGCAGATGCCCACTCCGGATGAGTCGGCCGCGCTGCGAGCCGAACGCGTTTCCGGCGTGATCAAGGACGCCTCCGGCTCCACGGCCTACGAGTCCTGGCTCGATGCCGCGAAGCGGCTCAAGGAGCGTCCGGATGCAGACAAGCTGATCGCCGTCATGATCCGGGCCTTCATGCAGTTCGACGCCAAGCGGCGCGCGGAGCTCATCGACAGGGACAACGGCAGCGGCGGCATCGACGAGAGCCCGGAGCGCCCGACCCGCGGCGATGACCGTGGACCCCGGCGCGATGGCCCCCGCGACGACCGCGGCCCCCGGCGCGACGACCGCCCCCGTGACGACCGCCCCCGCGACGACCGCCCCCGCGAGGAGCGCGCCGCCCGTGACGACCGTCCGCGCGAGGAGCGGCCCGCCCGCGACGACCGACCCCGCGAGGAGCGCCCCGCCCGCGACGACCGCCCGCGCGAGGAGCGGCCCGCCCGCGACGACCGCCCCCGCGAGGAGCGCGCCGCCCGTGACGACCGCCCGCGCGAGGAGCGGCCCCCTCGCGAGGATCGCCCACGGCGCGAGGATCGCCCGCGAGAGGATCGTGCCCCCCGAGCGGATCAGCCCGCCGCACCCCGCCCCCCCCGCGAGCCTCGCCCCGAGCGCACGCGCCCAGCGCCAGACGCTCCGCCCCCCACCGACATCGCCCCCCCCGCGCAGGCCGCTCCCCCGGACGACATCGAGGATGACGCAACGGAGGAGGCCGCCGGTGACACCACCACGGAGGCCGGCGAAGCCGCGAAGAAGAAGCGCCGTCGCCGTCGCCGTCGGCCCGCGGGTGGCGTGGCAGGCGAGACCAGTCAGGCCGGCCCCGCGGATGCGGGACCCGCCGAGTCCGGCCCCGCCGAGTAGGGCCCGATGGGCGGGGATGATATGTGCCGGTCTCGGCATTGTCGTCCCCCCCACTGAGGTTCTCATGCGTTGCTCCCGCGTCGTCGGTTCCGCTCTCGCCCTGCTCATCCCCATGGCGATGGTCGCCCCGGCGCGCGCCGAAGACGGAGAATCCACTTACGAAGGTGGAAATTCCGGCGCTGCCGCGGGGTACGCGAAGGGCAAGCCCATCTCCATCACCCACTCGTCGGGGAACCTGTCCGTGCGCTGCATGGACACCCAGACGCTGTCCGCCCGCATGCAGTACGTCGTCACCGGGACCGTCGAGAGCGCGATGGAGACCGCGGGAAAGGGCATCGGCCTCGCCGTGTACGGTGACGCCAACGGCGGCCGGATCAGCACCCGGTCTCCGGGAAAGAGCACCGGCGTCTCCAGCATCGACGTGACGCTCACAGTCAGCATCCCGCGAGCGCCGATGACCCTCACCGTCACCGAGACGGGCTCCGGCTGGGTGCAGGTCCAGGACTGCGACGGCACCGTGAAGGTGAGCGCAGGCGCTGCCGGCGCGTTCGCCTCGGGGGCCATGAAGAGCGCGACGGTCACGGCAACCGGGGGAGACGTCAAGGTCGTGCAGAACGGCGACGCCGTGTTCACCGCCACTACATCCGTGAGCGCACCGAACGGCAACGCCACGCTCCTGCTCGGAACCGCACAGGGCGGCAAGCTGACCGCCAAGGGTAGCGAAGTCTCGGTATCCCAGACCGTGATGGGCACGAACGAAGCTACGCTGGTGAGCGGGGACCTGGGCATCGCCGGGCCGACGATCACGGTGAGCGCGAAGCAGCGGGCGGAAGTGGGAGTGAACCAGTAGGGCGCGCCCGGGCCGGCGAGCAGCCGACTATCCGCCCCACTCCGACTGCAGCTGCGCCTGTGCCCGGTCCTGCCAGTTGTCCCATCCGTCGAACACGACGCGGGTGCTCCCATCGGCGGAGATCAGCATCGCCGCGTGGTGTGCGGGGTTGTCGCGATCGAGTTCATACGCGGTCCAGTGCTTGAGCCCCAGGGCGGCCAGGAACTTCTTCACGTCCTTCGCCCAGTCCCAGCAGATCCCCATCGGATCGCCTTCTTTCGGCTCCCGCGTGTTGACCTGCGGGTACGGATACTGGATCGGACCCGCGATCTTCTGCCAGTCCAGCTTCACCTCGGTGCGCTTGGTGGCGAGCAGAGAGAGATCACCCATCCACCCCTGCTTCCACCCGGCAGCGACGTTGGAGCGGACATGCGCCGCGTACGCATCCCAGGCCGTGTTCAGCTCGTCCACGGCCTCGGGCGCGAGCTTCTCGAGCTTGGCCTTCACCGAGGGCTTCCAGCCCATGTCGCCCGAACTCCCGGACCCGCCCTCCGCGCCCGAAGCGCCGGTGTCGCTCCCGCGCCCGGCTGTGAGACGAGCCTGGAGCTCGGCGTTGCCAAGCTGGTTCTGGCGAACGTTGCCGCTGGACCCCTGGGTGTTGGCCTCTGCCTGCACCGGCGGTGCCTGACTCGGGGCAGATTGCTGCGTGAGCGCGGCCATGGAGACCTCCGTTGGCGGAGACCGTATCCGACGCATCCGCCAACGAGACACCGTCATTCGACCGACCCTGATGCCGCTGGGGGACACGTCGCGCCGGTCACTCCGAGTAGAGCTTGCCTCCCGCGGTGCCGCCACACTGGTGGCAGGTGTTGCAGGCTCCAGTCGTGACCTCGGAGCCCATCGCACTCGTGAAGCCACCCTGCTCCACCTCCGCCGTGATTGGGAAGGTGAGGCTCTGCGTGGTGTAGAAGTTGCCCACACTGTTGGTCGTCAGGGTGATCGAACGTCCGGAAGCGTCGGTGATGGTCACGATGGCACCGCTGGACTTGCCAGAGCCATTGCTGTCCGTGAACACAGTCCCCGCCGCAGTGAACTTGCCCTGCTCGCCGCCTGTGTGGCAGCCCAGGCAATTCGCGCCCGGGAGCATCGAGCCGCCCTCGCCGCTGCAGGAGTTCGGACCACACCCCTCGTTGGCATCGTTGCAGCTCGACCCGCCGCCGCCGGTGTCGGTCACGTTGCCACCGCCGCCGCCGCTGCCCCCACCGCTCCCCCCGCCGCCTTCGCCGCCCTCGCTGTACCCGCCGCCGCCCCCCTCGCCGGCTTCGAATTCGCAGGCGGACAGGGACGAGAGTGCAAGAAGAAGAACGAGAGTGGTTTTCATCGGGGCTCCGAGGGTTGGGGGGCGACCGGGAGCAGAGCAACGCGCGTGCCACTGCGCTTTCAGCGAAACCCCGCGTCCCCGGACGGATCAACGCACACAATTCTCGCACATACGAGCCAGGCCAGACCGTGCGAGGCAGTTTTCTGCCGGCGGGGTGAACGCAAACTGCCGGGTCGAGCCGGCGCGTCTACGAACCGCCCCGGCCGCTCGCCCTGGCGCTTGCATGGCCGTCAGCCCCGACGTATGAGCCGGCCGCCGCGGTCGTCCCCCTCCCGCACGATGGATTGAAAATGCTGCGATTTCCAACTCTCTTCTCGTCTTTCGTCCTCGCCTCGCTCTCCCTTGCGCTCGGATGCACCGGGAAGTCGGATGACACCGGCTCGACGAACGACAGTGTCGACGACAGTGTCGACGACAGCGGGAACGACACGCAGGACACCGCCGTGGACGACACCGGGTCGCCCGGCTCGGACACCCTGGGCTTCGCCACCTCCGTTGCGTTCACCGAGCCGCTCGTCATCGTCCCTGCCGCCGCCTACTGGGACAGCGTGCCGGATCCGTCCGCAGGCATCTGCACGCTCACCCCTGGCGCCGATGGCTACCTCGGGACCTGCGTCCCCGACGGCTCCCTCCTCGCGGCAGACCCCACATGGTCCAATTCGATCACCGGCAATTTCGTGGCGTTTGCGTTCGGTGACACGAACGCAGACGGATCGTTCAGCGCGGACGAGTCCCTGGTGGCCATGTCCCGCTACCAGCTGGTCTACGTGGCTGGCGAACCGGCCGCCGATGCCGCGACGGCGGGCCTGACCACCGGGTGGAACGCGTTCGACCTCCACGCCTACGACCAGACCGGCGTACTCTCCTCGGTAGCCCCGACGTCGATCCCCCTCGCGCGGAACCTCGAGGCGGCGATGTCTGTGAGTCTGGGCGGCACCGTCGACATGCCCTACGATGCATCCACACGTCTGGTCGTGCTCTTCTCGACCTCGACGGGCGATGCCCAGGTCGACCAGGGGCCGGTCACCGACCCCTGGCAGGTCGTGATGTCCGGCGAGCCTGACGGCGCGTGGACGAGCGAGATCGTACCCGACGTGTCGCGTGGAGAGGGCTGGGTCGCTGCCTACGAGGACAACGATGCGGATGACACATACGACGACGGTGACGCGTTCGTGGGCGTGCCGCGGGACGACGACGGCAACGGCATCGATGTCGTGTGGCTGACGCCCACGGCCCATGACCCCTCCATGACGATGCGTCTGATGCTCACGCTCGGCGTCGATCAGTTTGGTTGGGCCGCGTGGAACATGAACGGAGCCCCTCTCCCCGCCGACACGGACGCGATCACGCTGAGCGCGATGTAGGCCGACACGCGCCCGCTGCCGACGCGGCGCGTGCTCCGGCGAACGATGGCTTCACCTGGACGGCACCTTGCGTTGGTGCCTGGGTGTCCTTTGCCAACGGGATCGTCTGCACGGGGGCGCTCCCACCCAGATGCTCATCAGCGGCTACTGAATCGCCCCTGGCATGCACGACGCCGCCGGGTGGAAGGGCGAGAACCTGCGCGGGGTCGCGCTTGTTTCGCTGACGCGGGCGACCGCCTTCTTGATTGCCCGCAGAATCACCCTCGGGAGGGGTAGCGAGAACCTGACATCAAGACTATAGCCGATGAAATGCTCGTTCCTTCCCTGCTTTGGGCCCTCCTCCTCGCCGCTTGCGGGGGCGAGGACCCATGTATCGAGCGGGATTGGTATCCCGACGGCGACGGTGATGGCTACGGCGTCACCGAGGGCGCCGTGACCACGTGCGTGGCCGGAACGGGGTTCGTGGCCGAGGCCACCGACTGCGACGACGCCTCTGCGGGAACAAGCCCCGCAGCGCACGAGATCTGCGGAGATGGAATCGACCAGGACTGCGACAGCGGGGACTGCACGTCGCTCTCGGACGCGGAGACGCGCCTCGTCGCGGAGCACGAGCACGATGCTGCTGGCGCCGCCGTCTACGCCGGAGATCTCGACGGGGACGGCCAGGGGGACGTCCTCGTCGGCGCCCACCACGGCGGGGACGACCGCACCGGGGCCGCCTACGTGGTGCTCGGCCCATTCGGACGGCAACTCGACCTGGCCGACGCGGACGCCACGCTGATAGGCGAGTCGGTGGAGGGCTGGGCGGGGTGGTCTGTGTCCGCCGGAGACATCGACGGCGACGCCATGATGGACCTCGTGGTGGGTGCGTGGGGCGTCCAGGACAACGCGGGCGCGGTCTACGTGGTGTCGGGCCCTGTCTCCGGGCGAAGCGACCTGTCCAACGCGACGGGGAAGCTCAACGGGGAGAACGCCAACGCGGCCGCCGGGTGGTCCGTCGGCGTGATGGACATGGACGGCGACGGTCCGTGCGACGTCATCGTAGGCGCCATCGGGGACGCCACTGGCGGGGCCGACGCCGGCGCGGTCTACGTCATGCGGGGTCCGGTCTTCGGGGATGTCGACCTCGGCGACGCGGGCGCCAAGCTCGTCGGGGAGGCCCCGGGCGCCGCGGTCGGGCTCTCGGTCTACCCCAGCGACCTCGATGGAGACGGGCTCGGCGACCTTGTGGTGGGCTCGGCCCACGCGGAAGCCGCCTACATCGTGTTCGGCCCGATCGCCGGCGAGCTCGACCTCGCTGACGCGGATGCGAAGCTCACTACTGGAGGAGGGCCCAAATACACGGGGACCTCCGTGTACGCGTATGATCTCGACGGAGACGGAGACGAGGAGGTGATCGTGGGGGCGCCGGGCCACAGCGCGGGCGGAGAGTACGCGGGCCTTGCCTACGTGGTTCAAGGCCCGGTGTCCGGCAGCGTGGACCTGGGCGAGGCCGATGCCAAGTTGGTGGGCGAGGACGGAGGCGACTGGGCGGGCGGGGCCGTGTCTGCAGGCGATTTCGACGCGGACGGCATCGGCGACATCGTGGTGGGAGCCCCGGAGGAGACCAATGCGAATCCGGGGCCCATGGCGGGGCAGGTCTACATCGTCCGGGGGCCCGCGTGGGGGACCATGGATCTCTCGACGGCCGACGTGGAGCTCGTCGGAGAGATGGACGGCGATGGCGCTGGCTCCCAGCTCTCGGTGGGGAACCTTGGCGGCGACCTCGGCGCGTATCTCCTCATCGGCGCACCCTACAGCCAGGCCGCCGGCGAGATGGCGGGCGCCGCGTATGTCGTGCATGGCGGAGGGCTTTGACCCCAAACGAACGGATCGGGCCCAGGCCCCGACAGAGGAGTTTCCTTGATCTTCATGCTCTTGTCTCTTGGGTGTGTCACCGCGGACAACTACTTCGGGAAGCTCGGCGGCGTCCTGTGCGACAAGCAGCAGGAGTGCGACCCCGAGTACTACGAACAGCTCTACGACTTCGGCGAGTGCAGGGAGGAGTTCCAGCAGGTGCTGGACCTGATGCGCGAGTCCTACGGCGCCTGCGACTTCGACGCCCAAAACGCAAAGACCTGCCTGGCCGCCTACCGGGACCTCTCCTGCGCCGAATACCAGGCGGGCGGGTTCTGCGAGCCCGCCTGCGGGCAGGTGTACAACAACTGCGGCGCAGGCCTCGGAGGGGACTGCTCGACCCACGACACAGGGCCGTAGGTTCGCTTGTCACACCCGGATCGTCGCTCTGGGTTGGCCAGGGCTGGACGGGCCGGGGGCAACAACGCATCCACGCGTCCGAGTCGGGTCAGGTTTTCGGCGTGAAGCCGGATCTGCGCAGTGCTGCTCCCGGTCGAGGCGCTTTCGCCTGACGAGCGGCGGCAGTTGCTCACCCTGTTGAGCGGCGACACCCTCGATTTCGCGGGCGACGACGAATTCCGGGTTCAGCGCAGGTGCGCTCACTTCGTCGCCCCGGGGCGGACCATCACGCCCGGCATGGTGGCGCGGTCGTATTCGGGCAGAGGTCGACCCAGGAGGCACCAGCCCGCCTCGGCCAGCTCCGCCATCACCACAAGCCGCGCGGCGACGCTCCGCTGATCCATCCCTACGGGCGGAAGTCGCCCCGGCACGGTTACCGCCCAGGTCGCGCTTCGCGCTCGGGCCCGCGCCTGGTACGCAGGGTCGTCGGTGGATGGAGCGTTGTCCGCGTCGGGTCGAGTCACACCACCTCTCTAACGAGGCGGCCCGTGAAGCGGCGCCTGGGTTCGCGGACCATGTTCGGTCATCAGCGGAGACCGCCCGCGTCAGGCTCGAACTCACCATCATGTAGGTTGAGCCGACTCATACCGCGGATCCGCCGCGCGCCGTCTCGTCCCGCCTCCCCGCGCCCAAGCCCACAAACCGAGAGCCCGCCGACCTTTCGATCGACGGGCTCAAGATGGCGGGGTGTACTGGAAACAGCTAGAACTTTCTGCCTCGCGCCGGGGCCCGAGGTGAGGGTTCAAATGAGCGAGTACAAGCTTGTGATCTCTGGGGCCGGTCGCGCGTTCTCCGGGTGACGCGCCCACCGGGTGGCGGCGACGCGGAGGCGCGAGGTCACGCAGCGGGGGCCGGGCCCCCCTGCCGGCGCCGCACACCCACCGCGAGCAGCCCGAGCGCCAGCCACCCCACCCCGGGGGACCCGGTGGCCGCACACCCGCAACCGCCGTCCTTCCCGCCGCCGGTGTCGTCGGCCGCGCCCGTGTCGTCGGCCGCGCCCGTGTCGTCGGTGGCTCCCCCTGTCGCGTCGGCGCCGTCGCAGTCCTGGTCGACGCCGTCGTCGGGGATATCCGTGGCGTTCGGGAAGCTCGTGGCGTCCGCGTCGTCGCAGTCGTCCTCGGTCGCCGCGGCGTAGCCGTCGGGCGCGTCGCAGGCGACGACGGACGCGTCGGGGTCGGTGTACCCGTCGCCGTCGGCGTCGGCGTACCAGGTCCCGGCGTCGATCGCGTCGACGTCGATTGCGCCGTCGCAGTCGTCGTCCATTTGCGAACTCGCGGCGCGACCGCGGCAGCGAGGAAGTTGTTCCAGAGCGTCACGCCCGCCGGTCAGAGTGGGCAGCTGCAGCTGGCGCGACAGCGCTCCGGCGTCCTACTCCAACACCCCGTCGAAGGCGGCCTCCGACCGGCAGGGGAACTCCAGGTGGCGGCCGTATTCATCGATCAACGTGTCACAGCCTGTGCCGGTGCAGTCGAGCTCGACCACGAGTTGCCCCTGGAGGGTGTCCTCCGTGGGAAAGCCGCCCTCCGTCAACAGGGTGACCTGCATCCGGTCCGCTTTCCAGCTCCCGTCATCACAGCTGAAGTCGGTGCCTTCATGGGTGCAGGTCTCGACGTTCCAATAGTCCTTGTACAGGACCAGGATGTCATCCCGTGGGTCGAAGGTCCACTCCTGCTGCGCCTGCTGGTAGGTGTTGGTGTCGCTGAATTCGCAGTCGCCACTCCACTCCGTGGCGACGGTGACGGCGAACGTGCCGGTCGACACCGTGGGGGCGGCGGGGGACGCCGAGTCCTCCGGCGCGGGATGGGGCGTGGACGCACAGGCGAGCAGCAGGAGCATCATGGGACCACCGAATCCGGGCAGTAGTTTCGGGCCGTGTTGGTGTACAGGATCAGGCGGATGTCGGCGTCAGAGTGCCCGCCGAACCGCCATGTGTCGCCCTGGATCGAGCCCGCGCCGGTGTAGTCGAGCGGGGTGTCGGGCAGCGGCGCCCGGTCCGGCTCGAAGGCGTTGTTCCAGGTGCAATTGTCCCAGTCCGGATCCCCAAGCGTCGGGGAGCCGGCCACCCACGGCACGATGCCGCCGGGAATGGTCGGGTCGGGAAGCCCGGTGGAGCCGAGGGTGACGACCGGCATCGGGTAGGTGGTGCCGACGTCGGGATCCCATCGGAAGTGCGGCAGGTCGCCCAGCCAACCCTCGGTTGGGTTCTCGGTGCGGACGCAGCGGTACACGCCGTCCCCGTCCGCGTCCTCCCAGGCGTCTTCGGCACAACGGCTGTGGTTCGCCATCAGAATGGAGATGCCGTCGGCCGTCGTGGCGGTCTTCATGGCGATCGCGGCCAGCCAGTCCCGTGCAAACGTGTCGTCCAGCACCTCGGGATCCGCGCCATCCGGTCGGGTCTGGAATGGGTTCAGTCCCCAGGAGATGTATTGGTAGCCGAAGTAGTCGTCCCCGGCATCGACCTCCCCGTCACCGTTGGTGTCGGGGGGCGTCACGGGTGCCGACAGGATCCCCAGTGAAGTGTATGCCTCCCAGGCGTAGCGGAGTTCGACACCGTCAACGAGGGAGATGCGCGGCGTGTAGTAGGAAGAGTGCCGGTACCAGGGGGTGTCGTCGCCGTCCTGACGCATACCCTCGACCAGTCCGACCACGCCCACCCGCAAGGTGTCTGCGCCGCCATGACAGAGGTACGTGACGCTGTCGGAGTAGTCGTCCCAGAACGGAGCGCAGATGTAGCCCCAGTTGTCGTAGTCGAACGGGCTGGGTGGTTCACCGCTCGCGTTGGCGTGCGCGAGCACGTAGGCCGGCACGGTCCGATCGGGCGCGCAGGCCAACAACGTGGCTTCGAACCGGTTCCAGTAGGTGCCGGACTTGGATTCGAGTACGGGCGCTTCCACCAGACAGCGCGACTCGGATTGGCACGCGTCGATGTCACCGCCGTTCTCCTCCAGACAAGTCCGGCAGTCCGACCCTTCTGGAAAGAACATGGCCTCATCTACGCTCGAGCAATCCGTGGCAGCGTCGATGTCCCCTGCCCCTGCCAGAAGGCTGTCCCCGCATTCGCTCGGCAGCTCCCCCATCGCCATCACCGGGTCGCCGACGAAGTTCTCCAGGGCGGCCATGCCCAGCGTCATCTCCCAGGTCGTGCCCTCATGCTCGACCGTGGAGACGACCCGAGGCAGCTCGCAGGCACCGGCGTGGATGTCGTCACCGAACAGCTCGTAGTAATCCAACGCTCCGGTTCCGTACGCATCAACGGGCCGCCCATCCGCCTCGGCGGTGGCAAGTGCGTCGTCCATGGCGTCGCCCAGCGAGTCGTCGAAACGGGCATCAGCGACCGACGAGGTGAGCTGGTCGAGCACGTACATCTCGTCCGCCGCAAAGCCGCGAGCAGCAGGCGCTTCATCGCGGGCCCGCCCCGCCTTGCGTCGGTCGACGTAGCCGCGATGCGGGGGCAGACGGAACGCCTTGTCCGAGAGGCTGGCGAACGGCCCCGGCAAGTCTGCTTGCGCGATGGGCAGACCCGGCGCTGGCCGCGGTTCGCCCGCGCAGGCCCAGACCCCGCAGAGGTTGACTGCAAGCGCGATCCGGGGCAGCTTGTGGAAATGCAACGACATCTCCGGCTGTTATCCGCTCTGGCCTTGGTGACCACCGGCTGCGAGGCCGCGCCGAAGCCCCCGGATGACCCGGCCTCCTGCTCTCTGGAGGCCGCTCCGGCGGCACAGCCGGTGGGCGGTGATGCCAACGGGGATGGCCTCGTGGACGTCTCCGATGGCGCGTCTGTCGCTCGCTACCTGCTGGCAGGGGGGCCTGCCCCCGTGTGCCCGACTGGGGTCGACCTGGTGCCGGACGGCGAGGTCAACATGGGGGACATCGTCGCGATCTGGTACTCGGTCGGGCCAAAGAGCGTGCCCTACCGACCCGAGGTGACGGCCGCGGACTGCCCGTTGGTCGAGCGGACGGCGGATCTCCCTTGTGGCGACGGGCTCGCCATGGGCGTGGAGGCGCCGGCCACGGTGACGGGCGCCGAGGGGACACCGACCACGGCGACAGCCACGGTGTCGGTCAGCAGCACGGACTTGCCGGTCGAGGCCTGGTCGTTTCAGCTCACCGCAGACGGCTGCACCCTCGACAGCGGCACGACGGGGGGCACCCTGGCCGCGGAAAAGGACGACACGCCGCCCGGTCTGCGCCAGGGTGGCGTGGCATGGCAGTCGGTGACGGGACCGGTCGCGAATGTGTTGACCGTGCTGGACTGGCGCCACCAGACTGGGCTGCCGATCGGGTCTCGCCAGACCGTCCACAGCTTTACGGTCAGCGGCACGCCCACTGCCGGCTGCGCGGTGTGTACGCTCACCTTGACCGCGGGGGACCCGGCGTCCGGCGTGGAGACCGTGCTCAGCGCTGAGGGTTGGCGCTACGTCCCTGCTCTGGGGTCGGCAACGGTGGAGTTCTGCCCGGGCTGACCGGGCCCGTCCCCATCCAGGCCCCCGTGTCCTTCACGAACCCCTCGCCGAGCAGGGAGTTCAGCACGATCCACCTCATGCTGCGCAACCAGCTCTACAGGGGCGAGGCGGTTGGACGTCCTATACGAGGCCCGCCTCGACAGCCGGATTACGGTCGACGACTTCCTGGAGCGATCGAACGCGTGGCGCTCGCCCACCTCCGCGACGAGGTCGCTCGCCACGACAGGGCTGACGCATCCCGTGTCGAACAGGGCATTGCTCTGCTCGAACTCGCGGGAAACGTGGTTTGACTTCACGAATCCCGGGATCCCGCCAAAGGAGACACCTCCATCATCGAAGCCGAGGCCGAAAAAGCGAGAACCCCCAGGTGAGCTCGGTAGCAGAAGGTATGACCGGTGGCGGCGCACGTCCAGGACGCCAGCGTGAGCGGGCTCGCTCAAGGGCAGGGCAGGTCCGTCCAGTCGGCGGTGTTGTCGAGTTCGTCACATTCCAGGATGGCGGCGCCGGGATCGACGGAGGCGCGCAGCCCACCGATCGCGTCCGTGACCGGGACTCGGACCTCGACCGCGCGCGCGACCCCGGACGGCAGCCCGGCGGCCACGACGGCGCTGCCCACCACCACGCCATCTGACGCCCGCTGAAGGTCCACGCCGATGGGCTCGAGCACGTCGGTTGCGCCCAAATTCTCGACGTACACCGTGACGACGTACGCGGCGTCCGCCCGCGTGCAGCTCTCGGCGCACACGTCATCGATCGTGACAGCGAGGTTCGGGCGGTCCGGCGTCCCGATCGCGTGCCCCTGCCAGACGTTTCGGGCGGGGTCCGTCCAGAAGCGCTCTGCGGGGCTCGGCACCGTGCCGTCCTCGTTCAGGATGCCCGGATGCTGGTCCATCCCGGGCGACGGCACTCCAGCCTCGTCGATGAGCCAGCCGCCAGCGTCGTTCTCGAAGACCTGCATGGTCGGATCCGAGCCGCTGACGACGATCTCCGCGAGGTCGTCGCCATCCACGTCAACCACGAGTGGGCCGTTCTTCCAGTGGTTGTTGCCGAAGCCGGTGGGTGCGGTGGCGAGCAGGTCCCCAGTGCTGTCGAGGATCGTGAGCGCGTAGTGCTCGCGTACGATGATCTCGTGGCGGCCATCACCGTCGAGGTCGGAGAGGGTGAACGGGTTCCACGCGCCCCCGCTCATGTCCTCCGGATGGCGCCAGAGCTCTGTGAGGTCGGTGTCGTAGGCCACGATGGCGGCCGTCTGCGTCGTCCCGTCGTTGGTGTTGTCGTCGATCACGATCTCTGGCTCGGGGTCGCCGTCCAGCTCCCCGATCCCGACGGTGGCGCCTCCGACGGACGACCGGGCGATCGACGCATCCAATGTCCCGTCGGCCTCGCAGATCGCGAGGACATGGTCTCCGGCGACGACGATCTCCCCGTCCGCGTCGCCATCCAGGTTTCCGATGGCAAACTGGGCGATGTCGAGGTGTCCGAGCGGGCAGATCGCCGGATTCCCGCCTGTGCCTGGCCAGATCCCGACACCGCCGGAGGTGATCGAGACGAGCTCGGGAAGGCCGTCGCCGTCGAGGTCTGCAGCGACCGTGTGAATGCTGTAGGTGCCGGGGTCGAGGTCGCGCAGGATGCGTCCGTCCGTGGGGTCGAGCACCAGATGCCCCACGACCACCTCCGGCGCTCCATCGCCGTCCATGTCCACGAACCAGGGGACGCCGATCACGTCGTCCGCGTAGAAGTTCCAGGCATAGGTCGAAGCCTCGTCTGCCGACGCGAGGAACGCGCCAGACCCGCGGACATCGGTGGGGCTGGCGATCTCCATCCCAAGGCGGCTCGAGTCAAAGTCTGCCGTGCGCGCGTACATCCGGTAGTTGTTGTCATACGTGGCATCGCGCCGGTCGAGCGTCCCCGTCGCCCCGTCAACGAGGACGGCGGACCCGGGCGCGCGGTAGAGTGAGTAAGGACACCCCCAGAGCGACATCGCGTCGCCCCGCGTGATGACGCCGTCGCCGTCGGTGTCATCGAACCGGCCGGCGTGGGCCGTGACCATGGACAGCTCGTCGTCGTACTCCCAGAGTTCGTGCAGATTCCAATCCACGGGGACGGCCGCGCAGGTGTCGTCCACGGCGACGGCACGGTCAGGCCACGAGTCCGGGCAGGTCTTGACGCTTGTGTCTACAGGGACGGAGTCGGCGTCGATGTCGACGGTGTCGGCGGACGTGTCGGGAGCGTGCGCCGTGTCAGCGTCCTGGAAGGGTGCGGTCCCCGTGTCTCTCCCTTTGAAAAGGTAGTCCTGACATCCACCGCCGACGGCGAGGGCGGCGAATGGGATCACAAGCAGATGCGGTTTGGGAGCCATGGGACAGTGTACGCCGAATGCTCGGCATCGACGAAGCGGCGACAAGCGCCGGCATGACCCGCGCTCCGGGCAGGACAACTTTACGAATCGCAGGAGACGCCTGAAAAGCGCAAGCTGCTCGATTTCCTCTGTTCGAACTCGAAATTCCGCGGAGACAAAATCGCCGTCACATGGCGAAGTCCCTACGATGGACTTGCCGAATCCATCAGGGAAGCCGAGTCCGAAAAAGCGAGAACCCCCGAGTTTTCACTCGGGGGTTCAAGATGGCGGGGTGTACTGGAAACAGTTCGAACTCATTGCTTCACCCCGGAGCCCGAGGTGAGGGTTCAAATGAGTCAGTACAAGTTCGTCATCTCGAAGGCCGTCAGTGCCAGGGCGTGAAGGTCTGGGGGGATCGGGGTCGACATGAGCCGGAGGCCCACGGGCAGGATCACGTCTCGCCCAGCTCTGTGCCCACCCGCAGTTGCCGCAGGTACGCATCGTAGGCGAACGACCGATCCCGCAGGCGACCGGTTGTCTCCACAAGAATGCCGGCATCGACCAGGGTGTCGATCGCCCGCCCGGCTGTCGGGCGACTGACACCCAGCACCCTGATGGCCGTGCCAGTAGTGATGATCGGGCTCCGAGGCAACGCCTCGAACAGGCGGACTGCGGCGACCGAGGCGTCTGGCCTGTCGAGCAGACGCGCGCGGTCGACGCCAACGAGCCGGAAAAGGTCGCGAGCCCCGGCAACGGCCTCGTCGGCGATGGTCGCCACGCCGTCCAAGAAGTAGTCAAGCCAGCCCTCCCAGTCCCCTTCCACACGAACGGCGTTCAACCTACGATAATACTCCACACGATGCCGTTTGAAGTAGAGCGAGAGGTAGAGCAGCGGACGCGTCAGCAGGTTCCAGTGTTCGAGTAGCAAGGTGATCAGTAGGCGGCCGATACGACCGTTCCCATCGAGGTAAGGGTGGATGGTCTCGAACTGGACGTGCAGCAGCCCAGCACGCACGAGCGGCGGCAGCGCGTCATCGGTGTGGACGTACCGCTCCAGCGCTGACAGCGCCTCGGGCAGCAGGTTTGGGGGCGCTGGCACGAACACAGCGTTGCCGGGTCGTGAGCCCCCGATCCAGTTCTGGCTCCGCCGCACCTGCCCGGGGAGCCTGCCCGCACCCCGGGCACCGCGCATGAGATGCTCATGCGCGCCGTTGAGCAGACGCATGGACAGCGGGGGCCCTTGAGGGGCGCCCAGCTGACCACGCGCGAAATGGAGCGCCGCGATGTAGTTGCACACTTCCTCGACGTCGGCCGTCGGAGCGGCCGAGCTCGCGCTGGGCTCGAGGGCCTCGAAGTTGAGGAGATCGACGAGGGTCGCCTGCGTCCCCTCGATCTGCGAGGAGATGACAGCCTCCTTTCGGACGAAGGCGTAGATGAACCAGTCCACGGACGGTACCATCGCTCCCGCGAGTTCAAGTCGGACGAGTGCCTGCTCGGCCGCCCGCAGGCGCTCCGCCAGCGACCCAGAGATATTGAGGGGCGGGCTGCCAGGCGGCAGCGGGTGAGGCACGAACGACTGAACGGACTCCCCGCCAGCGATTGTCACCTCGTAGCGGCCTGTCTCTCTGGGCATGGCGAGTCCTCGGACGGGTAAGGAACGATGGCGTTCACTTCACGGCACGAAAGTAACACTATCGTTATTAGCGCGCGAGCCACCACACCAGGTCGTTCTTGCAAGAGTCAAGGCAAGCGTACTCGAACCTCCAGACGCGCCGATGAACGCCTTGATTCCGCCGATTCGGTGAACTGTTTTCCGTCCTCCCTCCCCCACCCGAACCCCCAAACCCGAGAACCCCCCGCCATTTCTGACGGGGCGTTCAAGATGGCGGGGTGTACTGGAAACAGTTCGAACGTTCTGCTTCGCCCCGGAGCCCGAGGTGAGGGTTAAACTGAGTCAGTACAAGCTCGTCATCTCGAAGGCCATCAGTGCCGGGGCGTGAAGGTCTGGGGGATCGGACTCGTAATAACCCCTGAGGCCGCGGGGGAAACGGGCGTTCAGGGAAGCTCCTACGCGCGCTCCCGCCCGAGGGTGGCTATACTCTGTGCATGGTACGAGCTGTTTTGACCGCTTCTGGTGATGTCCACCTCCCTGAGGAGCTGCGGGCGCAGCTGCACTTGAAACCCGGCGATCAGGTCGAGCTCAGTGTCATCGGCAAGCGCGGTCTCCTTATCGAGGCGCGCACGGTGGACGCGATGTCCCTCGCCGGTTCGCTGAAGTCAGCACGCTCCATCTCGTTGGAGGACATGGAGCACGCCATCGCCGCCGGAGCCACGGGGCAGTGATCGCTCTTGACACGAACGTGCTTGTGCGCTTCCTGGTGGACAGTGCGGACGAGCCCACGCAGTCGGCGCGAGCCCGCGCTCTGGTCAGTGCCGCCCTCATCCGCGGTGAGCCGGTGATGATCCCGCTCGTCACCCTCGTCGAGACTGTCTGGGTGCTCCGTCGCTCCGGTGGGTTTGGCCGGGACGAGGTCGCCCGCACGATCCGCGCCCTCCTCCACGCGCGCGGGGTCGAACTGGGCGACCGGGATGTCGTTCAGCGGGCGATCGAGGTGTTCGAGACGCGCAAGGGCGACTTCGCGGACCACGTCATCGCCGCCCAGGCGCATTTGGTCGGCGCCTCGACGCTCTACACTTTCGACCGGGCGCTCCACGGACAGGACGGATTCGCAGAGCCGTAGGGTGGTCATTGTATGCCCTCGCTTGAACTCACCGGACGCTGCGTTCAACCTGCTGATCTTGCGGCTTTGCCAGCAACGTTCCGTCCGCCCTCCCTGCCGCCCTCGCCCATTCGAACCCAAAAACCGAGAACCCTCCAGTGTTTCCACTGGAGGGTTCAAGATGGCGGGGTGTACTGGATCAGGCTCGAACTTTCTGCTTCACCCCAGATGGGGGTGTCCGCGTAAAGATGAGTCAGTACAACCTCGACATCTCGAAGGCCGTCAGTGCGGGAGCGTGAAGGTCTGGGGAGATCGGTCTTGTCATAACCCGCGGGGTGCGGTGGGCAACGGGCGTTCAGGTGCCCGCGGCCTCGGGAGCGTCGGGCCGCTGGAGCATCCGGTCGGCGCCGGTGCAGCCGCGCGGGCCCGCTGGAGCCGGCCGCGCCGATCGGGCTGGAGGCCGGGCTGTCGTGCGATACGATCTGTGCGGCGCAGGCCACGGGGTGAGGGCCAACCGTTTGCTCGAGCAATACGATCTGCAAACATCTGGCGCGACCGCCGCAGCGCTTCGACGCGGAAAAGGATACGATCTGCGTTCGTCTCCGGTGCCGTCTCACCAGCATCATCGCGCAGCGGGGTCCACAGCGATACGATGTGCGAATGGCTCAACGCGGTGCTCTGGCGAATTTCGTGGACGAGTTGCAGATCGCCGGTCGGCTCACGTTCACGAGGGACGAGGCAATGGCGGCGCTCGGGGTGAGCGGCGACGCGATCAAGCTCGCGGCGCTTCGGCTGTCCAAGCGCGGGCGGCTGGTCACCCCTCGCCGGGGCTTCTACGTGATCGTACCGCTGGAGTGCCGCGAGGCCGGCGCGCCGCCGATGGAGCGGTGGCTGCCGGAGTTGCTGAGGTTCCACGGGGTGCGGGCGACCGAGACGGTGGAGGAGGACGGCGGGGTGGTCGTGAGCGTGGACAGGGCGCTGAGGGCGACGAGGTGCGGGCCGTGGACGGTGCGGTTTCGGGTGCGGCGGGGCTGAGTCACGTCAAGGCGGCCGGGCCCGACCGTGGCACCGTGGCCCACGCTCGTCCTGGCACGTCATGGACGAATCGGCGCCGCTTTCAGGCCAGGTGCCCTGTGCGCTTCATGGCTTCGGCGAGGCTGGTGCGCAGGTTCTCGACGGCGGCGGTCGAGCCGCCTGCCGGCCAAATGTTCGCCCGCTCACGCCCGGGGCGTATCCCCTCCCCGGCAGCCCGCGGGTGCACCGATCTCGCTCGGGCCCGACGCCCCGCCGCCCGCCGCGTCCTCCACCGGCGTCGAGCGGGCGTTTCTACATACCGATCAGGACCGCCGCACCCGCGCCAACCGACCACGGCAATGCATCGGTGCCGACCGCGCATCGCACGGTGGCCCCGATGCCAACGAAGGACAGGAGCCGCCGCTCGGTCATCACGGTGACGTCGAGTTGGCCGGTCCCATTGGTGCTCCAACCGCCCAGGAAGTAGGAACGTCTCCATCCGATCGCGAGCGTGTGTCGCGACTCCACCCCATCCTCGTCTTCCTGGCCAAGGCGGAAGTAGCCGCCCCAGGTTTGCGAGATATCCTCCGCATAGACGTAGGATCGCGGCGCATCGACGCGGAAGAGCACTCCCGCACTCAGCCCTGCGTCGATCCTCCCTCCCTCCGGGAAAGGCGACTTCGACCCGGGCGTCCGCTTGGCCCCCTCCGGCTCCGACTCCAACAACACTGCTGGCCCAGCCATGAGGGCGAGACCGCCCCCGATGCGCGGGCCGGTGCACTCGCCGGCGTCGTAGTCGATCTGTGCCGGGGCATCGACATCACAGGTCTTGTGCCCGAACGCCCAGACCACATCCACCGTCGACATCGCCGTCACCGTGCCCCAAGGGATCACATGGTGAACCCGGGGAGGAGTGTCCGCGGCCAGGGCCCCGGCGAGGATGAAGACTGCGATCACCGGGACATTCTACTCACGGAGCGGGCCGGACGCCGGACACAGCCGAGATCGGACCAGCGATCACCGCGAGGTTCACGCCCCCGCTCGCGAGTTCGGCCGCCCGATCAGGGCTTGGGAGGGTTGTTGTCGCGGCCGCCGCCCGAGGGCTTGCCCGTACCGCTGGGGAAGCCCGCTTTGCCCCCACCGCCGCCCTTGCTGCCGCCTTGGCCCGCGCCACCCTGGCCGCCCCCGCCCTTGCCGCCGCCGTGACCGCCGCCGCCACCCTTGCCACCGCCGCCGTTCGTTCCCATCGTGAGCTCCTGTTGAAGATCATCGCGAAGCGCCCACCCGGCCGAGAATTCGGACGAGCGCGCGTCGCGCCCGACGGATGTAAGCACCTCCAGACCGTTCATCGGGCCCGCAACCGCAGCTACCAACCGGCGCGAAGGGCCCCGGCGGGCAGGATCAGGTCGGGGACGATCGCGTCGCTCGTCCCACCGCCGTGGTCCTCGTCCTCGACGATATCGGCGTCCTCGTCGCCGTCCATGTCGTCGTCGTCATCCTCGTCACCGTGGTCGCCCTTCACGGACCCCCGCCATCCGCGACTATGCGCAGGAGGCTGTGAGCTGCCGAGGCTGGCGTCCTCGCGGACCGGATCGACGGATTCTCCAGTGATCTGCGCCGATCCCGCGGCATGCACCCGTTATGTAGCGAGTACCACCGCGAGTCGAGACCACATGGCATCTTCGCCGGACACCTCACTGAAGGGAATCGCCGAGGACGCCCTCCGCACCATGGACGGGGTGTCGGCCGCGGTTGCCGAGCGAGTACGGGGACGCATCAGCGGTCGGAATCCCGATGTCTTCGCGGAAGATGCTGACAACCGCATGGGAGATCCGACGTTCGACCCCGGCCGGTCGCTCGGGCGTTTGTCCGAGATCAGCGAACTCCGACGGCAAGAACTGGTCGTCCTCGGCAACGACCCCGTAAGTGCACGACTGATGGTCGCCGACGAGAACGGGGCTGAGTTCGTCTTGTATGTGAGTCGGGTAACGCCGGAGACCCCCTCTGGATCCACCGCGCGGTTCGCAAGCTACCGCGGCCCGATGGGGCGTCTCGCGGCCCTGCCGGTAGGCTCGTTCGCTGAGATCCTGACGCCTCAGGGAGCCCGCACCTTCGAAGTGATTGAACGGGCCTTGGTCCGCCCGAAGCGAACGCCGACCTGGGACGCCTTCGATTCCGATGTCGAAACCCAGGCTCTGGGGCGTGTTTCCGTCCCGTCACTTCAAGCGCTTCTGAACCCCACAGAAGACGCGCTCCCCGAGGACATCTTGGCTGCGATGCTGGCCTCTGAAGAGCCACGGGAGGCGTTTTCGCGCCTGCGGAAGCGGCCGATCGTCGATCGCATGGGGCTCCGCGACCAGCCCATCCTCGATGCAGCCCAGGACGCGATTTTTCGCCTTCCTCTAAACGCCCGCGTGTTGCTGACAGGGCCGCCAGGCACTGGCAAGACCACCACGCTCATCAAGCGCCTAGGGATGAAGTTGGAGCGAGGTTCCCTCACGGAACACGAGCAGGACCTGATCCCCGAGGATGTACCCGCAGACGCGCTCCCCCATGACAAGAGCTGGATCATGTTCACCCCGACGGAGCTGTTGGGCTTGTATGTGCGCGAGGCGTTCAGCAAGGAGGGAATCCCTGCACCGTCCTCCAGGATTCAGACCTGGGAGCAGTTCAGCCGCACGTTGGCGCGTACCACCCTGCCGATCCTCCGCTCTGTCAACGGGACAGGCGTCTTTGCTCTGGCGTCGGCCAACGAGCACCTCAGCGAGGACTCCTTCCGCGCCCCCGAAAGCTGGTACGAGGACTTCGAAACATTCACGCTCGACCAATTGCGAGAGGAACTCGCCGCTGCGGCGAGGCGACTCACCGACGCGGACGATCCTGGTGCCTCCCAGTTCGCCCGCAAGGCGATCTCGATTCTCGAGGGGCGGCGGGGGGCGGTCGAGTCCGCTCCACCGCTGTCGGCGCGTGACATGGACTCGCTTCTGGGGTTGGGCAGCGGTCTCGATGCCCTGGCGAAGGAGCGGAGGGCGTCGATCGACTCAATCGTGAAGGACACGATCAACGGGCACCTCCGCCGAAACTCCGCGTTTCTTGACGAACTGGGTGCGTTTCTCACGTCTTCGCAGGAACCGCCGGAGGGCGACGGCGAAGAAGACGGGGACGACGATGAAGACGAGGACGAGGGAGCCGGATCTGCGGAGAAGCCCGCCCCCTCGCGTATCCATGACCTTGTGTCGACTTTCGGGAAGGCGCTCCGAAGTTGGGCGCGGGCTCACGTCAGCGGTCGGACGGTCCGCGCCTCCTCACGAGGCGGCCGAATCGCCGTCTGGCTCGGTGATGCTGCCCCCTCGGACGCGGCACTCAACGAGCTCGGCTCCCTCCTCGCCACGGTTCGCGACCTACGCCGGCTGGCCCGCCCCACTCGCGGTTACCTCGATCAACTGGCTCGTAGCTACATGCGGTTCAGGCGGATTCGGTTCGGCGAGGGGCGTTGGTACACGCTCGCCGCGAGCGAACTGATGCGTAAGAAGGCGCTGTCGGCTCTGGAGATGGACATCATCATCCTGCTCATGCTCCGCCGCTCGCGGTCTCTCCAGACAACGTTGTCCCGGCGCATCCTGGACGAAGACCCGCGCTTGGAATTGTTAAGGGCCGTTCGCAGGGTGCAGCGAAATCAGGTTATCGTGGATGAAGCTACAGACTTTTCCGCGGTGCAGCTCGCGTGTATGCTTGAGCTGACCTCCCCGCAGTTGCGCTCGCTCTTCGCCTGCGGTGATCTTCACCAGCGAGTCACGCCCTGGGGCATCCGAAACGAGGGACAACTCCGCTGGGTTGCGCCAGACTTCGACGTACGGCCGGTCAATGTGGGCTACCGCCAGTCCACCGAGCTGACCCGCCTCGCGGAGGGAGTGGCCCACATCATGGACTCGGATGCTGTCCCTGGGCAACCGCCGGCCCACATTGACTCCCGAGGTGTGCAACCGGCCCTATCCGAAGGCCTCTTGGGCACGGACTTGTATGGTTGGGTCGCCGCAAGGATCCGGGAGATTGAGCTCCAGTTGCAGCGCTTGCCGTCGGTGGCCGTATTCGTCTCGGGCGAGGACAGTGTGGTGTTGACTGCCCGACAATTATCCAACGCCCTTGCCGACTACAATCTTCGGGCGGTTGACTGTCCAGACGGCCGGGTGATCGGCGTCGAGAATGATGTACGCGTGTTCGACGTGCGGCACATCAAGGGGCTTGAGTTCGAGGCCGTGTTCTTCATCGACGTGGACCGACTGGCGCTGACAGAACCCGACCTCTTCATGAAGTACATCTACGTCGGTACCACCAGGGCCGCCACGTACCTGGGCCTCACTTGCGCCTCGATCTTGCCCGCGGAACTGAACCCGCTCCGCTCGCAATTCGGCACGGACTGGGCACCCAGCTGACCTCCCCTACCCCTGATCAGATCAGGGGCGGACTCCCAGCTTACCGAATAGGAAGTCGCTCTTTTCGCGCGCCGTCGCCAATCGCACGTCGGCGTCGCCAGGTACAAAGGCGAGGATCCCGTGTGAGTTCCTCACGCGAACGCTCCTATAGTCTTGGGGCTCGGCCACAAGTCGCATCCACGCGCCCATGAGCCCATGGGTCGGAGTGAAAACGACAATCTGGTCCACGGCGGCGCTTGATACATCCACTTGCTACCTGCCCAGCACAAGGTGGTAAAAGAACGTCGAGCCGTTCTCAACGCTGTTCGTCGTGCCGGGGGTCACCGCTGCGACGACCCATCCCTGCTGCAGCGCTTTGGCCAGTTCAGCCTCGTCAACCTCGTTGAGCTTAACCGCGTAGGGGTTGGTCTTCCCGGAAACGAGCGTGTAGCGAATCACGAAAATGTGCAGCGGGGTTGAGGTGACGCTCATGAGGGGCGATCCGGTTCAGGGGTGAGCGGTCAGCTTAGCCACCGCTCCGACCTCGTCCAGCTATCATTCACCCCGCCTCCAGCCCGATCTCCCCGAACTTCCCCAGCGGCACGACCTTCCGCATCCCGGGCCGCAGCCGCAGCGCGAACTCCATCACGCTCGCCCCGCTCGGCGACGTGTTCAACCGCGGCCCGCGCGCGTCCCCGCTGGCGAGTTCGGCCGCGAGCTGCTCGCCGACGACCTCGACCAGGGCGGGCGGGATCACGAGGACGAGCAGCGAGCGCAGGTTGTAGAACCCGACCTCCCCGACGAACTTCACGGGTATCGAAAGCCCTTCCCCGTCCGGAATGGCGAGTGGGTACACGTCCACGACGCCGTTCGGCCCGGTGCGCTGTACGCGCGGGCCGATCATCATGGGCGCGAGCGCGTCGGCGAGGTCCATGCCGATCAGCGCCTTCAGGCCGTCGAACTGGAACGGGCCGAGCCGGACCTGCGTGGTCGGCGCGGTCAGGTTGACGCGGAGCGCGTCGGGGTCCTGGGCGAGCGCGGTGTTCATGACGCCTCCGGTGCCGGGCGACGTGCCCCAGCGGGCAGGATCAGGTCGGGAACGATCGCCTCGCTCGTCCCGCCGCCGTGGTCCTCGTCCTCGACGACATCCTCGCCGTCCATGTCGTCGTCGTCATCATCGTCGTCGTCGCTCTTGACCGCGGCGGCGAGTCCGCCATCGGCGACCATGCGCAGGAGCTGGTTTTGGCCGCGGGCGATGCTGACGAGCGCCTTCTTGCACACGGGGAGCACCTTGAGCCCGGCCAGCGAGTCTCCGTCCAGCCCCGCGAGGTGGGCGTCGATGCGACGGAGCACGAGGTACACATCCCCGAGAGCCTGCACCTGACGGTAGGCGAGGTGCGCCTGGTGGAACGCCTGGTCGTCGGGCGTGAGCTCGGCGAACGACTCCGCGCCGATGGCGAGCGTGTCGGGAGACGAGGCGTCGAAGCCTTGCTTGTAGACCTCGATCGCATCGAGCCAGACGGGGTTTGAGCGGACGCGGGCGCGGGGCAGAGCAGTAGCGGACTCCGGCATGGGAGCCTCCTTGTGTTGGTCGGGGGGACGTTGGTGAGTTGGCTGGCGGGGGTCAGGCCGCGGCGGACTGGCCGGGCGGCGGGGAGTTGGCAGGCGCGCTGGCGCTGGCGGCAATGACGAGCATGGCCGCGAGCTCCTTCCGGGTCTTCTCGTCCCGGAGCATCTGGCGCACGTCGGGGCGCTTCATGGCGTCCATCAGCTCGGGCGAAGCGTTGACCATCTCGGCCAGCTCGACCAGCTCCGGAGCCAGCCCGAACTTTGCCGAGGCGATCACGCGACCGAACGTGCCGATCTCGCTGATGAACTGCTTCCCAAGCTCCTCGCGGACGCGGGACTCGCCGGCATCGACGCGGCGGTCCTCGTCAACGTGGGCGGCCCCGACGCGGAGCTTGACCTGATCGTCCACCAGCCGCTCGACCAGCGCGCCCTGCCGCAGCCCCTGTTGGTTCAAGTTCTGGATCGAGGCGTTCTGGAGCGTGGCCAGGTGGCCGTAGGTCTTCTGCGACAGCTCGATGAGCTGCATGTGACCGGCACCCAGCGCAGCCCACACTCGCGCCGACGGCAACGAGTCGAGCATCGCCTGTCGCTCGGGCGTCATCGGCAACATCTCGACGTTCGGCATGAACTCCTTGGAGGTCGGGATGACGGCGAGCGCCGCGCTGACCGGCGGGCCAGCGGTCGGAGCGATGTAGGCCGTGTCTGTGCAGCCGAAGCGCGCAGTAAAGATGATCTGGTCGCCCTTCGGTCGCCAGACGAAGAGCCGGAACCGGCCTTCTTCCTGCCCATGCATGTTGTTGGCCACCATCTCACGGACCCAGCGGCAACCGGCCTCGGCGTGCCGCATCGCCTGGTCGCCGGGGAGGGCCTCGTCCCCGAGGTCCCCGAGCTGGCCAGCCTCCTCGAACTCCGGCGGCTCGGCGTCGAAGGCGTAGGGGGCGAGGTCGGTCTCGGTGAAGTCGATGCGCCCGAGGGGCTCGTACTTCACGCGGTCCACGACCTCCGAGATCGTGATGTACGCGATGTCCTTGCGTACCTGGCGGATGCGTTTCTCGATGGGTTCAAGGGCGTCGAAGGCGAGGGTCGGCATGGGGGCACTTCCGGGGGTTCGGTTGGCGTCCATGAAGGGCGTCAAGCACGCTGAAACAGTATCCCCGGGCCTTGGAAAAAGAGGGAATTAGCCCTTACCACCTCCTACAGCACTTTCAGCGGGCAGCCTACAGCGGGGCTACAGCGGAGGGCGTCAAGGTTGCAATCGGGGTTTCAGCCGGGGGGGACGGCGCATACGGGCCTCGGGGCGAGAGCTACTCGGAGGCGAACCCCGAGCCAAGACGCTCTCAGCGTCTGCGAGCGCGGCCGCCGGATCCGGACCGGGACGGGTTATGGAGACGGGAAGAGAGCCAGATGGTGAACGTCAAATATCAGGTATTCGTGAGTTCAACGTACACGGACCTCAAGGATGAGCGAGATCAGGTGATTAAGGGCATCTTGGAAATGGGGCACGTTCCTGTCGGCATGGAAATGTTCAGTGCTGCAGACGAACAACAGTGGCGAATGATCACTCGCCAGATCGACCAAAGCGACTACTACGTGGTTCTCGTGGCCCATCGGTACGGGTCCGTCACCGATGCCGGGGTCGGGTACACGGAAAAGGAGTACGACTACGCGGTCGCCACGGGAGTACCCGTCCTCGGATTCGTGATCGACGAGACCGCTGCCTGGCCGCCCGACCGCATGGAGACAGAGGCGGGGCCTCGCGCAGCTCTGGCCGCGTTTCGGGAGAAGGCGAAGCGACGCCCCGTTGGCTTCTGGCGGACATCAGATGACCTGTACGCCAAAGTCCCCATCGCACTCATGAAGGCATTCAACACGGCACCCCGACCTGGGTGGGTTCGCGTAACCGAGAACGCAGGCCCGGAGGTCCTCGGGGAACTCGCTCGGCTGAGCGCCGAAAACTCGCAGCTGCGAGCGGAACTTGCCGTCGCGAAAGCACGGGAGCTGGTCGAGGACCAATCAGCCCTCGATCGTACAGTCGAAATGATGAGGCTCAATGTGGTACCCATCAGCATTTACGAGGCTGGTGGTAGTGGCTGGGTGGATCAACTGCCGATGACGTTGCTCAGGGTGTTCGGGTTGATCGCGCCAGAGTTGCTGACCGAGACCTCGACCGACCATATCGCATACACGATCGCGCTCGGATCGGTCACCCAACCCGGCACGCGGCTAAGACAGAGCTGGCCTTTTCCAGCGAACCAAGTGGACTCCATCTTGGCGGACCTGCAGGCGATCCTGCTGGTACAACCATCGTCCAAGAAGCATCAAGTCGCAGACACAAAGAAGTACTGGACGTTGACGATTCTGGGCGGCCAGCTGCTGGGGGCGATGCGGAAGCAGCGACTGGAAGCTGCTGGGCGATAGCGAGGGCCGCGGGCGCACGGGCAGGATCCTGCTCGAACTCAACGGGGTGCCAGCCGCACGCCAGCCGCCGATCCCGATGCGCCATCTGGATGGTCGCCCAATGCGTGAGGTCCCACCTGAGGGGCTGGGAGACGAAGGGGAATGAGCCGCGCTCCGACGGCGAGGACTGTGCGCGGCTTGACCTTAGTAGTCTTAGCCCGGGGCCATTTCCGGTCCTGACCTCAATGGGCAGCCCATCAGGACTGCAGCCCTCAGGTCAGGGGCAGCGTTCACCGCATCCAACGCGAGGCTCAGTACTTTCGAAAGCGCCCGCTCGGGGGCGATCCGCCGCATCGCGGGGTCGGGGAGCAGCGCTCCGTACCGGTCAGGGTCGGCCGTGGCCCGTCTGATCAGGTCGGCATTGTCAAGCCCCAGCCGCGCCGCCATCGCGGTGTACGCAGTGACTCCCCGCCAGGATGCGGCGAGGCTGACGGAGGTGCACTCTGTCTCCCCCTCGTGGCCGAAAAGCGGGGGGATGTAGAGCATATCACCTGCTCGAAGGACAATATCGACCAACGGCGGGCTTTCGGGTCGTGGCATGACGTACCCCTGCGCACCCGGGAAGCCGAGCAACGCCATCCGGGGCCCCTTGGGGACCAGCACCGAGTCCCAAACGCGCCATCGGCGCGATCCCTCCAGCTGCACGATGATCCCGTCCTCGTTGCCGGCGTGGTACCCGATGCCGGAGGACTTGGTGGACAGCGTGGCAACTACATCGCCCTTCCGCCAATCTCGGCCGACTCCGAATGCGGCGTGCGCGGCGTAAATCAGCTCGTCAACGCGCTCGACACGGTTCAGCAAAAGCGTCAACGGATCGCCGGACGTCTCGTAGGCGCGAAAAATCTCAATCGCGCGAGACGGATCCGGGACATCAGCTGCCACGGCACTGCCGTCGCAGCGAGACGTAAACAGCCGGGCCGACGCCGGTGGCACGCACCACCGCTCGAAGTCCGTCGACCAGCATCGAGTACCGGCGAGCGCGGCCGCGGCACCGGGAATGGCCGCCGGGGCCCGCCGCCAGGTGTCCCGTAGGAAACCCGAAGGCAACCTCAGGGCCCGCAGAGCGCCGATGCGCTCAACGGGCGTGAAGAGGGCTCGTTTCAGAACTACGCGCCTTATATTCGCTATTTCTTGCGCTTCAGGTCTTCCAGAATCCGGTCTCTCCGCTCGTTCACCACTTCGGTGGACTCGTAGTAGTCGAGCGCCGCCTTGATCGGGGAGTCAGGATTGCGCGCAGCCATCATCAAAGCGATGTCCCGCGCGATCTCGGTCGGATTGTCCCGCCAGGTGTTGCTCATCCCGAGAGCCTCGATCACGCGGGCCAGAGGCGGGCGGGTCACCCGGATTTCCTCAAGAAGGCGAAGCATCTCTTCGCTCGGATTTCCGGGGATCGCTGAAGGGCTACTGCCCTTCGGGGGGGTCTTCTGGGCCATGGGGTTCTTCCTCAGCGTTTGGTGAGCGGAGGCTAGGGCATAACCCGGTGCGCGCGGCGACGCCCGGATCGCTTGGCGGTGGTACGGCCGCTCGCCGATCTAAGACTTCGCAGCAGCAAGGTCCGGCGCTGGAAGTCGTCGGGGACCGGCGAAAAGACAAGGTATTCGGGCTTTCAGCCCGAATACCACTTTCAGCCTCATCCTACAGCGCTGGCGCCCGCTCCTACAGCAAGCCTTTCAGCGGTCAGCTCGCCACCTACAGCCCGTCCCCTCGGGTCTACAGCGCCCCGCGATGCCCCGGCAGCGCCCTACAGCCTCGCGCCCGTCGCCTACAGCCCCGCGCCGACCGCCAACCACCCCTCGCTGTAGACCAACCACCCCGCACCCGTCGCCTACAGCCCGGGCGGCCAGGCCGCGCTGTAGGCGGTGGTAAGCGTTTACACCTTCCAACCTAACATTATCGGCCCATATTCCATCACATCGCCGGGCCACCCCGACACCGCCACCTCCCCGGCCCCAGCGCCGGCAACCTCTCTCCGTCGGTCCCGGCGACCTCTCCCTCCTCCACCTCCACGAGGCATTTCCCCATGAGCACCGCTCTCGAAAGCGCCGTCCACGGCAACAAGATCCCCGACTCCAAGAAGAACGGCGTGCTCAACGAGGCGCTCGACAAGGTGAAGAGCCTGGGAGGCCGCTTCTCCAAGATGAAGTTGCTCTCCGAGGAGCTCGCCGACGCCGTCATCGCGACGACCGAGACGCAGGGTGTGGTCTTCGCCGCGTCGTTCGCAGAGGGGTACCTCGGCGAGGAGAAGATGGACGTCGGACCTGTCGATGTACGGACCGCGGGTGGGCTGTTGCTCGGGGGCTACGGCCTCTACAAGACGATGTCCGGGAAAGGGGGCGCCCACGCGCTCGCCCTCGGCAACGGCCTGCTCGCCACCGGTATCGGCCGCATCGGTCGCCACGCTGGCAAGGCGCTCGCGGACAAGAAGGCCGCCCCGGCCGCGCCCGCTGCTCCTGACGCCGCGCCGGGCGCTGCTCCCGGTCCCGCCCAACCCGCCATCAAGGGCGACGACATCGGCGAGATCGCCCGGATGGTCCGCATGACGCCGGGCACCGAGGGCGAGCGCATCGAGGGCCGCCGTGGGCAGGGCGGCGGGGGTCGCCAGGGCCGTCCCTTCGTCCGCCGCGACTGATCCAACTCTGGTCCGGCTCTCGTCGCCGGGCCGACAACTCAACCTCACGCTTCCAACCACCGCTTCCAAATCTCACCGCTTCACCCCGAGGACACTCACATGGCACAAATCTGGGCCCGCATCTCCATCCGCCACGGCAAGGTCGCCGTTGACGCCTCCTCGCTGCCCCCCTGGGTGCAGTCCCTGCTCGACGGCCACCAGGATCGGTTCGCGCCGAGCTTCGGCGGGGAGGACGACGATGACGACGAGGACGAACTGGGCGATGAGCTTGGCGACGAGCTCGGGGACGACCTCGGCGACGACCTCGGCGATGACCTCGGGGACGACCTGGGCGACGATCTCGGGGACGACCTCGGCGAGGAGGTTGGCAGCGAGCGCGGCCGGCAGCGCCGCCTGACCCGGCGTGAGGCGCTGCTCGAGCGCCGCGCCAAGCGCCTCCAGAAGAAGCTGCGCCACGCGCGGAAGGGAAGGATCGTGCAGCGAAATGTCACCGTCTCCGGCGGCGTCGCCACCACCGTCGGCCAGTCGATGAGCATGACGCTGACGCCGCGTACGAGCCTGCACCTGCTCAAGATCTTCGCGACGGGCGACTCGGCCGCGACCATCAACACCATCATCAGCGGTGACGACCCGGTCGTGCTCGACAACCTCGACGCCGCGCTGATCGCGCCGACCGCGTACCACGGACCCAGCTTCGGCGGGCGCGTGCTCCGGGCCGGTGTGCCGGTGACGATCAACTACACGGCGGGATCGACCACGGCAGCCCTGAAGCTCAGCTTCTACGGCAAGGCCCGCGTCAAGAACCCCAACTGTTGATCGGCCAGGACCGAGCGTAGGAGGAAAAGAGCGTGGGCACTTGCAGACTTTCCCGCAGATCCGGCACCGCGAAGCTCGCAGCTTCGTTGGTCGCCGGGAACGCGGGGGCGGAAAGCGAGCTGCTCACTGCTCAATCCGAAGGCTCGGGGGACGGCGACTGGCGCATCATCGACCTCTGGTCGGACGAGGGTTCTCCTTGGGAGGCGCGACTCGTCTGGTCCGGCGGCGGGGGTGCCCAACGCTCGGCCTGGTTCGACGTTCCCAAGTGTACGCGCGTCTGCGTCCACGCCACCACGGTCCAGGTTTTCGGTGCCAACCTCTCAACCTCGTCGGACATCGCCGCTCGCGCGGCCATAGCAGACGGTCAGGCTGACACCGAGAACCAATGGACGGTGCGCGGATCCAGCGCGCAGCTCATCGGGGGAGGCGGCGGCAACATCGATGTCGCCCCTCCCCCCTGGGCCAAATTCGTGCGCCTCGAACTCTCCGACTCCTCGCTGAACGCGACCACGTTCGTCGAGCTGGTCGACGTCAACGCCACCACCCGCGCCCGCTACTCGCTCGACCAGCAGCCCAATCCGGGCGTGCCCCTCGGGGACGCCGCGACCGTTCGCTGTGTGCTGCTCACCGGCACCTACGCCTACCGCGTCGTCTTCCTCCTCCACCTCTGACCGCTGCCCAAGGAACCCGCCATGAAGGCCTACCTCAACCGATTCAGCGTGCAGCTCCTCACCATCCTGGTGTCGGCCCCGGTCAACGTCACGACCAACGGAAAGGGCATGCGCCTCCTTCCCGACCAGAGCGACAACCAAACGGACGCGTCGCAGGACTACCGGTTCGTCACGACCCTGAACTTCGTGGGTGGCTCCGGCTCACCGACGGCGCAGCTGATGATCCAGGGATCCGTGGACGGAACGACCTGGTTCGACCTCGCTCCGGGTGCCAACCGTGTGGGCGCAGGCACCTTCTTCGAGATCATCGACGTGCCCACCGGGCCGCTGCTGCCCTGGATCCGCGCCCGGGTGCTGATCGGCGGGACCACCGCGCCGAACATCGACACCACCGTCGAGATCGTCTCGACCGGCCCCTTCCAGCTCACGACCTGATCGGGCGGGGGCCCCCTCCCCCGGCCTCTCGTCACCCCGCTTCCCAACACTCGGGCCACAGCTTTGTGCGCCTGGGACAGGCATTGATCGGAGTCACCCCATGGACATCAGAGTCGCCCTCACCTTCAACGAACGCGATGCGGTCAGCCTCCTCAACTGGCTCGCCCGCTGCGACGCCCGGTTGATCCGCGACCAGCCCAAGCTGCCCAAGCTCTACGAGTCCAAGGTTGTCTACAAGCGGGAGGAGGTCGAGACCTGGTCCGACTACATCCAACTGTTGGCCCAGGGCGACGAGGATTGTGACGCGCTCGCTGCGGCACGAGCTGGCGAGCTGCTGGCGCGCGGTTGGCAGGCGCTCTCCCCCGAGGACCCCGGGTACGTCCAGGCAAAAGCTCTGAAGATGCAGACCATCCCCGCCGAGGTCGCGCTCACCACGCAGCTCCGGGAGGGCGAGCACGGGCTGTACCACTGCGTCGTCCGCTACATCGTCGACAAGACGATCTGGTTCGACGACCCGAGCGCGCGGCTCGGAATGTTGCCCGAGCGCCTGACCGGGCGCGAGTGCCACGCCCGCGTCGTCGAGCGCGTCCGTCTGGGCGGCGTCAAGCGCGAGATCGACTTCTACCGCAAGCCCCACCAGAAACTTCGCCGGGAGACCGCATGAACCGTTTCATCCCCGCCGTCCTCGTGAACTTCGGGGGCGACCTCGTCGCCGGACGCCGTGCCGGCCGAGGTGCCCGTCGCCCACACCACCGCCGCCAGGAGGAGCAGCCCGAGGAGGACGCCGGCATCGCCGGTCCCAACACGACCGAGCGGAAGATCCGGTTCAAGCTCCGTCGTGCCCGCGCCCTGAAGCGCCGCGTCGGCAACCTGACGGACAAGCACCCGCTCGGCTGGAAAGCCGCGCTGCGAAAGACCAAGATCCGACTGCGCAACGTGATGAACGACCTCCGCGCCCTTGGGTGGACGCCGAAGAAGCCCACCCGCCCGCGCAAGCCCGGCGAGGACCCCGAGGACGCCGTCCTCGACGACATCCCCGAGGCCGAGCCCGGCGAGACCGAGGAGCCGGACGCCGACCTCGACGTCCCCGAACCTGCCGAGGTCCCGGAGACCGAGGGGGACGAGAACTGGCTGGACGCCTACGTCGGCGTGGAGCCCCGGCTCATCGTCGCGCCCCAGGTCAAGCCGCGTGGCGCGGCGCTCGCGCCGGTCGGCAAGTTCATCCAGAGCGCCGCCCAGCGCGTGAAGCAGGGAGCCGTAGACCTCGTCGGCTGGCGACGGTTCGACCACCTCGGTGCGAGCGCGCGCATCCAGACCCGGACCGGCCAGAGCGCCATGATCACGACCGTCAACCCCGGCCTGTTCATCGTCCAGATCGTGTCGGACGAGGCCGCGCACAAGATCGCCGGGGACAACGTCGGCATCCTGCCGCTGCTCCTGTACCCGATGGTCAAGAAGCAGATCCAGAAGCTGGTCGGGCCGAAGCCCGCGCCAGGTGCCGTCCCGCCCGTCGCCCCGCCGGTCGACCAGCCCGCTCCGGACACGTCCGGCGTTGGCTGCGACTGCAAGCCGAGGCGCTGAATGGACGCCCCCGCCGTCAGCTCCGACTCCGTCGCCGAGCGCATCGAAGCGATGCGAATCTCCGCTGCGGCCTCCGTCGCCAGCATCGAGACCGCCGCCGCGAAGAGCGCCGAGCCGCTCGCCCGCGTGGTCGTCGCGTACCGGGCGTTGCTCGCCGACACCGGCGCGCGGATCATCCGGGCGCAGGCGAACGTGGCCATCGCACGGGGGAAGAACCCGACCGATCCGGGACTCGCGGCACTTGAGCGGCGCGTCGTCGCCCTGCTCACGACCTGGGCAGCGCACGCCCACGGCTACACCGCCTACGAACGTCCCGCGACGGACGCCGAGAAGTCGAACGCGATCCACGTCGGCATCGCGCCCATGATCATCATCTCGCTCGCCATCGCCGGAGCGGTCATCGCCGTCTCGCTCATGGGGATCGCGTGGGCCGTCGTCCACTACAAGGAGGCGCAGACCTTGTCGGACGAGGTCGCCCTCGTCGAGCATGACCCGTCCATCGCGGACCAGCTCGCGAAGATCAACCAGACCGTGCCCAGCTCCAGGCTCCCCGAACCGCCGACTCCAACGGATTCGGGCTGGGGCTGGCTCCTCTTGGGCCTCGGCGTCGCCGGGGCTGCCGTCTACCTCCTCCCGAAGCTCGGGAAAGGCTGAACCAACATGGAAAAGTTCAAGCTCAACATCGTTGGTGCCGACGAAGACGTCCCGCGCATCCTGCTCGCCTACGGGCACGGCTGCGGCGGCGAGGTCGCGTTCGTCATGCGCCCGCGCGACAACACCGCCATCCTGATCCACCAGGTCAAGAAGGAGCCCGCGAAGGTCTGGCGAACCGATCTCGGGCTCGCCCCCTCGCACGCGCCAGAGCTCGACACCGCGCCCTCCGAGGCCGTCGCCGAGATCCATCGGATGAAGGCCAACCCTCCCCCGGCCGGTCCCGCCACGCTCAAGGGCCTGTGGAAGGGCGTGCTGCTCTGCGACGACGGCACTCCATCTGTGAAGCTCGAACGCCGGGTTGCGTCCTACGGCACGCTGAACCTCGCCTCGACGAAGGACGGTCGTTGGACCGCGAGCTTCGAGCGCGCCCAGAAGTGGTTCTCGGCCGCCAAGCAGGAGGCCGTCACACGCTCCGGGCTGACCGAGGCGATCACCGCGGGCATGGGCCTGGTCATCGGACTCGTCAGCGAGGCGTGCAGCTACCGGGACACGCACCGCCGGGGCGCGGTCGATGCCGACTACGGCGCGCAGCACCCGGTTCGGCCGCCTGCCGAACCCAAGGACCCGACGCAGCGGTACAAGGGCAGGTCGAGCTTCCGGGCGATCGAAGGGGCAGACGGCTGGGTCGTCGTCAACGACGTCGGCGCGGTGGTCGCCAAGTTCGGGTTGCGCGAGAAGGGCAAGGCCACCTCGCACGCCAGCGCGTTGACGCGCGGGCAGGCCCCGTCCGCGACCGTCTCGCAGGACCTCGCCAACGGCTTCGGCCTGAACGGGAACCCGGCAGTCAGCATCGTCCCGCTGTCCGAGATCCCGATGCCGGAGTCGCCGGCGTGTCGCACGTCGGTCGCGCAGATCGCGTCTGCGACCGAGAAGGAGGCCGAGGCGCTCCAGGAACTCTCGCAGTCGCTGTGGGGGACGACCGAGACGACCGAGCTGCTTGCTCGCGCCGGGAAGCTGCTCCGGCACGCCGAGGCGCTCGTCAAGTAGCCGCTTTGTTCCGGCAAGGAGCAGAAGCTCGCGTGGGAGGACCTGCGCCGGGCCGCCGACGCTTACAGCCAGGCCCGCGACGCCATCGAGCGCGGCGAGAAGCCCGACATCGTGACGACGCTGCGCCGGATCTCCGAGCGCGTGTCGCTCGCGGCGGCTCGGGCGGCGAAGCAGTGCTCGGGCGGGCAGCAGAAGCTCGACGTGCGGCATCGGACGCCGGACCAGCTCGCGACGGGCATCGGGCAACGTGAGTCCGGGTGGGTTTGGGGCGACCGGGTCACCTGGCGCGGCCAGGTCTGGGTCGTCCAGGACGTGCGCGCGGACGGGTCGGTGAACATGCACCGCGAGGGCAGCGACCTCGCCGAGACCGTCGCCAGCTCCGAGCTGCGTCGGGCACCGCCCGCGAAGCCCGCGCCCGCCGTGTCGATGCAACCCGTGTGGCCACCCGCTGCGAACCCGCAGTCCGTGCCGACCACGTCGAGGACCCGGAAGACGAAGGCTCCGGACGTGGACCCGGCGAAGGACCAGCTGCTGGTCAATGCCTTTGCGGACGCCATCAAGCAAGCGGCGCAGTCGATGGGGGGTGCGCAGTGAACGCGGACGCCGCGCCCGTCTCCGCATCCGAGCCGGTGAGCAACGGCCAGGTCCCGTCTGCCAGGCCGCCCGTTCGGCCCCGCTCCGTTCAGGCCCAGCTCGCGGACGGCCTGCTCACGCCGCTCGAGGCCGCGCTCGTGGCCGAGATCCGTGGCAACGGCTCGGCCGTGGTCGTGGCGCTTGGCGAGCTCAAGACCGAGATCCGGGAGATCCGCAACAACCCGCCTTTCCGCTGGGTGCCGTGGTCGATGCTCCTGCTCTGGCTGCTCAACATGTTCGTCATCGCGATCCTGGCGATGGAGCGCGGGGTCGACCCGTTGCGGGCAGCCGAGGCGGTGAAGGCGCTAACGCCGGGGTTGCAGGATGCGGCGGGGATTGGGGGGACGCCGTGATGTTTAGGCATCTGCTGCGGGCGGTCGTGCCGGGCGTGGTGGCGTTTGTGGCGGGGGAGCCGGAGGCGTTCGATCTGGTGGCGAGGGCGGAGCGGCTTCGGCGCGAGGCAGACGGGCAGCGGATCGTCAGGGGCGCCATCGGGTCAGACGGGCTGACGGAACGACCCAATGGCTGCTGCCCGTCTACAGCCGGAGCGCGCGGCGCGTATGGCTGCTCGGCTTGCACCGCCGGGGGCCAGGCAGTAAGGTCGCCCCCCTTAACGAGCGCATCTTGGCAGCGACACAGACACTTGCTGAACGGATTGGTAACGTCAACAATCGGCTGATCGCCGTGCTCACGGTGCCGAGCGCGCTGGCGTCGATTTTCGGCGTCGCCTGGCTGTTCCTACCGCCCGCTCAGGTCGCGGCGGTGCAGACTCTGGTCGTCGAGCGGTTGGGGTGGTCGTTGGTGTTCCTCTTCAGGTGGACGCCATGGGGGTGTTCGGCCGCCGGCACGGCTGCACTCCTGAGTGCTTGGTGGATGAACCGGCGCGCGCTGGACGCGATAACGACCAGCACGACCGCGCTCGCAACCCAGGCACAACGGGCCGATGCGAAAATCCGGGAAGTCGAGTCGGATGCAGCAGCACGAATTCAACGAGCCGAGACGGACTGCAGGAACTCATTACAGGCGATGGGGGCGACTCGTGATCAACAGGAATGGGCCTTGACCTTGGCGCATCGCGAGGAACTCGTCAGGGTCGTCGCCGAGCGGGACGCGCTGCTCAACTCTCAGGTCTTCCGCGCAGAACGGGCCTTAGAGTCCTCGGCGGCAAACGCCTTGGAGTTCGCGGTTGTCGAGGTCTCGATAAGGCCGACCGGGCAGATAGACATCTTCGCGGGGCTGTACAACCGGCTCCGAGCACACCCGGTGACGGTGCGCGAGTGCTGTGTGCGCCCTGTGATTCAAGGGCTCAGCATCGCGGACTCTGACGTGAAACACAGCATGGCACCCGTCCTCATCCCGAGCCTGGGCGCTCACGACGACTTCCACTGCGGGGTCGTCCTCACCCCGGCGGACATGGCCAGAATCCGGGACCTTTCCGCAACGAACCACGGCTTCCTGAGGATCGGCTTTTCTGGATGGGCGATCGTGACGTCGCCCTGCTGGTCGGGCGACATCACGATCGCGCTGGTGCCGGGACCTAAGTGGAGCCTACGGGTACTCAAGGCAGCCACCGCTGGCGAGTCCACGAGTTGGTTCCAGATGCCCGACGGGCTGCGCGGCACACCGCGAGGCGCTATCCCGGCAAAACCTTGGAGTTAGCTGGAGAAGCGCGATACGATGCAGTCTGGGTGTCGCGTCACAAATTGATGACCTCAAGTGGGCGAAAGAACTCGACCGGCCCAATCACCGACCCGTCGCGAAGGTAGCTGAGCCCGCTGGGGAGCCTGGGCTGATGCACGGCGGGCTCCAGCCGGTCAAAGACGCTCAACCCCCTGCGCGCTGCGGCGACGGCAGTCGATGCCACGCCTTCCTCGATGCCGACGAAGGTCCGGCTGACGCGAGCGAGGTCCAGAGGGTCATCAATGTCTGCGGATCTCCCGGCGCGCTGGCACGTCGACCCCGAGTTTGCATAGTAGCCGCCCAGGAACGTTCGGCCCTGAAACGGCGGCACCAGGCAAGCCCAGCGAATGAACCCGAATCTCAGCTCGTCGGGAATCACGAACCGGTATCGCAGAGCGGAGGACAGAAGCGGCACATTGAGTCTGGAAAAGATCCGGGAGTAATGATTGGCCACAATTGCTCGGCCGAGCGCCGGCGTCTGCTCCCCCGAAAATGGCATGTCGCCGGGAGTCTGAGGGTCCTCGACCAGCAGTTCGCTCGTAGCCCGTCCGTTTGACTCAGTGGCCCAAGCGGTCTCAACAATATGTCCCTTCAGGGTTTGGACGGCGCCAGAGGGAGCCTTGACAAGAATTCTGTCGAACTGTTTGCGCCACTCCCGGAACTTGGCGCTGCCGAACTTTGATGGCGCATAGCTACCCTTGGCCTCTGCGACCGTAACATTTCGTCCAGAGTCGCGACACAGGAAGTCCGGTGTGTCTCCCTCCGCCGACCGCGCGAGAATGAGACCGTCGAATTCAGCCTTCGGCTGCCCGTCGAGCAGATCCTCGATCGGGGCGAAATAGACGACATCCAGGTGTTCGTGAAGGAACCATCGACAAAAGGCCTGCCCGAGTTCCATGGAGCGATTTCGCTTGCCGCCGCTCGATCGGCCCAATCCCTCCCCCAAAAAGACAAATTCGGCCGAATCCACAAGAAAGCGCAGGTATTCGAATTGCGCAGGATCCGGGCTGGGTGGAGCGACTCCGTAGCTGTCCATGTAGTAGTGGTGGTACAGCAAGCCGAGGTCAACGCTGACCTCGGTCACGGCCTCCACAGCATTGGGCGCCGCCCGGAGGGAGGCCGGCAGTGTGGCGAACTCGTTCAGCGAGAGCTTGAGCCTGCGTGGCCGCATGGTTGGACTCCGGACTCTCCACTAACCGGGTTGCTGCTGCCGCTGTAAGCGAAACCCGCCCGCTGTAGGCGAAAACCCCTGTTTATCCGTGCACATCGGCCCATATTCATCGGATGCGCACGCCCACCCAGCCGGTCCTCCCATGACCGCCGCCGCCCAGCTCCTCGACGCCGTCGTCCCGATCGTCCGCACCCGCCTCCCGCGCGGTGTGGACGTCGACTACCTCGACGACTTCGTCGACCGCAACCGCTCGCTGCTCGAACAGGTCATCGAGCAGAACCTCGGGCCGATGCTCCGGCGCATGGAAGCCGCGAACAACGCGAGCTTCGTACAGGAAGACATCCCGGAATTGTGGACGGCCGCGCGCCGCACCGCAGGCAACATCGCTGCGATGGCGACGGCCGCGAACCTCTACGCCCAGAAGCGCGCCCCGAACCACGACGAGCGCACTGTCCTCGCCGGGTACTCCGGCTGGGGCGGGCTCTCCATCGAACATGCCGCCGGCAAGTTTCCTCCCGGCTTTCCCCAGCCTGAAAGCCGAGGACTCATTCATGAATTCTATACGCCGAGCAAGGTGGCCAAGGAAGTCGCCCGCCTCGTCGCGCCGCTCGTCCCGAGCCTCCCGCACGACGGGCCGACCGTCCACGCGCTCGAACCCTCGGCCGGCATCGGCCGTTTCCTCCGGGCCTTCGAACCCGTACCCGGCATCACCTGGCACGCCGTCGAGTGGTCCGAGCTGTCCGCCCGGATGCTCCACGTCCTCCGTCCCGACGTGGACCTCATGCTCGCCCCGTTCGAGCGGTGGGTGCGCGAGAAGGGCGCCGCCGCGTCCGGTCGCCTGGGGCTCGTCGTGTCGAACCCGCCCTACGGCATCCGGGGCGCGTCGATCGCGGAGGACCCCGACCGGGTCTACCGCGAGAAGATGGCGTACCACTACTTCCTTCGGCGCGGCCTCGATCTGCTCGCTCCCGACGGGCTCGGCGTGTTCCTGGTCCCCGGCGGCTTCCTCACCTCGCGGACGGCGCAGTTCGTAGCGCTCCGGGAGAAGGTGCTCAAGCGGCACCACCTCGCCGCCGCCTACCGGCTCCCCAGCATCAACGAGAAGCGTCGCGAGGCGATCTTCCCTGGCGCGATGCTGGTCACGGACCTCCTGTTCTTCCGCGCACGGGGCGGCGAGCTTGACGCCTTCGACTCCGCGGACGCGGGCATCGTCGCGGGCGGCTACTTCAAGGAGTACCCCCGGCACATCCTCGGCCGCGAAGTCGGCGAAGACCACGGCGAAGACGATCAGACCTCGAAGCCCCGCTGGGGCTACCAGGTGCAGGGGGAGTTCACGCGGCTGCCCGACCTCGTGGAGCGCCCGATTTGCGGCGACTGCGACGTCATCGCCTTCCCGCAGCGGCAGGCCGCCGAGCCCGGCGCCACGAGCGGTCGCGTCGGGGTCACCCGCGTCACCGAGGCCGAGGTCACCGACCTCCCGCGCGAGCTCGCGTCCGCGGTCCTGCTCGGGCTCCGCGTCGACAAGTACCTCGCGCTGGTGGCGGCCGAAAACGCCGAGGAGCCCCAGATGCTCTGGCCGGAGCTGTTCGAGGGGCTGACGGCGTGGCACACGACCAACGGCAATCCACACGCGCTGATCGAGCTGGTGAAGCTCGCGCGGGCCGGGAACACCGGCGCGGAACGGTTCCTCTCCGCGTTCGACCGGGCCGGGCACCTGATCGACGGCCTCCGTCGCAAGCCGCCCGCCATCGAGCCCCGGTTCACCGGCCGGGCCGACGACGTGGTTGCCCAGGCCGAGCACCTCTACCGGCACGCCCGCGCCCTCTCGCTCCGGGAGTTGCTCGACTACCACGCCGGTCTCGGCGGGCCGTTTGCGCCCGACCAGGTGCGCGCGAAGGTGCTCGCGGCGGGCTGGTGCCTCGACGGCGACACGTTCACCGAGCTGTTCCCGGCCGAGGTGTACCTCTCCGGCTCGCTCTGGCCGAAGATGGACCGGGCGATGGCGCGTCCCGACGACGCCCAGGCGAAGGCCCAGGTCGCGCGATTGCTCGACGTGATCAAGCCCGCGATCTTCGACGACATCGAGGGCGTCAGCGCCCGCCAGGGCTGGCTCCCGCTGGACCTCGTGGCCCAATGGGTGAACGCCACCTACACCGGGTACGACGACGTGGAGTTCGTCCGCCAGGGCGGGCTTCTCGCCCCGAAGGGCTGGCAGTACGACCAGATGTCGAAGAAGGAGAACGCCGGGGACATGCACCCCGAAGTGCTCCTCATCCTCGGCTGGATCAACCACGACAAGACGATGTTCAGCCCGTCGAAGAAGTTCGACGACGACAACGAGAAGGACATCGACAAGATCCGGATGAAGAAGGCGGCCGAGTGGGACGCCAGCTTCAAGGGATGGGCCGGGGCCACGCCCGAGCGTCGCCTTGCCATCGAGCACGCCTACAACCGGCAGTTCCGGGGCTACATCGCCCCGAGCTACACCGCCGAGCCGCTCGCCGTCGCCCGCTGGACGCGCGGTCGTGGGTTCCGTCCGGCCTCCGCGCTTCGGCCCGGTGAGCGCGCCGTCCGCCTCGATCCGCACCAGGTGGCCGGTGCCCGGCGCATCCTCGCCAACCGGGGCGGATTGCTGGCGTTCGACGTGGGCGTCGGCAAGACGTACACGGGCCTCGCCGTCCTCGCCCGCGCCCGTCAGGAAGGGTGGTGCAAGCGCCCCGTGGTGCTGGTCCCCAACTCGATCATCTGGAAGTGGTACGACGACTTCGCCACGGCGCTCCCAGACTATCGGGTCGCCGTCATCGGCTCGAAGAAGAAGACGATCAGCCGCGGCGACCGGAAGGGGCTCGCGACGAGCGACACCGACACGCCGCAGGAGCGCGCCGAGAAGTGGACCCGGTTCCAGGCCGGCGAGTACGACGCCGTGCTGCTCAGCTACACCGCACTCGGGCGCACGCGCATGAACGAGAAGGCCGTGCGCGCCTACGCCGACAAGACCGAGGCGATCCAGCGCGAGGTCGCGTTGCGCCGTCGGAACGCCGCGAAGCGCAAGAAGCTCTCCGAGCGCGACGAGGCGATCTTGCGCGAGGGCATCGCCGCGTGGGTGGCCCAGCAGATGGAGCTGGCCGAGGGCTGGGAGTACGACCCCGGCATCGCCTGGGACGACATCGGCGTGGACATGCTCATCGTGGACGAGGCACAAAACTATAAAAACCTCTATCTACCTGAAGATCGCGAGGGCGGCGTCCCCCGGTTCATGGGGAACCCCGGCGACGGCAGCAAGCGCGCCTGGCAGCTCGACTTCCGGTGCGCGGCCGTCCGAAAGCGGAC
>CAIQVJ010000136.1 GCA_903875225.1 uncultured Pseudomonadota bacterium
CCCCGTCGTGGGGATGCCCGCATCCTCGCGAGTTCGATCCGCGTGGCGGCAAGAACTGGCGTGGATGACCGCATCCCCGCGGGCTCGATCCGCGTGGCGGCAAGAACTGGCGAGGATGACCGCATCCCGGCGAGTTCGATCCGCGTGGCGGCAAGAACTGGCGTGGATACCCGCATCCCTGCGAGTTCGATCCGCGTGGCGGCAAGAACTGGCGAGGATGACCGCATCCTCGCGAGTTCGATCCGCGTGGCGGGCGGCGCGGGAGGGTGAGCGCGCTGCCCCAATCGCCTGAATACCTACTTCCTGCAGGCCTCCGCGCGCCCGGCCATCGCGGTCTGCAGGTCCGCCCAGGGCTGGTCGGGGTAGAGCGTCGCGGTCTTCGCGATCACGTCCTCGGCGAGCGCAACGCAGCTTCGTGCGGCGTCGCCGACCGCGATGCACCAGGGGTCGCCCTTCACCACCCAGTCGCCGCGCTTCTGGGAGATCGCGACCGCGTCGCAGCCGGCGCCTGCGGAGTGGTACGCATGGGCGATCGTCGTCTTGTTGGCCCCAGCCGCGTCGAACAGCGCGTCGGCGAGCGTGAAGTAGCGGGGCAGATCGCGGGCGAGGCCGGCGTAGTCCATGCAATCCTGCTCGAGCTCCAGGGCGTTGACGGGACCGAACGGGAGCCACGGTTTGGCAGCATCGCAGGCGCTCAACACCGCGGTGAGGCGCTGGGGTGCCTCGCCAGACTTCGCCGTCACGGCCTGCTCGGCGAGCTCACCCCGAACCAGGACCTCGGTCCAGCTCGCCTCGACCTGGAGCCAGCTCCACTCGTCCTCGGCAGGAAGGAGCGTACGCAGCGTGGTGATCGCGTCCAGCGCGCGATCGCAGTGGCCCGCGGAGGTCGCGTCCGCGTGGTTGAGCCGACACGCGCCGCCCTCCACGGTCGCGCGTGCCATCCAGGCGGCGGGCTCCTTCGCCCCGGCGCCGTCGAGGGCGGCGATGGCCTCGGAGTACTTCCCGGCGTCCCACTTGCGCGCGGAGTCCTGCCAACCCTGCTCCCACACCAGGGCAAGCGCGCGCACTGCGGTCGCGTGCGGGGTTCCCCGGGTCTCCCAGGCGGCGTCCGCCTGCGCCCGGATGGCGGTGCGTTGGGAGGTGTCCCTGTTCACGACGGGGCTCGTCTTGTAGAGCTTCAAGGCCATCAGCGCCTCATCGGCGCCGGCGTCGGCGATGGCGATCTGGCTCCGGTCCCACCACGTGAACAGGCCCGTGCAGGTGCCGACGCCGAGCACGCCCCCGGCGAGCAAAAGCATCAGGCAGCTCCGGAGGGCGTAGGGCTTCGGCGGCTCCGGCGCGGGTCTGGGCGGCTGCGGCACGCTGGGGAGGGTCGGCGCGGTGGTCTCGGGCACGCGTTCCGTAGCGAGGTCGTCGACGCGCTGGGTCTTCTCGCCGGCGGCGTCCGCCTCGGTGTGGGGGACGACCGCGCGGAGGGGCTCGTCGTTCCAGTCGACGAGGGTGGCTTCGGGATCGTGGAGCCGGGCCACGAGCGCCACGGTCTTCGGGCGCAGCAGGGGCTGGCGATGCCAGCAGGCGTCCACCGGCTCGCGCCAGTGCACGGGCACGTCGTTGTCGAACAGTTCTCGGACCAGCTTGCCAAAGGCCCAGAGGTCGCTCGCCAGGTAGGTCTGCTGCTCCTGGCGCTGCTCAGGGGCCGCCCACGACATGGTCAGATCGCGGGTGGGTACCGCCATCCGGGGCCCACCCACCTCGCGCATCGTGTCCAGATCGATCAGCGAGACCTCGCCGTTCGGGCCGATGATCAGGTTCTCGGCCTTGAGATCGCCGTAAGCGACGTTGGAGTTGTGCAGGGCGGCGAGGATCCGTCCCACACCGCGTGCAATCGGGATGCGGAGGTGGGGCTCCACCCGCAGCCGGTGCAGCGGCTCCCCATCGATCCACTCGGTGGTGATGTAGACGAAGCCGTCTGCGGTGAGCCCTGCATCGAGCACCTGGGGCCACCGGGGCTCCACCCCCGCGAGCGTCGCCGAGCCCGGCACCGGGCCGGTGAGCGTGGGAATCCGCGCTGCCACGCGGTAGCCCTCGATCGTGAGCTGGATGTTCTCCGGCAGGTTCACCGCAGACCCCTGGCCGCGCAGCACGATGCTCCGGATGGTCGTGCCGAGGTTCGCGTGCAGGCGATCACGCGCGATGATGCGGGTGACGCAGTCGCGGCCTGCATACTGCGTGCGCCACACCTCGCGTTGACCGGGCGCGCCTCCCAGCCGCGAGACGGCGACGTGGTTTGCGATCGGGATCACGCGTCACCCAGCGCAAGTGCGGCGATGCGGGGGGCCGGGCCCCGAGCGAGGAGGTGGGACCGGGATCTCACTCCGACGCGCTCGGCAGGTACTGGAGCTGCTGCAGACTCTCGGCGATGTCGACGGTGAGCGGGCCGGCGACCGTGGCGCCGAACCCGGCGTGCGGGGCCACCGCCGCGATCACGTAGCGACCGGGCACGGAGGGAGCGCAGTCCTCGGCGTCGGTGGGCTCGACGATCGCGACGAACCACGAGTGGGGCTGGCCCTCGGACTTCGCCTTGACCCCGTAGGGGGCTTCGTCCCGGTTGCCGGGGGCGTCGGCGGTGCCGGTCTTGCCGTACATGCGCACGCCCGGGAGCTTTCGAAGGTGGACGCCCGTGCCGGAGTCCATCACCTTCTTCATGCCGGCGAGCACCGGCGCGAGGGCGGAGGGGTCATCGAGCAGCCGGGCTTCGGTGCACGCACGGTCGCTGCGGAGCTCGCAGGAGCGGTAGGTCCCGCCGTTGGCGATGGCGGCGGTGAACTGTGCAGCCTGCGTGACCGTCCAGGCCGCGGCGCCCTGCCCGAAGCCCGTGAGCGCGAGCCGACGGCTGCCGTTCGAGCCGATCCCGGTGTACGGACCGTCGGGCTCGCCCTTGAGCGTCGGCAGGCCGAAGCCGACCCCCGCCGCGAGCAGATCCCGGTAGGGCTGCGGCCCGAGCGTGAGCCCAAGTTGCCCGAAGTACACGTTGGAGGACTGCGCGAGCGCGGCGATCAGGTCGACGGACCCCGTGCCCCCGCCATCGCCGTGGTTGTGGATCGATCGGGTCCAGCCCGGGAGGGTGAACTCAGGCCCGCACGTGTACCTCGGATCGGACGAAAGCGGGCAGATCGCGCCATCCGCGGGTGCGCCGGCGGAGACGAGCCCGGTGCGGATCGCGGCGACCGAGGTGAGGATCTTGAACACCGACCCGGCCTGCAGGTAGCCGTAGTTCCCGCTGCCCGTCTTGTCGGCCCAGGGCCCGTAGATCCCCATGAACTTCGGATCCCCGGACTCCCGCAGGGTGCGCCAGTCGCTCTTGTCGGAGCTGCGCGGCGCGGCCGGGTCGTAGTCCGGCCACTGCGCGCGAGCGAGGATCTGGCCGGTCGCGGGGTCGATCACGACGGCTGCAGCCACACCGACCCTGCTCTTCGCGGCAGCCTTCCGGACGGCGATGGCGACCGCCCCCTGCAACCGTGCGTCCAGGGTCGTCTGCAACGACCGGCTCGCGACGTCGTCCGAGAGGGCCTTGATCGCCTGCCCGCGGGCTTCCAGGGGCAACCGCACGATGGGCAGCAGGCTGGAGAAGTCGGGAGTGGAGAGCGCAACCCGGCGTACGGTCGCCGCAGGGTCTCCCCCCCGGCGGATGAGCTCTGCCTTCGCGCGAGCCTCCTCATCCGGGGCCGGGGTGTTCGTGCTCCTCACGGCGAGGAGCACGCGGTCCCGGCCGTTCACCGCGCCGAGCCAGATCGCGGGGCCATCGCCGGCGTCCGGGTAGCCGCGCAGCTTCTGGTCCTCGAGCCGCTCGAGGCTCCACGGCGCGCGGAGCACGCTGGAGTCCGCCGGTCCCAACAGGGTTCCGAGCGCGGTCCCCAGTGGGTCGATGCGGGTGCCCGGCTCTGGCGAGGCGGCGAGGGGCTGCCCGTTCCTGTCGAGGATCGTGCCGCGCCGGATGTTGTCTGCCACGAACCGGATGCGGCGATCGAACTCCAGCCTCGGCTGGCCCTCCTCCAGCGTGGTGACGGCCGGCCGCAGGGTCGTCTCGTCGCGCCAGGCCACCGCCTCCAGGCCCGTGATCACGATCGCACCGATGGCGAGGGCCACCACGCCCATGCCCGCCTCACGCAGGCCTGCCCCGAGCTCGGCCATCTCGTCGGTGCGCGCGCGAAGGGCGCCGTCCTCCGCGAGCCTGCCCACGAGCGCCACCGCAACGACGAAGGCCACCATGCCTGTCTTTCCGTGCGACAGGAACGGCACGACGACCCCGGTGAGCGGGATCAGGCCGAGGGTGCCCGAGAGGATCGTCGCGGCCTGGAAGGCGAGCAGGAAGCCGACGCCCGCGGCCATCATCGCGCGTTCCGGAGTGCGGCTGCGCATTCCGACGTGGAGGGTCGAGAGCACGAGCCCCACCAGGATCGCGAGGTACAGGGTGCCGCCAGCCTGCCCGAGCTCCTCGACGAGGTGCGCGAACGCGAGGTCGGTGTGGCCCGCCGCCAGCGCGCCCGGGAACGCATCTCCGAGCCCGACGCCGCTGAACCCGCCCGCCGCGAGCGCCCAGCGGGCCATCGCGATCTGGTCGCCGTGCGCCAGCCCGTTCAACCACGGGTCTGCCCACATGCGGATCCGCAGCTCGACGGTGGCCGAGCCCGTGATCGTGGGGTCGAGCCAGAGCGCGAGGATCAGCCCCAGTCCGAGGCTCACGGCGAGCCCGACCCACCCCACGCTGCGGGTGACCACGAAGAACTGCGCGAGGAACACGCCCCCGATGATCAGCGTGGGGCCGAGGTCCTTCACAGCGAGCATGCCGCCGAGCGTCGCCACGAGCGCCACGACCGCCGAGAGGAGGAGGCGCGGACGAGGGAACTTCAGGAAGCTCACGCGGTTGCGCTGGTAGCGCAGCTTGGAAGCGCGTCGGCCGAGCTCGACGGCGATGAACATCACCGCGCCCAGCTTCGCGAGCTCGATCGGCTGGACGATGAGCCCGGCGAGATCGAGGTTCACCTTCTGGTCGGAGTTCCCGGGCGCATCTCCGAAGATGGCCATGATGCCGAAGATGGCGAGGACCAGACCGGCGAGCGGCCAGCGCGCCTTTGGCAACCACTCGCCGGGATCGAAGGGCAGGATCAGCACCAACGCACCGAGGACGCAGGCGATGAGCACGCCGTTGGCGAACCCCGGCCCCGGCCAGGAGAGCGCGAAGGGGTTGCCGTACCCAAGCTGCACGCAGAGCCCGAGCGCGAGGGCGGTGGCCAGGGCCGGGAGCAGCAGCGGCGTGGGGATGTGCTGGCCCCGGCGCCGGCTGGCGACCGCTCGCGCCGCGATGAGCACGGCGATCGAGGCGCCCCACTCGATCATCGCGATGTGCCCCGCGGCGATCACGCCGGCGGCGTCGAGGCCCGCCCCCTGCAGGCCACGCAGCGCAGCAGCGGCCAGGACGCCGTCGATCGCGTACTGGGCGCCCAACGCCCCCACCACGCCGATCAGCGCCAGGAGCCCAAGCTCGACGAGCAGCGGCATCACGGCGCCGTCGGCGCTTGTGGGGCCGGGCTGGGCGGGGCGGGCGGGCTGAAGACGTCCAGGCCCGTGCCGTAGCTCGAGGTCACCGTTGTGGTGACCACGCCCTCGGTCGAGGTGGACCCGATGGTCGTGATCAACCCCAGCAGGTCGACGTGGGGAGGGGGGCCGGCCGGGGTGACGGGCCCGGCGATCGTGAGCGCCCCGACCTGCACACGGCTGTCGACGAGCGTGAAGTCGGAGCCGTCGTCGAGCTCCACCCTGAAGGTCCCGTCGAGGCGGAGGACGGCCCGGTCGATGCGCACATGGGCGCCCTTGCCCACGTGGATCGTCCACGACACACCGGAGAGGTCGGCCCCGCGGATGTCCAGCAGCCGGCCCGGGGCCACGTCCACGTGCTCACCGGGGGGGAAGGCGACGGGGTCTGTGCTCTTCACGAAGGTGTCGTGCTGGACGTCGCTCGGGAGCGTGGCCGGGCGCCTGAGCCCGGCACCGAGCCCGCCCCAGATGCCCACGGTCATGGCGAGCCCGATCAGCAGTACGAGCACCGGCACGGCGAGCGCGACGGTGAGCCGGGGCACGCGGGGCCCCCGACGGAATCGTGCGACGCGGACGACGACGACCGTGACGTTGTCGGGTCCGCCGCGGGCGAGCGCCAGGGCGACCAGCTTCTGCGCGGCGGAGTCGGCGTCCACTTTTCGGGAATGGATCGCCAGCAGTGTGGATTCGAGCTCCTTGGGCTCGACCGGGCCGTGGAGCCCATCGCTGCAGAGCACCAGCAGATCGCCGTACCCCACGGGGTGTCGCCCCGTCTGCACCCAGTCCTCCTGCATCTGCTTCCGACCGAGGTCGCGGGCCACCGCCTGCCTGCCGGGCTGATCCGGCATCGGCTGCACGTGGTCGGTCGTGAGCACACGCACCCCGCGCCTGTCCACCTTGTAGAGCCGGGTGTCCCCCACGTGCGCGATGCCGATGAACCTCCCGTTGTCCTCGAACCGCATCGCGGTGGCCACGGCGCCCATGCTCGCGTGGAGTGGGTTCTTGGCCCCGTCGGCGAGGATGCGCTCCCGCGCCTCGGCCATCGCCCGGGCCAGCAGCGTTTCGCTGGGGCCCTTCTGATCGGCCACCTGCGCCAGGGTGGCGATCGCGATCGCGGCAGCGACCTCGCCCGACTCCTCCCCGCCCATGCCGTCCACTACGGCGAAGAGCCCCTCGTCGGGCTTGCAGAGGAGCGCGTCCTCGTTGTTCGTGCGCACCTTGCCCGCGTGTGTGCGTGCGGCTGCGTCCATCCGCTTCCAGGGGCGCCAGTTTGGGGTGCTCAGCATGGGTACAGCTCGAGTTTCAGCTCGCCGGAGAGCACCAGCTCCACGGGTAACGGCACCTTCACCGCCTGCCCGGGCGCGAGCGACTGCCCACCCACGACGACGGGGTTCGACTCTCCCGGCTCCCGCGTGACGATGGCGGCAAGCGGCTTCTCAGCCTCGATCTGCACGCTCACCTGACGCTTGTTGATGCGTCCCGTCGCTCCCGGGATCGCGATGTGCTCGGGGCCCGGGCTCGGGCAGGACCGACCGAGCACGTACCGCAGCCCGGCCACCAGTGGGATGGTGCCCGTAGCGTGCTTGATGACAGCGCTCCCCGCCCGCTCCGTCTTCGCCCCGGCGAGCGCCGGACCGCCTGCAACGACCTTGTCGAGCCGCACGGTCACCTCTCCCGCCGTCGAGGCGGTGATCTTCTCGTCCGCGTTCCAGTCGACCTTCAGCACGCCGTGGCCGAGCTCGACTTCGCTGCCTTCGTCCACGTGGAGTCGCAGCACGGGGGTGCCCAGGTAGGTCGCCTTGAGCTTGAGCACCTCGTCCTCGAGCGCCGGGCCGAGCTGGTGCTGCAGGGTCGGCGCCTTCTTGCGCAGGCCCTCGTAGTCCCGCCGATCCAGGAACAGCCGGAAGTCGTTCCACACCTGCAACCGGCCCTCCACGTCGAGGTTGGTACAGTTCTTCAGGACCGCGCGGAGCGCCTGGGCCACGGCGAATGCGTCGACCTCGACTGTCTTCGGCCCCCCGAACATCGAGGTGAGGATGCTCTTGTTCGGCCGCTTGACCTGGGAGAAGTCGATGGCGTACCGGTTGGCGTCGAGCTGTTTGATCATGGCGTGACCCGGGTCGGAGGGAGACTGCCCGGAGCCGATGCTTCCTCGGGCATTCGTTCAACGCGCAGGGTGAGCAGACCGGACACCCCATCGTGAAATTCCAGGCGATCGCCGACGGCCACCGGCGCGCGACCGGATGCTGTGAGGTGGGGCCGGATCTTGGCTCCGTCGGCCTTCACGACGACCAGGAAGTCCTTCTGCTGGCGACTCACGATCTCGAGGAACGCGCCGGTGCGCTCGATCACCGCCGCCGCCCGGCTGATCCAGGGCAGGGTGTCGGTGAGGATCACGTCGTTGGCGACGCGCTGATCGTCTCCGTGCTCCTGGTGCCAGCGCCCTCTCCCGAGGCGCCATTCGCGCTGTGAGAGCTGCACCAGGAAGACGTCGCCGTCCTTGTCGCCTCCCTCGACTACGAACTGCGCCTGGATGCCCATCGTGTCGTCCTCCACGGCGACCCGGTTGTGCTCACCCAGCGCCACCACGTACCTGCGTGCGGGCAGGATCCCCGGCTCGGTGAGCCGGTTCTTCAACATCGCGTCGAGATCCTGCTCGAATTGCTGGTCCGCGACGAACCGCCGCAAGCTCTCGATGCTGCCGTCCCGGGCCGTCACCCGGATGATCACCCCCGGGGGGAAGACCTCCTTGCCTTTGGCTCCATGGCGCTTGAGCTTGAGGATGCCGTCGCACGCTTCGCGCAGCAGGTCTTCGCGGCCGAGCTCGTCGTCCCCCGCGGCAGCGACTGTCTCGGCCGTGCCTCTCACCACGTTGCCGAGCGCGGACTTCACCTTTTCGAACCAGTGCATGCGGGAACTCCCGTGGCGTCCGATCTATCCGGCACTGGACACATGCGCCCCCCTCCACCCCCGACGCTGTTTCTCCGACGCCTGCCGGGTCGGTCCTGGGGGGAGTGAGCGGGCCGAGCGCTACCAGTTCGAGGGTCGCAACCCGAAAACGCCGAAGGCCCGACCGGGGTTTGATCCGGTCGGGCCTTGGTTACCGAAGGGTGGAGCTGTGGGGAATCGAACCCCAGACCCCCAGAATGCCATTCTGATGCTCTACCAACTGAGCTACAACCCCGATGGTGGCGGCAGCTTAACGTGCCGCCCGCGGCGCGCAAGGGCGCGGTCGGGTCGTTTTCGGGCCGTCCGACACTACGGTCCGGGGTTCTCAGGCTCGGGCTCCAGGCCGACCGCCCGCAGCTGATCTTCCAGATCGCCGATCTTCTGCTCGAGCTCGCGGATCCGGCCCACGCCCTTCTCGATCCCCGGATGATCCAGCTCGCCGGCCTCGTGCAGGTGGCGCGCCTCCTTTCCGAGCTTCTGGTACATGCGATCGCGATCGGCCCGGAGCTGGCGCAGCGTGAGGCGTTCCCGGGCCCATCGGGCGGCGTTGCCTGCCTCCGAGCGGCTTCGGTGCCAAAGCTTCGACAGAGCATCGGCGACAAGATCCTTGGGGCGGTCGTTCTGGCGGTCCTGCGACATGACGCGCGAGTAACCGGTGCGAACCCGCGCTGACGGGGATACCATGCGGCCCCTTTCGGAAGGCAGATGATCCTTGTTGTCGGCGGCACCGGTCGCCTCGGAAATCAGGTTGTACGCGCGCTTCGCGACCAGGGTAAGGAGGTTCGGGCGCTCGTGCGCAAGGGCAGCGAGTACTTCTGGCTCAACGATACCGGCACGAACTACTTTTTTGGTGACCTCCGCGACTCCCAGAGCCTGCACCGTGCTCTTCGGGACTGCGAGACCGTGATCTCCTGCGCGAGCGTGCGCGTGGAGCAGACGGACAACAGTCACAAGACCATCGCAGATGGCCACGTCGCGCTCTGGGAGGCCGCGAAGGCGCGTGGCGTCAAGAAGGCGATCTTCGTGAGCTGCTCGGCCGTGGCGGTGGGCGGCGACATCGCTGCGTTCTCTTCGAAGCGGGCCATCGAGGAGAGCCTCGCGGCCTCGGGGATCCCGTACACGGTGTTCCGGCCTGGCCTGTTCGCTGGGAATTTCGCGGATCTCCTGCGCCGCGCGGACCACAACGGCTCCGTGTTCCTCCCGGGCCGGGTCGACGCGATGGTTGCGCCCGTTCATGCGCGCGATGTGGCGGAGGTCGTGGCGGCCGCTGTCGACAGTGATGAAGGGCTGGACGAGGTCGTGGACCTCGCCGGTCCCGAGGCGATGACCGTGGAGTCCGCCTGGAAGACCGCGTGCGAGGAGGCGGGCCTCAAGCCGAACTACTGGAAGATGCCGCCCGCCACGTTGAAGATCGCGGCGGCGGCCGTCCGGCCGCTGGTGCGCCGCTGGGCGAACCACTTCGAAGCCCTGGGCGTGCACTTCGGGCAGCCCCAGGCCACGGACGGGGTCGCGGCTGCCGCGCGCTTCGGGGTCGCACTCACGCCCTACCGCGAGGCCATCCGGGTTGCGTGGCTGGACAGGCACCCCGGGGAAGACCCCGTGGCGCGCGAGGAGAAGGTCGTCCACCGCCAGTTCGTGGCCACGATCTACGAGCCGGGCACGATCAAGTACGACGCCCTGCCGGATGGCCCGCCGCCTCGCCAGGATTGAGCGCGCCTCGGGCGGGCGCTCCCCCGGAAGCGCCCGTTCCCGAACTGTCACGTGCCCGGACATTTTCTGACCCGCGCCCGCGTTAGCCGCCGCACGCGAGGTGCGAGTGTCCACTGAATCCAGTCCGGCGCCCGGGAACATTGAGCACAGCCCGGCGTACCGGGTGCGCCGCTTCCTGAACTGGTTCCCGCTGGGCCTCGCCTATGCGCTCCTGTACATGGGCAGGTACAACCTCACGGTCGCCAAGACGAACCTCGGCGAGCTGATGAGCAAGGAGGAGTTCGGGACGATCTTCGCGATCGGCACGTGGGTGTACGGGCTGGCGTTCCTGGTGAACGGCCCGCTCACCGATCGGGTGGGTGGGCGGCGTTCGATGCTGATCTCGCTCGCCGGGTCTGCCGTGGCGAACCTCGCGATGGGCTTTTTCGTCCACGACATGCTCAACGCGTCGGACCCCGGTGCAGTGCACGTCGCGCTGTGGATGAGCGTGATCTACGGCGTGAACATGTACTTCCAGAGCTTCGCCGCGGTGGCGATCGTGAAGGTGAACGCCGCGTGGTTCCATCTGCGTGAGCGGGGGGCCTTCTCGGGCATCTTCGGGACGATGATCAGCTCAGGCATCTTCCTCGCCTACACCGGCAACCAGTGGATCCTGGACACGTTCAAGGACGGCGAGACGAGCCCGGTCTGGCTCGTGTTCTTCGCCCCCGCGGGGCTGCTGGGGTGCGCGCTCGTCACCGAGTCCCTCCTGCTGCGTGACCGCCCGTCCGATGCCGGACAGGTGGACATCGACACCGGGGATGGGGGGGATGGGCGCAACGAGCCTGCCGTATCTGCGGTGGAGATGATCGGGCGCATCCTCAAGCACCCGGTGCTGCTCACCGTGGCCATGATCGAATTCTGCACCGGCGTGCTGCGGCAGGGGATCATGCAGTGGGTGCCGGTGTACGCGAAGGAGGTGTGGGTGCTGCCTTCGAGCCACGTGCTCATGTATGGGCACTGGGCGACCGCGGGGGAGCTGGGGTTGCCCGGCCCGTGGTGGGTCGGGATCCTCGCGGTGCTGGTGGCGGCCTGGGGTTCGTCCGCGGTGCTGTTCATCGCGGCGAGGCGCACCGGCGGCATGCGGTCACGCGCGCTGGCGTCGAGCGGACTCCTGTGTGCGCTCGCGCCGTTCCTCCAGGGCGGCTGGGGCGGACTGCTGTTCGTTGCGGGCGTGATCGGAGGAAACGCTGCGGGGTACGTCTCGGATCTGGTGTTCCAGTCGCGCCGGGCACCGGCTGCGGGTGGACTCTACGTGGGGCTCACCATCGGCATCGCCGCGATGATCTTCTCGCTGGGCGGCACGCGCCCCGAGGTGGGGTGGGTGAAGGACGTCAGCAAGACCGACCTCCGACCCGGCGACCAGATCATCGAGATGGCCGGGATCGGCGGTCTGCACGACTGGAAGGACGTCTCCCGCGCCTTTGCCTGCGTGCCGGCCACCTGCGTGGTGCCGAAACGGTTCGAGGGCACCGGATTGGCCGCTCCCGGCTGGGACGGCACGGCATGCACCTGTTCGAGCGGCGTAGCGCCGGGCGAGGCGAAGAGCCCCGGGTTCATCAGCGCGAAGGTGCTGCGCAACGGGGAGGAGCAGACCTTCGCGTTGAAGGATCCCAAGGCGGTCCAGACGGCGGGCGACACCCGCACCCTCCCGGTCGGCCCCGCGCTCACGCTCACCCCCAGCTTTCTGGTCGTGATCAGCTTCATCGTCAGCCTCTGCGTCATCGGCACGCATGGGCTCCTGTCTGGGACCGCCACCATGGACTTCGGGGGGCGGCGGGCAGCGGCCACGGCCGTCGGCGTGATCGACGGCTTCGTCTACCTGGGGTCGGGCGTGCAGGCATGGGCGCTCGGGGTGCTCACGACGAAGGACTGGGCGTTCTGGCCGATGTTCCTCCTCCCGTTCGCAGTGGTCGGGAGCGCGCTGTGCGTGAGGATCTGGGATGCAAAGCCGGGCAGGGGCGGGCACTGACCCCGATCGCGGCGGAGGGAGGCCCGGGGCGCCCGCCTACCGACCGGCGCCCCGACTGCTGATCCCGGGGATGCGCCGGCGACCGCTCGCCAGCCCGAGCCCGATCACTGCCAACGCGAGCGACTCGGCCCCCGGCAGGCCACAGCGTGCGCCACCCCCACGGAGCTGCTCGGCATCGCAGGCGTCGCCCTGGGCGTCGGTGTCCTGCGTGTTGGCCTGCCCGGGGTTCGCGATGTCGGGGCAGTTGTCGCACGCGTCGCCCACGCCGTCCCCATCGCTGTCGGTCTGATCCGGGTTCACCACGTCGGGGCAGTCGTCGCAGTTGTCGCCGATGCCGTCTTGATCGGCGTCGAGCTGCTCGGGGGAGGGATCGGTGGGGCACCGATCACAGAGGTCGCCGATCCCGTCGCCGTCGGCGTCGGCGTTGGACGGGTCGAAGTCGATCGGACAGCTGTCGCAGTTGTCCCCCACGCCGTCGCCGTCACTGTCGAGCTGGTCGCCGTTCGGGGTGGTCGGACAGTTGTCGCAGTCGTCTCCGAGCCCGTCGGCGTCCAGATCCTCCTGGTGTGCGTTGGTGATCTCCGGGCAGTTGTCGCAGGCGTCGCCGTAGCCGTCGGCATCTGCGTCGGACTGGTCGGGGTTCGACGTGGGCGGGCAGTTGTCGCAGTCGTCGCCGACGCCGTCGAAGTCGTTGTCGGCCTGATCGTTCACGAGCCCGAGGCAGTTGTCGCAGGCGTCGCCGGCGCCGTCGGCGTCCTCGTCCGCCTGGTCGACGTTCGAATTGAAGGGGCAGTTGTCGCACAGGTCCCCGAGCCCGTCCCCGTCGCTCTCGGCCTGGTCGTTGTTGACGATGTCGATGCAGTTGTCGCACAGGTCACCGATGTCGTCGCAGTCGAGATCCTCCTGCTCGGGGTTGTAGTCGTCGGGGCAGTTGTCGCAGGCCAGCACCGCCACCAGATCCGGGTAGGTCGCGTCGGTGGGGTAGACGAGCGTACCGTCGGAGAACCCGTCGCCGTCTACGTCGTAGGCCTCTATGGGGAACAGGCAGCCCCAGGAGAAGTAGTCGTAGTAGTAGTCCCCGTTCGGCCACTCGGGGTGCGCGGCGCAGAGCGGGTCGTTCATGTCCACGGGCGCCTCGTCGGAGACGTCCTTGGTGTTGCAGTTCAGGTCCTGGGTGAGCACTTCAGGGCACTCATCCGCAGCGAACGCCGGGATCCGGAGCAGCAGGAGGGGCAGGAGCAGGTTCATTCCGACTCGTCGTCCGTGGGGGGAGGAGCCTTCGCAGGCACGGGGATCGGGGGCGGGTTCGGAGGCACCGGGTGTGTCTCGCCGGTCCAGGGCACCTTCACCGTGGTGCCGTGGTCCGGCCAGGCCTCACCGGGCTGGAGCTGGCGAACGATGTGGAAGATCACGCGTCGGTTCAACGCGAGCGCGGTCTCTGCCTGCGCGGGCGTCATCCCGGGGGTGACGGTGGAGATCGGCTCGGTCTCGCCCATGCCGCGGCACGACAGCCGCGCCGGGTGCACGCCCACCTCCACGAGCCGGCGGTTGATCGCCAGTGCGCGCGTGAGGGACAGGTCGTAGTTGTAGATGAAGCTGCCTTCTTCGCTCGCGTGTCCCTCGATCACGACAGCGAGGATCTCCGGGCGGTCCTCCAGCACCTTGGCGATCGCGCGCAACGTCGGCTCGCTCTCGGGCAGGATGTGGTCGGTGCCGAGCTCGAACTGGATGGGGTCACGGATCACGATCTGCTGGGCTTCCACGCGGGCAAGCTCGCCCTCGTGCCACTGGGGCGGCACGGGCTTGACCTCTTCGGGCGGGGGCGTGAACTCGACGTCCTCCGGGAGGACCTCGGCGGGCTTCTTCGCCTCGGCGACCGGCGCCACCTTCACGACCGGCCGATGGATGTAGGTGAGCGCGACGGTGGCCCGGAACTGCGGCGTGCCGTAGCCGGCCGTGAGCCCCCGGCCGACGAGTCCGTCGATCTGGAGGTCCTTGCGGGGCTGGATCGAGATCCCGGACATCCACGCGAGCGGGTTCTCGGCCGGGGTCGAGAGGAAGTGGTCATAGCCCGCGCGCCCGAGCAGCGCTGTCTGCAGGGCGGCGTGGCCCTGCCACACGTCGTAGCGCAAGCCCAGGCTCGCGGTGAGTTCGCTGCCGAGCACGAAGTCGTACTCGCTGTCGACCGGGGGCCGGAGCATGGTGTGCAGGTTGAGCAGGATTCCGGTGCGTCCTGTTCCGAGCGAGACCGATGTGCCCGCGTTCAGGCGGACGCTGCGCTCGCCGAAGTAGCGGTCGGCCGTGCTCGTCGGCGCGTAGAGGTCGGCATCGGCTTCGAGGTCGAAGTGGCGGCTGTCCACCACGCGCAGGCGGGTCCCGAGCGTCACGTCGCCCAGCCCCACGCCATCGCCCGAGAGCGTGGGAACGTTGCTCCCCCACTGGAACGCGCCGGGCAGCACGACGCGAAACCCCACGCGGCGGGATGCCTGCCAGGCCACGCCCAGGTACGCCGTGTCGCGATTGGAGACCACGGCTCCGATCTCTTCGGAGAACTTGAAGAGCAGCAGCGGGTCCCGGTCGTACTGGAACTGCAGGCCGGCGCGCCAGGTGCCGGTGCGGTTGAAGCTCGTGGACTCGAAGCCGGGCATCGCGTCCGGGGAGAACGTGGGGCGCGCAACCTCGATGTCCAGCGACTCTCCCGCGAAGGCAGGGGGCGCCCAGGCCAGCGCCAGCAACGCGAGCCCGCCGAACACATCGACGGAGCGGATGTTTGCCGAGGCCTGGCTCACAGGCCCACCGGTGCAGGCTCGGCGTCGGGAATCTTGTCCACGGGGGGGAGGGCGGGGGCGTCCTCGGGCGCGACCGCCGGGGCGTCCGGGGCGGGCGGGGCCACCGCCGGAGCTACCGCGGGAGGCACCGTCGGAGCTGCGGGGGCATTCGCGGCCGTGAGCGGCGGCAGACCCAGGCGGGCCCGAAGCTGCCCGTTGTAGCTGTCGATCAGCGGATCCGCCTCCGCAGCGCCGTAATAGAGGGAGGTCCAGCGCTCGCGGTCCCGGATGGCCCGGGAGGGCAGGGTGCAGAGTGCGATCGGAAAAGCGCCCACGGTGGCGAACGTGGCGCCGCGCCACAGCCAGTCCTCCCCCTCGCTGGAGTGGGTGTTCCCCCCCGCCAGCAGCCCGAGGCTCACCAGCTCGACCGTCGTGCCGATGCTGGCGAGCGTGATGCCTTCCCAGATGCCCGCGCGCCGCTTCGCCTCGATGCGGTGCCGCCCGGCCTGGTCGTTGGTCACGGCCGCGAACTCATATGCGCCGAGCGCGTGTCCCGAACCGTAGCGGATGACCCACTCTGCCCCGGTGGGCGCGCCGTCCTTCCGGGTGACGGGACCCCGGGTGAGGGCCGCCTCGAGGTAAGCGGGCTCCTGGCCGGGGGCCGGCGCGGGCTCGGTGACCACCTTCGAGGAGTCCGCGCCGACGCCGACGACGGGCAGTGCGAGCGGCTCAGCGGGGAGGTCGGGCAGTGCGCCGGGCGCAGGCGCAGCGGGGGCCGCCGGCTCGACGGGTGCCGACTGCGCAGGCGGCGCAGGCGGCGCAGGGTCTCCGGCGTGAGCCCCCGGGGTGAAGAGCAGGAACGTTGTCAGCACGGCACATGGTATCGCGCCCGGGCTTGTCCCCGCTGGCACAGAATGTCGCCGATCGTGGCTCCGACCGCGGCGCAGGGTCGCGGGCAGCGAGCCGGCCTCGCCTCACCGCGTGTCCTGGATTCCAACCTCGAGGATCGCCCGTTCGTTCGCCAGCGTCACCGTGAACACGTAGGTCCCCCAGGTGAATCGCTCCCCCACCCCCGGCACGTGGCCGAAGCGGGTGAGCAGGAATCCGGCGAGCGTCTCGTAGTCCCCGGTTGGCGTCGAAAACCCTGTTGCGGCCTGAAGTTGCTCTCCCTCCACCCTGCCGCTGGCGACCCACTCCCGCTCCCCGATGCGCCGCACTGCCGGACGCCGCCGGTCGAACTCGTCGTCGATGTCGCCCACGATCTCCTCGAGGATGTCCTCGATCGAGATGATCCCCACGGCGCCGCCGTACTCGTCCACTGCCACCGCGAGGCGCTTGCGCTTGCGGCGCAGGTCGATGAACGTCGCGTCCACCGGCTTGGTCTCCGGGACGAAGAGGATCTCCTGCATCACGCTGCTCACGGGCGCTGCGCCGTCGGCGGCGAACAGCAGGTCACTGTGCATCACCAGCCCGACGATGCGGTCGATGCGCTTGCGGAACACCGGCATGCGCGAGAACCCGGCCTCTACGAGCAGGGCGGCGGCCTCGTCGCAGGTCACGGTCTCGGGGATGCCGATCACCTCGATGAGCGGCACCATGGCGTCCTGCACCAGCGTCTCGGAGAAGTGGAACACGCGCAGGATCATCTCCTTCTCGTCGGCGTGGATGTCGGTCTTCTCGGCGTTGTCCAGCAGCAGTCGGATGTCCTCCCTACGAACGGTGTTCGGCTCGGTCTCGCCGGCGCCCAACGCGCGCATGATCCAGCGGGAGAGCCACTCCACGGCGGTGAGCGCGGGCGAGAGCACCACCGAGATCGCCATCAGCACCGGCGCGACGACGGGCGCGACCCGCGTTGCATTTGCACGGTAGATGCTCTTCGGCAGCAGCTCAGCGAAGACGATCGTGATCGGCGTGAACGTCACGACCACCAGGATCTGCGGCCACCCAGCGTACTCGTGAAGGAGGTGCGCGGCGACCGTGGAGCCCGCGATCAGCGCGAGGTTGGTCCCGATCAGGCAGGTGCCCACCAGCCGGGCGGGGTGGGCGAGCAGCTTGAGCACCCGCGCGGCGCCAACGTCGCCCTCGTCCGCGCGGTTCTTGAGCACCAGACGGTCGGAGCTCACCACGGCCAGCTCGGAGCCCGAGAAGAACCCCTGGATCAGGATCAACACCGCGATGAGGATGAGCTCTGCGGTCACGCGCCACCCTGCCCTGGGTCTTCGTCGCTGTCCTCGGCGTCCGCCACCGGGACCACCAGGCGCTTGACCGTGAGCTCGGTGATCCGCCGCCCGTCCAGCTTCGCGACGTGAAAGCCGAAGCGGTTCTTGCGCGCCTCGTCGGTCCAGTCCACCTCGTCGGCCTTCTGGGGCGCCGCGCCGAGCAGTTGCAGCACGAATCCGGCGACCGTGGTGTACTCGCCCTCCGGGATCTCGAGATCGAACGCGTCACCGAAATCCTCGATGTCCATGCCCGCGCGTACGCTCCACACGTCGGGCTGGATGGCGGTGATGTCCCGCTCGTCCACGTCGTTCTCGTCGAGTACTTCGCCCACAAGCTCGGTGAGCAGGTCGTCCAGGGTGACGAGCCCGGTGATGGTGCCGTGCTCATCCACCACCATCGCGATGTGGTTCTTCTTGGCGCGGAATTCCCGCAGGAGGTCCTGCGCGAGCTTCCCCGGAGGCACGTACAGCACGGGGTGCAGCATCTTCTGGATCTGGCGGATGTTGGGCGTGGTCGCGCGATCCTTGACAGTGGCGCGCAGCCGCAGCAGGTCCTTCATCAACAGGATGCCGATGACGTTGTCCGGGTTGCTCTGCCAGAACGGGACGCGGCTGTAGCGCTGGTCCTTCACGGCTGCGAGGATGTCGGCCCAGGGCGTCGTGATCGACAGGCCGAAGATGTCCGGGCGCGGCGTCATCAACCGGGAGACGGGGATCTCCCCGAATTCGAAGACCCGGTGGATGATCTCCTGCTCCATCGGCTGGATCGCCCCGACCTCGCGGCCCTGATCGATCAGCGTGCGGAGCTGGTCCTCCTGGATCCCCTGGTCGTCGTCGTGGTGGGCGATCCCCAGGAGACGCAGGATGGCGTCGACGATCCCCGCGAGCACCCATCGGACCGGGCTGACCATCTCGGCCCAGAAGTTCAGCGGGCGCACGATGATGCGCACCACGGGGCGGCTGTAGCGCAGGCCCAGGGTCTTCGGGAGCACGTCGCCGCACAGGATCAGCACCGGCGCGACGATGACCACGTTCAGCCACGGAAGGCCCGGCGCGACGGTCAACAGGATGGAGGCTGTGAGCGTGGAGAGGCCGATGTTGGAGAGCTCGTTCCCGATCAGGAGCGCCGCCAGCACCCGGTGGGGGCGATGGAGCAGGTGGGTGAGCAGCTCTCCCACTCGCCGCTCCTCCTTCAGCGCCTCACGGTCCACCTTCTGCAGCGAGAACAGGGCGCTCTCGGAGCCGGCGAAGAAGGCGCACATGCCCAGCAGGGCCACGATGCTGATGAGCGTGGACGGGATCTGGCCCGCGGTGAGCACGGCCCCTTCGGAGCCGCTGGCCCATGCGGGAGCGGACAGCAGTGCGAGGGGGATCAGCGGGAAGATCGGGGGAAGTGGGTGAATAGCGGGTCTGGCCAGCTCGTGCCCAGGAGTTGGGGTGAACTGCCGGGGGTGAGTCGTCCGATGCGGGCGACCGGGACTCCGGCAGCGGCTGCGAGAGACTCTACCGCACTCCGCGCTTCGCGGGGGGCGGTGAACAACAGTTGGTAGTCCTCGCCGAACGCCACGCGCCATGCCAGGTCGGCGGTGCCGGGGATCGCTGCGGGGTCGATCTCGGCGCCCACGCCGGAGGCCTCGCACAGCGTGGCGAGATCGCTGCGCAGCCCGTCAGACAGGTCCATCATCGCGGTCGCAAGGTTGTTTTCCGCGAGCTGCAGGCCAAAGGTGAGCGGCGGTTCGGGGCGGCGGAGCGCGGCGAGGGCGCGCGCAGACGGGTGGGGGGAGAGGAACCCCTCGGCGGCGAGCCCCAGCACACCCGTCACGTAGACGTCGTCGCCCGCACGGCCCGTGCTCCGGAGCACGGGATTGGCCGCGTGCCCGCCGACGGCGAGCGTCAACGCGCGGATCGGCGCCGAGACCGTGTCCCCGCCGACCAGGTCGAGCCGGTAGTGACGGAGCGCCAGGAAGAGGCCGTCGCGAAAACCCGCCACCCAGTCCAGATCCACCGGGTCGGGCAGCGCGAGCGAGAGCAACGCCCACTTCGGGCGGGCGCCCATCGCGGCCAGGTCGCTGACGTTGACGGCGACGAGCTTCCAGCCGACGTCTGTGGCCGAGAGGTTCTGGTCCCAGTGCCGCCCCTCGACCATCGTGTCGGTGGTGAGCACGGTGCCGTCGGGCAGCACGGCGCCATCGTCCCCGATGCCGACCGTTCCAGCTGTCGGGGGGTGTTCGAAGAGCCCGATGATCGTTCGTTCGCCGGAGATTACTGCCCCTCGGCGGGCATGACCACGCTCGGGAGCGGCGCCACGCCGGTCCTGGTGATCGTGAGCAGCCTCCAGGTTCGCCGGGCCTCGCGGTCGGCATCGAACCCCTGCGTACCCGCGACGCCGTTGGTGATCTCCACCGTGGTGAGCGCCGCTGCGGGATCGCCGCCTGCTGCCAGCGCCGCGCCGGCGAGCAGCATCGAGTCGTAGCCGATGGCGTCCACGACGCTCGGTGGCGTCGCGCCCTTCCAGTGCTCCACGAACTTCGCGATGGCCGGGTCCTGCGAATGCGCGTCGAACGCGTCCACGAAGATCCCGTCCACCACGTACGCGCCGCCCCGCCGCGCGATCTCGTCGTTGTGCCACGCGTTGAGCCCGATGAGCGGGACCGCCGGGGGCCCGTCCGGCTTCTGGAAGGCGCCGACAGAGATCTCCTGGTAGGCCACGGCCGAGGCGATCAGCGCGACCTGCTGGTAGGTGTCGGGGATGAAGATGGCGTCGAAGGCCTTGCCCCGTAGCTGCTTGGCGGCCGACTGGAAGTCGGCGGTCGTGGGCTCGTAGCCGATGTCGACGCTGACGACCCCGCCTCCGGCCGTGACCTCGTTCACGAACGCCTTCGAGGCGTTCTCGCCGTACACCGTCTTGGGGTGGATGATGGCGTAGTTGTGCATGCCGCGATGACCGAGGGTCTCGGCGACGAGGGCACGCACCTGCTCCTCACTTGTGGGGTACGGGCGAAAGATCTGGTCGCCGGCCGCGAGCACGTCTGCAGACGACGTGAGCGTGAGCATGGCCGTGTGCAACGTCTGCGCCGCGGGGGCGCACAGCGCGGCCTCCTCCTTGGTGAGCGGGCCGATCACGATGGTCGCGCCATCTTCGATCACCGCCTTCTGCAAGGTGGTCGCGCACTCGGTCGGGGAGCCCGTGGTGTCGTAGAACGCCAGGGTGTAGGTCCCGCCGAGGTCCGCGGCCGCCTGCTCGATCGCTGCCCGCAGCGATGCCGCCGGCTGGGCGTACTTGCCGGTGAGGGGCAACAGGACGGCGACCCGGTGCATGTCAGGTGGCTTCCCCGCAGCGGCGCGCGCTGCCGCCGTCTGCGCCTCGGAGGTGTGGGTCGATCCGGGGAACTTCGATTGGAACGCGGTGGTCTGCTGTGTGACGCTCTCGAGGTCGCCCTCGAGCAGGCTCGACCTGATCCTTGCGATCGCAGCGTCCTCAGGGGTGCTGTTCGGGTCGGGCTCGGGGGCCCCGGTCCGCTCGAGACCGAGCGCGGTGATCGCCTTCGCCACCCGCTTCTCCACCGCGCCGTCCGTCTGCGAGTAGCGGGCGGCCCGCGCGGCAGCGTCCTTGATCTTCTCCATCGCCGCGCCTTCGGACGCCAGGGCCTGCGCGAGCAGCAGCCAGCGGTCGGCGTTCATGGTGTCGGGCACCCCTGTGTCGGGCAGGAGCTCCAGGGTCGAACGCGCGTTTCCGGTGGCGGTGCCGTTGGCGTCGATCAGCGCCATGCCGAGCACCGCAGCATTCTTCGCCCCGGAGCTCGGATAGTCGCCCGCCACCTGCTCGAAGTACGCCCTCGCGCCGTTCTCTGCGCCCAGCCGCTTGAACTCGCCCAGGTAGAGCAGGTCCCAGGCGCGCGCGGTCGGGTCGGCCTCCGCCGCGCTGGCCTCGGTGAGGTGGCTGATGGCCTGCTTGCGGTTGCCGTTCCCCAGGGCGTCCAGCACGGCCGCCGGGAGCTTCGCGGCGTATGCGGACGATGTTGCGGCGAGCAGCAGGAGGAGGGCGAGGTTTCGAGGTCTCATCGGCGGGCCTTCAGCGCGTCCTGGAATTCGGCTCGCCGTGGATGAGAAGCCCCGACGGTAGCGGTCGAGAACGCGAGCAGCGCTGCGCGGGCTTCGGGCGAGAGCAAGCTTGGGGTTTCGATGTCGAGCCTCACGTGGAGGTCTCCCTTGCCCGCCTCTCCGGGCAGGCCCCGACCGGGCAACCGGAAGGACTTGCCGGAAGGGGTACCCGGCGGGACGCGGATCGTGGTGGTCCCCTCCAGCGTGGGGACCACCACGTCCGCCCCGAGCGCGAGGTCCGGCAAGGTGACGGGCACCTCGCACAGGAGGTCTGGGCCACGCCTGCGGAAGAGGGCATGCTCCTCGACGTTCACGAGCACGTAGAGGTCACCCGTGACGCCGGGCGGGATGCCCACGACCGGCGGAGTGTCGTTGCCCTTCTGGCGGAGTCGCAATTTCGAGCCCGTGGCTACGCCTGCAGGAACCTTGACCCGCAGGCTCTCTTCCAGCGGCACGCGTTTCTCGCCGTTGCACCGATCACACTTGCTCGTGGGCTTGTAGCCCTTGCCGTCGCATGCAACGCACTCGCTGCGAAACAGGCGCCGCGTCGCCGACTTGCCGGAGCCCCCACAGGATGCGCAGGGGATGCGGTTCTCCGGGTGGTCGCCCGTACCGTCGCATCGCACGCATCGCACCTGGCGCTGCACGACGAGCGTCCTCTCCACGCCCCTGGCGGCCTCTTCCAGCACGATGGTGATCGTGTAGGTGAGGTCCTCCCCCGGGCCCTCCGCCCGGCGCCGGCGAAAGAGCCCGCCGAACGTCTCCCGGAGCATGTCGTTGATCTGATCGGACGACGGAGGGCGGCCGCTGTCCGTGAACAGGGGCCCGAGACGATCGTACCGGGCGCGCTTTTCAGGATCCCCGACCACGCCCCAGGCCTCGGCGACCTCGCGAAAGTGGCGCTCTGCGTCTGCATCCCCGGCGTTGCGGTCCGGGTGGTACTTCAGCGCGAGCGCGCGAAATGCGCGTTTGAGCTCGTCGGGACTGGCGTTCTTCTTCACGCCGAGAACATCGTAGTAGTCGCGACGGGCCACGGATCACTCCGAAGCGGCTCTAACGTGCTGCGCGGGGAGGGCGATCGACCGTCGGACGTCCCCCCCTCCGCCCCGGTTCAGGAGGATGGCACGGGTTACACGGAGCCCATGCGACTACGCTGCGCGATCAGCCCCGATGCGGACGATCGGTTCATGTTCCGGGCGATCGAGCACGGGCTCGTCGACACCGAAGGCCTCGAATTCGAGGTCGTGGCCAGGGACACCGACGCGTTGAACCGCATGGCGTCCGGCGCCGAGGAGCCCGACGTGACCGCGATCTCGATCGCGCACTTCCCCGCGATCGCCTCTCGCTACCTGCTCCTCAACCACGGAGGCTCCGTCGGGCGTGCGTACGGGCCCGTCGTCATCGCTCGCCCCGAGCGCGTCGAGGCCGTTCGTGCTGCGCTCGCCGGGGGGCCCGCTCCGCGAATCGCGGTGCCCGGGCTGACCACGACCGCCTGTCTCACCCTGCGACTGCTCGTGGGCGCTCGCCCCGAGGATCCCCGCTTCGAGCCGGTCGTGGTGCCGATCGACCCGCCGTCCCGCACCTTCGACGCGCTGCGGGATCCCGCCGCTGCGCTCGACGCCGCGCTGGTGATCCACGAAGGGCGGCTGACCTACGAGGCCGAGGGCTTTGCCCTGGTGATGGACATCGGAGAGGCCTGGGCCCGGAGTACCGGCCTGCCGCTCGCGCTCGGCGGCAACGTGATCCGCCGGGATCTGCCGCCGGACACGATCGATCGCGCCAACCGGGTCATCCGCGCCTCCATCGCCCACGCCCTGTCCGACCGCGAGGCAGCGATCAGCTGGCTGCTCACTCGCCCGGGGCCGCTCCGCACCCGCGCGCAGGTGGACCACTACCTCTCGCTCTACGCGAACGCCGACACCCTCGACTATGGGGATGACGGTCGGGAGGGGATCCGGCGGCTGCTCGCGGACGGCGCGGAAGCAGGCTGGCTGCCCGCCTGCACCGTGGACATCCTCCCGTGAGCGAGACCCCGCGCATCCCCGGAACGTTGATCGAGCTGCGGCGACCGATCCTGCCGCTCCCGGAGCTCATCCCCGCCATCGTGCGGGAGGAGCTGCTCGCCGGCACCCTCGCGATGCCCGTGTTCTTCACGCTTCGCGGTCGGAAGCTCTCCCGGTGGGAGCTCTCGACCGTGCCCGCGACCGAGCGGGACGCGCTGGCCCGCGAGCTCGGACGGGACTCCGAGGGGGTGGCGATGCTCGGCGGTGTGCTCGGCCACCCGCAGTCCTGGGCGCTGAATGTCGAGTCGCCTCGGGTGACGTGCACCGTGCTCATCGTCGTTCGCGACGGGGATGTGCTCTCCCGGCGGGTGTGAGCGCGGGGTCTGCGAAGGTCTACCGCACGCCGCCCTGCACTCCCGCGAGGCGCTCGTTGGTGCGGCGCAGCCGCTGGCCCATCACGTTGAGCAGCTTCCACAGGAGCGCGTTCCCGAGCGTCGGCTCCTCCCGGCAGAAGCCTTCGAGGTCATCCGCGCTCACGCTGATGGCGCTCCCGAACGAGGTGGCGCGGATGGTCGCGGACCGCGGACCGTGGTCGACGAGCGAGATCTCACCGAAGTGGTCGCCCGCCGACAGCTTTGCGAGCTCGACTCCGTCGCGCTCCACAGCGGCCTCGCCATCGAGCATCACGTACATGCTCCGCTCGATCGTGCCCGCCGTGAGGATCTCGTCCCCGGGCGCGAAGTAGTGCTCCTGCATGATCCGGGAGACCTGCAACCGCTGGGTGTAGGGCATGTCCTTGAACAGGAAGAGTGACTCGAGCAGCTTGGCGCGTGAGGCGGCCTCGTCGATCCGCTCGCCACCGGAAGGGTCGATGAGCACCACGGTCACGTTGTCCGGGCCGCCGCGATCGAGGGCGGCCTGGATGAGGGCTTCGGCGCCGGCGTCGACGCTCGAGTGGCTGCCATGCTCGGCGATGAGGTCCTCCGCGACGACGTCCGAGAGCCCGTCGGAGCACAGGACGTACCGGTCGCCGTTGGACACATCCACGGCTGCGAGGGAGGGCTGGACGGTGGGGTAGAGCCCCACAGCCCGCGTGATCACGTGGCGGTGGCGCGAGGCGCGGGCCTCCACGAGCGTCATCTTCCCGCTCCGCACGAGCTCGTTGACCATCGAGTGGTCCTCGGTGAGCTGATGCAGCCTGCCGTCGCGCACCAGGTAGGCGCGTGAGTCGCCCACGTGGCACAGGAACGCGGTGCCACTGCCGAAGACCGCGGCCACCAGCGTGGTGGTCATCCCGGCCTTGGCTTCGATCTCCGCGGTCTCGTAGATGCGGCGGCTCGCGGTCTGGCACGCGTCGTCCATCGCGATGAGCACGCTGTTGCGCGCCTCCAGGCTGGGCGAGGCGTTGAAGTGCGAGACCCGCTCGGCGATCGTGGGGGCGGCCACCCGAAAGGCGTCCACGCAGATCGCCGCCGCCACTTCGCCCGCGGCGCGCCCGCCGACCCCGTCCGCGACCACGTAGATGCCCTGCTCCGGGAGCGCGGCCATGGCGTCTTCGTTGTGCTGGCGCTTCTTTCCGGGGTCGGTTCGGGCAGCGACACGATGCATCGGGACTCCTTGTCTCGGCGAGCGGGGCCTATAACGTTGGAGGAGCGAGTGTCCGATTCCTCACTCCCGAGAATCAGACCCGGGTCGGACAGGAAATCGGCGAGGGGCCGGGGATACGCGCTGGCCCCATCAGGCCGCTCCTGGGGCGGTCGCTCTCAGTCCCTCTGCAGACGGGGCAGGCGGATCGTCCCATAGACCGGGCAGAAGATCCGCCATGGCCCTCGATGGCGGAGCGGCTGGCCGGCCGGTCGGCGGCTGCCCTGGGCGAGCGCGATCCGGTCGTCCCGAACTCGTGTTCCGGCCGACCACACGGCGGCTCCGCCCGCCAGGAGGTGGCCGTTGGGCGTGGGCCCGGAGGCGTTCGCGAACGCGATGGGCGCGCCAAGGGAGTCGGAGGCCCGCGCGAGCAGGTCGTCGCGGTAGTCGTTCGACCCGCGCCAGAGCCAGCCCAGGCCGGGGGGCGGACGCGTTGTGTATGCGGGCCAGGCCCCTGCGATCAGCACCACGTCGACGTTTTCGGCGCGGAACTCCCGCCAGACCTGCAACTGCAGCACGTCGGCGCAGATGGCGAGGCCCACGCGCCCGATGGGCGTGTCGACGATGCCCGGCTGCGTCCCTGCGGCCCAACCCCGGGACTCGGCAGGGGAGGGGAACCGCTTTCTGTAGGTGAACCAGGTGCCCGGTCCGGCGAGGCCGAGCGAGCAGCCCGCGCCGTCGAGAAAGCTGATCGCGACGTGCACATCGTGCTGTCTCGCGAGCGCGCCGGCCAGGGTCCGGGCCGGCTCCGAGGCGTCTGTCCGCGCGTGCGAGTAGCCGGGGAGGGTGGCTTCGGGCAGGACGACGAGGTCGGCGCCGGCCGCCTTGCCCTCGGCCACTGCCGCCCTCACGAGCGCCTCGCGGTCCCCCCCGCTCCCCGGCAGGCTCACCGCCGCGATCCTCATCGGGTGTCGATCACTGGTCGAGGTGCCCAACGTCGGAGTCGCCCATCTCCACCCGTTTGCCCGGAGCGTACTCTCCTGGAAAATACTCGTGCCAGCGCTCATCCACGAGTCGGGCGGTGTCGGGGTCGCAGAACAGCTCCTCCGGGTACCAGGGCTTCATGCGCGCGTCGAGCACCACCGAGCCGCAGAACGCGAGGTGGTTGTGCACGATCTCGCGGGCGCCGTGCAGATCGGCCGCGGGCTCCATGCGGGTGAAGGCGGTCCAGAGGAACCGGGCGTCCGATGCTGTCGCCCGGCGAGCATCGTCGACCAGCACCACGAGCGGCCAGCCCTTGAACCGGTCGGCGATGCGGCCCGCTGCCCCCGGCTCGTCTGCGTAGCTCGGGCCGGCCACCACGAGGCAACCCCCACAGTAGGCGCGCGCCTCGCGGATCCCGATGGGAAGCTCGCCCTTGTACTCCTTCTTCAACTCGCGAATCGGGGCGCCCAGGCCGAGCATGACGCCCTTGGAGCCCTTGTTCACCTCGCCGTCCACGAAGCCCGCGTAGTCGAGCGTGTCCATCGAGGTGTTCGAGAAGATGTAGAGGTCGCGCTCGGGCCGCATGCGTGCCAGCAGGTGCTCGAGAACGCTGCGGAAGTCCCGCAGGTCCATCGGCTTGTCGATCAGGATCAGGAACTTCGTGAGCGACAGTTGCCCCTCTCCGAGGATGCGGAACGCGCTGGCGAGGGCCTCGCGGGCGTACCGCTCGTGCACGACCGCGGCGGAGAGCGAGTGGTAGCCGGTCTCCCCATATGACCAGAGGTCCCGCACCGTGGGCATCACCAGCGGGAACATCGGTGAGAGCAGCTCCTGGAGAAAGTCGCCGATGTAGAAGTCCTCCTGCCGCGGCTTGCCGACGACCGTGGCGGGCCAGATCGCGTCCTTGCGGTGGCACACGGCCTCGACCTCGATCACGGGGTAGTCGTGCTGCAAGGAGTAGTATCCGTAGTGGTCGCCGAACGGCCCCTCGGGGTGGCGGCGCCGGGGTGGCACCTTCCCGATGATCGCGAACTCCGCATCAGCCACCAGCTGCAGGGGGCCCGCGGGGTTGTCGCAGGTGTGAAGGCGCTCGCCGACGAGCAGCGAGGCCAGCAGCAGCTCGGGCACGTTCTCGGGGAGGGGGGCTATCGCCGAGCAGATCAGGCCCGGTGCGCCGCCGACGAGCAGGTTCACGGGCAACGCCTGCCCAGCGTCCTCGGCGAGCTTGTGGTGGAAGCCGCCGCCCTTGCCGATCTGCCAGTGGACGCCCGTGAGCGTGGGGCCGTGCCGGTGGATCCGGTACATCCCCAGGTTGTGGGAGTGGTTTTCGGGATGCTCGGTGTAGACGAGGGGCAACGTCACGAAGGCGCCTCCGTCTCTCTCCCAGCACGTCAACATCGGGATCGCCGTGAGATCGCCGGGTCGGTCCACCACCTCCGTCACCGGGCCCGACCCCGATCGTTTGAGCCCGAGCGACAGGCCCTGCCACGCCAGATCGCGCTGCGCCCAGAGCTTCGGGAACGAAGGCGGCATCAGCTCGTGCGGCAGCGCAGCCACGCGTCGCACGAACTCCCCGGCGCGCTGCCCGAACGCGAGGTCTACCCTCTTCTTCGTCCCGAACAGGTTCGTCACCACGGGGAAGGACGAGCCCTTGCAGCGCTTGAACAGGATCGCCGGGCCGTTCGCGGCGATCACGCGCCGGTGCACCTCCGCAAGCTCGAGGTTCGGATCCACCTCGGCGTCCACCTCGACCAGCTCTCCCTCCCGACGCAGCGCGTCGAGGAACACTCTCAGGTCGCGCATCGGGTTCAGGCCGTCGTCTGCTGTGGCACCAGCGTGAGCTTCCGGACGCGCCCGGTGAACTCCTTCAGCATCTCGCCGTCCATCACCTCGTGCTCCACGAGGTAGGCCATCATCTCTTCCATCAGGTCGCGGTTCTGGCGCATCACGGAGCGGGCCCGCTCGCGGGCCTCGTCGACCATCCGCCGCACCTCGGCGTCGACCTCCCGGGCGGTCTCGTCGCTGATCACGACGTCCCGGCTCGCTCCGCCGAAGGCGTTGGGCCGGTCGTTGCCGTAGTGCACTGCGCCCAGCCGGTCCGACATCCCGTACTCGGTGATCATCGCGCGGGCGATGGAGGAAGTCTGCGCGATGTCGCTCTTGGCGCCCGTGGTGACGTCGCCCATGAACTCCTCTTCGGCGGCCATGCCCCCGAGACCCATGGTGAGCCGCGCCAGGAGCTCGCTGCGCGTGAACCCGATGCGGCCCTCGGGAGGGGTGAACCGCGTCACGCCGCCGGTCATCCCGCGCGGGATGATGCTGATCTTCTGCACCGGAAACGAGTGGTCCGAGGCCGCCGCGCACAAGGCGTGCCCCGCCTCGTGGTACGCCGTCATACGGCGTTCTTCCTCGGATATCCGGCGGGACTTCCGCTCCACGCCGAGCGAGAGGCGCTCGACGGCTTCGTCGATCTCGGCGAACGTGATCATGTCCTTGGAGCGGCGCGCAGCCAGAAGCGCGGCTTCATTCAGCACATTGGCGAGGTCGGCGCCGGTGAAGCCAGAGGTGCGCTGCGCCACCTCGCGCATCTCGACGGCGGGATCGATGCGCATCCCGCGAGCATGAACCTGCAGGATCGCCTCACGCCCCCGGACGTCGGGCGGGTCTACCGTGACCTGGCGATCGAAGCGGCCGGCGCGGAGCAGCGCCGGGTCCAGCGTCTCGGGGCGATTCGTCGCAGCGATGATGATGATGCCTTTGCGACCGTCGAAGCCGTCCATCTCCACGAGGAGCTGGTTGAGGGTCTGCTCGCGTTCGTCGTGCCCGCCCACCGGACCGCCGGCGCCGCGCGCCTTGCCCACAGCGTCGATCTCGTCGATGAAGATGATGCAGGGCGCACGCTCCGTGGCCTGCTTGAACAGGTCACGGACCCGCGCCGCGCCGACGCCCACGAACATCTCGACGAAGTCGGACCCCGAGATGCTGAAGAACGGCACCCCCGCCTCTCCCGCCACGGCCCGCGCCAGCAGCGTCTTTCCGGTGCCCGGCGGGCCGATGAGGAGAACGCCCTTGGGGATCTTGCCGCCGAGGCGCGTGAAGCGCTCCGGGGTCTTCAGGAACTGGACGATCTCGTCGAGATCTTCCTTCGCTTCGTCGATCCCCGCGACGTCCTTGAACGTGACGCCTGTGCCTTCGACCGGCGCCAGCCGCGCCGAAGAGCGCCCGAAGGTCGCCACCCCCGGACCACTGCCGCCTTGCCCCTGGCGCCCGATGAACATCCACAAGGAGAGCGCGAACAGCGCCGCCATGCCGAACATCACGCCGTCGCTGCAGCCCGCCTCCGCCACTGCCCCGTAGGCGATCTGCTTTTCCTGCAGCATCTTCACCAGCGAGTCGTCCTCGGGGATCGACAGCGCAGCGATCTGGGTCGCGCCATCCACCGGCTCCTTCAACGTGCCGACGATGCTCTCGCCGCTGAAGGTGACCTCCTGCACCTTGTCGCTGGAGACGAGCTGCTTGAACTCACTGTAGGCGACCGATTTCGTCCCGTGGCGGGACGCCACGGCCCCGGCGACCAGGAGGCCGAGCAGCAGCGTGAGGGCGACGAGCGCAAAGTTCGCAATGTTCCGGGGCATGGGATCCGAGGGTACTCGACGTAAGCGTAGTCACCGTACGCGGGCAAGTCACGGGGCAGGTCGCGGGCCGGGCGGCGGAGCGCGTGTGTCGGGCACCGGGGGCCTGCCCACGCGGCTTCCTTCCGCGTCAGCGCGTCCGGATCCGCACCATGCACTCTGCGGGGAGCCCGTCTTCGCCATCCGTCGGCTGCATCCGCCAGTACGGGAACTCCGTGACCACCTCGGCCCCGCGCTCGTTGAGCAGGTTCTTCATCCTGTCGAACACGGTGCCAGGCCGCACGTCGAACACGCAGAAGATGGCGACCTTCTTCTCGTCGAGCCCCTCGGCGGTCTTGATGAACTCGGCGACCTTCGCGGTCGGGCCCGTGTCGCGGAGGGAGAGCCCGCGAACCGGCGTACCGATCACGACGCCCTGGTAGTCGTCGAGATCAGGAGCCGTGCCGCCGAGCTCGAGGACGTCGACCTCGAACGCCCGGGCTTCAAGCAGCTCCTTCATCCGCTTCACGACCCGCCCGCAGCGGTTGCCGTCGGCATCGTAGGCGATGAGTAGGCGCAAAGGCTTGAATGGCACGCAAGGCTCCGGGGGATGCGGGCGAAGGGATAGCCGCTCCTCTGCCGAACGTCACCCGTAAATGATCAGTAAACCCCGGGCTCGCGTCCTTGCTGTACCGGGGGGGCGCCGGTATTCCGGCGTTCCCCCTTTGCAGGAGTCCCCATGTCTCGATGGATGATCAACGCCAGCGGACACCAGTTCAGCGCTGCCACGATCGATGAGCTCAAAAAGCTCGCGAAGGAAGGCAAATTTGCGGCGGGGGACATCCTGCAGCCACCTGGCGCGGCCGAGTGGATCTACGCAGCCGAGCTGCCCGAGCTCACGACGATGCTTCGCGAGGACTTCGACGAGCCCGCCGCGTCCACCGGTCTCTCCCCGATCCTTCGCTGGGGCCTTGCGGGTGTGCTCGCGATCGCCGCCATCGGCTGCTGGGTGTACGCCTACGGGCTCTCCCAGGACATGCCGCAGCCCGAGGATCTCGAGCTGATCGGTGGCAAGAGCGGGCTCCAGTACACGGAGGTGCTCGTGACGGCAGACCCGGCGCCGCTCTACGCCAGCGAGACCGCCACGACCCAGGTGGGCACGCTGCCGAAGAACTCCAAGGCGGACCTGCTCGGGAAGCGCGGCGACTGGTACCACCTCAAGGGGAACGGAGCAGAGGGCTATGCCCGGATCACGGACGTGATTCCTGCCTATTTCTTTGCCGATGGGCCCACCCAGCTGCAGTTCAAGCCGCTCTACTACCCGGACCAGTTCGTCACGGTCGTGAACAGCTCCTGGAGCCTGGTGCCCGGCAACAACAACAAGAACGTCACCAACTTCATCTTCATGATCGGCAACAACTCCACGTTCGCGATGACCGACGTGAAGCTCAAGGCGACCATCAAGGACAAGGATGGCAAGCAGTTGGAAGAGAAGGAGGTCGCGGTCGAGGGGGTGCTCAAGCCGAACAGCTCCACGATGATCGGCACGCTCAAGGCCGATCCGCACGACAAGACCGCGATCGACCGCATCCTGACCGAGCAGTTGTTCACCGAACTGATGGGCACGAACCCGAAGCTCGTGGACAGCTGGGTGGAGGGCGTGGACATCCGTCTCGACAGCGAAGGGTTCGACGGTGCGCAGATCAGCGTGGCCGAAGTGAGGGCGATCCCGCCCGAAGAGATGCCCCCCGCGAAGTAGGCGCAGCAAAGAGAACAGCGGTGACCGGCATGATTACCGGTCACCGCTGGCTTCCTCTCTCGCCGGGCCAGGGCACGAAAGACGTCGACTAGAGGGGGGCGTCCTGTAGGAGTGCAACGGTCGTGCCACACGGAGAAACGCCGGAAGTTTGCTGGCGGACGTTCTCCAGGACGACTTGAAAGTCACGGAGTGCGTGGATCCGCCGGCACCGGAACGGGCTGGCGCCGACCGAGCGCCGCGATGGCCCGGGCGAGCTCCGCGCGGTCCGCAGTCGGGCGGGCGCATGCAGATCCGGAGCAGGCCATCGCCATCCCGGCGGGCACGCCATCCCGCACGCCGACCCAGACGTGGTCCGGGTGCGGATCGGCGAGCCCCTCCCGCAGGAGATCGGGGATCGGCCAGCCCGACGTCGCAACCTTGATCACCACCCTGGTCGCGCTTCGGCGCTCCGCTGCCGCCCCGGCCGGTGCCGCGAAGAACCCCCACTCCTCGCTCTCGGCGAGCGCTGCCGTCGCGGTCTCGTCCGAGCGCGCCGGCCAGTCCCCGCCGATCAGATCGCCGAGCAGGCCGGCGACCCGCGAGTACGCCGCATTTCCGAGCACGTTGCGGCGCACGTGCCGCAACCGCCCGATACCCACCGGTGCGCGGTCCCACAGGCCGCCTTCGGGGACGTGGAGGCGGGCCCAGGCCCAGTCGAGCACGTCTGCGGCGGCCCGGACCCAATCGCGCTCCCCAAACGCACAGCCGACGGCCACGAACCCCTCGGCGACCTGCACCTGGTCCTCGAGCAGACCTGCGACGCCTCCCGCGTGCCGCGTCACACAGCCGTCCTCGCCCACCAGCGTGCGGACATGCTCGGCCGTGGTGCGCGCCAGGCCGATCAGCCCGGGACGCGAGCGCGCCGCGCCGACGCGTACCAGGGCCGTGATCATGAGCCCGTTCCAGCCCGCATAGATCGTGCGGTCCACCGGCGGTCGCTCGCCGCGCTGGCCCGCAGGCCGGTGGTAGTACGCCTCGTCGGCGTCCTGGCTGCCGAAGAAGGCGCCGCTCCCCGGGTCGTGCAGGGTGCGCAGGAGCCAGCGCGTCGCCGTGTCGATCGTGGCCTGGGTGCCCGGGTTCCGGGCGTACACCGGGAGCAGCCGGGCGTGGTCCTCGAGCAGCTTCTCGTAGTGCGGCTCGCTCCAGTCATCCTGCGTGGCGTACCGGAAGAACCCGCCTTCCACCTTGTCGTACATCCCCCGCGTCGCCATCGCCGTGAGGGTCCTGGCCAGGGCGTCCCGGGTCCACTCGCCGTGTGGCGAACCGCGCAGCAGCCTGTCCGTGAGCCAGTCGAGCACGCCCGCGTGGGGGAACTTCTGCATCTCGCCGAACCCGGCGTGGTACGGGTCCCACGCCTCCATCACCCGGGCGAAGAGGGTGTCGACGTCGATGCTGGCGTGGCCGAGCACCGGTGCTGGCTCCGGGGCGAGCGTCCACCGCGACGTGGGATCGGAAGCGCTGCGGAGCAACGTGAGCAGCTCGGGGCCTGGGACGTAGGTGCGGCCCACCAGGACCTCACCCGCGGCGTCCAGGATCGCGAAGGTGGGCCACCCGCCCTGGTTGTAGCGCTCGTTCACGTCGGGCCGACGGTCGGTGTCGACCCGGACGCACACGAACCTGTCCCGCAGGAGCCCGGCGACCCCGGGCCAGGTGTAGCTGCCCTCGTCCATCACGTGGCACCAATGGCACCAGGTCGCGCCGATGTGCAGCGCGATCGGCTTTCCCTCCGACCGCGCTCGCTCCAGCGCCGCCTCCGACCACTCCTCCCACGGGAGATCGTCAACCAGGGGTCACCCCCTTGGGCAGGCGGTACCCGTGCATCCGCGCATGGCGCAGATCCTGGATCAGCCACGCGGTGACCGGTTCCCGGCGCAACGAGGCCGTGGCCCACGTCCTCGCCTGGGTGATCCCCGCCCCGCGCCACATCAGGTCGAGGGCTGGCAGCAGCAGCTCGGGCACCTCGACGATCAGCCCTGTCGCCAGTTGGGCCCGCTCCGGGGTCCCCACTGGGGCCGTCGGGTTCTCCACGAGCGCGAGCACGGGGTGCCCCCCGCTGTCGCGCACCCACACGCCGTCCGCCCGGGCGATCCGCGCTCCGGCGAGGCAGGGGGCGAGCAGCGGGATCGCCGCCCGCTCGGGGTGGAGAAAGAGCCTCGGACCCTTCCTGCGCGGGGTCATTCCACCGCCCGGAGGCGCGCGGCGAGGCTCTCCGCCAGGGGCTGCAGGCCCTCGTAGACCGCGCGGTGCTCGGGATCGGTCTGCAGGCGGTGGAAGAAGCTCTCGTCCAGCGTGATCCGGTCGCCGACGGTCGTGATCAGCCCGATGGCGTCGGAGAGCTCGGCGACCTCGGCCCAGGAGATGCCCGAGGTGTAGTACCAGCCCCTCGCGTGCGCGAGCGTGCGGACGAGCAGGCCCATGCCGTGAGGCGTGGCGCCCCGGCGCGAGGGGCTCTCGAGGTGCAGGTCGTCTGCGACGGCGCGGATCCGCACGCGGCCACGTCGATCGAGCAGGCCCATCGCGGCGATCATCGCGAAGGCCGGGGCGTTCTGCACGGCACGCAGGCGCAGCGACACGCCGTCCGGGATCGCACGGGGAGCCTGCTCGCCGGGCCGGAGGAGCGCGCCGTGGACGACGAGCTTCCGGTCCACGGGGGTGGGCAGGGTGGTCGCCTGACCGAGCTGCGCCCGGAGCGCGCGGTTCATGCCCGAGAGCCCCGTCGTGAGCTGTCGGAGGGAGCTCGGGATCGCCACCGCTATCGCGCGTCGGTCATGGCTCGCGAGGAACGACACCGGCTCGGGATCGATGTCCGGGCCCGGGTCCGAGGCCACCGGTACGCTCGCCAGCGGCCGGTCGAACAACACGCGCGTGAGCCCGGCGGAGACCGTGGCCGACCCGAACAGCCGCGCGAGCCAGGGCCGGAATCGCGCGCTGATCGGCGTGCCATCGGCCAGGTGGGCGAGGATCTGCATCCGCAGCTCGGGATCGGAGAGCGCCACGGTGACGGGTGAGTCGGCGACGTCCGCCCGGCGGATGGCGCCCGGGGTGAGGATGAGCACGTCTCCGAGTCGCCGTGCATCGCCGCGCCGGACGGCCATGGCCAGGTAGCCGCCGATCCCGCAGCGCTCGCCCCCACACCGGTCGAGGATCGCGCGGAGCTGGCTCGGTGACACCTCCCCGTGATCGAGGAGCGCCCGCAGGAGTACGGAGTAGACGTCCGGGTTGTCGTCGAGGCCGGCACGCAGGTCCAGGGCGGGGCGTGGCGAGATGCCCGGGGCGGGGAACTCCATCTGGAGCTGTCGGGGTGCTGGGACGAGGCTCTGTCGCGCGGTGCGCGCGATCCTCCACAGCGCCCGGGCCTGCCTGCGGGCGCGACCGGGGACCGGCTCCTCCGCGGCGGTGAGCTCCAGGAGGATCTCCGGGCTGAGCACGGGGTGGGCCACGAAGAACGGGTGATCGAGGAGCAGCTCCGCCCACAGCGCCTTCTTCCTGGCGCTGGCCGCGATGCGCACGCCGCGCGGGGTGAGCTGCACGTCGCCGTCCCAGCTCAGCACCCCGAGCCATTCACCGGTGTCGAGGGCCGCTGTCACGCGGCCGACCTCCACGTCCACGGCGGCGGCGAGCGATCGGGGGCGGCGAACCCCGGTGTAGACACACTCCAGGAGCTGTGTCAGGAACCGCAGGTTTCCGGAGGACGGGAATGGCACAACGCGGGGTAACCGCAATTGCCGTGGGTGCCGCGCCCCGGCGAGCCTGCACCCGTTCCGGCGCCGTTCATCCGGTCCGGGGGATCAGCCCCCTGAAGGCGCCCCGAGCGGGTGGACGGTGGCGCCCTCGGGAGGCGCGATCACAAAGGCGATGTCCTTCGGCGCGGCGGGACGCCACTCGCCGAAGTCGACCTGTACGGAGGCGTACAGCGTCGGCAGATCGGCGGCGAGGCGCGTGGGGTAGCGGCTCGTGAGGTCGGCGTGCGTGAGCCTCCCGCGAAGCAGGACTCGCCCGGTGGGGTCCTGCGCGTTCACCTCCACGAGGCGGCTCGTGCGGGTGTCCAGGCCGGCAGTGAGCCGGGAGCCGTCGGGCGAGGTCCACCACCACGTCCACTCGTAGGGCGGCACGGCTGCCGAGCCCGCGGGGGTGCCCAGCACCGCGGGCAACTGGCCCACGAGCATGGCCGTCACGACGTCGAGCCCGGCGGACCCGCCGGTGATGGTGCGGAGCGTGGCGTCGGCATCGGGGCCCGCGTAGAACGTCTGCTTGGGGGAGAGCCAGGCGTTCACGGCCACGCCGTCACAGGCGATGATCAGCACGGGCGGGCCGATCGGCCCGGCGATCTCGACGCGGAAGTGGTCCGGCGCGCGGACGACGAGCCCGCCCCAGGCGGTGATGTCCTGGTCCGGGGTGTGGATGTGGATGCTGAACCGGTTGCTGACCGGGTCGGTCGTCGGCAGCCCGAGCGCGCGGCCGAGCAGGCTCGCCGGATCCTGGGTGGTGGTGAGCGGCGGCGGCAACCGATGGCAGCCGATCGTGAGGGCCGCGAACAGCCATGCCCAGCGCACGGGTCAGTAGGCCCAGATCGTGTCGTCGTAGCACGTGTCGGCGGCGATCTCGTCGCACGTCGCGCCGCCGAGGCAGTCGAGCTCGGCCTGCAGGGCGTCCTGCTTCTGGATGTCGGCCCAGCCGTCGTACAGCGCCGTCTGGCTCTTGCAGGAGTCCTCACACTCGGCGCTGCTCATGCGCTCGGTGGGCAACCCATCGCACTCCACGAGCTTGTCACACACGTCTGCACAGGTGGACTTGCAGCCCGCGCCGAGCGCGCCCACGAGGGCGATCAACCAGAAGGTTCGTTGCACGGGAGCTACGGGAAGTTGGTGGTCGGCGCGCAGTAGTTCGAATTCAGATCGTCGCACGCCGTCTCGTCGATGCACTGCATCCACAAGGCGGCCTGCGCGTCGTTTTCGAGGAAGACGTCTTCGTTGCCCGATGTGCGGACGTTCGGATCGTAGTCGCCGACCTCTCCCGCCTGACCCATCGCCTGCTCGCAGTGGTCTTCACAGGCGCTGATCATGTCCTGACGGCCTTGATCCCCTGTGTGCCCCGGCACCTGGATGTTGCACTGTTCGGCTTTGTCGCCGAACAGCTTCTCGCAGGAGCGTGCACAGTCGTGCTGGGTGGCGCACCCCGAGAGCGTGACGACGGCGAGGGAGAGGCACAGAAGAGGATGGATCAGGCGCATGCGAGCTCCGGCCGGCCACGGTAACGCGTTTTCGCGCATGGGGGCCCGCGGGGCAGTCCCGGAATGTCGTCGGGATAGTCCGGGAGCGATGTCCGGTATGCACGCGCCTCGCTCCACGAACGCCGCAGGGGCACCCCCCTCGGGTGTCCGGGTGCTCCACGTGACGCCCTACTTTCCGCCCACCTGGGCCTACGGTGGGATCCCGCGCGTGGTCGTCGCGCTCGGCCGGGCACAGGTGCGACAGGGCGCAGCCGTTCGCGTCTGGACGACGGACGCCTTCGACGCCTCCGCCCGAGCGACGGTCGCCCCGGTCCGCACGCTCGACGGCATGGAGGTCCACACCTCCCGGCTGCTCTCCAACCGGCTCGCCTGGGCGCACCAGCTCTTCGTCCCGTCCTCGCTCCCTCCGCTCCACGACTGCGATCTGGTGCACCTCCACGGCCATCGGCACCTGCTGAACTTCCTCGCATTCCGCGCCGCCCGTGCCGCAGGGATCCCGGTGGTGCACACTCCCAACGGCACCCTCCCTCGCCACGAGCGCAAGACCGCTGCAAAACGAGTCTGGGACGTGCTCTTCGACGGGGACGTGCCCCGCCTGGCGAACGCCGTGGTGGCCACGAGCCGCGCCGAGGTACGCGACTTCCTGCTGGCAGGGGTCCCGTCCGAGCGGATCCGCCGCATCCCGAATGGCCTCACGCTCGAGGAGTTCGCCGAGCTGCCGCCGCGCGGGTCCTTCCGGCGGGAGATGGGGTGGGGGGACGAGCCGCTCGTGGTCTACCTCGGGCAGATCACCCCCCGGAAGGGGGTCGACCACCTCGTCAGCGCGTGCGAGCGGGTGCCCGGGGTGCGCCTGGCGATCGCCGGTAGTGCGCGCGGGATGCAGCTACCGTCGGGCTCGGCACACTATCTCGGCACGCTGCAGGGCGCCGACCGGCTGCGGCTCCTGGTCGATGCCGACGTGCTCGTGTACGCCTCGGCCCGCGAGGTGTTCGGGCTCGTCCCCCTCGAGGGGCTCCTGTGCGGCGCCCCGGTGATCGTCGGCGGGGACTGTGGGTGTGGGGAGATGATCGCCGAGGCACGCGCAGGATTGCTCGTCTCGCATGGCGACGTGCATGGTCTCGCCGCGGCTATCCGCCAGGTGGTGGCCGACCGGGGAGCGGCGGACGAGATGGTCCGGCGTGGGCGCGCGTGGGTGGTGCAGCATGCTGACGCCGACCAGGTCTCCGCGCGGTACCTCGAGCTGTACCGCGAGCTCCTGTCGTGAAGCGCGCGTGGGTGGGTGTGGGGCTCTGCGCAGTCGCGCTCCTGTGGGCGACAGGGCTGCACGCTCCGTTCGTCTACGACGACAAGATCGAGGTGATCGGCAACCCGACCATCCGCGTGTACACCGAGCTCGGCGCCATCGCCACCTACAACGTCTCCCGACCGGTCCTGATCGCGACCTACGCCGTGAATTGGGCGATCGGCGGTCTGGATCCCACGGGCTACCACGCCGTCTCGATCGGAGTGCACGTGCTGAACGTCGTGCTCGTGGGTCTGCTGCTGCAGCGCGTGCTGGCAGCCGCGCAGGGTGCGACAGCGCGCGGGTCCACGGCCGCCTGGGCAGCAGCGCTGCTCTGGGGGGCCCACCCGATGTGCGTGCAGGGCGTGACCTACGTCGCGGGGCGGTCCGACGCGCTGTGCGCGACCTTCTGGCTCGGGAGCTCCATCGCCTGGCTGGACCGGCGGAGGGGGTGGACGCTGGCGCTGTTGACGGGCGCCTTGCTCACCAAGGAGCTCGGGGCGCTCCTGCCGTTGTGGTTGGTGCTGCTGCGCCCCCCGGACCCGGCCGAGCGCCGCGCCGTGGCGTGGATGGTCGGGCTCGTGGCGCTCGGCGGGGCGGTTCGCGTGGGCGTGATGGGCTGGCCGGCCTTGCAGTGGACACGTGGCTTCTGGGCCCAGTTCAGCTCGCAGGGCGGCGCCTGGAGCCGCTACCTCGCGCTCTGGCTGTGGCCCGGCCATCAGTCGATCCTGCACGACCCCGACTGGAAGGGGACGACCGCGCTCGTCAACACCCTGCTCGCGATTGCGTGGGCGGTGAGCCTCGGCTGGGCCGTCTGGCGGGTGGTCCGGACCCCGGGCCAGACCCCGGTCACCCGGACGCTGGCGCTGGGCTGGGTGTTCATCGGCTGCTGGCTCCTGCCGAGCGGCGCGTTGCCGCTCAAGGAGGTGATGGCCGAGCACCGGGCCTACCTGATGGGCGTGCCGTTGATGGCGCTCCTTTGTGTCGTGGTGGAGCGCCGGGGTGGGATGATCCTGTGCGCGGGCGTCGGGTGTGCGCTGGCCGCCGGGACGGTGGTGCAGAACCGCCTCTGGTCGAGTGAAGTGGACGTGTGGGCTGCCGCGGCGGCGCTCTACCCCGAGAGCGCTGACGCCCGGTTCGGTGCAGCGGATGCGCTGCGCCTCGCGCGCCGGTGGGCGGAGGCCGAGCAGGCCTACCGCGTGGTGCTCCAGCTCCGCCCCGACGACGAGAGTGCTTCGGTCGACCTGGGGATCGTGCGCGCCGAGCAGGGCGACGATCTGGGTGCGCGAGCGATCTGGCAGGAGCTCACCGCGAGGCACCCCCGGTCATGCGCCGGCCACAACAACCTCGGGGCCTGGGCGAGCCGTCACGGGGATCGCCGGGCAGCCATGGACGAGTACTCCAGCGCGTTTCGATGGTGTCCGGACGATCCGGTCGCGCTCGCCGGACTGGGCGACGTGTGCTGGGAGCGGGGGGACACCCGGCTGGCCCGCAAGTACTACGAGCGCTACCTCGAGATCCTCCCGTACGGTGCCGAGGCTGCTCGTCTGCGCGAGCAGATCGGGCCATGACCCGCGTCGTCGGCGCGGGAGGGCCTTCGCGCACTTTTTCGAGGATCCTGCTGCCATGAATGTCGTCGAGATGGTCCGCTCCATCGGTTGGCTCCACCAGACGGGGGGCAGCGGCCCCTACCTCTCGCTCGCGGCCCGGATGCCGGGGCTCGGACGCGCCGAGGTGGACGCCAGCGTCGCTTCCGGAGCCCTGCGAATCGTGACGGGCGTTCGCGGCTGCACGCTGCTCGTCCCCGCCAGCGACGTGGGCCTCGCGCGCGCCGCCGGCGCCCGGGCGTTCACGGGGACGCTGCAGAGCCTCCTGCACTCCGGCGAGATCGATGCCCAGACCCTCGACGGCGTGGTGAACAACGTGGACGCCATGCTCGACTTCGAGGGGGTGGACCCGGCCACGCTGCGAAGCCGGGCCGGCGGGATCCCGGCGCTCGGCCCCACCGGCCGCCAGCTGGGGTTCTCCACGGCGCTGCCCGTGGCCCTCCGGATCCTCGAGAGCATCGACCGATCGGAGCGGGTCCCGGCGAACGGGCGCCTCGACTCCGAGGCGTACCTCTGGCGGCACCCGCGCGACGTGGATCGGGGCGATGGGCCGCCACCCGGCGAGAGCGTTCCCGCCGATCTCTTCGCGCTCGCCCGCGCGTTCTTCCGGTGGGACGGGGGGGCGGAGCGAACGCTCGCCGACCTGGCCGGATGGCTCGACTGCCCCGAGCGGGCGTTGCAGGGGCTCGTCGCGCGCGGGCGGCCACACGCCCCGTTCCCGAATGGCCCGGCCTACCTTCCCCTGGGTGACCCTTGGCTCTCGCTCCGCTCCCGCAACGGGGATCGGGTCGCGCCGGAGCATCGGGCGGCCCGGGTGATGGGCTCGGGGAACGAGACCTGCCCGGTGGGTGAGGTGGAGAGCCTGCATCACCACGCGATCGTGGCGGGCGGCCGGATCGTGGGGATCTGGGAGTGGTCGCGGGAGTCGGGCATGGTGTCGGGCTTTTTCGGAGAGCCGCCGCAGGGCTGGGAAGCGGCGGCAGGAGCCACCCGGGCGTTCATCGAGGATCAGCTTGGGGACGTGTACGTGCACGGCCGGGATGGCGCCCGGCCGCGCGCAGCCCGGATGGCGGCGGTCCTGGGATGCGCGGTGCAGCGCGTCCTGTGAGCACTGCGGGGTAGACGGCCGTCCCGCGGCGGTGCCGGGCCGCCTCTCGGGCGAAGCGAGGCCGCCACTCCCCGAACCTCGCTAGTAGGTGTACACAGCCCCGGCATCGGATGGAAAGGGCACCATCACGACATTGGAGCGCTCGTACACGATGGAGCCGCTCTCGTCGGTCACGTTGCGCGCATCGCCGGCGGTCACGAAGAAGCCGACCTGCTCGCCCACCGCGGGCTGGTAGCCGGTCATCGTGTGCCAGCGGTTCTCGTCGTAGTACCAGTTCGCGGCGTAGCCCGAGGGAGGGCCCCCGTTGCGCTCGAGGCCACGCCAGTACTGGATGCAGCCCGAGGTGTACCATCGTCCATCGATCTGCAGCACGATCCAGAGGGTGTACTCGAGGCTGTCCCCGGGCGCGCCGAACGGGACGTCGGGCCAACTGCCCTCGCCATCGCGCTTCGTGAAGTCGATGTAGACGCCGTCGGTGTTGAAGTCGATCGTGGTGATCCGCGCGGTCTCGGGCCAGGTGGTGGCGTCGGGCGGTGAGTTGTAGATGGTGGCGGTGGCGAGATCCAGCGGGACGTCGTCGGGCCCGGTGTCGGGGTTGCCGGTGTCTCCCGAGCCGTTCACCGTGACGTCGTGGGTGCTCGTGCCGCCGAACCAGGCGATGCCCTCGTGCACCATCTGCCAGTCGGTCGTGTAGGTACCCGCGGTGGCTGGTCCCACCAGGTCCACGTTGAACTCGTAGGAGGCGCCAGGGGCCACGGCGTCGGCGTCCCCGAGCCACACGCGCGCGTCGCCCGGGTGCAGGGGGTCGGAATCGCCGATGGCGCCGAGCTTGTAGCCATCGGCGGTCGTCCACGTGGCATTGCCCGTGTTGCGGACCGTGACGGTCGCCGTGGCGCTCTCGCCGGCGCCCAGCGTGTCCGGAAACGCGCTGCTGACGATCTCCGCGTTGTCGGCGACGGTGTGATCGCCGGTGTCGACCGGGTCGCTGTCGTGCGTGCCGCTGTCCGCGGCGGTGTCGTCCTGGGCGAGCAGGGTGTCCGAGAACGGCTGGGTGCAGGCGAGGAGGAGGGGGATCATCGGCGCTCCGCCCCGCGAGGAAGCAATCCGTGTGCCGGGGCGACGATCCCGACGGTGAGTGGATCGTCGACAGGACCGTGGCGCGCGTGACCCGCTCGGGTGGGGCGTCGGTGCCCCGCTGAGAGGTCGGGGGTCTCCCGTCCTGCGGGCCTACTCCATGCGGTAGTTCGGCGATTCCTTGGTGATGATCACGTCGTGCACATGGCTCTCGCGCAGCCCGGCTGCGGTCATGCGCACGAACCGGGCGTTCGCCTTCATGGCGGGGATGTTCGCCGATCCGGTGTAGCCCATGCTCGCCTTCAAGCCGCCGACGAGCTGGTACACGGTGTCGCCCACCGGGCCCTTGGCGGGGACGCGCCCGACAATGCCCTCGGGCACGAGCTTTCGCGTCTCGGCTTCGGGATCGCCCACGTCATCCTGGAAGTAGCGGTCCGAGCTCCCGGCCTGCATCGCCTCGACCGAGCCCATGCCCCGGTAGTTCTTGTACGAGCGGCCCTGGTACAGCACCAGCTCTCCGGGCGCCTCGTCCGTGCCGGCGAAGAGCGACCCGATCATCACGGCGTCGGCGCCCGCGGCCACGGCCTTCGCCACGTCGCCCGAGAACTTGATCCCGCCGTCTGCGATCACCGGGATGTTGTGCTTCTGCGCGACCTTCGCGCACTCGGCGATCGCCGTGAGCTGGGGCACCCCCACGCCCGCCACCACCCGCGTGGTGCAGATCGACCCCGGGCCGATGCCCACCTTCACGGCGTCTGCGCCCGCGTCGATGAGGGCGGCGCAGGCCGCCTGCGTCGCGATGTTCCCCACGATGAGCCGCAGGTCCGGCCAGCGCGCCCGGACCGCGCGCGTGGCGGCCAGGACGCCTTCGCTGTGACCATGCGCGGTGTCGATCACGATCACGTCCACGCCTGCTTCCACGAGGGCTGCGATGCGCTCGTCCCGGTCCCCGCCGACGCCCACGGCCGCGCCGGCCCGGAGCCGTCCGTTCGGGTCCCTCGCGGCGTTCGGGTGCCGCGTGTGCGCCTCCACGTCCTTGAACGTGATCAGCCCGCGCAGGTGCCTGTCCCCGTCCACCACCAGCAATTTCTCCACGCGGTGCTCCTGCATCAGGTCCCGCGCGGCCTCGAGATCGGTGCCGGGCGCGCAGGTCACGAGCCCCTCGCGCGTCATCGCCTCGCCCACCGGTTTGTCGAGGTTGCGCTCGTACCGCAGATCGCGGTTGGTCAGGATGCCGACCACGCGGTCGCCGTCCAGGATGGGGAGTCCGTTGATGCCGTGCTCACGCATCAGGTTGCGCGCGGTGCGGAGGGACTGGCTCGGCGTGAGCGTGATGGGGTCGAGGATCATCCCGGTCATCGCCTTCTTCACGCGGCGCACCTCCCTCGCCTGGAGCGCTACCGACAGGTTCTTGTGCAGGATCCCGATCCCGCCGAGCCGCGCCATGGCGATGCCCATGCTCGACTCGGTCACCGTGTCCATGGCGGACGACAGGAACGGGACGTTCAGCATGAGGTCGCGACAGAGCCGGGTCGAGACGTTCGCGTCTCGCGGCAGGATGATGGAATGCCCTGGTTGAAGCAGGACATCGTCGAAGGTGAGCGCGAGGGGGACTTCGTCGAGCAGCATGGGGGGCACTAACCGGGCACCCCCTTCGTCGGCTACCCTTCGAGGTCGCCGATGAGCGCGCCGCGACAGACCGGCGAGATCGTCGCCCGGTCGGAGAGCGCCGGGTGCGTACAGACGAGCGCCGCCGGCTTCGAGAGATCGCCGAACTCCCGCCGGGCCTTCGCCGGGAGGGGGAACCGCACGAACTGCACGGCGCTCACGCGCGTGTCGTTGAACTGTTCGTTGTCGACCCGCGCCGGGTAGCGCTCCCCGGCGATCTCGATGTACACGTGCTCGTGCATCCCCACCAGGGCGTGCAGGGCGATGTCCCGCTCCTGCTCGTCGGTGTACTGGATCATCAGCGTGGCCGAGAGCTCCGCGGAGCCGTCTGCCGCCACGCTCGGGAGCAGCGCGTTGTAGGTGTCCAGCTCATGCTGGATGGCGGCCGGAGAGGAGATGCTCTCCACGCGGCACATCTCCTGCACCTGCCAGGTCACGCTCACCCTGTTCTCGAACAGGAACAGGAGGTGGTCTCCCACCTTGATCCGCCGCACCGAAGCGTTCTCGATCGCCGCGCGCTCGAGCCAGGGCCGCTGACTGACGAATTCCGCGTTGGGCAGGAGGTCTGCTGGCCGTACAGTCATGCTACTTCCGGGTGAGGTCGGTCTTTGCGAGGCCGAGCGCCTTGTGCATGATCTCGATGGGGTGCAGGACCTTCTGGTTCGTGCCCTCCTCGATCTGCAGCTTGGCGATCAGGCAGTCCGACGACAACGTCGTCGGCTTTTCCCTGGTGAGTCCGTCGAGCAGCGGTTGGGCACCCTTCTTCGAGAGCCCGTACCACTCCTTCTTCATGCCCCACGTGCCGTCCATGCACGAGCACTTGTCCACGAGCGTGACCTTGGCCTCGGGCAGGGTCTTCATCATGTCACGGCTTCGAAACCCGATCTTCTGCACCTTCAGGTGGCAGGGCACGTGGTAGCCGATCGAGCCGACCGGGGTCGTGTAGTCCTCCTTGAGCCCGCCCTCCTTGCGCACCTTGTTCAGGTACTCCATGAGGTCGTAGCTCCGCCCGGCGACGGCCTCGGAAGCCTCGCTGCCCACGTAGTCCTTCCACTCCTTCTTCATCATGTAGGAGCAGGTGGGGCCGGGCGAGACGATGTCGCACCCTGCGTCGACATAGGGCTTGAGCAGCTCGATGTTGTGCTGGGCCCAGGAGGTGGCGCGGGGCACGTCGCCCCCGTCCAGCGCGGGCATGCCGCAACACTTGAACTCGGTCACGAACACCGTGATCCCGGAGTGCTCCAGGACCTCGACCGCGGCGCGACCCACCTGCGGCTCGTTCCACTGCACCGAGCAGGTGTAGAACAGCACGACCTTCCGCCCTTCGACGGTCTTCGGGTCGGGCTGCTGCTTGTGCCCCTTCTTGAACCATTCGAGGAACGTCTCCTTCGCGAACGTGGGCAACTGGCGATGACGGTGGATCCCCGCCACCTTCTCCATCATGAACCGGCTGAACTTCAGGCCGTTGGCGAAATTCGCGACGGCCGGCATCATCGTGCCGACGGTGCCGACGAGATCGGGGTCACCGAGCAGCCGGTCCTGCAGCTTCACGCCGTGCTCACGGGCGTCGATCGCCCTGTGGCGGAGCATCAGCCGCGGGAAGTCGACAGCGAACTCGTGGGGCGGCACGTAGGGGCAGATCGGATCGCAGAGCTTGCACTGGTAGCATTCGTCGACGACCTTCTGGTGCACCGAGAGCGGCAGCTTCGTGAGCGCCTCGGCCTGGCCGAGGATGTCCGCGCGGGGCGCGGCTGCGTGGTCCCCGGAGGTCGCGTGGGCATGGTTGCCGTCTGCGTCCACCTCCTGGCGGGTGGTCGGGGCGGTGGGCGCCACGGAGGTGTCGAGCGCATCGATCGCGCTGAACAGCGTCGGAAAGCTCGGGCACAGGTTGAAGCACAGCCGACAGCCGTTGCAGATCTCGAACACCCGCTTCTCTTCGGCGACGAGCGCGTCCCGGCTCCAGTAGATGTCGTCGCGGGGGCCGGGAACGGTTCGGGACATGCAGGGCTCCGGAAGGGAAGAGGGTAGGCACGAGGTGGAGGGGCCCATCCGTCGTTGGACGGCGTGGGCAGTCTTCCGACCTTCAATCAGGTGGATCTCCGGTCGGATGCCGGGGGCGGCGGCTCAGGCCTCCGTGGACTGGGCCGGCGGCGCCCCCGGGTTCCCGGCGCTCAGAGCGAGTCCAGACCCTTCTGGAACCGACCGGCGTGCGACTTCTCGGCCTTCGCGAGGGTCTCGAACCAGTTCGCGATCTCGGCGAAGCCTTCCTCGCGCGCAGACGCGGCCATGCCCGGGTACATGTCGGTGTACTCGTAGGTCTCCCCGGCGACCGCGGACTTCAGGTTCTGCTCGGTCTCGCCGATCGGCAGGCCCGTCGCCGGGTCTCCCACCTGGGCCAGGAACGCGAGGTGGCCGTGGGCGTGGCCGGTCTCACCTTCGGCCGTGTCGCGGAACAGGCCCGCAACGTCGGCGTAGCCTTCCACGTCCGCGACCTTCGCGAAGTACAGGTAGCGGCGGTTGGCCTGCGATTCGCCGGCGAACGCGGCCTTGAGGTTGGCGTGGGTCTTGGTGCCGTTCAGGTTGGGCATGGGTCGAGCTCCGGGAGAGGGGAAACAGAGGCGGGTTATTCCGCCGCGGGGAAGCTATACACCGGAGCACACATGCGTCAAGACAGAGTCTAAATCTTTATAGCAATTCAGCTTACAGCGTTATAATTGAATTCAGTCCGCAGATCGTTGCCTCCCTGTGGGCGCGGGGTGATGGGTCCGCCCATCGCGGAGAGGAAGCGGCCGGCAGACAGCGGGTCTACAGGGAGCACTTCGCGGCTCCAGGCGAGCGCTGCTGGGGGGGACGGCAGACACTCGACCAGACTCGGGTGTGCGTAGATGTCCAGGGGTGGATCATAGATGTAGTTGACCGGCAGTCCGCGCCTCGCACAGGCGGACCGCGCGCGCTCGCGATCGTTCACGAAGAGGGGCACACGAAAGAGCGCTGTGTCCTCCGGGAGCCCCGTCAGGATCGGTGCAAGACCGCTTTCGCGGAGCTCCCGCTGGCCTGCACGCCGCCGTGCGAGGTTCTCGTCGAGCCGATCGAGACGATCGAGGATGGTGCCGAGGTAGAGATCCGGGGGCGGCATGCGCCAGGCGGCGTGGTCCATGTCGAGCCAGCGGCGGAAACCGAGGAGGAAGTCGGGCTCTGCCCTCGCCGTCCGCACGTGGTCGATCTCATAGGGCATGCGATGGCCGCCGTGCCCGGTGCGCGCCAGGCCGAGTGCGCTGCGCACGCGCAGGGCCTGGGCGCCGAGGTGCAGGGCCTCGACGGACTCCACCGCGTAGGGCCGCGTCAGCCAGGTCAGGCTGGCCAGCAGGCGGCGTGGCTCGAGGAAGCCCCGCGCCATGGCGACGAGCCCTGCACGCTGGTTCGCGTCGGCGAAGATCAGGATCCCACCGGCGACCTTGAGGTGCTTCGCCAGGCTGAAGGCGGCTGCGGCGCCGAAGCATCCGATGCGCTTGCCCGCGAGTCGGGTGTCGAGGGCGTGGCAGGCATCTTCGATCTGGACCGTGCCGCTGCGTTCGCAGCAGTCGTGCAGATGCTCCATGTCGTCTGGAATCCCGTAGAGATTGGTCGTCAACACCCCCTGGAGTCCGGACCACAGCGCGGCAGGAACCGCGCGGAAGTCGAGATTTCCGGTGCTGGGGTCGAGGGGTCCGATGACCGGCCTCAATCCGGCAGCCAGCACCAGGAAGAACACCACGTCGTCGGTGACCGGCGACATGAGGATGCGGTCCCCTGCTCGCAGCCAGGTCTTGAACGCCAGCAGCAACGCGAGCCGGCCGGAGGGGACGAACAAGGCCTCGCGTCCATACCGCTCGGCGAAGAATCGCTCGATCTTTGCGGCACGGGACTCGGATGACGGCATGCGCGGCCGGGGACGATCCCTTGCTTAATCACGCTCCGGCCGAGCACCATGGGTCCCCGCACTCGCTCGGAACGGGGTGACGCCCCCGGGAGCGGCGCGATCCGGATGATCCGGTCGCTTTCCACGTTGACAGAGCCCGGTCCCTCCTGTAGAACGCCCGCCTGTTTTCAGGAGTTCGCATGTCCATTGCCCTGCTCGCATTGCTCGCTGCCTCACACCCTGCAGAGGCGAAGAAGAAGACCGAGGAGGTCACCACTCCGGCCGCTGCCCCGGCACCTGTCGCCGATCTGGCCGCGACCCGCGCCCAGGCAGAGGCTCTTTGGGCCCAGAGGGGGGAGGAGCAGAAGCTCCGCGACGCCCTCACATCCTATGAGCAGGTGCTGGCCGCGGCTCCCGGTGATCGCGGCGCCCTCTACCACCTCCTCCGCGGCTACTACTTCCTCGGGGACGGTCACCTCACCGACAAGGACCAGAAGCTCGAGGTGTGGGCGAAGGCCATCACCTACGGCAACCAGTGCCTCGCGCTCAACACCGAGTATGCGAGCCTGCTCGGGAAGGGTGACGAGGATCCCGCGAGCGCCAGTCGCGCCTTCACGAAGGACGACGTGCCCTGCGTGTACTGGGCCTCTTCCGCGCTGGGCAAGTGGGCCAAGGCGAGCGGCATCGCGCTCACGCTGAAGCACCTGCCCACGGTGAAGGCCTACATGACGAAGGTCGGCGAGCTCGACGCCGCCTACTACTATGACGGTCCCGACCGCTACTGGGGGGTCTACTACGCCGCGATCCCGAGCTTTGCCGGGCAGGATCTCAACAAGTCGAAGGAGTACTTCGACAAGGCCCTGGCGGCGAACCCCACGTTCCTCGGCACGCACGTGCTCTTCGCGGGCGAGTGGGCGGTCAAGAAGCAGGACAAGGCCACGTTCAAGAAGGAGCTCGAGTGGGTGATCGCGGCCGATCCCACCGTTCTCCCCGACGTTCAGCCCGAGATGGAGGCCGCCCAGCGCCAGGCGAAGGCGCTCCTGGCCGCGATCGACGACAATTTCGCGAACTGAGACGGTTTGCAGCGCGTCGTAGCGTTGCGACGGCACCGAAGCCCCCCGAGGGGCGCCAGGTCAAGTTAAGCGAGCGTCCCCCTGGTGAATCGTGCGCGCTCCGCTCCTTTCCGTGTTCCTGCTGGCCTGTCCGGTGACCGCTCTCGCCGCCACGCCGCCGCTGCCCCACCTTCCCGAGCGCACGGGAGACCTGCTGTCCTGCCCCGCGCAGAGCGTGCTGGCGACGAGGTTCTCGACGCAGAGCAACGGGAACGGCGGGGGCTTCGGCTACTACGCCGCCGCGTACGACGAGAACCGGCAGCCCAGCATCGTGAACCCGAAGGAGAGCTGGCTCGCCGACTACGTGGCGGATCAGGCTGCCGGGCGCATCCCGAGCGCCGACGAGAAGCTCACCTTCCTGTGGGGCCTGCGGTGCGCCTACCCTGAGCTGCCCTACGTGCAGACCGCGTTCGAGACGGTACGCGCGGCCTGGTTGAAGGACACGGGTGTGAGCCCCGAGACCGAGGCGGCCTGGCACACGCTGAAGGTCGACGCAGCGCGGTCGGGCGCCCAGCAGGCGGCCTCCTGTCCTGCCGGCGATGCCTGGCACCCCGAGGACCCCGCACACCTCGCGCGGCAATATGCGCTCTGTGGAGGCATGTCCGCGCCGAAGGCGGCCGCGAGCCTGCTGGACCACCTCGACGTGCAGGACGACGACGTCGTCGCCGCGGGCATCGTGGTGCAGTGCGCAGGGCTGATGCCGCGGTCGGGAGACGGTCAGCCCACCAACGGGGCCTACTGGGACTGGAAGACCTGTGAGCGCGTTGCCACCCGCTTCGACCGCGCTTCGCTGGACGCCGCGCTGACCACCCAGGGCGCGAGCGATTGGGTGCGCCTCGCGTTCGAGGTCGAGGTCGAGACCGCCCGCGCCTCGCTCGACCGCCTGGCCCCGGGCTTCGCGACGTTCGAGAAGGGCTGGCCCGCCACGCACAAGATGTTCGACGCCACGGTGGCGCAGGTGGACGAGAAATATGCTCCCATGCTGGAGAAGTGGCGCCCGACGCTCGACGCGGTCGACGCCTGGGTGGAGGAGCTGCGTGGCGGACCGGGCTTCGCCGAGGGCTGTTCGGACCGATGGGGTGGGGAGATCCAGCGCTATCTCACGGAGAGCGGGGTGACCGCGCACGGCACCGCGCTGTGGGAGGTGCTCCGTGAGCCGGTCGGTGTCGGGCTGCTCGAGGCCTACGGGCTGTGCCGCAGCCAGACCGGTGCACCCGGGTACGGCGACATGATCGCCAACGACGCGGTGGCAGGCGTGGTCCGCGTGACCCGCTGGCACCGCGGGCTTGATGACGCGCTGCGCGCCGTGGTGCGAGCAGACGGCACGTTCAACGGGGAGCGGCTCCCGCCTGAGGTCTCCCAGGCGCGCCTCTCCTTCGCGTTCGACCCGGACGTGGCCCGACAGTGGCTCCGGGCGCCCGATAAGGCCCCCGAGCAGCCCTACAGCTTCGAGGAGGCTGTGAGCGCAATCGTGGTCAAGGGCGACGTCGCCACCATCACGTTCCCGAAGCGCACCGGCACGGCGAGCGTGCCGACGGACTGCTCGCCCGACTACTCACACGTCGCGCGCATCGACGAATTCGGGAAGCTCTGGTACGACTGGAAGTGCGCCAGCAGCAAGACGGTGTCCGTGAACGAGACGTACCGCCCCGTCGAGATCCCGGCATGGGAGGCAGGAGGCATCGCCGCCGGCACGCGCGTGGCCGTCGAACTCGAAGGGCAGGGCGTGGAGTGGCGGGTGGAGGAGGGCGGCCCGACCGCAGTGAAGGGGAACGTCGTGTGGGTGAAGAAGGGCTCCGACATCATTCAGGCGGTCGGCTTCCTTTTGCGCTAAGTGCCCCCGATGACCGCAGAACCCTTCTTCACTGATTCCGCCGACGGCACACGCCTCCGGATCGTCCGTTCCGGGGCGACCACCCCGTCGACTGGCCGCGATCTCCTCATCGTCCACGGGCTCGCCGAGCATGCCGGCCGGTACGCCCACGTGGCAGACGCCTTCGCCGCACGCGGTTGGCGTGTGAGCATCCTCGAGCTCCGCGGGCACGGGCACTCGGGCGGAAAGCGAGGCCATGTGAACCGGTGGCAGGACTACGTGGAGGATGTGAGCGCCGCGGTCAAGACGATCTCGCCCGAGTTCGCGATGCTCGCCCACTCGATGGGCGGCCTGGTCGCGCTCGAGAGCGTTCGGCTCGGCCTGCAGCCGCGCCGGCTCGCGCTCTCCAACCCGCTGCTCGGCGTGCGGGTCCAGGCGCCGTTCGTGAAGGAGAAGGCAGCCCACCTGTTGTCCCGCGTGTGGCCGTCGCTCTCGCTCACCAACGAGCTCAACCCCTCGATGCTCTCGCGGGACCCGGCGGTCGGCGAGGCCTATGCCCGGGACGCGCTGGTCTACAACACGATCACGCCGCGCTGGTACACCGAGATGCGCTCCGCGGTGGAGCGGGTCACCCAGGCCAGCTTCAGCCTGCCCGCCCGCTTCCACCTCTCCGAGACGGACCCGATCACCGATCCTCCTGTCTCCCGCGCGCTGGCGGGCCGCAATCCGAGCATGGACCTCCGCGAGTATCCGGGCATGCTGCACGAACTCGTGAACGAGGTGGGGAAGGAGCAGGTCATCGCCGACCTCGCTGACTGGCTGGAGGCGTGATGACGGCGGGACACGATCGGCTCGTGGAGCTCCTGAAGCAGCTCAGCTACCGACGCATGCGGGTCACGCTCGCCTCTGGGCGGGAGAGCGACTTCTACGTGGACGGCAAGCAGACCACGCTGAACGCCGAGGGCGCGTGGCTCGTGGGCAACCTGATCTTCGACGCCCTCCCGCCCGGGATCACCGGCATCGGTGGCCTGGTGGTCGGCGCGGACCCGATCGCGGCCGCCACGGCGGCGGTGAGCTTTCACCGTGGCCGCCCGATCCACGCGTTCCTGGTGCGCAAGGAGGCGAAGGGCCACGGCACCGGGCGGTTCGTGGAGGGCAGGGAGAGCCTGCCCGATGGGTCGAAGGTGTGCGTGGTGGAGGACACGGTCACGACCGGCGGCTCCCTGCTCAAGGCCGTGGAGCGGTGCCGGGCAGAGGGGCTGGACGTCGTGCAGACGCTCACCATCGTCGACCGGGAGGAGGGCGGCGCGGAGGCCATCCGTGCGGCTGGAGTGCCGTTCGTGGCGCTCGTCCGCCGGGCGGAGCTCGAAGGGTGAAGCGCCTCGGGGGCCTGCTCGGGCTCGTCCTGTTGAGCGCCTGTGCGGCCAGGAAAGGCGTCGGCGGCGTGATCGAGGGGCAGGGTCAGGCGTCGCGGGACTATTCGAACCGGCTCGCGGTGTGGACCCAGGAGGGGGTGCTGCACGACGGACTCACCACCGTGCTGCTGGTGCGGGCCACGTTGCTCGGCGACGACCTCGTCGATGCCCAGAACGCGGAGCGCGCTTCGTGGGAGTTGGAGAGCGCCCCCGAGCCGGGCCCGGCAGGGCCCACGGTCGTGTTCTCGGCGGCCAGCGATCTTGGTGATCTGGGCGTCACCACCTCGGCGAAGGCGGGCACCTGGCAGGTCGGGCTGCTCGTGGAGGGCCAGCGCTGCCAGATCGAGGAGATCGTGGAGACGAAGATCACGGCGCTGACGCACCGGTTGTACCCGGACCTCTCCTCCTGGGACCGCCAATGGACCGCTCGGTTCTCCGGGTGCCCCACGCTCGGCGAGACGCAATTCCAGCTCACCAGCGCGCACGGCGCGCTCGAGTTCGGCTGGCGCGTGGGCGGGGATTCGGTGGTGGCCATGCGCCGGGCGCCGGTCCGGTGAGGATCCCGGTCCACATCGTCGGTGGGTTTCTCGGGGTCGGCAAGACCACCGCGCTCACCGCGCTCGTCGCGTCGCGCGCGGCGACCGAGCGGGCGGCCATCGTCGTCAACGATTTTGGCGAGGCGGGGATCGACGCCGCGCGGATGACCACGGAGGGCGGCACCACCGTGCAGAACATCGCCGGCGGCTGCATCTGCTGCACCGCTCCGGAGGGCCTCGTGCGCGTGTTGAGCGAACTGCTCGACGTGCAGAAGCCCGACCGCATCTACATCGAGCCCTCGGGCCTCGGTCGACCCCGCGACGTCGTCGACATGCTGGCCCGGGGTGGCGTCGCCTCCCGCGTCGACCTGCGCCCGGTCGTCGTGATCGTCGATCCCGAGCGCCTCGACCTCGCGGATCCGCTGATGCAGGAGCAGTGGGAGGGCGGCGACGTGCTGGTGGTCAACCGGATCGACCTTGCCAGCGCCGCTTCGCTCGAGGTCGTCCGCGCCAGCGTCCGCGCGAAATGGCCGCCGTTCCTGGCGTCCATCGAGACGACCCACGGCGTCCTCCCCGGGGCGCTCCCGGACTGGACGCGCGCAGACGGCCCCGGCGCCGGTGATCGCAGCCACGACCACGGCGACCACGATCACGCCCACGCGCACGCCCTGCCCGACTCGACCGACGCCTTCGTCGCCCGATCCGCGGTGCTCCCGCCCGAGCTCACGTTCTCCTGGGATGCGGTCCGCCGCGCCATCGATCTGCCGGAGGTCGTGCGGTTCAAGGGCATGTTCCGATCGGACGTCGGATGGGTGCGGGTGGACCTCGCCGGGGGCCGGCTGGATGTGCGCGGGACGCCCTGGCGGCGGGACAGCCGGTATGATCTGATCCTCGCGGCCGGCCTCGAGGACGTGGCCGATCGGGTCGCGGGGTCGATCGCGGCGGCGAGCGTCATCGCACCCTCGGCGGAGTGCAGCGTGCAGTTGGTGGACCCGGAGGGGAACGCGACGGAGCTCGATCGGACCTGCTTCGAGCGCCTCGGGGCCCTGGCCGTGGAGGAGCGCGTCCCCGGGCGCGTCGGCACCGCAGTCCTGCTCGGGTCGGTGCTCGATCTCCTGTCGGTGCCCGCGGACGCCCGCGTGGTGCTGTGCGCCTCTGACGGCATGATCGCCGAGCCCGTCGCCCGGGGGGAACTCGGCGATGCGCTGCTCGTCTACGCCCTCGACGGGGGGCCGCTCCCGGAAAAACAGGGCGGCCCCTTCCGCGTGCTCGTGCCGGGCGGCGCCAGCCGCTGCGCGAACGTGAAGGGATTGAGCCGGATCCGGGTGGTATAGGCCCCCACCCGGCTCAGTAGAGCGGCGTGATGTCCATCCCCGCGATGGTCACGTCGGCTTCCTCGGTCGTCCCGTTGCTCAGCACTGCCACGACGTGGGCCGTGACGGAGCCCTGAAACGTCATCTGGCTGTATGCGTCTGGCGTGCCCACCGAGTCGATGTGGTAGGTGCAGGCTCCCTGGATTGTCCCGCCGCTGTTCACTGCCCAGGCCATCACCTGGTTTCCGGCGTCCACCCAGGCGGAGTCCACTACCGCGAGCGCCGCGTCCCCGGCTTCGCAGGACCCGTCCACGACCGAGAGGTCCATCACCTGGAAGATCGCGCCGCAGTCCTCACAGTCCGGGAGCATGTCCAACGTGATCGAGGCATTTGCGCCGCCACCCGTCGCCGCGCAGAGGTCGTACGCCCCTTCGTGGGGGCTGCCCGTGATCGAGGCGCCGCCGCAGGTGTCGGGGTCGCCACTCGTGTCGTCCATGAGGTTCTTGCCCATGCCCGGCATGATGCAACCGGCGGTGAGCGCAAGGGTGGCCGCGAGGAACGCGTGGATCGGGAAGTTTGCCATGAGTGGATGATCTCCGTGGGTTGGGGGTTGGGATCGACGGGTGGCCGGCGAGCGTGGTCCCATGCACGCGGGGGCCAGGAATATTGTCGGGCGCCTACTCGGTGTGACCCGGGTGCAGCTTGCCGAGTCGCCACCAGAGCTCGATCGTCGGGAACGGCAACCAGGTCGGTAGCGAGCCTACGAACCCCCGGCTGCTCTCGGGCATCCGTGCGAGGAACTGGTCCGTGACCACGAAGTGCGCGACGTCCACCCCGAGTGAGTAGCGGAACCTGTGGGCGCCGTGCACCACATTCAGGGAGAACGTTGGGTTGCCGAATGAAAGGGAGGCAGGGGCCGAGGCCGAAGGCAACACGTTCCCGATGCCGCCGCACCGGAGCACGGTCTGCGGGCTCGCGACCCACTGTACGCCCCCCATCACGAGCAGGAACGGCTGGGTGAGTGAGCTCTCTGCGATGTAGATGTCATTGTCGGGGTCGTTCACGGCCTTGACATAGGTGTGGGCCACGCCGAATTCACCGCCGAAGTCGAACCGGACGTGTGGGAGGTCCACGGTGCCACCGGCCTGAAGACCGGCCTGCCACGTGTGGAAGTTCCAGCCACTGCGCGCCTCTGGTGCGAGTCCGAGGGCGAATTTGTCGATGCGGACCACCCCGACCTTCACCGAGGCGGCTGGGCCGGTGACCAGACCCAGGTTCGCAGTGACGCGCTCGGTGATTCCCCAGGAGGACTTCGCGATCGGGTGCAGATCGAACGCGCCTTTCGGTAGATTGAAACCTGAGTGTTCGAACTCCCCCGGATCCACTGGGGTGGGGTCGCCGGCCATCGCGGTGTGGCACTGGAGGGCGAGGAAGGAGCAAACACAAGCGAGGAACAAGCGCGGCTGCATGCGCGCTGCTAACCAATGCAGGCCCTCCGGCAAATCAGTGTGGTTGACAACTGTCGGCTTTAATAGAGAAATATCCTACGTCTCACGCTGCGGCATACGTCCATCTGCGGAGGCGGGGAAGCCTCTTTTTTCTCGCCGCGATCCTGCGAACTTGGAATTCGGAAAACAAGGTGGTTTCGGATACCCGGTGCCACAATCGGGTGGCGGCCCCACCCATGTCTGCCCGGGGTCGCACGCAGGCCACGACCGGATGCGGCGCAGCCTGCTCAGCTACCGGCTTCGATCCCCACCAGCTCGACGTCGAACACGAGGATGGCGTTGGGTGGGATCACCCCGCCGGCCCCGCTGGCTCCGTACCCCAGGCTGGAGGGGATCCTGAGCTGGCGCTGCTCGCCCACATGCATGCCCAGCACCGCCTCGTCCCACCCCTTGATCACCTGGCTCATCCCGACCTGGAAGCTGATCGGCTCCCCCCTGTCGATGCTGGAGTCGAACTGTGTGCCGTCGGTGAGCCACCCGGTGTAGTGCACCTTCACCGTGTCGCCCACCTTCGGCATGGGGCCCGTGGCGGGCTTGATCACGTAGTACACCAGACCGTCCGGCAACGTGACCGGTTGGAGCGCATGCACGTCCGTCGGCACGTGAACGGCCCCGGTGCTGTGCGGGCAGCCGACGAGGAGGGACAGGGAGAGGAAGAGGGCAGGAAACCGTGACATGCGAAGCCGTATCCATCGGCCCCGGCCCGGGCTACCTTGCATCGATGCCTACCGTCACAACGTCTCCCGCCCAGCCCGTGCTCTGGCGATCACCCACCCTCGGCATCGTGCTGGATCTCACCGCTGCGGGCCCGTCCCACGCCAGCGCGCCCGATTTTGGAGCGGCGCACCGCCGGATGCTCGAGATCGAGGCTGGCGCCATTGCGAACCCCGACGAGGGGCGTCAGGTGGGGCACTACTGGCTTCGAGCGCCCGACCTCGCCCCCGGCCCCCTCCAGCACGACATCCGGGCGGTGCTCGCCGAGTGTCACGCTGTGGCGGTTCGCGCGCACAAGGAGAGGGTCGATGCCGACGATCTCGACAGCGACCTGCGATTCCGCAGCCTCCTGGTGATGGGCATCGGCGGTTCGGCGCTCGGCCCGCAGTTCATCGCCGACGCCCTCGGGGAGCCCGACGATCGGCTCGCCGTGCATTTTCTCGACAACACCGACCCCGAGGGCATCGCGCGGGTGATCGGCCCGCTGGACCTCGAGAGCACGCTCGTGGTCTGCATCTCGAAGAGCGGCGGCACCGCCGAGACCCGCAACGCGATGATCGAGACCATCGCGGCGTACGCCCGGGCAGAGGTCGATTTTCCTTCGCGGGCCATCGCGGTGAGCGGCGAGGGCAGCAAGCTCTGGCAGTTCGCCGAGGGCTGGCGCGCACGTCTCCCGATGTGGGACTGGGTGGGCGGTCGCACCAGCGTGTGCAGCGCCGTGGGCTTGCTGCCCATGCTGCTCCAGGGCATCGACGCGGACGCATTCCTGGAGGGTGCGCGGGAGATGGACGTGCACACCCGGGACGCCGATCTGGCGCAGAACCCCGCGGGCCAGCTGGCGCTCGCGTGGTTCGCGCTCACCGAGGGCCGCGCCCGGCGCGCGATGGTGGTCCTGCCGTACCGGGACCGGCTCGTGCTGTTCTCCCGGTACCTGCAACAGCTGGTGATGGAGTCGCTGGGAAAGGAGCTGGACCTCGCCGGAAACGTCGTCCACCAGGGCATCGCGGTGTACGGGAACAAGGGCTCGACGGACCAGCATGCCTACGTCCAGCAGCTCCGGGACGGCCCGGACGATCACTTCGTCACCTTCATCGCGGTGGAGGACGACGGGTACTCCGGCCAGGAGGAGGTGGACCCCGACGTGTATGCGGGTGACTACCTGCAGGGCTTCTGGATGGGCACGCGTCGGGCGCTCTCCGAGGCGGGGCACCGGTCCATCACGCTCACGCTCCCCACGGTGGACGCCTTGCGGATCGGCGCGCTCGTGGCGCTCTACGAGCGCGCGGTGGGGTACTACGCGGAGTTCGTCGGGGTCAACGCCTACCATCAGCCGGGTGTGGAGGCCGGGAAGAAGGCGGCGGCCCAGATCCTGGAGCTGTCCAGGGCCGTGGTCGGGGCGCTCACGGACGAGGGGCAGACCGCGAGCGCGTTGGCGGGCACGCTCGGCGCCGACGCGGGCGAGCTGTGGCACATCCTCACCCGCCTCGCCACCAACGAGCGCGGCGTGGTCTCGGTGCCAGGGCCCTCGCCTGACAGCGACGTGTTCCTCCGGGCGCCCGCTTGAGGCTTCCTGCGATCGTCGGCCTCGTGTGCCTCGCGGGGTGTCGCAAGTCGCCTGACCTGTTGCCAGCGTGCCCGGCTCCGGTCACGGAGGGCTTCGACCCGATCTGGGAGCCGGAGCTGCGGTTCGATGCGTCGACCGCGGTCTGGACCCCCGCGGGCACCGGCGGCCCCGTGGCGACCGCGTCGGACGGCGGCGAGACCTGGACCGGGCAGGGGCTCACCACCACGCCGCTCTACCTGAACCGCGGGTACACATACCGGCTCACCGGCACGCTCACCGCGAACGTGGACACGACCGTGGCGCTCCTGCAGACGACCGAGGCGCAGAGCACCTCCACCCAGGCCAGTTGGGTCGTCGCCGCCGGGGAGTCGCTCGACATCGACGAGACCTTCGAGGATGAGCACACGGGCGCCTTCACCGTGAGCGCCAACCTCGACGCCGAGGGCACCGCCAGCTTGAGCCTGCAGGTGTCCGGCGACCAGTGGGCCGACGAGCCCGAGGCGGTGGCTGTCGGACCGGTGCTCCTGGGGTTCCTGATGCACATCGAGGACTCGGGCACCCTGATCGCAGACGAGGTCAACTGGACCCGGCGCGCGGCCATCGTCGAGGCGCTGTCGAAGACGCTGCAGGCTCATGGCGCGGCGCTCACGTTGCAGCCAGGGGAGAGCTTCGTGGCAGGCGCGGCGGCCTTCGACCCGGACTGGTTCGCTGCGCGCGAGGCGGAGGGCATGACGTGGTCGGTTCACGTGCACAACGAGGACGACGGCGTGGAGGAGTTGGAGCGCTCCGTGCGGAATGGCGTGCAGAACTTCAAGTCCGTCGGCATCGACGTGAACGACCTCAACGGCGGGTTCCAGCTCGGCGTGTGGTCGGATCTCGCGCATGCGGGGCTGCTCAGCTTGACCGGCTACAAGAACCCGGCCACCCAGCTCGACCTCGCCCGCCCCCACGTCCAGCCGTGGCGCCCGGCCGATGGGGCGACCTCGGCCGACGAGGAAGCGTTCGGCGTGCACGATCCCGAGGGGCCGCTGGTGTTCCTGCCAGGGAGCGGCGTGCGAGAGGAGGACAACGCCCGGTTCGCCGAGTTCGTCAAGCGCCACCTGGCCCAGGTGCGGGACCATACGCGCGCCGACGAGGTGAACACCTGGTACTTCATCGAGCACGTCGACGGGTTCGGGCCCGACCCGCTCACCGACGCGTTCGACGACTACCTCACGGATGGCCTGGACGCCGACATGGCCGTGATCGATGCCGGCCTCACCGCGGTCGTGGACCCCCTCGTGGCCGCGGGTGAGGTGCAGTACAGCGATCCGGACCGCATGCGCAGCGCCTTCCGGGACTGGGAGCGGGGCTGCACGCTGGAATGATCGAGCCCCTCGCGCGAGCTTCAGGGGGTTGATCGGCTGGCCTGCGGGATCTTCACGCGTGCGGGGCTACAGACCCCTTGAATTGTCTGCGATCGGTGGGCACCCACGGTGGAATCCGGCTTGAAAGCCCCCGGTCATTGGGGTAAACGCCGGCCGTCCCCTCCCCCGGAGTACATCGTGTCCAACCGTGCCCGCATCGACGCCGTCCAGAAGGCCGCCTCCCGCTCCATCCGCACCTTTCCCCGCCCGATGGACGCGCAGGGCCGGCCCGTACGCGTGTCGGTCATGTTCGGTTCGCGCACGTTCAACGCCGAGCGCATGCGCGAGCGGCTCTCGCCCGACGTGTACGCACGCTGGGCCGAGACCATGGAGCACGGCCGCAAGCTCGATCGCCCCGTCGCAGACGCCATCGCGCACGCCGTGAAGGAATGGGCGCTCGAGGAGGGCGTCTCGCACTTCTGCCACTGGTTCCACCCGATGACCGGGTCCACGGCCGAGAAGCACGACGCGTTCCTGTGGTTCGATCGGGATGGTCGCCCCATCGAGAAGTTCACCGGGTCGATGCTCCTGCAGAGCGAGCCCGACGCATCCAGCTTCCCCAGCGGCGGCATGCGCTCCACGTTCGAGGCCCGCGGGTACACCGCCTGGGACCCGACCTCGCCGATGTTCATCATGGACAGCCCGAACGGGCGCACGTTGTGCATCCCCTCGGCGTTCCTCGGCTACCACGGTCAGGCGCTCGACGAGAAGGCCCCGCTGCTCCGGTCGATGGACGCCCTCTCCGCCTCGGCAACGCGGCTGCTGGCGGCGCTCGGCGAGCCTGCGCACCACCGCATCACCGTGACCGTCGGGCCCGAGCAGGAGTACTTCCTGATCGATCGGGCCTACGCGGGGCTGCGTGCAGATCTCGTGATCGCCGGTCGCTCGCTCCAGGGCGCCCGCGCGCCGAAGGGCCAGATGCTCGAGGATCACTACTTCGGCTCGATCCCGGTCCGCGTGCAGGCGTTCATGGAGGAGGTGGAGCTCGAGCTCTACCAGCTCGGGGTGAGCGCCAAGACGCGCCACAACGAGGTGGCGCCCTGCCAGTTCGAGCTCGCGCCGATCTTCTGCGAGGCGAACCTCGCGGCGGACCACAACCAGCTGGTCATGCAGACGCTGCGCCGCGTTGCGCTCCGCCACGACTTCCTGCTGCTGCTGCACGAAAAGCCCTTCGCGTTCGTGAACGGCTCGGGCAAGCACATCAACTGGTCGATGTCGGACACCCGGGGTGACAACCTGCTCGACCCCGGCAAGGACCCGCAGCAGAACCTGCGCTTCCTCACTTTCCTCGCAGCCACGTTGCTCGGCGTGTACCGTCACGCGGCGATCCTTCGCGCGAGCATCGCCTCCCACGGCAACGACTTCCGGCTCGGGGCCAACGAGGCGCCTCCCGCCATCATCTCGGTGTTCCTCGGCGACTTCCTCACCCGCATCTGCGACGGCATCGCGGCTGGCGACGTGAGCACGCTCGACCCCGGCAAGGCCATGATCGAGCTCGGGATCAGCCGGCTTCCCTCGATCGCGAAGGACAACACGGACCGCAACCGCACCTCGCCCTTCGCCTTCACCGGCAACAAGTTCGAGTTCCGCGCCGTCGGCTCCTCCGCTTCGATCAGCTTCCCCACGACATGCCTGAACGCCGCAGTGGCCGACGCCATCGATCAGATCGGCGCGTGGATCTCCGCCGCAGGAGGCGGCCCCGCAGCCGTACTCGCCGCCGTGCGTCGCGCGCTGCAGGAGTCTGCGCCCGTGCGGTTCGACGGCAACGGCTACGGCGCGGAGTGGGTCATCGAGGCAGAGCGCCGGGGCCTCCCCCACGCGCGCAACACCCCGGCCGCACTCGCCGCGCTTGCCACCGCGAACGCCGCCGCCCTGTTCGAGCGGCACGGCATCCTCTCCCACGAGGAGTTGCACAGCCGCTTCGAGGTGCGCGTGGAGCAGTACAACAAGAAGGTGGAGATCGAGGCCGACGTGCTCCGCGAGATGGTGGACACGCTCGTGCTGCCCGTCGGGCTCGCCGAGCTTGCCGAGGCCCAGGCGCAGGTGGACCTCGGCCCCGCAGCGGTCCGCCGGTTCCGGGAGCTCCAGGCCCGCATCGAGGCCCTGGACACCGCCCGGCAGGCCCTGGACGCCGCAGCGGGGAAGGTGGGCGAGGGCAACGAGGCCGAACGGGCCGCCAGCTACTGCGCCAACGTCGTGCCCGCGCTCCTCACGCTGCGGGAGACGTGTGATGGCATCGAGGCGATGGTCACCGACAGCCGGTGGCCCCTTCCGCGGTACCGTGAGATGCTGTTCCTGAGCTGAGCGGGCCCATCCGAGGAGCTTGACAGCGGGGCACCTGCGGCCCCCTGTGCCGCGCGGGCTTGCCATGCCGCCCGGGATTGGGCGATCGCCGTCGGTCTGGGGCAGCGCTCCGAGCCCGGCTCGATTTCGTGTGAGACTGCACGCGTACCGGTGGAGATGACACGGACGTGCTGACCGCCACTGCGTCGGCGCAGGGTGAGGCGATGTGCCCCCGCACGTGGGTTGGGTCTGGCTGGGGCGCCCGACCCTGGCACGGGGTTTGCTCCAATCCCTGCAGGTAGATTCAACCCGATGGAGTACGAGATGGAACAATTCTCTCGCCCGCTTGGTGTGATCCTGATCCTCTGGGGCATGGTCGGGTGCGACAAGGAGCTTGGACGCATCGACAGGGACCGCGATGGGTACGCCGCGGCCTACGACTGCAACGACTCCGATCCAGGGGTGAACCCGGGTGCCGACGAGTTGTGGGGCGACGGGGTCGACAACGACTGTGACCATGCGACCGACTGCGCGGACCCGGATCTCGACGTGCTCGGTGAGTGGACGGGAGATCTCGGCGAGGCAGACGTAGCCGGCTTCTGCGACGGCTTCTGTTCCCGGTCGGTCACCGGGAGCGTGCTCCTGGAGGAGACTGCCCTGACAGACCTGACGGGCCTCGACTGCCTCGTCTCGGTGGGCGATCAGGTCTCGATCCAGAAGAACGACGCGCTGGTCTCCCTGTCCGGGCTCGAGCACCTCGAGAGCGTGGGGGGCGACTTCACGGTGGGCTTCCTCTGGTGTGACGTGGACCAGGATGGTGGGTTGGTGTGTGACTATACAGGCAATCCGGCGCTCACCTCGTTGGGCGATCTCTCCAGGCTTGCGACGGTTGGCGGATGGTTCTCCATCGCGGGAAACACAAGCCTCGTGCACGGCTCCGCGTTCGATTCGCTCGAGACGGTGGGTGATCAGGACCCCGCGCGGAACGGGATCTTCATCGAGGGGAACACGGCGCTCACCTCGTTCCCTGTGTTCGCGAGCCTGAAGGGGCTCACGGGCAGCCTGTGGATCTGGCAGAACGACAGCCTGCCCTCGGTCACCGGGCTCGAAGCGCTCACCTCGGTCGACGGCCAGCTTGGCATCTCCGACAACGCGGACCTCACCTCCCTGGCCGGGCTCGGAAACCTGGTCCATGTCGGTGCGGCGCTGGAGATCTCGGACAACGCGAGCCTGACAACGCTGGACGGGCTGGACGGACTCCTCTCGGTGAGTGAGTCCGTGGACCCGATCTGGCCGGATGACGCGAAGTACCTCAGCGTCTCTGGCAACAGCACGCTCACCTCCATCGCAGCGCTCGCCGGACTGACGGGGGTGGGAGGGTACCTGGAGGTCGTCGACAACCCCGTGCTCGCCTCGTTGTCAGGGCTCCACAGCCTCACCAGCGTGGACGGGGGGCTCACGATCAAGGGCAACCATGCCCTGACCTCGGTCTCGGAGCTCCAGGAGCTCACGTCGGTCGGCTCCACGCTGCTCTTCATGGACAACCGCCTGGTGACGTTGAGCGGCCTCCAGAACCTCACCTCTGCCCATGACCTCCGGGTCTGGGCGGAGCCCGATCTGGCCTCCATCGCCGCGCTCCGGGGCCTCACCACCGTGCCCGGACAGGTCGATTTCACGGGAGACCCCGCCCTCCAGTCGCTCTCCGGGCTGCAGAACCTGACGACGGTGGGCGACGCCCTCCTGATCAACGCCTGTGATCGGCTCACCACGCTCTCGGGCCTGGACGGCGTCACCTCCGCGGGGATGGTGGGCGTATGGCGCAACGCCGACCTGACCTCCCTCTCCGGTCTGGACCACCTCGCCTCGGTCTCCGGCGATCTCTGGATTGGGGGCGACCTCGGCGAACCCTACGGAATTCACGGGAACCCGAGCCTCACGTCGCTGAACGGCCTCGGTGCGCTCACCAACGTCGGCGGGTCGGTGGTCGTCGGGTACAACGACAGCCTGGCCTCGCTGTCGGGCGCCGAGAACCTCCGCATGATCGATGGGGACCTCTTGATCGACGACAACGCGATCCTCACGGACGTGAGCTCGTTCTACGGGCTCACCGAGGTCTCCGGGGACGTCACCATCACCGGGAACCTGCTGCTCACCAACACCGCTGCGCAGGCGCTGGTGAACGAGATCGGCATCGTGGGGGGCGTGGCCACCGTCTCGGGGAACTGACGAGGTGTGTGCCCCGCTCGGGGGAGCGACGGGTGGTAGACTGCTGGCCATGCGCGCTCTGCTCCTCGTGACACCCGGGTTCGGCGATGGGGGCCCGTAGGGTTCGACGGGCGAGCCGTCTCAAGCTCCTGACGACGGGCTGGCTCGCAGCTGGCCTTGTCCTCGCCGGGGTGGAGCTCGCGCTCCGCATCGCCGGGGAGCCCCCCGCGACCTGGCTGCCCGAACGCACCCAGGCCCCGGGCTATGCCCACGTGGGGTGGCACCAGACGCCCTCGCAGCCTGTCACCGACGAGAACCTCACGAGGTGGAACACGCTCTGGGGGCTGCCGCCGGATCCGGACCCGGGGACCATCAACCGCTACGGGATGCGGGACAACGAGCTCGCCGACCCCAAGCCCCCGGGCCAGAAGCGGGTGCTCGTGATCGGCGACTCGTCGGCCTGGGGCAGCGGGTGTCCGATGGCAGAGCGCTTCAGCTCGCGGCTCGAGGTCGATCTCAACCCCCCGGACGGCGGCACGCCCGAGACGCGGGGGGTCGAGGTGATGAACGCCGCGGTGCCGGGCTACTCCAGCTACCAGGCGCTGCTCTCGCTCGAGGACCTCGTGGACGCCTCGGTCGTGCCCGACGGCGTGGTGGCGTACCTGATGAACAGCGACTTCATGCACATCGAAGGCGGGGCAGACGGCGCCTACTTCGAGACCCGGCTGGCAGCCGGCGGGCTGGCCGAGGGTGTCGAGCGTCTCGCGACCTTTCGGTGGGTTCGAGCGCTCATCTGGCGCGTGGACCCGCCCCTCCACCCGAGCGACGAGGTCCGGGTGACCGTGCCGCAGTTCCAGCACAACATCGAGCGGCTGGTCACGGCCACTCGCCGCATCGGGGCCTGGCTGGTGCTGGTCCTGCCTCCCCAGCCGAGCGATCTGACCAGCCCGGACCGGGTCGACGGGTACCAGATCCACAGCCCGGCAGACGTGGATGAGGCTGCGACCGTAGCCCTCTCCCGGCCGCCCATCCCGTACCCCTACCGGGTGGCCACCTGCGTCGAAGCCTGGAAGGCCTCGGTCCCGGTGGTCGACGGTCCCCGGATCTTCATCGACGAGATCCGCAGGTCCGGCCCCGCGGAGGGCGCCAACGCGCTGTTCGTGGACGGGATCCACCCCTCGTCCCGCGGGCACGCGCTCCTGGCGGATGCCCTGCTCCCCGTCGTCCGTGAGCGACTCGCGCAGTCCCTGCCGTGACGCCCGGGGTGGACTCGATGCGGTGGAGGACCAGCACGCCGAGCAGCTCGGAGAACTGGCATCCATGCCATTTCACCTGGAGGTGTGTCCACCGATGGGGTGGAGCTATGGTTCGCTGTACGAGAAGGCCGCCGCAATGCGGGCGATCTACCCAGAGGCGACCGGGCCGGACGGCGCACCGCGCCGCGGCAGTCGTCCCTTCCTCGTCGTGCTCGACTTCCTCCAGCTCGTCGCGAGCCCGGAGGGACGGGAGCGCGAGGACCTGCGCGAGCGCATCGGCCGCGCCGCCTACGCCGGGCGCGCCGTCGCGCGGGATCTCGACGCCGCGGTGGTGCTCGTGTCGAGCACCTCGCGCGAGAACTACGGCACGCTCGATGGGGTGACCGGGGGGAAGGAGAAGGAGAGCGGCAAGGAGAAGATCACCCCCGGGACGACCCCCGTGCATCGCCTGGTCGGGTTCGGGAAGGAGAGCGGGGAGGTCGAGTACGCAGCCGATTCCGTGATCGTGTTCGTGCGCGAGAACGGCGATGACAAGAGCGACGGGTTTACGTCCATGCACCTCGCCATCGCGAAGACCCGGGCGCGGAGCGAGATGGCGGGGAATGGATGGGTGAAGCTCCGGTTCAACGGCGGGTGGTTCGAGGAACCCCGCGCTCCAGCGCGCGGGGTGAGCGGATGAAACCCAAGCCCGTCCTCCCCGAGGTCGATCTTCCTGCGGCCTTTCGGGCGCGCCTGGTTCGCCTGCACGCCTGGTTGCGAGACCGACTCGCCGGCGACCACGAACTCCTGCTCGCCATTCCTTCGATCACGGGCGACAGCACAAGCGCACTCGAACGGATGCGGGTCGAACGCACAGGCCGGCCCCACCTGTCATCCTACTGGCTCTCCGGGCCGCCCATGACGGGGCTGACGCTCCCGCTCCCCGTGGGCACCGCGCTCCAACTCGTCGAGGACGGAATCGACGTGCTGGCGGCCACCATGTCCGACCAGGCCGTCTACACCGTCGCCCTGTTCGCCGACAAAAAGCTCAAGCACGCAGTCCTCGCTCGGCCCCTCCTCGTGGACCAGTGGCCCCGGCCTCGCCGCGAACACAGCGCCGCAGCCTTCGCGCTGCACGGGCTGACGGCGCTGCTCTCCGACCTTCCACCAGGCGAGATGCTTCCTGACCGCATGGAGACAGTCTACGACGAGACCCAGCGCGCGGTCTGGCTCTACTGGCCGGTCGATGCCGCGCTCGGTGAGGTGGCGCGCTGGGCGCGTCGCGCCCTCAACGCGCTGGCCCCAGGCACGGGCGATTCGCTCGTGGACACCGTCGCGCGCGGACTTGTCCCTGCCGACTGGATGCTTCCGCTCGACAACCGCGAGGTCCTCGTCCTCGCCGCGGGTATGGCGGTCGTCTACCTGGCCGAGAACGGCGTCCGCGTCGGACTGAACCGCCGCTCCATGGCCATCGACGCCGGATCGACCCACCACGACATGCTCGGGGGCATCCGCGACGTGCCGCAGGACGGCAAGCGCCACCGCGCCAAGCCCGCCACGCTCCAGGCCAAGGTCGACGAGAACGACCAGATCGAGCGCATCGAGCTCATCGCCCCCGGGCAAAAGATCCAGCTCACCTTGCGGTTCACCGACTACGAAGCCATGCACGACACCGCGGTCGAGGCCCTTCGCCGGATGCGCGGGCCCGAGGGCCTCCGACATTGGGCCGCGCTGCTCCGCCTGTTCTCGGTCGAGGGCGGGCGCATGGGCACCTACCGCTGGATTCTCGACGAGCACCTCCTCGCCATGGGCTACGACGAGCGCCGACGGCGCGATCCAGAGATCCGCACCAACGCCGCCCGGATGGTCGAGTTTCTCGCGGCGCTGGAGCTTGCCATCTACACAAAGGGCGGGGAGCTGCGCGAGCGCCGGCGGCTCCTGCTCGAAACCGGCCGGTTCGAGCGACTCGACGGGAGCCAATGGAAGCTCGACGGCATCGAGTTCCAGATGAACCAGCGCGTCTACGGCGGCGTCCGGGCGTCCACCGGCGAACTCGGGCACCAGTGGATGCCCGCCCCGGTCGAGCTCGCCCAGATCGACCACGTCCGCTTCCCCCACGCGCACGCGCTCGGCATGCTGCTCGCCATCCGCTTTCGGTGGCGGTTCGACGAGCACGCCGACCATGTCGCGATCTCCGGATCGAAGCTGCTCGATCTCGCCGGGGGCAAGCGCAATTCGAGACGGGACGGGCGGAACTGGACCGCGCTGCGAAAGACGCTCGACCAGCTCGTCAAGATCGGCCAGCTCCAGCACTACACCTGGTCCGAAGAGGCCACGGCCTGGACCCTGGGCGGCGTGTGCCGCATCTACACGGCTCAATGGCTTCTGGATCGCGCGGTGCGCGGGGTACTCCCCGAGGAGAAGCCGCCCGATCGCGACAAGCCGATCATCGGTGCCGAGCTCAAGACCTGGCGAGAGAAGCGCGGATGGTCCCAGCGCGCGGCCGCCAAGCACCTGGGCGTCGGCCAAGGGGCCATCAGCAAGGCCGAGAACAAGCCCGAGGAGCCGCTCGGGCACAAGCTGCGGGCGGCGTTCGCCACGGCCTCTGTGAGCCCGAGCGGGTGATTCCTATACCGGCGGATCTTGGCCCGCCGGTGATTCCTATACCGGCGGATCTTGGCCCGGGTGATTCCTAGACCGGCGGATCTTGGCAAAAGCACCCCCTACGATCCCGTCCCCGTGCGGGCTGACGCTCGTCTGTAGAGGTATCTACTGGGGATCCGGGTGTGCCCGTGCCCTACGGGCGCACCCCCGGACCCCGGAGAGACGGCCGCGCCGAGTGTGGCCGGATCTCTGGCGGGTCGAATCGTCTCCGCGACAATTCGCGACGCGGTGATAGCCCGCTGGTTCATCGAGCGGGCTACCTTAAACGGGCACTGAAGCGTGTTTATGGGCTGCGGAAAAACTGGGAAGTCGGTCACAAAGCGGTTGGCGAGCACGACGATCGACGAGCTCTTCGAGCCATATACGGACTGGATGCTCGGCATCGGCGTTGACAACGTCCGGATGGTCATCAAGCGGAAGAACGTGCAGGTCGCGGGTGGCGGCACCCCCGTAGCCATCGCCTTCAACGTGAAGCCGGCCATCCAGGTGGCTCCGGTGCGCCCGGACGATCCGAATGCCTACGCCGTCATCGCGGGCGTCGGCCCCTACGTCGGTCCCGGCGAGAGCAACACCTCGGAGCAGAACATCGCCAGCGTGACTGCTGGAAACTTCTGGGTGCGCTTCGGGGTCACGTACTACCTCTCTGGAACGGCCCCGACGAGCGGTCAGGCGGACGTAGACGTCCAGGTCTCCTACACGGCCTGTGGCTCCATCGTAGGCAGCATGACGCAGGAACTCCAGGCGTTCAACACGACGACGAACTCGTTCGTGGCCATCACCGGCTGGGTGGCTGCTGTTGACGCCGACAAGGTCGTCGCCGCCTTTGCGATCTCGGACATTGCCAACAACTTCAACTGCCAGCTCGCTTACCGGACCGCAGCGACGAGCATCCAGATCACGTCGGCGTGGTCCCTCATCGGTACGGTGAAGACGGCAAACGGCGAGCCACAGCCGGCAGAAATCGCGCTCAGCCTTGGCAACCAGATGTTCGTGCAGTTCGGACTCGCGTTCAACCAGAGCACGGCCGGGGCGGCCCCTGGCCAGGCCACGGTCTCGACCGCAGTGGCGGTGAGGAAGACGTGAACAACGTCTCCGAGGCGATGGCGTGACCCAGGAGCCATCTAATGTTCATGCCTGCTTCCAACGGGCGTTCCGCGGGGGTCTGGCCGGCGATCCCGCGATCAGCCGCTGGAGGAGCAATGAGCCTACATGGGAGGACGTTCGCGAGTCTTGGATCCGACCTCGTAGAAACGGGAAGCCGACGCCCTGGGACGGTCTAGTGGGCAAAGCCTCCGCGCGGACAGGAGAGCAGTCCGATCTGTTGGTGCGTCGCGCCCGGCCCAGCCGACGCCCCCGGTCTGATGCGGGTCGGGTTTGGATTGATGATGAACTGTATTATTATCCGCTCAAACGTGGCATAAGTACGCCTCTCATAGTGCGTGAGGCCACGGGTACCTGGCGGTACGTCGGGCAGCAGGTGTACTCCAATTCTCCCCGACGGGTGGGCCCACACTGGGCCAAAGACTCCGCTGATCCAGTCGGGCAGGATGAGACGGACTTGGACTCCTACCTCGGTGTAGGCAGGGCTTACCGGGTAGATGCCCTCGGCAGGCGGTGGGAACTTCAGAGCGCGTCGTCAACTGGCCTGCAAGCATCGCTTCGAGCGTATGATCGACGAGTGGCCGAAGCTGGAATGCGGCCCGAGCCGAAGGATCCCAATGGCCCGCGCCGACGAATTGAGCACGTACCAGACGGGGTAGGCGGGGAGCAGAGGTTTCTCGTGCCGCAAGGAGGGTGGGCGGTATATTGTGACGCCTCACCGACTCCCAACATCGCCGTCAATTTGAACACCTACGATGACCCAATTGCGCCATCCGCTGTGCCGCTTGTCGAGCGTAGGGCAAAGGTCGTCATGGTGCGGTTTACTGATTTTGAAGAGGATACTGACGCGTTCGGGAGTGGCACCATGGTGGACTCCCAACATGTGCTCACTGCTGGACATGTTACTGCCGACCACAACGGGAACCCCTTAGCCCAAAAGGTGCCCGAGCGATGGCCAGCGGGGCTGACACACGGGCTGGCGCTTGACTTGGCATGATTTCCCGCGATTCGGCCGCCCTTGGGCGGCCCCCGGGCAAACCTCCCCCTTTCCCCCACTTCATCTTCGCGC
>CAIQVJ010000137.1 GCA_903875225.1 uncultured Pseudomonadota bacterium
GGTCGCCGACGACTGTGACGACACCAACGCTGCGGTGAATCCGGCCGCGGCCGAGGTGTGCGACGGCATCGACGACGACTGCGACGGGCTGATCGACATCACGGATCCCGACGTGAGCGGCACCTCGATGCAGTACGAAGATGCCGATGGGGACGGCTGGGGCAACGCGTGGACCGCTCGGGAGGCGTGCGAGGACCACGTGGGTTGGGTGGCGGTCGCCGACGACTGTGACGACACCAACGCTGCGGTGAACCCGGCGGCGCTGGAGGAGTGTGGGAACGGCCTGGACGACGACTGTGACCCAGCGACCGTGGACGAGTGCCCGGCGGACACGGGCTTGCAGGACACCGGGGCGTCAGACTCGGACAGTCGGGACACGAGCACGCCGGACTCGGGACCCGGGCAGGACACCGATGCAGGCGCTGTGTTGGTCGCGACCCGATGCGGGTGCACTTCCAGCGGCGGCGAGGCCTGGCCCGGAGCGCTGTTGGGGCTCGCCGCGATGGTCAACCGGAGGCGTGCGCGGCGCAGCCCCGGTCGTCGCGGGTGAGCCCCGCCCCCCGGACGACGACCGCCACCATCCCGCTCCCGCCCGACGGCGTCGCCCGGATCGTCGTTGTCGCCGACACCCACTCGAAACCTCACGCGATGCTCTGCGCACGGCTCGCGGAGTCACCGCCCGCCGCGATCCTGCACGCCGGGGACATCGGGGATCACACGGTGATCGACATGCTCTCCGGCTTTGCGCCGGTGTACGCTGTTCGCGGGAACATCGACGTTCACGCCCCGGACCTCCCCGACCAGCTGGTCATCGACGTCCTGCCCCACGCTGCTGCCGACGGCCCTCGTCCGGCCGGGCCGCTGCGGATCCTCCTCGTCCACATCGCGGTGTACGGCCCCCGGCTCCGCGCCGATGTCGGCCGTGCCGCCCGATCCGCGGGTGCCAACCTCGTCGTGTGTGGACACTCGCACGTCCCGTTCATCGGCGCGGATCGCGGGCTGGTGGTGTTCAACCCCGGGTCGGTCGGTCCCCGGCGGTTCAACCTGCCGATCGTGCTCGGCGTTATCGGGATCTCGCCAGCGGGCGTGCAGCTTCGGCACATCGACTGCGAGACAGGCCGGGAGTGGACGCCCCACACCGTGACCCCCCCGTGACACCCGCGCACACTGTGCAAATTACTGCGCGCGGCGCATGTCTGACCCCGCCGCTCTGTTCGCCCCCGTCGCCATCATCGGGCAGGCCGCCATCCTCCCGGGTGCGCCGGATCTCGCCCGGTTCACAACGAACGTGCTCGAAGGTCGCAGCGCGATCACGGGTGCGCCCGCGGGCCGGTGGCGCGTCGGCGATGCCCATGTCCTCTCGGCGAGCGGCGCCGATTCACGCGACAAGGCGTGGTCGAGCGCAGGCGGGTACGTCACCGACGACCCCAGCGTCGATCTCGACGCCGCGGTGCTGGCCTCCCGCGGGGTAGAAGCTGCAGGATCACTCGATCCCCTCGTGCGCTGGCTCCTGCACACAGGTCAGGAGGCGCTTCGCTCGGCCGGCATCGACCCGGGTGACACACGCAGCGAGCGGGTCCTCGCGCGCACCGGTGCGGTGTTCGGCAACCTGTCGTTCCCGTCCGAGGGCATGGCCCGGTTCGGCGAGGTCGTCCAGTTGGAGCGCTGGGGCTACGCCCGGCCTTCGGGGCCGCCCGTCGATCCGCGCGACCACTTCATGTCCGGCCTGCCGGCGGATCTCCTCGCCCGCGGGCTCCGGCTCGGGGCCGGGGCCTTCGCCCTCGACGCCGCCTGCGCCAGCGCGCTCTACGCGATCCGGCTCAGCTGCGACGCGTTGAACGCCGGTCGCGCCGACGTGATGCTCGCGGGCGGCGTGAACCGGTCCGACAGCCTGTTCATCCACATCGGGTTCTGTGCCCTGGGCGCGATGTCCAAGACCGGCCAGTCCCGCCCGTTCCATCGCGGCGCCGACGGGCTCGTGCCCGCCGAGGGGTGCGCGCTCCTGACCTTGAAGCGGCTCGCCGACGCCGAGCGCGACGGCGACAGCATCCTCGGGGTGGTCCGCGGGGTGGGGCTCTCCAATGACGCGCGTGGGCGGTCGCTCCTGGCGCCGTCTGAGGAAGGGCAGGCGAGGGCGATGCGGTCGGCGTTCGCGATGTCCGGGCTCGAGCCCCGGGACGTCCAGCTTGTCGAGTGTCACGCCACCGGTACGCCCACAGGCGACCGCGCGGAGCTTGGGAGCATGACCGCCGTCTACGGGGAGGGGGGCAACCTCGCGATCGGCTCGTTGAAGTCGAACCTGGGGCACCTGATCACGGTCGCGGGCGTCGCGGGCGTGCAGAAGGTGCTGGCGGGCATGGCGGCCGGGACGATGCCGCCGACGCTGAACGTGGAGGAGACCATCGCGGAGGCGGACCGCGCGCCGTTCCGGCTGCTCCGCTCGGCGTCTGAATGGCCGACGGTGGACGGCGTGCGACGCGCGGCGGTTTCGGCGTTCGGCTTCGGTGGGAACAACGCGCACTGCATCGTCGAGTCGTGGAGTCCGGGTCGGCCGGTCCAGGTGGCTGTCGGCGGGCGTGGGCCTGCACCGCTCGCGATCGTCGGGCTCGCGGTGGTCGCGGGGGAGAGCGAGGACCGGCACGGGTTCGCGCGGGAGCTCTACGCCCCGGCGCCTGTCGCGGCTCGCCCGCGGAACGATCTTGCCCTGCCGCTGACGGGCCTGCGGTTCCCACCGAACGACCTGAAGATGAGCCTCGCCCAGCAGACGCTGATGCTGCGGGCCGGGGGAGATGCGCTCCTGGACGCCAAGGCCGCGACCGGGGGCGGGCAGCGCGAGCGGACCGCCGTCATCGTGGGCATGGGCGCGGACGGCGAGGTCGCGGGGTTCGGGCTCCGGTGGCGCATGCCTGAGCTCGTGCCGGGGTCGGACCGGACGCTGCAGGACGCCGCGGCGCCGTCGCTGCGAGCGGAGCACGTGATCGGCACGATGCCGAACATCCCCGCCAACCGGCTGAACGTGCAGCACGACATCGGCGGGCCGAGCTTCACGGTGAGCCACGAGGAGCTCTCGGGCATTCGCGCGATCGAGGTCGCGGCAGACCTGCTCGGGGCAGGGGACGTGGATCGCGTCCTGGTGGGTGCCGCGGAGCGGGCGGACGACGCCCGGACGTCGGCTGCGCTTCACCAGCTTGGCGTGACGGCGACCCCCTCGACCGCCGCGGTCGCGCTGGTGGTCAAGCGGCTCGCGGACGCCGAGCGCGACGGGGACCGCATCTACGCGGTCCTGGACGGCGTGGTCGTCGGGAGCCCCGGGGCGCCGCTCGCGGCCGCGTCGATCGCCGCCGCACCGGCGCTGCCCGCCTCGTTCGGCCACCCCCACGCGGCGCTCGGCCTCCTGCAGGTCGCCCAGGCCGCGCTGTTCATCCGCTACGGGCAACTGCCCTCGGGCGCGCCGGTCACGCGGCTCGCGGTGGACACCTGCACCATCGGCGGCGCCAGCGCGCGAGTCACCCTGCGGTCCGCCGGCCCGACCGGTGACCTCGCCGCGGATCTCGCCCGCGACGTCCGCCTGCCGCCCCCCGTGCTGACCGTCCCCATGCGGGTCATCGCCGGCGCCGATCCCGCCCGCGCGGTCCAGGGTTCGCCTGGACTGCCCGCCCACTCGCGGCCTCCCGCGCGCCCGAACCTCGTCTCCACCCCCGCTCCGGAGTCCCCCGTGCAACGCATGGCCCCCGCCCCCGCCCTCCCCCCGGTCAGCGCGGTCACGCCTGCCTGGTCGCCATCTGCCGGCGCCCCCGCCCGGTCGGTCATGCCGCCGGCGCCCGGACTCGCCGTCCAGCCCGCACCTGCCCGGGCCGCGCCCGTCCAGGCGCCTGCCGTCGCCCCTGCGGAGCCCGCGCCCTCCCTGCTCGCGTCGGCGGCGTCCGCCCAACTCCCGCCGGCCTCCGAGCCCTGGGAGGTGGGCGCTGCCCCCAACGCGCTCCTCGCCGCCCTGATCGAGCAGCAGAGCAGGGTGACCCGCTTGCACGGCGACTTCCTCGCCCGCCAGGCCTCCGTCCATGCCGCCTACCAGCACGCGGTCACGAGCTCAAACGGGATCCTGCTCGCTGCGCTGCAGGGCCTGCCGGCCGGCGCCCCAATCGCCGCGCCAGCCGTCTCCCCAACGCCCCCCGTCTCGCCAATGTCCGCCGCTCCCGCCGCGGTCGCTATCGACACCGCTCCCTCCCCAACTCCCGCGCCCCGCGCGGCGGCTGCGGCTGCGGTTGCTCCCGCCCCCGCCCCCGCAGCCGCACCAACTCCCGCTGCCCCGCCCCCAACTCCGGCCGCCCGGCCCCCCAGGCCCCCGACCGACACCCCCGTCTCCGATCTCCCCGGGCCGAAGCTCTCCCGCCGCGATCTCGAGAACGGCGCATCCAACTCCATCACCACGATCTTCGGACCGCAGTTCGCGACGTACGACGCTTTTGAGCGCGTCGTCCGTATGCCCACCCCGCCGCTGCTGCTCGCGGATCGGGTGCTCGGCATCGAAGGGGAGGCCAAGAAGCTCGGCAAGGGCCGGATCGTCACCGAGACCGACGTGCGGGCCGACAGTTGGTACGTGCACGATGACCACATCCCTGCAGGCGTGATGATCGAGGCCGGGCAGGCGGATCTCCTGCTGATCAGCTGGCAGGGCATCGACGATCTGAACCGCGGCGAGCGCATCTACCGGCTGCTCGGGTGCGATCTGATCTACCGCAACGGCCTCCCTGCCGTGGGGGACACGCTGCAGTACGACATCCGGTGCGACGGACACGCCCGCTTGGGCGACATCCGCATGTTCTTCTTCCACTATGCTTGCACCGTCGCCGGCCAGACCCGCCTCGAGGTGCGCGAGGGACAAGCGGGCTTCTTCTCGGTGAAGGAGCTCGGGGAGTCCGGGGGCGTGCTCTGGGACGCAGCCACGGCCGAGGTCGAGCTTGGGTCCGGGCACCTGGCACCCGTCGTCAAGGCGGACCGGCTCGTGTTGGATCGCTCGCACCTCGAAGCGCTTGCGGACGGCCGCGTGACGGACTGTTTCGGGGAGAGCCACAAGCTGGCGTGCACCCACACCCGCACGCCCTACATCGCCGGCGGGCAGATGATCTTCCACGATCGCGTCACCATCGACCCGACTGGCGGTCCCTGGGGCCGAGGCTACCTCCGCAGCGAGCAGGACATCACGCCGGAGACGTGGTTCTTCGACGGTCACTTCAAGTCCGACCCCTGCATGCCCGGCACCCTGATGTTCGAGGGGTGCCTGCAGGCCATGCAGGTGTACATGACGGCGCTCGGCCACACCCTCACGCGGGATGGTTGGCGGTTCGAGCCCAAGCGGGACACCGTGTTCAAGCTGCGGTGCCGGGGCCAGGTGATCCCCACCTCGAAGCTGCTCACGTACGAACTGTTCATCCAGGAGTGCGGCATCGAGGACGGTCGCCCGTACTGCAAGGCGCAGGTGATGTGCACTGTCGACGGGCTCAAGTGCTTCCATGCCGATCCGCTGGTGATCGAGATGGTGCCGGACTGGCCGCTCTCGCGTATGCACGAGTGGGACGGCTGGAAGGAGCAGAAGGCGGTGGCCTGGGACTACCGCTCGCTGCTCGCCTGCGCCTGGGGCAAGCCCAGCGAGGCGTTCGGCCCGATGTACAAACCTTTTGACGGTCCGACCCGCCCCGCTCGACTGCCAGGGCCCCCGTACCACTTCATGTCGCGCGTCTCGAAGACGACCGGGAAGATGGGCGGGCTCGAGGTCGGCAGCACCTGCGAGGTCGAGTACGACGTGCCGGTGGACGCCTGGTACTTCCGCGAGAACGGGGCAGACGTGATGCCCTTCGCGGTGCTGCTGGAGGCGGCGCTGCAGCCCTGCGGCTGGCTCGCCAGCTGGACCGGTTGCGCGCTCACCACGACCGAGGAGCTCCTCTTCCGGAACCTGGACGGCACCGCAGACGTGACCTGCGACGTGACGCCGGGCTTCGGGACCATCGTCACCACCGTCAAGCTGACCAAGCTCTCCAAGTCGGCCGGGATGATCATCGTCGGGTTCGAGGTCGAGATGTTCCGCAGCACTCCGGTAGTGGCGGGGCAGGTCGGCGGCGAGCTCGTTCGTGGCGAGCGCTTCTACAAGATGGACACCGTGTTCGGGTTTTTCCCCCCCGCTGCCTTCGAGAACCAGGTCGGGGTCGGCTCCACGCCCGAAGAGCGTGCGTGGCTTGCGTCACATTCGGACTTCTTCGTGGATCTACGAGGTGAACCTGGAAAGTATCACCAGGGCTCACTGCGGCTTCCCGAGCCGATGCTCTGCATGCTGGATCGCGTGACTGGCTACTGGCCGGAGGGCGGCAAGAAGGGCCTCGGCAAGTGGCGGGCGGAGAAGTCTGTCGACCCGCGGGAGTGGATGTTCAAGGCGCACTTCTACCAGGATCCGGTGCAGCCCGGATCGCTGGGGATCGAGGCGATGATCCAGCTCCTCCAGGTGCACATGATCCACAAGGGGTACGGCGAGCGGGTCCCGAACCCGCGGTTCGAGGGGCTGGGCACCACCGCCGCCGGCACGCCGCCGATGACCTGGAAGTACCGGGGTCAGGTCACGCCGAAGACGTTCCTGGTGCAGACGGAGCTCGAGATCGTCTCCGAGCACGCGGACCACGTGATCGCCGAGGCCCATCTGTGGGTGGACGGGAAGCGGATCTACTCGGCGAAGAACATCGTGATGCGGGTCGTGAGCGGCCCGCCGCAACCGGAGGTTGGCTCGGTCCGACGCCCTTTTGACGCTGCGGCGCCTGCGGTCGTCGCAGCGCCGGATCGGGAGGCAGTGTCGGAGTTCTTCGTCGAGATCCCCGTGCCGCACGGTCACGCCCCCACCTGGGTCCTGCCCAGCCTGCCGATGATGACCATGGCGATGCTGGCCCTGCACGGCGCCGGTCGGGCCGGGATCGCAGGAGCCACGCTGGAGGGCACTGCCCTGCGCTGGTTCACCTTTCCGGACGGCCCCCGCCCGGTGCACATCTCGGCGGCGCCGCTCGCGGATGGGGGGATGGTCACCCTCGCGGCGGGTGTCGCGCAGCGCGGTCACGTCCACAAAGGCGAGCCGTTCTTCCGGGCTCGCGTCGCGGTGGCCGTCGAGGTTCCGCCGGTTCCCGCGCTGGAGAACCCCGCCCCCGGTCGCCGCGGGTCTGAGCTCTACGCGTCGGGTGAGCTCTTCCACGGGCCCGAGTTCGCCGTCGTCGAGCAGGTGATCGCCACCGGCTCGAACGGCGCCACGCTGCTGCTCCGGCCCTCGTCGCCAGACAAGATGCTCGACGGTGCCACGCACGGGATGCCGCACGATCACTTCGAGAGCTGGTTTCCCGAGGTCCAGCCCGGCCAGGTGGGGTACCCGTCCCGCCTGCTGGGGCTCGCGCTCGTCGGTGCCCTGCCGAAAGGCCCCGTGCGCTGCGAGGTGCGTCGGGGTGAGCTGGTGAACGGGCGGCCGCGGGTGCTCGCCTGGTTCTTCGAGGAGGACGGTGCCACCCCCGTGGCGTTCTTCCACCTCGAGGAGGTGCTGCTGCCTCGGGGCCGGATCGGCGGTGCCGAGCCCCTTTCCCGGCGGGCGTTCCTGCAGGGCCACGCCGTGCCGGGGCTCTCCCTGGCGGTGCTCGACGGCGATCCTCCTGCCACCGCCACGCTCACGGCTGTCGATGCCCGCGGCTCCGACTGGCTGCCGGGTACGCTCGAACGGGTGTACGGCAGCGCGAACCCGCTCGCCATCGCGGCCCGTGAGCTTGTCGGGGCGCGCCTGGGCGTGCACCCGCGGCTGGTCTCCCTGGAGCCGGTGGCGAACGGCTTCTGGGCGCACGATCTGCACACGCCGCTCTCGACCGTCCGGCTGTCTGTCTCCGGCGACTCCGTGTACGTGGACTCGGCGACCGCAAACCCCCTCGACCTCGATCCCGTCGTTCGCTGGTGGCGCAAGGAGCTGCAGTGCGGCGAGTGGCCGGGCGAGGACATCCTCGTCGGGTTGGCCCGCGGTGTGTTGGCAGGGGTGCAGTTGCACGATCCGCTCGGGTTTGCAGCCCAACAGGGGCGCCCCTGCCTGTACCTCGGGAACCACCAGAACTACATCGAGAGCGTCGTGTTCTGTTGCGTGATGTCCGCCCTCTCCGGCATCACGCTCGATGCGTTGGCCAAGCGGGAGCACGCCGATGGGTGGCTGGGAAGGGTCCATGCGTCGCTGACGTCGTGGAAGTCGGTCCACTTCCCAGGCTCGATGGTTTTCTTCGATCAGTCGAAGCCCGAGACCCTGCCTGCGCTGGTCGCCGAGCGGTGCCGCAGTCATTCGTTGCTGGTGCACGTGGAGGGCACGCGAGTGACCGAGCCCGGGCAGGCGGTGCAGAAGATGAGCTCGCTCTGGGTCGACGTCGCGATCGAGCGCGGGATCCCGATCGTGCCCGTCGCGTTCCGCGGGGGGGTGAACGGCGCGCGCGTGGACCTGCCCATCGCGCCACAGATCCACCACATCGGCGCCGCGATCCTGCCTGAAGCCCTCGCGAAGCTGCCGTACGCCGAGCGTCGGAGGCACGTCATGGCGGCGATCAACGCGCTCGGGGTGCCCGAGGCCGCGCCGGAGCGTACGCTGCCCGACGGCGAGCCTGCGGACGTGATCCGCGCGCTCGTCGGGCCCATGGATCGGTGGGCGGGGTTGGATGCGGAGTGGGTGGAGCGGTGGGGGTAGGGGGCGCCTGACCCGCCGGCCGACAGGATACGGCGGTCAAGCCGACCCGGAGCACCCCATGTGGACCCGATTCTCATCCGCCATCGTCGTCATCGCCCTCTCCGGGTGGGGATGCACGCCCGGGGGCGGTGGAGACCGCTCCGGCCGTGCATCGACTGTCCCGCTCCGTCGATCTTGAATCGGTGTCCGGCTAATTCGGAACTTCCTGGATCCCTGCTGCCGCGAATGTGGTGTGCTCCCATTGGGACAACATCGCGCTACCCGGCTGGGCCCGCAGCTCGGTGGATTGCAGGGAGGACCCGTCCCAATACAACCGGTAGAGGCCAACACTGCCGTGGGTCTCCTGGGTGAGCAGGATGTCGCCGGCGATCGGCAGGAACTCGCTCCCGATCGCCCCGACGAGGCGGCTCGTCCCATAGTTCACGCCGAAGAAGTTCTCGTAGGGCACCACGAGGTCGATGTCCTCGATGTTCACGCCCACGTCGTAGGAGGTGACGGAGCCATCGGGTGCGAAGGCGTAGAGGAGCCCCTGCTCCTCGGCACCCGCGATGGCACAGCCTGCCAGCGGTCCGAAACGCTCGGGGGCGTTGGGCACGGTGATCAGCCCCTCGAGGTGGACCTCACCGAGATCGGCGACCAACGAGGGCACCGCAGCGGAATTGACCCGCCACACCTGCCCAAGCGTCGTCACGACGATCAGGTCCCCCCCAAAGTCATCCGTGCGGTCCACGTAGAGTGACCCGCGCATCAGGCCGTTGCTGTCCCCAGGCAGGCTCACCCACGGGTTGTCAATCGAGGCGCCATCGGCGCTCACCCGGACGATTTCGCCGTCAACGCCGTTTCCGACGAACAGCTCCCCCGCTGCAAACCCGCCCATGCCACCCGAGCGGACCGTAGCGATCTTCACCTCGTCGGTCACCCCGGAGAGCGCCGAGAACGGAACGTGCGTTCCATCCGGGCTCACGCGTTCGAGCGCCAGGGGGTTTCCCGTCGAGTAGTTCACCGACAGTACCACCGAGTCCGTCGGCTCGTGGAAGTCGATACCGATCGGGGAGTTGAACTCTGTCGTGATGTCCTGGAACAGCACGGGACCCAGCGTACTGTCGTTGCGCGAGTCCCTGTAGTTCTCCACGCCGTCCCCATCCCAGTCCTCGATCCCCTCGATGACATCCAGCATGCCGTCGCCGTCGCTGTCTGCATCTCGATAGTCGGGAACGCTGTCTCCATCGGTGTCGGGTTGTCCGACAGCACCCTCGATCGAATCCTGGATGCCGTCGTCGTCCGAATCTGTGTCGAGGTAGTCGGGGGTGCCATCCCCATCCGTGTCAACCGCCCGGCCCCCGCTGTCCACAGGGGCGCCTTCAATGCTGTCGTCGATGCCGTCGTTGTCCGAGTCCGCGTCGAGGTAGTCGGGCGTGCCGTCCCCGTCCGAGTCGCGCGGGGAGCCATCTCCCGTGCGGCCCTCCTCGACATCGGAGAGGCCGTCGCCATCTGTGTCGGCGTCTGGATTGTAGCTGGTGTCCTGCCCCCCCGTGTCCCACCCCGAATCCGAGTCGGAGTCGGAGTCGCCGCGGCCTGAAGTATCGATGTCGTCGAAGGGCGAGCGCCCCTTTGCGGGTTCCTCCGGGGCCGCACAGCCGACGACGAGCAGGGTGAGGACGAAAAGTCGGTGCATGCGCCGTGCATAATGCGTCATGCGTCCGGATGAGCGCAACCTGGCGCATCGCACCTCGGGCCGTGCTCGAGCCCACCTCTCACGTCAAGCGACCTCCACACCCTCGCCAACGGGGTCAGGGATGCGACGGACTGCGACCACGGACGCCCGGCGACTCATCCACTGCGACGACTCCGACGCCACGGTCTACCCGGGCGCGGCGGAGGTCACGGACGACGGAATCGACCAGGACTGCGACGGCACGGACGCGGCCGGAGACCTCGGCGGTCAGAAGGGAGGCTGCGGCTGCGCGTCCCGTCCCGGATCTGCCGCGGGCGGTTCGCTCCTGCTGGGAGCCCTCGCCCTTGCGCTGCGCCGCCGCCGCTCGTAGACATCGCATTCTTCGCCGCCACCGAACGCCACGCCCAGGGCCTGTGCGGCGTCCCACGATCGTCGGTGGGCCGCGATCCCACCGACGAGCCGCCCCCGTTCCTTGATAGCCTCGTCGGATGCTCCGCCTCGCGCTCGCGCTCCCCGCCGTCCTGCTCGCAGGCTGCGCGTGGATCTCGGACCAGGCGGCGGCGGAGCGGCTCGATCCCGATGGAGATGGCGTCTCCTGGGACCAGGACTGCGACGACACAGACCCCGACGTCTCTGCGACCCGGCGCTGGTTCGCGGACGCCGATGGCGACGGGTACGGCGATCCCGACCAGTCGAGCGACGCCTGCGCGCAGCCCGACGGGTTCGTGGCCGACGACACGGACTGCGACGATGCCCGGCCCGACGTACATCCGGGGGCGGTCGACACCTGTGACGACGTCGACCAGGACTGCGACGGGCTGCAGCCCGATCCGCCGGAGTGGTACGTGGATGGCGACGGCGACGGGGTGGGCGGTACGGAGACCGTGAGCGCCTGCGAGGTCCCCGAGGGGGCCTCTGCTGTGGGGGGCGACTGCGATGACGAGGACGCCGCGGTCTACCCCGGCGCGATGGAGCAGTGCTCGACCGCGTGGGACGACAACTGTGACGGCGCCACGGACGATGGTGCGGACGCGCCTGTGTGGTACGCCGACGCGGACGAGGATGGCTACGGCGACGACGCGGCGACGAGCCTGAGCTGCACGCAGCCCGACGGTGCGGTCCCGGTGGCGGGCGACTGCGACGACTCCGATCCCGAGGTGCACCCGCTGGCTACCGAGAGCTGTGACTCGGCTGTGGACATGAACTGCGACGGGCACTCAGGCGCGGACGACAGTGATCACGACGGCTGGATCGCCTGCCAGGACTGCGACGACGGCGACGTGCTGACCTACCCCGGTGCCGACGAGTACTGCGACGGCGCCGACAACGACTGCAACGGCCTGGTGGACGACGGCGCCGCCGTGGACGCCCCGATCTGGTACGTGGACGTCGACGGGGATGGGGTGGCCGGGACCCCAGTCGTCTCCTGCGCCGAGCCGAGCGGCGCCTCGACCGAGGGGCCCGACTGCAACGACGCGGACCCGCTGGTCTCCCCATTCGCGCCCGAGGTGTGTGGGGGAGGGGACGAGGACTGCGACGGCTTGACCGACGACGCGGATCCCGACGTGGTCGGGCAGGTCGACTACTACGTGGACGGAGACGGGGACGGGTTCGGCGCGGGCGGGGTGGTTCGCGCGTGCGTCGCGGCTCCGGATCTGGTGCTGGAGGCGACCGACTGCGACGATGCGGATGCCGTGGTGTCCCCCGCTGGCACCGAGGTCTGCGGGGGCGTGGACGAGGACTGCGACGGGCTCACCGACGATGCCGACCCCTCGGTGGCCGACGGGACGACCTGGTACCGGGATGGCGACGGGGACGGGTACGGCACGACGAGCGTGGTCGCAGTGCGATGCGCGCAGCCGACCTCCACCTCTTCCGTCGACACCGACTGTGCGGATTCGGACGCCGGGGTGAACCCGGGGGCGAGTGAGGACTGCCGCACGGCCGCGGACGACAACTGCGACGGCGAGACGAACACGCCCGACGCCGTCGCCTGCACGGCCTGGTACGCCGACGTCGACGGCGACGGCTGGGGTGCCGGGACATCCCAGTGCCAGTGCCTCGGGACCGGGCCGTACCCCTCCGCGACCTCCACCGACTGCGACGACACCGACCCGGAGGTCCACCCCGGCGCGACCGAGAGCTGCGACACCCCGGCCGACGACAACTGTGACGGCGACACGAACGATCTCTCCGCGTGGAACTGCACGGTGCGCTACCTCGATGACGACCGCGACGGATTCGGCAGCGCGCTCTCCGAGTGCCGCTGCGTCGCGGACGGAAGCTACGACTGCTTCGACGCCACCGATTGTGACGACAGCGCCGCAGCCGCGCACCCGGGCGGAGCCGAGGTGTACTACGACGGCGTCGACGAGGCGTGTGACGGCGGCTCGGACTACGACCAGGACGGCGACGGGTACGACTCCACCGCCTACGGAGGCGTCGACTGCGACGATCTCGACCCGACCCGCTCCCCTGCGGCCACGGAGGTCTGCAACGACGGGGTGGACAACAACTGTGACGGGTCTGCCGGGGGCTGCGTCCGGGCGGGCACGTTGCTCGCGGTCGCGGACTCCGACGCGGTCGTCTACGCCGACGAAGGCGCGGACGTGGACTTCGGCCGCGCCCTGGCCGTCGGGCCGGTGGACACCAGCGGCGGGGCGGACCTCGTGGTGGGAGCCCCGGGTTGGGACGCAAACGACGGCGCGGTCTACCAATTCCTCGCGGCACCCCTGGGGGTGAACCCTTCCTCCGTCCATGACTACCGCCTCTACAACCTCGGCGGGGACGCGTTCGGGTCGTCCGTCGCCGTGTTGCTCGATGGCACGGCGCAACAGGTCTACGTGGGCGAGCCGGGCAACGACGACATGTACACGGATGCCGGCGCCGCCTGGAGGTTCGATGGGCCGGCAGGCGGCCAGGCCACCTCCGCCGCGTGCACCGAACTCTACGGTGCAGACTCCACCGCGGCCTCGGGCAGCGCTGTGGGCGTGATGTCGGACACGGATGCGGACGGCGGCCCCGAGCTGGTGGTCGGGTCTTCGGACCAGAGCTGGTCCCGGCAATACGACGGGATGGTCACGCTCGTGAGCATGACCGCGTGCGGGGCCGAGCAGCTGACGCTCGATCGGGGCTGGTACGGCCGGTACAGCCATGGCCACCTGGGTGCGGTCGTCGGCGTCGGGGACGTGACCGGCGACGGTGTGGAAGACGTGGTCGCCTCGGCCCCGGGTGAGTCTGGCTGGGCATCTTCGGCGGGGGGCGTGTACATCCTCGAGCTGGCCAGCGGGGGCTACGCGAGGGCGGACTCGGCGGCGACGGCCGAGTGGCAGGGCATCGGGTACTGGGACCAGGCCGGGACGGCGCTCGCCGTGGTCGGGGACCTGACCGGAGATGGGCTCGACGACGTGATCGTGGGGGCATCTGCGGTGGACGCGGGCGTCGGTTCGGAGGGTCAGGTGTACGTGGTGCCGGGGGGGAGCACCGGCGTACAGTCGTTGTCTTCCGCCGCGATCACGCTCACCGGGGAGACGCCCTACCTCCACTTCGGCAGCTCCGTGGCGGCGTTGGATCTCGATGGGGATGGTGTGCTCGACCTCGCCGTGGGCGCCTCGGGTGACTCCTCGAGAGGAGGCTCCTGGGGCACGGACAGCGGACATGCCTTCCTGTTCCAGGGGCCGCTGGGGGCCTCGCTCGGGTCTTCGTCCGCCGATGTCGTGGTGGAGGGAGACTCGGGGGATTCCCTCGGGGCGTCGATGGCGATCGGCGACCTGGACGCGGATGGCTTCGACGACTGGGTGATCGGCGCCCCCACCGACTCGTACTGGTACTCCTCCCGCGCCGGGGCGATCTACGTGCTCTACGGGAGCGGCCTGTGATCGGGTGGCTCGCGCTGCTGGCGGTGCAGGGCGCCTGGGCGGCCGCGGGATGCGAGGCCCCCACCACGATGGCGGACCTCCAGGCGCCCCTCGCGGACGGGGAGTCCGGGGTGGTCGAGCTGGAGGAGGATGCCGTGACCCTCGCCATCACGCGCCTCGACACCCGGCTCCATTGCCTCTCGGAGCCGCTCGCCCCGGTCGATGTCGCGGCGGTGCATCGGCTGTACGCCTATGGAGCGTTCGTGCAGGGAGACATCCCGGGTGCCCGCGCGGCGTTCGGGGCGGCTCGCGGAGCCGACCCGAGCTGGGTGATCACCGAACGGCTGGCGCCACCCGGTACACCGCTCCGGGAGCTGTTCAACACGGCCTCGCTCGACGTGGCGACGGAGGCGGTGCGGGTTCCCAGCGGGACCTCGTTGCTGGTCGATGGTGTACGCACCCTGGAGCGCCCTCTCGATCGGCCGGCGGTCCTCCAGCTGATCTCGGCGGAGGGGCACGTGCTCGAGTCTGCCTGGCTGACCGAGGACGAGCCGATGCCCGACTGGTCCCGCTACGCCGTGGTGGTCCCGCCGACGCCGGTCGCCGGTGCGCCGGTGCGTGGAGCGAGAGAGCGCTCCACGGTCGAACACGGCAGCCCCGCGCCATGGTGGATCGCAGGGGGCGCGGCGATCCTCGCGGGAGCGGGGGTGTACGCATGGGCGCTCGGCGACCACGCACACTACGAGAACATGGACAATGGGCTCGATGAAGCCGGGCTTTCATCACTTCGGGGGCGGGCGAACACCAAGGTGGCGGTGTCGTGCGGGCTCGGTGCCGTGGGCCTTGGGCTCGGCGTCGTCGCAATTCGCTGGTAGACTGCGCATCTTCCGGGCTTGTTGCTGCCTTGTCCACGTCGGGTCGCCGGTACCGCTTCGGTGAGCTCCTTGGGGAGGGTGGCTTCGGCGTGGTGTACCGCGCGGCGATGCTCGGCGCGGACGGCTTCGAAAAGCCGGTTGCCATCAAGCTCCTGAGGCTGGCGGGGGGGGATGCCCGGTTCGCCGCGGAGGCACAGCAGCGGTTCCGGGATGAAGCGCGCCTGCTGGGGCTGCTGCGCCATCGGGCCATCGTGCAGGTGGACAGCCTGGTGCACATCGGCGGGCACCAGGCGGTGGTGATGGAGCTCCTCGAGGGCGTGTCGCTCCGAGCGCTCGTGAAGCGGGGGCCGGTGCCCGACGGGCCGGCGCTCGAGATCGTCGCCGAGGTGGCAGCCGCACTGGAGGCGGCGTGGCACCGCCCGGGCCCGGAGGGCAGGCCGCTCAACGTGTGCCATCGCGACCTCAAGCCGGCCAACCTGCAGCTCTCGCCGGACGGCGAGCTCAAGGTGCTCGACTTCGGCATCGCCCGTGCGGACTTCCAGGCCCGCGAGGCCGCCACCCGGTCACTCGCCATGGGCAGCGTGGAGTACATGTCGCCGCTGCGCCTCGACTTCGACGATGACGGCACAGCGGGGGACATCTACTCGCTGGGCTGTGTGTTGTATGAGCTGGTGGTGGGTGAGCCGTTCGGGCGCACCAGCGCCAACCCCCAGAGCCATGCGCAGCGCTTCGAGGCCAACATCGGGCGGGTGCCGGAGTCGTGCCGGGCGCTTGTGGCACGGATGCTGGCATTCTCCGGGGCGGACCGGCCCGGGGCCCGCGACGTGGAGAAGCGGTGCCTGCAGATCGCGCGGAAGGAGCCGCTCCGGCTTCGGGACTGGGCCGCAGATGCGGTGCCCGCCTGCCTTGCGGCCACCCGCCAGGTGAACGGCTCCTGGAGCGGCAAGCTGCTCGCGGAGGACGGCGACGCGTTCACCCCGCCCCCTCCCGGGCGCGCCAACTTCGTGGTCGGGGCGCAAACGGGGGTCGCGCCCACCGTCGCGGCCGAACGTGCGAGCTTGATCGCGTCGGCCGAGGGGTCCGCCCCGGGCTTCGCCGCCCACGGGCGGGACGCGGATCTGCTCGGGCCCGGGCCGATCACGGCCTCGGCGCGGGCGGCGGGCTCATCCGGGGGCTCCTTGCGCGGGTCGGTGGGCGGCACGCTGTCCGGGCCCGTCTCGGCCAGCGGGGCCCGCAAGCGGACTGGCGCCGAGAAGGCGACCACGGCGGGAGCCGCGGCGCTGGGGGTCATGGGGTTTGTGAGCATCGGGGTCGGCTGCCTGCTCGCCGTTGTGGCGGTCTGGTTCGCGTGGCAGGAGTTCGGGCAGGGGAGCGTCGTCTCGCCGCCCGCCGCGGAGGCTTCGCCGCCCGCCGCGGAGGCGTCGCCCGCTGCTGCGGCCATCCCGGAGCCGGCCGCCCCGCTCCCCGCCATCGCGCCTGTGGCCCCGGAGCCGGTCCCCGCCGGGGAGCCCGTCGTGACGGCTCCCGCCACGCCCACTGCGGGCGCGGAGCCGACCCACGCCGCGAGCCCGAAGAAGCCTGCGAAGCCCGCCGCGCCCGTAGAGCCGACGCCCGAGCCCGCCCCTGCACCGGCCCCTCCGCCGGGGATCTCCGCTACGATCGAGCTCTCCGGAAACGCCGAGGCGGTGCGCCTCCGTCGTGCAGACACGATCTACGCGCTGCCCATGGTGCCGGCGGGGACGTACACGATCCTCGCCACGTTCGACGGCAAGGAGGTCGACGCCGGCGACGTGACTGTCGCCGAGGGCGAAAAGGCATCGTTGAAGTGCAAGAAGGCGTTCCTTCGGTGCACGCGCTGAGTCAGGCGGTGAGCGTGCGCCACAGCCACGGGAGGGAGATGTCCATCCGGTAGTCCACGTCGGAGTGGTCATCGTCGAACGCGGAGTAGGCGTGCTCGATCCCCTGGCGCTCGAGCGAGGCGTGGATCATCCGGGTGCCCCAATGGATGTTGTACTGATCATGGTCGCCACAGTCGAGGTAGAACCCCTTCAGTCTGCGCAACGCCGGCCCGCTGTGCTCGACCATGCGAACCGGATCCCAGCGCAGCCAGTTGGCCCAACGCTCCGGACGCAGTTCGCCGGTGACCGGGCGCACGGGGAGCTGGAACCCAAGTGGGGCCTCGGGGTCGGGATCGTAGTGCGCGGCCATCCCGAGGGTCATCAGGACGTCGACATCGCCGTTGGTGAGCTTCTCCTTGTGGTGCAGGCTCGCCAGCAGGCGCTCGGGATCGAAGTCCACCTTCGCCAGCCGGTTGAGGAGCCGCGGCATCACGGGGAGGAACAGCCACTCCCAATAGGCGTCGCCCGAGTGGGATGCGATGGCGTTCCACACGTCGGGTCGCATCATGCCGTGCACCATCGCTCCGTAGCCCCCGGATGACTTTCCGAACACGCCCCTGCTGCCAGGTTGGATCGGAAAGTTCGCCTCGATGAAGGGTACGATCTCGTCGCACACATACGACATGTAGGGCCCCACGGCGCTCGAATCGATGTACTGGTTGCCGCCGTACGAGGTGAAGCAGTCCGGCAACGCCACGATCATCGGCCCGATGTCGCCCCTGTCCAGCAGGATGTCCAGGCGCTCGACGAGGTTGAGCCCGAACGGCTTCCAGTTGGTATGGGAGGCGCCGGAGCCGGTGTAGCCGATCAGGTCGACGAGCAGCGGGTAGGTCCGGGAGGGGGCGAACCCCGGTGGGGTGTACACCAGCAGGTCGCGCACATGCGGATCGCCGGGGCGGTTTCCGCGGAGCACCTGGGAGTCGTGGCGGAGACGGTGGACCTCGCCGCGTGGACCGACAAATCGCTTGAGCATGGGCTACTCCAGGGTTGGGGGCGATGCGAGCACGTAGCTGGCGGAGGAGTCGCCCTGCCAATCGACGTAGAACGCGGAGAAGGGGCCGCCCACATGAAGACGGGCCCGGGGGGACGAGCCGCCGGCAGCGTCCCAACTGTGCACACGCTTCCAGGTCAGGACCACGTTCTGCCCGTCGATCACGCTCTCGTCGGGTCCGATCGGTGGGTCGTCCCCGATCTCCAACCGGAACGTGGGCGCGAGCAGGATGATGGCGCGGGGAAGTTCGATGACGACGTCGTCGGGCCCGATCATGGCCTGCTTCACGGTCATGTGGGCGTTCGCCTTCACGGCAGCCAACGCCTGCTCGACGACCGCGCCCGCCGCCATGCCGGCTGCAGGCGTGGGTTCTGTGCCGGGCAGCGCACGCTTCTGGCGAAAGGCCTCGGCCTCGGCGATCTTGAACTCCTCGGTGTCGACCCACATCACGCCCTCGTCGGCCACGAGGATGGCCCGATCGGTCACGATGTCGGAGATGCCTTTCTCCTGCCCGAAGATCGTGATCTTGATCTCGGTGTCTGCGAAGTCGGTCTCGGCATGGGCGTTCACGGCGGCCACCGTCGGATCCACGCGCACCACCTCGTAGTCGTCGGGGTGCTGGTCCGTGAGGTGCAGCGCGAGCAGCAGGGTGGCGTTGTGGACGGTGCGGTCGGAGCGGTTGTTGATGCTCATCTTGAGTTTTCCGCCCATCAGCGTGGGCGCCACGTTCAGGTCCAGGAAGCTGTCCTCGGGGAACATGCGGTCGAAGTCTGCGCCGAGGAACCTCGAGCAGAAGTCGAGGTCATCGAGGATCAGGCCCCACTGTGCCTGGTTGCGGCGACGGAAGAAGTGGTCGAGCACCTTCTTCTGGCCCTCGACCTTGTCCCCACGCTCGAACGCCGCGCGAGCCATCTGCAGGTCGGGGGAGAAGTAGCCCGCGCCGAGTTGGGTCTCCTGGTACAAGCGAAGGATGTAGGTGCCCTCTCGCGTTTTCCGCAGGTCGGTGCGGTAGCGGTACGGGTCGGCGAGCCGAGCGAGGGTCTCGGACTGCGCGGGGTAGGACGCTGCCGCCTGCTGGAACACGAGTCGGGCCTCGTCCGGCCTGCCCTGCCGCGCGAGGGAAACCCCCTGCAGCTGCAGCGCAGGCGCGGCGGAGTCGGGATGCTCGTTCACGAAACGGGCGAGGAACACGTCGACGTCGCCCTCCTCCCCCGGCTTCGCCCCCTCGATCCGGGCGAGGGCGAGCAGCAGGTGGGCCTCCCGCTCCTCCGGCGCCAACGCGATCACCTGGCGAGCCGAGGCCGCGGCCTCCTCCCAGTTCCCGTCCGCGGCCGCGAGGTAGGCGCGATCGCGCAAGAGGCACAGCCTGTCCCACTGATCGACGTAGCCGTACCACGTGCCGGACCACTTCATCGTCGCGTCGAGCAGGCGCGCCTGCAGGTCGTGCACGTCGCGCTGCAGGTGCGCGTGCATGTCGCGCTCGTCCTGGATCTTCTTCAGCAGGTCCTCGGCCTGCTGCCTGTCGACCGAGAGGTGTCCCTCGCCGCCGGTCGGCACGCCGCCGGTGGTGTCCACGTTCCCGCCCACGTTCACCAGCGAGAGCGTGCCCAGCACCACGTCGGTCGTGTAGTTCCACGCGGCCTCCTGGTCCGCAAGCTCCACCTGGCGGGACTGCAGCTCGAAGATCACGCCGAGCAGGTCCTTGCGGGCGGCGAGCACCTCGGGTGCGACGCCGCGGTAGTCCTCCTGCGCCATCTGGTGCAGGTAGTCCTCGAGGTTCGGGCTCGTCTTCATCGCCTCGTCGAGCTCATGGATCACGCGCACGGTCTTGTCGACGTCGATGGGGCCCGGGTTCGCGGTCGCATCGTCGAGCTGCTTGTAGATGGGCGCGAACTCGGCCTCGGCCTCGGTCTTGCGGGCGGCTTCTGCGGCCTGCTCCTGCTTCCCGTACCAGATCCAGGCGCCGACGCCTGTTGCGAGGAGGCACGCCAGCGCCCCGCCGAGCACGAGGAGACAGGAGCGGAGCGGCCGGCCTGCGGGAGGGGCGACAGGCGGGCTCTCTGTCACGTGCCCGGCTCGAAGGGTTCGTTCACGAGCTCGTCCCGGTCGTCGTCGTCGTCGTCCCAGTCGTGTTCGGGATCGCCGGCGAGCGCCTCGCGGAGGGGGGCGAGCTCGGGCAGCAGGCTGGGGACGACCACGGGGACGAGCAGATCGAGGGCGGCCAGGGCGGCCTCCTCGTCCTCGGGCAGCACCGAGCCGTCATTCAGTTGGCCGTTCTCGTAGGCCTGCCAGAGCGCATCGAGCAGCACCCGTACGAACTCCTCGCCGTTCGGGTGGCGGAGCAGGCGGCGGGCCGGCTCGTCGCCCAGGGCGGCGTAGGTGTCGAGCAGGTCGACGATCGGGGACTCCGCCGCCGGGTCGTCGAGGCAGAGTCCGGCGTAGACCACCGTCTGGTCGATCTGCTCATCGTGCGTGGTGTCGGGCAGCCAGCGCTCCCACAGCACGATGTTGGCGGCGCGTAGCTGGTCGCGCTGGTGCACCGTGCTGTCCACGAGCGCGGGCAACCAGTCGCTCTCCACGAACTGCACCGTGCTCAGCAGGTCGAGCGCGCGGTTGGCGAACGTCTCGGCGTCCACGGAAACGCCCAGGGCCTCCAGCATCTCGAGGACGGCGCCTGTCGAGAGCCCGCGCATCCGGTCGGCGGTCCAGACGGCGTCAGGGGGCGCGGAGAGGGCCTTCAACACCGCGGGGGCCACGGAGGCCGCCTGGAACGTGTTCAGCTGCATCCGCCGAGCGAGGCCCTCCACGCCCTCGGTCAGGGGTTTCCAGCGCATCTCGGGGAGCAACGGGTCCTTTCGTCGGGCCAGCGCCTTCTTGCGCTTCAGCGCCTTTTCGTTCTTCTTCTGCCCGCGCTGCGCAGCGTTCTTCTTGGCCATCGGTGCTCCGGTAGCTCGAGCGTAGCCGGTCCGGGACCGGCCCGACCGTCCCTACTCGGGCTTGAACGACGTGATGTAGGGCTTCATCCAGTCGACGTAGCCGCTCACGCCCTGCTGGTACACGTCCTGCACGCGCCGCGTGATGGCGCCCGGCGTGCCGACCGTGCGGCGGTCGACCTCGCGCACGGGCGTGACCTCTGCGGCCGTGCCGGTGAGGAACACCTCGTCGGCCACGTAGAGCGCGTCGCGGCCGAACTGCATCTCCTGCACCTGGATGCCGTCGTGCTTGAGGATGTCGATGACGGTGCGGCGGGTGATGCCGCCGAGGATGTTCACGACCGGCGGGGTCTTCACGACGCCGTCGCGGCACGCGAAGAGGTTCTCGCCGGTGCCCTCGGCCACATGGCCCGACCCGTCGAGCATGATCGCCTCGTCGAAGCCGTTGTCGATCGCCTCGTAGCGAGCGAGCACGCTGTTCACGTAGTGCCCGATCACCTTCGCACGCTGCAGGTTCGAGTTCACGTGGTGGCGGGTGAACGTGCTGGTCTGCACGCGAATGCCGTTCCGGATCCCGTCGTCGCCGAGGTACTTGCCCCAGTCCCAGACGGCGACCGCGCAGTGGATGGGGTTGTCACGGGCGCCGAGGCCCATCTTGCCCATGCCGAAGAAGATGATCGGGCGGATGTAGCAGTCGGCCATCCCGTTCGCGCGCAGCGTCTCCAGGCAGCCCTCCTTGAGCTGGGCATGCGTGTACGGCACTTCCATCCGGCACATCTTGGCGGAGTCGAGCAGGCGGCGCAGGTGCTCGTCGAGCTTGAACACGCCGCCGGAGCCGTCAGGCTGGGGGTAGCTGCGGATCCCCTCGAAAACGCCCACGCCGTAGTGCAGGGTGTGGCTCAGCACGTGAACCTTGGCGTCGTCGAACGGGACGAGCTTGCCGTCCATCCAGATGTACTTGCTCTCGATGCCCATGACGGCTCCTGGGGTGCGGGTGAACGGCGTGGCGCGGCTACCAGCCGGGCCGCGCGGGCTCTATCGCGCCCGGAGCGTTCAGGGGAGCCTTGCGAACGCCTCTTTGAGCGCACCGGACTCGTGCATGGCCTTCAGAATGTCGGATCCACCGATGAATTCACCGCCGATGAACACTTGTGGGATCGTGGGCCAGGAGGTGACCTGCTTGACGCCTTCGCGCACGTCCGGGTCTGCCAGCACGTTCACATGGGCGATCGGCTTTCCGTAGCCGGCGAGGATCCCGGCGGCAGTGGCAGAGAACCCGCACTGGGGCGAGGAGGGCGAGCCCTTCATGAAGAGCACGACCTGGTTCTCCTTCACGTACTGCTCGATGAACTCGTGCACCGGCTTGTTGCCGCGGGCCGACTGCTCCTCGGGGGGGTCGGACTCCGGCGTGGGCATCGGGCGAGCGCGGGCGGGCGGCCCCTGGGTTTCTGGCTGGCCGAAGATCGGGAGGCGGCGTTTGATGCGGTCGACGAGACCCATGTGGACTCCTTGGCGGGCCCGCAGCGTAGCCGTCGCGCGGATCGGTGGCGGTGCGCTGCACTACTCGTCACAGGAAGAGCGCCGAAAAACGGAGGGGCTCCGGCCCCTCCGTTTATCGAGAAACCGCGCCGCGGCGCTGGATCGGCGCATCGCGGGATAACCACGAGGCCGTGGCTATACTCCTCGTCTTCCTCTCCGTGTTCTGCGCCGCGATCCCGATGCTCACGTTCCTGGGCATCGTGTGGTGGCTCGACCGCAACGATCGCGAACCACTCTGGCTTTTCGGCCTCACGTTCCTGTGGGGCGTGATCGGCTCGATCTTCATGGCCCTCGTGGGCTCGGAGATCGCGATGGCGCCGCTGCGCTGGCTCTTCGGTCCGGAATTCGCCGAGCAGTGGTCGGCGGTGCTCATCGCACCGTTGATCGAGGAACCCTCGAAGGCCGCCATCCTGCTCGCAGTGATGTTCTCGCGGCACTTCGACAACGCGGCGGACGGGTTCGTTTACGGGGCTGCAGCCGGGCTCGGCTTTGGCATGACCGAGAACTTCCTGTATTTTTCGGATGTCGCCTCATACGGCGATGTCGGGGCCTGGATGATGACCGTCATCATCCGCACGTTCTTCTCCGCCGTGATGCACGCCTGCGCGACCTCCTGCGTGGGCGCGGCGCTCGGGTGGGCGCGCTTCCGGGGCATCTTCGCGAAGCTGATCTGCCTGCCCGTGGGGTTTGGCTGCGCGATGGGCATGCACGGCCTGTGGAACGGGATGCTCACCGTCTCGGACGTGGCCGGCATGCCGAGCCTCTCGACGCTCAACTTCCTGCTGTTCATCGGCGAGTTCCTGCTGGTGTTCACGGTCTTCCAGCTTGCGCTCTGGGACGAGCGCGCCACCATCCGCCGGGAGCTTGCGGACGAGGTCCAGCAGGGCACCATCCCGTTGGCGCACGCCAGCGCGATCGCGAGGACCTTTCAGCGTGGCGGTGGAAACTGGCTCCCGAGCGGCGTTCCGCGCTGGCCCTACGTCCGCGCGGTCGTCACCCTCGGGCTCCGCAAGCACCAGTGTCGGAACTCCAAAGGTTCGACCCACAATTTCTACGCGGACGAGGTGCTGCGCCTGCGCGCCGAGGTCAAGGGCCTGCAGGCGCTCGCCAGGGCCACCTGATCCGGCGGGTCGGGCCGAGCCCGATCAATCGCCCACGTAGACCAGTGGCCAGGAGAGCCCGATCGCATCGACCCGGTCGCTGATCAGGAGCGCCAACGTCGAGCCGTCCAGATAGGCGCCGTAGAGCGTACAGATGCTGGTGGTGGAGGAGGCTCCCGGCTGCTCTTCGCTGTCGAGGCCGACCCCGTCGATCGTCCAGGAGAACAGGAGCGGGTCTCCATCGGGGTCGTCGGCGGTCACCTCGACGTCGAGCCCGACCGTCGGGATCTCGATGGTGGCGCCGTCGGCGTACGTGGAGGTCTGAAGCTCGGGGGGGATGTTCTGGGGCTCGGCGCACGAGAGGAGGAGGAGCATCCACACAACGTAGCCGCGGTCCGCGCGCGGCGGGGCTACCGGGCGAGGCCGTCCAGGAGCTTCTGGTGGATCCCCCCGAACGCGCCGTTCGAGAGCACCGCGATCACGTCGTGGGGTAGCGCATTTGCGACCACGGCAGCGACGATCTCGTCGACGGTCGGCCAGGTGAACGCCTCCTTGCCCTGATCCCGGAGACGACGGATCAAGCGCGGGGTGTCGAAGCGCTCGTCTTCGGCGATGCGGGCCTGATCAGGCGGCGCTGCGACGACCACGATGTCGGCCTCTCGGAACGCATGGGCATAGGCCTCCTGGAACACCGCTCGCCTGGATGTCGCGCTTCGTGGCTCGAAGATGGCCCAGATCCTGCGGTTTCCGAAGCGCAGGCGCAGGCCGGAGAGGGTCACGTCGACGGCCGTGGGGTGATGCGCGAAGTCGTCGAGCACGGTGACCTGGCGCACCTCGCCACGCACCTCCTGGCGGCGCTTCACACCTTCAAAGGTTGAGAATCCAGGCACAAGCTGCGCCGCGGTGAGCCCTTCGGCGTCGAGCGCGGCGACCGCCGCGACCTGGTTGTACAGGTTGTGTTCGCCCACGAGGATGCTCTCGAAGCGGCCCCAGACGGCGCCGTCCTTCAGCACGGAGAACGTCATCACCCCGCGTTGGGTGTCGACGGACTCGATGCGTCCATCCCACTGCTGGCCGGCACCGTACCGCCGGATCTCGGGTCCGCCTTCGAGGGCGGCCTGGCAGACGTCCACCACGTTGTCATGGTCCCAACGGGCGACGATGCAGCCGTCCTTGGGCACGATGGCCACCAGCTTTCGGAAGCTCTCCTTGACGTGGTCGAGGTCGCGGTAGATGTCGGCGTGGTCGAATTCCACCGAGGTGATGATGGCCGTTTTCGGGCGATAGTGTAGGAACTTCGGTCCCTTGTCGAAGAACGCGGTGTCGTATTCGTCTCCCTCGATCACAAAATGCGGTCCGGTGCCCAGGCGCGCGGTGCGGTCGAAGTTCTTCGCCAGACCGCCGATGAGGAAGCCGGGTTTCCTGCCTTCGGGCATCGCGCGGTCCAGCAGGTGGGCGATGATCGAGGTGGTCGTGGTCTTTCCATGGGTGCCGGCGCAGACGATGCTGCGGCGCTCGCCGAGGAACATCGCGCCGAGCAGCTGCGGAAAGGAGCAATAGAGGAGGTTCGAGGCGAGCAGGGCCTTCGCCTCCTCGTACTCGGCCCGGATGACGTTTCCCACCACCACCAGGTCGGGAGGGCCACCTGGGCGCGTATCCGCGATATTCGCAGCGTTGTACCCGATCATCACTGGAATTCCCAGCGATTCTAGGTACGTGGACATCGGCGGGTACACACCGGTGTCGCTGCCGGTGACCGTGTAGCCGGCGTCCTTCAGCATCCCGGCGAGCGCGGACATCGCGGTGCCGCCGATGCCCATGATGTGGAGGACCGGCGCGCGTTGCCCGGGGACCGGGGCTGCGAAGGGGAGGGGGCCAGCGAGAAGGGGCATGTGTCGGTTTATCATCGCACTTGGCTTGTCAAGGGCCCAAAGTCGGTTTCTCCCGGCGAACCGGAGCCCGGGCGGGGTCCCCCATCCGACGGACGCGGGTGCGCCCATCCTGCCATAGACACTGAGGGAGGTATGGCCATGCTCCTCCTGCTTCCACTCGCCTGCACCACCCCGTACGACGACAACGGCCCGCTCGAAGGGTCGGTGTCTCCCGAATTCGCGCTCGTGGACCAGAACCCCAACAGCGCGACCTCGGGGCAGACCCTGGCACCGAGCTACTTTCGCGGGCAGGTGAGCGCCTGGTACTTCGGTCACGCGACCTGAAGCTACTGCAGTAGCCAGTTTGGCTACCTGGACGAGATGCAGGCCGAGATCGGCGCCGATGTGGCGATCCTCGGGGTGGACGCCGTCGGGTTCGAGGAGGGCAACGCGACCTTCTGCGAGGGGCGCACGGTCCCCTGGCTCCAGGATGTGCCCGAGGTGGACGCGTGGGGTGCGCTCCAGGTCGACTACCGGGACGTGGTCGTGCTGGACGCCGACAGCACCGTCGTGGCCTACTACAACCTGACGCTGCACGATCTGGCCGACCCGGCGAACTATCAGGACCTCCACGACATCCTCGTAGGGACAGTCGGGCGGTGATCCTGTTCGCGCTGCTGGCGTGCTCGGGCCCGGACCGTGGGCCCGCACTCAGCGCAGCCTGTGACGTCGGGGAGGACGGACTGTGCTTCGACTGCCACCTGTGCGTGGCGGACGGCGTTCCCCCGCTCAGGCTCCAACACTACGTGTGTGTCGACTGCCACTCGGGCGATACCGGCGGCGTGCCCAGCGATGTCGAGGGATCCTGTGGGTGCGACACGCTCGACTGCTCGACCTCGCCGCCTACGTTGGACTGCAAGGTCTGTCACACGCCATCGAGCCGCGCCTACCCCTCCCAGCAGTACATGAACGGGCTGTGCACCGAATGCCACGCGCCGGGCGCGCGATAGGCCTGCCTGCAGGTCCGTTCCATGCTGCTCACCCTCGCGCTCGTCTCCGGTGCCAACGCCGCTCCCGTCGCCGCCTACGACGAGAGCGTGGTCCGGGCCTGGTACGAGGATCTGGAGGGTGGCGGGTCGGTCTCCACGCCTGATCTCCTGCGGAAGGTCACGGTCGGCGTGGCGGCGGCTCCCGAATCGCTGCGGCCCGACTACCTCGCAGAGGCTGCTCGCGGGCTCTTCGCGCGGGGCGGGCCCGGACCCTGGACCCAGGAGGGGTGGGAGGCCTGTGCCGCGCCCGTGGGCCGGGGGGACTACCCGCTGCTCATCCTCTCGCACCTGCCGGCCACCTGCGGCATGACCGGTGGCGGCGAATTGTGGGGTCCGGGCGGGCTGACCATCGACCTCTCCCCGGAAGAACGGAGGGAGAAGGTCCGGACATGGCTCCTCAAACGACCGTTTTTCGGGTGGGCGTCCCCCGACGCCCTCGACCACGCTGCGTGGTTCGACCTCCTGCGGGGTCAGGTGACCGCCGAGGTCCTCGGAGGGCTCGCGAAAACGCAGCTCTCCGCCCCCGAGCGCGCCAGGTTGTGGGCCCTGCTGCAGGGGGCATCGGCGGTGATCGCGGCGAACCCTGACGAGGGCCTGCGGCGTGTCGTGCGAAAGACCCTCTCGGCGTTGGAGGATCCGGATCCCGCATACCTCTCGGTGATCTACATCGCGGGCATGGCGGAGGCGCTGGAGATGGCCAGCGACGCGGACTGTGGGAAGGCCGTCGCCCCGCTGGCGCGCCGCGAGGGGCCGCCCATCCCCACCCTGCTCCCGGGCATCCTCGATCACTGCGACGTGCCCGGGTTGGACGCGCTGAGCGGTCCGGTGGCGGACTGGGCTGCGCCGCTGGGGGATGCCGACCGCGAGCGGCTGGGGGGGGATCCCGTGCCGCTCGACGGGCCGGTCACCGTCTCCGCGCGCGAGTGGATGATCGATCGGCTCGCCTGGGACCTGATGGCGCCGATCCTCGCCGAGGACCTGCAGTCCGGCCGACTCGCGGCTTTCCAGGGCTCCCTGGCGAGGTCGCTCACCCGCGCGCCCTCACAGCCGTAGGAGATCCACATGCCTCTCGTCCTTTTCGCGCTGCTTTCGGCCTGCGGCACGCCTGTCGTCGGCGCTCTGCCGGAGGGAGTCTACGGGAGCCCGGACATTGGCCTGCGGGTCGACGCGACGGGGCGTGCCGTGTTCGAGCGGTCCTGCTACCAGGGGGATCTCGGGATCGTCGATGTCGTGGATGGGTCCTTCGTGGCCGAGTTCCGCTGGGTTCGGACGGGCGGGGATCCGCCGCTGGACACGGGGGCCGACGCAGGAACCCCGGCGACCGTCGACGCGACGGCGAGCACCACGCTGATCGAGGGCACGATCACCAGCGAGGGGGACGAGCAGGACCTCCACCTGGTGTTCGGGCGGGAGCCGACGTACTTCGAGTGCCCGTGACCCCCGCCGCGGCACCGGGCGCAGGCGCACTGAAACCGGGCAGGCGGGTGGGGAACATTTCCTTCTCGACCTGACCATTCCCCTTGTCCTGTCAATAGTTTTCGTGATAGTGTCGGGATCCCTCCCGCCTGCCTGCCCCGCCCGGTTTCCCCAGCCGGCATTCTCCCGGATCCTCCATGCTCAACGCGATGCTCGGCCTGTTCTCCCAGGACATGGCGATCGACCTCGGAACCGCCAACACCCTCGTGTACGTGAAGGGCCGCGGGGTGGTGTGCAACGAGCCTTCTCTCGTTGCGGTGCAGCACGACCGCAAGGGCAACCGCAACATCCTGGCCGTGGGCGACCAGGCCAAGTCGATGCTCGGCCGCTGCCCCTCGGACATCCAGGCGATCCGGCCGCTCAAGGACGGCGTGATCGCCGACTACCAGCTCACCGAGGAGATGCTCCGCTACTTCATCGAGAAGGTGAACGGGCGCCGCAATTTCGTGGCGCCGCGGATGGTGATCTGCATCCCGTATGGCACCACCGAAGTGGAGAAGCGCGCTGTGCGAGACTCCGCGGAGTCAGCCGGGGCGAGGGAGGTGCACCTGATCGAGGAGCCGCTCGCCGCGGCCATCGGCGCGGACCTGCCAATCACCGAGCCCACCGGCAACATGGTGGTGGACATCGGTGGCGGCACGACCGAGGTCGCCGTGATCTCGATGTCCGGGATCGTGTACTCGCGCTCGATCAAGGTCGGCGGTGATCACCTGGACGAAGCCATCATCAATCACATCCGTCGTCGCCACGAGCTGCTCGTCGGGCCCCGGACCGCGGAGGAGATCAAGATCAAGCTTGGCAATGCCACCCCCGAGTTTCCGTTCCGGGAGCTGGTGGTGCGCGGCCGCGATCTCGTGCGGGGCTTCCCCCGCACCGTCACATTGCACTCCGACGAGATCCGGGAGGCCCTGGAGGAGCCCGTACGCTTGATCATCGAGGCGGTCACCGGGTCGCTCGAGCGCACGCCACCCGAGCTGCTGGGCGACATCGTCGACCGCGGGATCATCATGACCGGCGGCGGCTCCCTGCTCTCCGAGCTGGACACCGCGCTCTCGCAGGTGACAGGTCTCCCGGTGATCATCGCCGACGATCCGCTCTCCGCGGTGGTGAAGGGATCGGGCCGCGCGCTCGAGGAGATGGACTACCTGCGGATGATGTCCTGAATCGCTGAGCGGGCGGGGGTCACCGTCTGCGTCTGGCGCCCCACGCCAGGCCAGCCAGCAGGAGCGCAAACCCTCCGGTGCTGCCAACGCCGCCCGCACTCGTGGCGCATGCGCATCCGCCCTTCTCCCCGGAGCCGTCGTCGTTCGCGGAGTCCCCGCCCGTGTCCCCGGAGGGGGCGACGATCGACATCGAGAGCGTGAAGGTGTTCTGTCCCTTGATGTTGTCGTCCTCCGGGTCGAGCGTGGACGGCCCCAGGTTCGCCACGGCGACCAGGATCCTCGTCACCCCGGCGAGCGGGAGGTCGGTGCTCACCTCGGCCCCGTCGGTGCCCCGCGCCCTGGACACCACGGCTGGGCCTGTCCCGGTGTACCCGGCGGCCACGATCCCCCACTGGGTGGTCTCTTCGCCCACGACATCCAGGTGCAATGACCCTGCGATCGCCGAGTCCACATCGATCTCCCACACCGAGTCGCCAAGGTAGTAGGGCGCGTTCGCGGGGCTCACCTGGGTTCCGTCCACGGCGCCCAGCTGCAGTGTCGCCTCCGACCCGGCCTCCGCGTCCGCGGGCCAGGTGCTGGCACCAGCGTAGTGGGCGCCATCATCGAAGTCTGCCGCCATCAGCCGCCACTCGCTGAATTCCAGGAACAGCTCGCCAGCATCCGGGAAGTCAGCGCCGCCGACGAGCCCGAGCGCGTCGACGAAGTCCGGTTCGTCCGATCGGCTCCCCGTCGCGAGGTCCTTCCACATCTGCAGCAGTGTGGTGCCGTCGTCGGTCCCGAGCGCCTGCTCGATGAACGCGCCGAAGATCCAACCGCCGTACTCGTAGTAGGCCGTCTCGTTCCCGTAGGTGCTCACCTGCCGCGTGTAGGCGTCGAACAGGATCGAGAGGTTCGGGTGGACCTGGAAGTCGGGGATCTCCAGCTTGAATTGCCTGTTGGCTCCGCTGTAGATCTCCGCGATGGCCTCGGCGGTGCTCTCCCAGACGAACAGCGTGTACTCGTTCGCGTCGATCGTGTACTGGCACGCGTGGTTGAACTCGTGGGAGATGAACAGGGGCATGATGTTGTCGGGGATCCAGCTCTGGTCGTCGTCGACTGCGATCCACGACGAGTTCGAGAAGAGGTCGTCGTCCGGCGTGGCGTCCGGTTCGATGCCCGTGTCGTAGGTGGTGAACGTGTACGCGCCGCCCTGGGTCTGGTCGTTCGTGAGGTAGATGTCGTACGAGTCGTTTCCGCCGGCCCCGTAGTCAGCGGGAGGCTGCGGCCAGCCCATGACCTCGATCTCGACATGCCACACGTCCTCGGCGATCGGCAGGACGACGGTGAGCGCGCGGTCGGCGTCCTCGGCCCGCCGGTAGTGGATCCGCAGCGGGTACGTCTCGGAGTCCACGTACCCGGCCTCGTCGGGCCGCGTGTAGGTGGCGTAGCTGGTCGGCGGGCCGTCCGGATCCTGGTCCCACCGACGCTGCAGCATCTCTGGCGTGTGGCAGCGGGGGCCGTCCTCCAGGGCATCGCCCCGCGGCGCGGCGTTGGCGGTGGGGAGCGCGAGGAAGACGGCGAGCAGGACCATGCGGACTCTGGAGAGGCCGCACGTGTAGCCGGGATCCGAGCTGGGCGTCTACAGGCGGCGCTCGAGCACGAGCCGCGGGGCGGGCACGAAGCCGAACCGGTACAGGAACCGCAGGAGGTCCAGATCGTCGTGCGCGACCTCGGTCTCGAGCGTCTCGACGTCGATGGCGGCGAGGTTGTCGATCAGCTGCGTGAGCATCGCCCGGGCGTACCCCCTGCCTGCGAAGCGAGGGTCCACGCCGATGGTGTCGAGCGTGGCCCCGGGCACGACCTTGCCGTAGCCGCCGAAATCGACCCGTACCGTGACGAAGCCCACGACGGCGCCGTCCTCCTCCACACACAGCGACACACTGATCGCAGACTCGCCGAGCGCCTCGTCCACCCGGCGGGAGAGGTAGGCTGTGCGGTCGCGCCCCGTGATCCGTTGGTCGATGCGTTGGAGCGCCGGGAGGTCGGCGGCCGTGAGGTGACGCACGAGCGGCGGCGCCTGCTCGACCTCTTCGTCGGTCGCGGGCAGGGGCATCCGGTTGACCGCGCGGGAGACGACCTGCGTCTTCGAGAGGGCGAACCCGGCGTGATCGAGGAACGCCGTCATTCCGTGGTCCCGCCAGTCCACCTGGGTGACGATGCTGTGCAGGGAGCGCGTGCGCCCGGCTTCTGCGAGCTGCGCCATCATGTGTTGCCCGAGCCCCGCATGCCGGCCCGAGGCGTCCACGCCGATGGTCTCGAGCACGATGAGCGCTTCGTCGCGCCCGTGCTCGCCGCTCACCACCCGGGCGAGCAGGAAGCCGATGAGGCCGCCCTCCCCTTCGGCGGCGAGCTGCAGGTGTCGAGCCGGCTGCCGGATCGCCGCGTTGAGTCGCTGGGTGAACCAGCCGCGGCGCTCTTTTCCGGTGAGGCGCCGGTCGAGGGCGACGACCGCCTCGAAATCGGCGCGGGTGAGGGGGCGTGTGGCGACCATTGGGGCTCCTGCAGATCCCTCTAGCCTAACGGGCGGCGGGGCCCCACCGACGGGCCGAACGGCGGATGCACACGAATCTGTCGTTGGGCAGTGCCTGCTGACAACCGGGATAGCGCGTCGTATGTCACAACCGTTCCTCCCCTTTCGCTCCCGGGTACCGGTCCTCCTCGCCCTGACGTGCGTCTGGGCGGTCGCGTGCCAGGAATACGCGCTCAAGCTCGATGGGAAGGACCCGAAAAAACAGGATGACAGCGGATCGTCGATCGTCGACACGTCGACGGGGGACACCGCCCAGGACTCCGCGCACGACACCGGGACGGTGGTGGTGCCCGACACCGGGGACACCGGCACGGTCGCCACGGCCTCCGTCTACCTGAACACCTCCGACACGCTGTTCGCCTACGATCCCTCCACCAACACCGCGTCGCGAATCGGCAACTTCACCCTCGGGGGCACACCGTTCTCCGGGATGACGGACATCGCGATCGACCTCTCCGGGTACATGTTCGGCGGTACCTCGTCGTCGCTGTACGCGATCAACCCGAGCACGGCCGAGTGCACCTTCGTCGCCCGGCTCGCCGATTCCATGATCGGGCTCACGTTCGTCTCCGATGGGCGGCTCGTGGGTGCCGGGAGCCGGGTTTCGTTCGTGGACACGTCCACGGGGGCGCTCACCCAGCTGGTGCCCTCGGGGCGCTACAGCACCTCGGGGGACATCATCGGGCTGCCCGACGGGATGCTGTACTGGACCGTCTCGGGGGGCGACGATCTCGTGCGGGTGGACCCGGGTACAGGCGCCACCACCCGCGTGGGGAGCATCGGCACCAGCGGACTGTACGGCCTCGGGTACGCGGATGGGGTGCTCATGGGCTTTGCGGACAGCGGGCGGCGGATCGACATCGACGCCTCGACCGCGCGGTCGAGCAATTCCGAGCCGCTCCCCGGGAGCTGGTGGGGTGCGACGACGAACCCGGTGCTGTGGTAGCTGGTCAGCCGGCGGGCGCTGCGTCGCAGTGCATGAACCTTGACGTCGAGAGCCAGTCGGCCTCGGGGAAGTAGGCGAACAGGAGCGTGCCCCCGCGGATGGTGTCGATCACCGCCTCCGAGATCGCGGGGTCCAGCGCCGGGCACCCCTGGCTCCGACCCAGCCGACCGTACGTGTCCACGTGGGCCATGGTGCAGTAGTCGGCGCCGTGCACCACGATGCCCCGGGCGCGCGCCTGATCGTTGAAGCCGGGCTCGAGCCCGTCCAGGCGGAGGGAGAGCCCGTGCTTGCCAGTGTAGGTCTCCCCGGTGCGGAACAGCCCCACGCTGGAGGTGTTGCTCTCGGGCACGTTGGAGAACCGGGTCGCGAGGTCTTCCCCCGTGCCCCGCCCATGGGCGACGTGTTCGATGAAAAGGGTGGAGCGGTGCTGCAGGTCGAGCACCCAGAGCCGGGGGGCGGTGGAAGGGAGGCGATAGTCGATGATCGAGAGGACCTTTTCGGCCTCGGGCACGGCCGCTGCGCCAGTGCGGTGCGCACAGTCGAGCGCGGCGAGCGCCAGGTCGAGGACCACCGGATCGAGGCCGGGGGCGGAGAGCCCGGTAGCCACGGCTCTCGTGGGCGCGGGCCCGTCCGCGTCGGCGAGGGCGTCGTCCGGCGGAGCCGCGGGGGTGACGGGCGGGGGGGCGGGGGTGCTCGCCGCGAATGCTGCCGCCGCGCGTGCGAGCGGTGCCACGCTGGCACCGAGGAGGACGGCGGCGACGAGCCCGGCGAACGGGCGGCTGCCACCCTGGCGTGTGGGGTGCTTCATGGCGTGGACCATAGCCGGGCTTTTTCGCCATGGCGCGGCGGGGGTGGCACCCCCGCGGCAGCCATTTTGCGCGCCCGGTGCATGCCTCGCCAGCTTACGCTGCGCCGGATGGACACCTCCGGCTCGCCAATCCTCGTCGCGCACGGGCGGTTTTCGGTGTCCCACCGGCGGCTGGGGCGCGCGGTGGTCTGCTTGTGTCACAACCGTATTCCCGGTAGCGGACCATGAGCGCCTGTCCCCGCGCCCGCCGCTGGGGCCGCGGGCTCCTGGTCCTCGTGGCGTTGTGCCTCCTCTGCCTGCTCGGCTGGGCCCGCTGGGGCGCCGGGGCGCGGGATCTCTACCGGCGGGGGTGGACCCAGGCGCGACCGGGACGCCCCACGGTCATCTTCGCCGTCCTCGACACCGTCCGCGCGGACCACACGTCGCTCTGCGGCTACGATCGGCCCACGACGCCTACGCTGCAGCGGCTCGCCGCCGCGGGTCGCCACACCTGCCGCGCCTACGCCCCGGGGAGCTGGACGCTCCCCACGCACGCCAGCTTCTTCACCGGCCTGCCGGTGCTGCAGCATGGTGTACACGAGCTGCCCCTGGCCAGCGTGGACATCACGTCGGATGCTTCGAGCATCCCGGCGAGAACGCTCGGACCGAAGCTCCCCACGCTGGCAGAGGACATGGCCCGGGCCGGCTACCAGACCGTGGCGGTCTCCGGGAACCCGGTGGTCTGCAAGAACACCGGGCTGATGCGCGGGTTCCAGGTGGAGAAGGCCGCGGAGCACTTCAGGGACCTCGACGACGACGACCTCGTCGCCCAGGTGCGTCGGGAGCTGCGCAACCGGCTCGACCCCCGTGGCAGGCCGTTGTTCCTGTTCGTCAACATGGCCGATGCCCACCAGCCGTGGCGGGCGGTACCGGACGACGTGGGGTGGGCGCGGTCCCGGCCCGCGCTCGGATGGTCGGCGTCGAAGAGCGGCCCCTGGCAGCGGTTCCTCACCGGCAAGATGAGCGACGGACAGGGGCGCGCCCTGCTGGCGCGGGTGACCGACCTGTACGACTATGGGGTCTACGAGGCCGACCACACGCTCGGCGACGTGCTGGCCGAGGTGGAGGCCGAGGGCTGGTGCGCGGACGGGTGCCGGGTCATCGCGGCGTCCGACCACGGGGAGTTCCTGGGCGAGCACGGCCTCATCGACCACGGGTTCTACGCCTGGGAGCCGAACTCCCAGGTGTTCCTCGTCGACAGTGAGCCGGGGGAGCCCTTTCCCGAGCCCCTCAACGCCACGCACGCGTTCCACCTCGTCCGGGACGGCGTCCTGCCCGAGGTGCTCCTGCCGGTCACCACCGTGGCCTGGCCGGACGCCCGGCGCGCCAAGCGCACGGGCGGCCTCGCCTACGGGGTCACCTCCGCCGCCCAGTGGTTCGGATGGAGCAAGCTCCTGTGGATGGACGGGGTGACCCGCGGCTACGACCTCGCACACGATCCCGGGGAGACGCACCCGATCGGCCTCTCGGCGGGCGGGACCTTCGACGCTCTCGTCGCGGGCATCCGGGCGGTGTCCCCTGAAACAGATGTGGATCCTGCCGATCAGGGGGTGATGGCCGCACTCAAGGCTGCCGGCTACATCGAGTGAGGGGGGGCATCCGTGTTTTTGCGATAGAATTGCAATTGGACGCGTGATCTTCAGGCTACGGTGGGCGCGCCCTTTGGAGCCTCATGTCCTCTGCCCGCCTGCTCATCCTGACCTCCGCGCTCCTGGCCTCCCTGGTCGGCTGCAAACACGACGGCAACAAGGGCGAGGACGACTCGGTCGACCCCGGCCCGATGCCGCTCGCCATCACCGGCTGGGGCACCGACGTCCAGATCGCGCCCGACGCCTCGGACAGCCAGGCCGAGCCCACGGTCAAGGTGCTGGACGACGGCACGTTGCTCGCGTCCTGGATGGACCTGAACGGGTACAACCTCTACGTCAAGTGGTCCCGCTCCACCGATGGCGGCAGGACATGGAGCGAGATCAAGTCCTTCGACAAGTCCGCATACCCCTACCAGAACGACCCCGTGTTCGGGGCCGGTGGCGGCTACGTGTACTTCACCTACCTGCTGGTGGAGAACGCGAGCGCGTCGAAGAGCGCCGTGATCTGCCTCGACTCCACCGACGGCGGTGCCACGTGGTCGGATCCCGTCCGCATCACGAAGTCGGGCGACTTCGTGGACCGGCAGTGGATGGACGTGGACGACTCCGGGCGCGCGATCATGTCGTGGGATCGGTTCCAGGGGAACCTGATGTACCAGGACTACTCCGAGTCGACGGGCGGCTGTGCGGGCTTCACGGACATCACCACGGTGACCTCGGGCAGCTTCCTGAACGGCGTGCCGGTGATCGACGCCAATGGAGACCCGTGGGTCTCGCGTGACGACTACGACTACCGGAACAACCAGATGGTCGTGACCCTCTCGCACCTCGTGGGCGGCGACTGGCAGGACGTGAAGGTGACCTCCCAGCTGGTGGGCGCCGAGGCGGCCTCCGCCATCGCCGAGGACCCCCAGGAGGAGGCCGAGGCGCGCCAGATGGGCATGCACGCCTACGACAAGGACAAGGTCCGCATGCCCGAGTGGGCACGGCACCGCCCGGGGGAGCGCAACCCCATCGAGGCCGGCGCTTCCGGCTTCGACGGGTTCTACTCCCCGGACACCGAGCTGCTCGCAGACGGTTCCATCGGCATCGTCACCGCCATGTACGAGAGTGGCTCCACCACGACGGGCGATACCGTGTTCTACACGGTCAAGGACGGTGTGACGACCAGCGGGCAGATCCTGAACCAGGACGACGAAGGTGCACAGCAGATGGAGCCATGGATGGCGGTCGACGGGTCGGGCGGCATCCACACCACCTGGTTTGATGACCGCGAGGGGGACTGGCGCCTGTACGGGGCAACGAGCATCGACGGCGGCGCCACCTGGAACGAGTATCCAGTCGCGGACGCCACCTTCAAGAAGGGCTTCAACGACTATGACACCTACAAGTGGGTCGGCCACTTCCAGGGCCTGAGCGCAAACGACACCGACCTGTACGCGGTGTGGTGCGACACCCGGAACAGTGACGATTCGTTCTGCTACGTGGACCACGGGGTGGAGTAGGTCACGAGGGAGAGCGGGCGGCGAGGCCGCTCTCCCGAGCCGGTCCGCCTACTTCTCGAAGTCTCCGCGCGTCTTTTTCGGCTCGGGCCCGAAGTCGGGCACGACTGGCGGCTTCACCAGCACCTGGCGCTGGAGCTCGAAGATCGCGCGATCCAGCTGGGGGTCACGCCCTGCGGCGACGTCCTGCGGGAGGTTCTGGATCTCGAAGTCGGGGTCCACGCCGTGGTTCTCGACAGCCCAGCCCTTGCCCGGCCACCAGTAGGCGTACTCGGGTTGGGTCAGAAAGCCGCCGTCGACCATGGGCTTGTCTCCCCGGATCCCGACCACGCCGCCCCAGGACCGCTCACCGATCACCGGCCCGAGGCCCAGGCGCTGAACGCTGTAGGGGAAGATGTCGCCGTCTGATCCCGCGAACTCGTTGGTGAGCACGACGAGATCACCGTTCAGCACGTGGTTCGGGTACGTGTTCACGTCTCCTGCCCGTGAGCGGTCGAACCCGACCAGCTTGCGTTGAAGCCGCTCGATGATCAGTTGGGAGACGAAGCCGCCGCGGTTCCAGCGGCAATCGATCACCAGCCCTTCCTTGTCGAGCTGGGGGCCGAACCACGTGTCGAACGCGACGAGGCCGTTCACCCCCATGTCCGGGATGTGGATGTACCCCATCTTGCCTCCGGACTTCTCGTCCACGTACTCACGGTTCTTGCGAACCCAGTCGTGGTAGCGCAGCGAGTGATCGTCGCCCCGGGGGGTGACCACGACGTCGCGAGCGCCCGTGAGCGAGTTCCTGCTGTTCACCGTGAGGACCACGCGGCGCCCGGCCATCGTTGCCAGGTCGGCGTCGATGGGCTTGTCCATCGCGGGGGCCTGGTGGTCGATCTGGAGGATGTAGTCGCCTTCCTGGATGTTCACACCGGGCACGAGCAATGGGTTGACGTCGTTGTCGGCGGGGTCTGCGCGGTAGATCCGGGTGATCTTGAACGCACTGCCCTCGCGCACGAAGTCTGCACCGAGGCTGCCGGTGGTCACGTGCTCGGGACCGGCGCCCGTGTCCCCGCCGCCGACGTAGGTGTGGGAGTTGGCGAGCTCGCCGATCAGCTCGCCGAGCAGGTCGGTGAGCTCGGCCCGGCTGGTCAGTCGGGGCAGGAGCTGAGCGTACTGGTCGCGCATCTTCTGCCAGTCCACGCCCGCCATCTTCGGGTCCCAGTGGAAGTCGCGCATGTTCCTCCACGCCTCGTAGTAGATCTGCGACCACTCCTCGCGCGGATCGAGGGTGACCACGACGTCTCCCAGGTTCACGGCGCTCTCGGGAGCCACGGTGGCTGGCGCTGTCGCGGCATCCAGCACGTTGATCGCGCCCGGCGCGGTCACCACCGCGATCTTCTCGCCCTTGCCGGCGAGCAGGTACCCGCCCACGTGGTCGAGGAAGGTCTCGCCCTTTCGCTTCTCGAGGTCGAACCGGACGAGCGTTCCGTGGAACGTGGGCGGGCCTTCCTCCGGGGTGTCTGCCATCCCCTGGATCGGCCACGTCAGGTAGTACACGCCCGCGGAGTTCGCCGAGAGACTGCCGTACATCGCCGCGGGCACCGGGAACGCGGCCATCCGGTCCAGGATCCCGTCGAACGTGATCTCGAACGGCTTCGGCGCGGCCGCGTCATCGTCCTTGGCCTTCTTGTCGTCTTTCTTCTTGTCCTTCTTCGTGGCGTCCGTTGGTAGGTCGGGCATGCCGTCTGTGGCGACGAAGGGGTTCTTCACATCCGCCCGGAGCAGGATCGCGTAGGGCAGGGTGGCGTTGATGCCGACGTAGTCGAAGTCCCGGCTGCTCAACAGCGGGTCCACGTGGTTGTCGCCCAACACATACAGGTAGCGCCCGTCGGGGTCCCAGGCTGGACCGTAGGCCACGAGGCTCGCCCCGGTCACCTGGTGCACGCTGGAGTCGTGCGTGTCGTACACGTAGACCGCGGAGTAGCCGCGGGTGTCCACCTTCGAATACGCGAGCCACCGCCCGTCCCTGCTCCACACGTAGTCGCGGACCTCGGACTGCACCGAGTGATCGATCGCCCGGGGCGCTCCCCCTGTCGCCGGGGCCACGTACACTGTCTGGGTCTCGTCCGACCAGGCGAGCCATTTTCCGTCGCCCGACTCCCGCGGAGGAAAGCGCCAACCGGTCGTTCCTGCCGGGACCACGGTGGTCCCGGTGCCCCGACCGTAGGCGTCCCGGCGCGCGATCGCCTCCTCGCGCGTCGCATCCGTCACGTAGATCACCGACTTGCCGTCTGCCGAGAACGAGCCGCCCCGCTCGCGGGCCCCGCTGTCGTGCGTGATGGGCAGCGAAACCCCCTCCTTGACCGGCACGCTCCAAAGCTCCCCGCGTAGCTCGACGAGCAGCCGGTCCCCATCCGGGGAGAGGTCCGCGCCGTCCATCGAGGTCGCGGCGTCGGTGTAGTGCGTTCGAGCCAGGACGGACTCCTCCGGCACGTCGATGTCCAGCTTCCTGGATTGGCTGGTGGCGATGTCGTACCGATACAGGTCCCCGCCCAACCCATACACGATCACCCCGCCGGGCCCCATCGCCGGCCACCGGATGTCCCAGTCGGTGTTCGTGGTGAGCGCCGTGCGGTTGCTGCCGTCGGCGTCCATCCGCCACAGGCGCCCGGTCCCCCCCTCATCCGAGAGGAAGTAGATCTTCCCGCCGTTCCACATCGGGAAGGAGTCGGCCCCTTCGAATGTCGTCAGGCGTGAATAGGTACCCAGCTTCGGGTCACCGGCCCAGATGTCGTCTGCGGTCCCACCCCGGTAGCGCTTCCACGTCCGCGACTCGAACCCGGTGCGCGTGAACGCGTACCTGCCGCTGTCCGGGTCCACGTCGAGCCAGCCAGCCCAGCCGAGGGGCAGTTCAACGGGATCGCCGCCCTGGACGGCGACGCTGTAGATGCGCCAACTCTGGTTGGGATCGGTCCGGCGGCTCCGCAGGTAGATCTGGGCGCCGTCAGGGCTCCAACCCAGCACGATGTCGTCGTCTGCGCCCCACGTCAGTCGACGGGGCTCACCGCCCACCGCGGGGATCACGAACACGTCGGTGTTGCCGTCGTACTCGCCGGTGAACGCGATGCTCTGGCCATCCGGCGAGTAGCGCGGGTACCGCTCGGTGCCCACGTGTGCGGTGAGCCGGCGAGCGGGGCCGGCGGTGGTCGTGCTCGCGGTCCAGAGATCTCCACCGGCGCTGAAGACCACGCTGTCTCCGTGCACATCGGGGTAACGGACGTAGGCGGGCACGGCGTGGGCGCGGGCGGCGAACAGGGCGACGAGCAGCATTCGAAACTCCGACAGGGAACGCGGAGTTAACACCTGGGGCGCTGGCTACGTCGTGTGAGCCTTCCTGCGGCGCTCGTTCGGGACCATGGTGGGCCATGCTCGTCGCCGTGCTGCCTGGATGCACCTCACCACCCCTGACGCCTCGCCGTCCCCTGTGACCGCGCCGGATAATTCGGATGACGCCTTCGCCCCGACCGGGTGATCGAGGTCGCGATCCGTTCGGCTCTGGGACCCGTGCGTTCGAGATCGTCTATCAGGACCAGCCGATCTCCGTGCCGGTCGCGGGGGCGACCGCTGGCGTCATCCGGTTCGACGCGGGCGGTGTGGCGGCGGGGGACGCCGTGAGCGGCACCCTCGAGGGGAAGCTGCTCGCCTTCGGATGGTGAGGCCGCGCCCGGCATCATTCGGGTTAGGGCACCCTCCCTCCACGGAGCCCGCCATCGCCTCAAGCCATCCCCCGGATCGCCTCGCCGGACTGCGCGTACTGGTGGGGAACACGCCGTTGCTCGCCATCGAGTACACGCTGGGCGACGCTCGCCCGCGGCGCGTGTACGCCAAGGCCGAGAACCTCAACCTCACCGGGTCCATCAAGGACCGCATGGCGCTCCACATCCTGCGGCGAGCGATCGCGACCGGTGCGCTCGCCCCGGGCGGGTTGGTGATCGAGGCCACGAGCGGCAACACCGGGATCTCCTTCGCGGCCATCGGTCGCGCGCTCGGCCACCCCGTCACCATCTTCATGCCGGACTGGATGAGCCAGGAGCGCAAGCTGCTGATCCGGTCCTTTGGCGCCGAGGTGTGCCTCGTGTCCAAGGAGGAGGGTGGTTTCCTCGGCTCGATCCGTCTCGCGGAGGAGCTCGCGGCTCGAACCGACGGCTCGTTCCTCCCCCGGCAGTTCGCCAACGAGCAGAACTCCGAGGCCCACGAGCTGAGCACCGGTCCCGAGATCCTCGCGCAGCTTCGTGCGCGGCGCCTCTCTCCCGCAGCGTTCGTGGCCGGCGTCGGCACGGGCGGGACGATCATGGGCACCGGCCGCTACCTCCGGTCACACGTGCCGGGCATCCGCCTCCACCCGGTCGAGCCCGCCAACTCGCCGACGCTCACGACGGGCCACAAGGTGGGCAAGCATCGCATCCAGGGCATCAGCGACGAGTTCATCCCGGCGATCGTGCGCCTCGAGGAGCTGGACGCTGTGATCGCCATCGACGACGGCGACGCGATCGTGATGGCCCAGCGCCTCGCGTCGGAGTTGGGTCTCGGTGTCGGCATCTCGAGCGGTGCCAACCTGCTCGCCGCGATCCGGCTGCATCGTGAGCTTGGGGACGACGCCGTCGTCGTGACGGTGTTCCCGGACGACAACAAGAAGTACCTCAGCACGGATCTGCTGCGCGTGGAGCCGCTGAAGCCCGACTTCCTGGCCCCCAGCGTCGAGCTCCTGGCTTTCAACGGTCACAACCGGGTGTGCGACATCTGCTTCGACGGTCCCAATCCTCCGTCAGTGGGCATGGTGCCGACGATCCTGCGGTAGGGTCTGCCGGCGCAGGTCGTCACTCGCTCCGCAACCCTGCGATCGGGTCCAGGCGGGCGGCCTTCCATGCCGGGTAGAGCCCGGAGATCACGCCGACGACGAGCGCCACTCCCGGGGCCACCACGAACACCTGGGGCGGCACGTTCACCGGCCACCCGAGCGACTTGCCGAGCGCGTAGGCCCCCACCACGCCCAACCCCGAGCCCGCGACCCCGCCGAAGCTGCAGAGCAGGATCGCCTCGCCCAGGAACTGGGTGAGCACGTTCATCTCGGTGGCTCCCACTGCGAGGCGCAGCCCGATCTCGCGCGTGCGCTGCGCCACGGAGACGAGCATCACGTTCATGATGCCGATCCCACCGATCAGCAGCGAGATCGAGGCCACGCCCGTGAGCATGTCCGACAGCGTCTGGCTCGCCTCGATCTGCGCCTTGATCGACTCGTCGGGCCGACGGATGTTGAAGTCGTCGTCCGGTTCGCCGGTGGGGCCGGATTGGATGACGTGGCGCTCGCGGAGCAGGGCGGACACCTGATCAATCGCGGGCAACACGTCATCTGCTGTCGCCGCTGAACACAGGATGTCATCGAGCCAGTGGCTGCCGCCACCGCGCAGGCGTTGGAGCGCGGTCGTATAGGGAAGCAGCAGGGTGTCGTCCTGATCCCGACCGTTGGGGGCCTGCCCCTTCGCCCCGAGCACGCCGATCACGGTGTAGAGCCCGCCATCGAGCCGGATCACCGCCCCGACGGGGTCTCCGTCGGACGATTCTGCGAAGAGCTGCTGCCGGACGGTCTCCCCGATCAGGACGACGCTGGAGGCCTGCTCCACCTGCGCGTCGGTGAATGCGCTGCCCTGTGCGATGGTCCACCGCCTCACATGAAGGAACGAAGGGGACACCCCGCGGTATTGGGTCCTCCAATTCTTGTTCCCGTTCATCACGCCCACCCCACCGTCAACCTGCGGACTGACAGCCTTTATCCTTGGAATCTGGCTCTGGATTGCCTCGGCGTCCTCCACGGTGAGCGACATGTCGCCGTGCGTGCCGGTGCGCACCCCGGCCACGTTCCGCGAGCCGGACTCGATCCACACCAGGTTGTCGCCCAGCGCGAAGAGCTGCTCCTCGGCGTGTCGGGTGCCGGAGTCGCCCACCGCGATCACGCACACCACCGCGGCGATGCCGATTGTCACGCCCAGCGCCGAGAGGCTGCTGCGCATCACGTTCCGCCGGAGGGTCCGGAGCGGCTCACGAAGGAAGAGCTCGGAGGTGGTGGCGAGTGGCATGCCCGTGGCCCTTACCCCGCCCCGGCCGCGGCAGCGGCGGCTCCGCTCCCTCCGGGCTATACGCCGCACCCTTGAGGCTCCCCGTGTCGCCCGCCTCCTCCTCCCCGATTGGCCCCCGTCTCCGCACCGGCTGCGGCGTTCTGGTCGCGGTTCTCGCGCTGGGTGGGTTCACCGGGTGGTACTTCCTACGCCCGGCTCCTCCTCCGAGCTACGACACACAGGTCGTGGACACCGGCGACGTCGTGAGCAAGGTCACGGCCACCGGGGTGCTCTCGGCGCTGGTCACCGTGCAGGTGGGCACGCAGGTCTCCGGCAGGATCGCGTCGCTCAACAACATCGACTTCAACTCGAAGGTCGAGAAGGGGCAGCTGATCGCGAGCCTCGATCCCGAGATGTTCCAGGCGGCGCTCGAGCAGGCCCGGGCCGCGGACCTCGCGGCCAACGGGAACCTGACCAAGGCGAAGGTTCAAGCTGCGGATGCAGCGCGTGTCTACGCGCGTGCCCAGAGCCTCGCCGATCGCTCGCTCATCGCCGCTGCAGATCGCGACACGGCCCAGGCCGCAGCAGATGCCGCGAACGCGGGCGTGGAGGTGGCCCGGGGGCAGGTCGCCCAGGCCCACGCCGCCCTGCACCAAGCGCAGGTGAACCTCGCCTACACCAGCATCGTCTCGCCCATCAACGGCACCGTGATCTCCCGCAGCGTGGACGTCGGCCAGACCGTTGCCGCCTCGCTCTCCGCGCCGACGCTCTTCGTGATCGCGGAGGACCTCGCCAAGATGCAGGTCGACACCAGCGTGGCCGAGGCGGACATCGGCCGGCTCGCAGACAAGATGAAGGCCACCTTCACGGTGGACGCCTGGCCCGGTCGCCACTTCGACGGCACGGTGCGCCAGATCCGGAACGCGCCCACCTCCGTCCAGAGCGTGGTCACCTACGATGCCGTCGTGGACGTGACCAACACCGATCTCGCGCTCAAGCCGGGGATGACCGCGAACGTGACCTTCGTCGTGGACGAGAAGGACGCCGTGGTGCGGATCCCCAACGTGGCGCTGCGGTTCCACCTGCCCGACGCCACGGCGGGGGCTGCGGGCGAGCGCGCGGGGGGCCGAGGCGGCCGGCGTGGCGGTGGCGAGCCCGAGGTTGCCGCCCAGGGCACCGAGGAGTCGCACACCATCTATGTCCTGCGCGATGGCAAGCCCGTTGCGGTCTCCGTACAGACGGGGCTCTCGGATGGCCGGTACACCGAGTTGAAGTCCGGGGAGCTGAAGGTCGGGGACGAGGTGATCACCGACGTGTCCGAGCCCGGGGCGGCGTCCAGGGCGCCCTCGGGTGCCTCTGCAAGCCCGTTCCGTCGGGGAATGTGACCCGTGTCGACGAGCGAGCCGAACGGCCTCCTCGTGCTCGAAGACGTCTCCCGGACCTACCGGGTGCCCGGCGGTGACCCGACCGTGCAGGTCCACGCGCTGCGCAACGTGTCGCTGCGCATCGACGCTGGCGAGTTCGTGGCCATCATGGGCGCGTCGGGCTCCGGAAAATCGACGCTGATGAACGTGCTCGGGTGCCTCGATCGGCCGAGCGGGGGTCGCTACTGGATTGACGGCACCGACGTCTCGAGCCTGAACAAGGCGGCCCTCGCCGCGGTCCGCAACCAGACCCTGGGCTTCGTGTTCCAGAGCTTCCACCTCCTCGCCCGCACCAGCGCGGTCGAGAACGTCGAGCTTCCGCTGATCTACGGCGGGGTCCCGGCCAGGGAGCGGCGCGCCCGGGCCACGGAGGCGCTTCGCCGCGTGGGCCTGGGGGATCGCCTCGACCACCACCCGAACCAGATGTCAGGCGGCCAGCAGCAGCGCGTCGCAATCGCCCGCGCGATTGTGAGCAACCCCAGGGTGATCCTGGCGGACGAGCCGACAGGCAACCTCGACACCACCACGAGCCTCGGCGTGATGGCCTTGCTGCAGGAGCTGGGTCGCACCGGGATCACGGTCGTGCTCGTGACCCACGAGCCGGACATCGCCGAGTACGCGGGACGGGTGCTGATCATGCGGGACGGCATGGTGCGCTCCGACCTGCGGCAGACCCAGAAGCTCGCCGAGGCCCCGGCGCCGGAATGACGTTGTTCCTCACGCTGCGCATCGCCGCTCGCGCGTTGCTGCTGAACAAGACGCGGTCGTTCCTCACGATGCTTGGGATCATCATCGGCGTCGGGTCGGTGATCGCGATGGCTGCGATCGGGGCGGGGGCGCGGGAGCAGGTTCGCGCGTCGTTCGCCACGATGGGTGCGAACCTGTTGATCATCACGGGGGGCTCCTCGTCGCGGTCCGGCGGCCGCGGCGGGTGGGGCAGCCAGGCGACCGTGACCTGGGACGACTTCAAGACGATACAGACCGACGTCCCCTCGGTTCGACTGGCAGCGCCCCTGCTCCGGAGCAACGGCACGCTCGTGGCCGACGAGCAGAACTGGACCACCAGCGTGCAGGGGACGACCCCGGACTACTTCGATCTCCGGAGCTGGGCGCTCTCGAGTGGGACCCGGTTCGACGCAGCGGAGGCGGCCGGGGGCGCCAAGGTCGTGGTGCTCGGCCAGACGGTGGTGGGCAAGCTCTGGGGCGAGGGTGCGGATCCTGTGGGTAGGAGCGTGCGCATCTCCAACATCCCGTTCGAGGTGATCGGCGTGCTCGCCAAGTTGGGCCAGTCGCCCTACGGCACCGACTACGACGACTGCGCGATGATGCCGGTGACCACGTTCATGGCCAAGATCCAGGGAGGCTCCAACGCGCTCAACGGGTGGGTGATCGTGGGTGCGTCCTCGTCGGATGGCACCGGCGTCGCGCAGCGCCAGTTGACGTCCCTGCTGCGTGACCGTCATCACCTCGACGCGGATCCGACGGACCCGCGGCCGGACGACTTCCAGATCCGGAACCTCACCGAGATGGCGAGCGCCGAGGCCGAGGGCACGAGCACCATCACCAACCTGCTCGCGGCGATCGCTGGCGTGTCGATGATGGTGGGCGGCATCGGGATCATGAACATCATGCTGGTGAGCGTGAGCGAGCGCACCCGGGAGATCGGACTGCGCCTCGCGGTGGGCGCCACGCCCGCGAACATCCTGTGGCAGTTCCTCGTCGAGGCCCTGCTGCTCGCGAGCGTTGGTGGGTTCGTGGGGATCGGCCTCGGCGTCGGGGCAGCCAGCCGACTCGCTCACGCGTACGGATGGCCGCTCCTGATCGATCCCGACGTGGTCGTGGGCGTGGTGTGTTTCAGCGCGGTCGTCGGCGTCATCTTCGGGCTCTACCCGGCTCGTCATGCGTCGCAGTTGGATCCCATCGAGGCATTGAGGTCCGAATGATTCTCCTTCTCGTTCACGCTGCACATGCAGACACCCTCACGCTCGAGCAGGCGTTGGCTGCCGCGAAGGACCACCCCTCGGTGCGCCAGGCGCAAGCTGCGGCCGACGCGGCCGATGCGCGCGCCGATCAAGCCCGCGCCGGGCTGCTCCCCACCCTCGACGGGGGGGCGTCGTGGTCCACCTCGACGTCCACCGGTACCAGCCTCACGGCGGAGCTCTCCGCGAGCCAGCTGGTGTGGGACTTCGGGAAGACTGCCGGGGCCTGGCGGAGTTGGCGGGAGAGCGCTGCGGCGCGACTCGCTGACGAGGCGCAGGCCGAGTTGGACGCCGAGTGGGGTGTACGGAACGCCTACTTCGTCGCCGTCGCAGACAAATCCCTCGTGGAGGTGGCGACGCAGACCCTCGCCAACCAGGACCGTCATTTTGTCCAGACGCAGGCGTTCGTGGACGTGGGCATCCGTGCCCCCATCGATCTCGCCACCGCCCGGACCCAGCAGGCCAACGCTCGCGTGGCGCTGCTGCAGGCCCAGAACGCCTACGACATCGCAAAGGCGACGTTGCACCAGGCGATGGGCGTGGAGGGGGGGCTGGACTACGACGTGAGTGATCAGGCCTTCCCCGCGGTCGAGGATGAAGCGTCCACCACCGACGCCCTTTTGGAGCAGGCCCTGGCCACGCGCCCCGACGCTGCGGCGATGCGCGCTGAGCTGGAGGCCGAAAAGGCCCAGGTCCGCTCGGCGTTGGCCACGTACGCGCCGTCCCTCTCGGTCACCGCCGGGGCCTCCGAGGCTGGGTCCGGCGCCGGGCTCGCGCTCCCCGGAGTGTCCCCCTCCGCGAAGGTCGGTGCATCGCTCGATGTGCCGCTCTTTCACGGGCTCTCCGGGGTGGCCCAGGTGCGCGAGGCCCGCGCGGCGCTGGTCGGTCTCGAGGCGCAATCCGATGCGTTGCGGCAGCAGGTGCGTCTGGAGCTGGAGACCGCGCTGCGATCGGTGGCGGCCGACAAGGCGGTGCTCGCGGCGTCCGAGGAGGCCGTTCTGGCAGCGCAGGCCCAGCTCGATCTCGCCGAGGGCCGATACCAGACCGGCGTCGGCTCGGCGCTCGAGCTGGACGACGCCCAGCTCGCCCTCAGCAGCGCTGCCGCGCAGAGGGTCAAGGCGATCTACGCGCTCGCGGCGGCCCGGGCCGGGTTGATGAGCGCTTTGGGCAGGTAGGGGCGGCTCTGCAGGCCCGGCGCGGGTGCCGGCGCCGCAGTGGAACGCCGCTTTGCCCCGCCGATCCTTGCGGGGACACGGCCATCCTCGCGAGAATCGTCGGCGTGGGCGACGATCCTGGCAGGGACACGGCCATCCTCGCGAGAATCGTCGGCGTGGGCGTCGATCCTCCTGGGGATACGGCCATCCTCGCGAGAATCGTCGGCGTGGGCGACGATCCTGGCA